>NZ_JBFBBR010000003.1:155654-729116 GCF_040682795.1 Streptomyces sp. NPDC051105 | reverse complement strand
CGGTTACATTCCGAACCCGGAAGCTAAGCCTTACAGCGCCGATGGTACTGCAGGGGGGACCCTGTGGGAGAGTAGGACACCGCCGAACAAATTTTAGGAAAGGCCCACGCCGTTACGGCGTGGGCCTTTCTGCGTTTACGGGTGTTTTTGTGGGTGCGTTTAAGCTCGGTGGTATGCGCTACGACCTGGTTATCTTCGACAACGACGGCGTCCTCGTCGACAGCGAGCCCATCTCCAACCGGCTCCTGGCCGCCTACCTCACCGAGCTGGGACATCCCACCTCCTACGAGGACTCCATACGGGACTACATGGGATCCGCGATGCACCGGATCCATGACCTCGTTCAGGAGCGCACCGGACAGCGGCTGCCCGACGACTTCGATGACGTCTTCCATGCGCGGGTGTTCGCCGCCTTCGAGGCCGAGTTGAAGCCCGTCGCCGGGGTGGCGGAGGTGCTTGAGCGGCTGGTGGCCGACGGGGTGCCGTACTGCGTGGCGTCGTCCGGGAGTCATGAGCGGATTCGGGTGGGGCATCGGACGACCGGGCTCGACCGGTGGTTCGACGAGTCACGGATCTTCAGTTCGCAGGACGTGGGGAGGGGGAAGCCGGCACCGGACCTCTTCCTGTACGCGGCCGAGCGGATGGGTGTCGCGCCGGGGCGTTGTGCCGTCGTGGAGGACAGTCCGCTGGGTGTGCAGGCCGCTGTCGCGGCCGGCATGGACGTGTACGGGTTCACGGCCATGACACCGGTCGACCGGCTGCAGGGCGCCACGCAACTCTTCTCCGACCCGGGGCAATTGGCTGACCTGCTGGAATGACCGAGGGCAGTACGGCGGGGCTGACAATTGTCATGCCGAGCTACGGACGAACGTTTCTACTGGGGCCCCCGCCCGGACGCGAAGCTGGGGGCATGACGAAGACGACGAACACCGGGGCCCGGAACAGCGACCAGGACAAGCAGCAGCCCAGCGTGCTGGAGAACTTCAAGCCGCTGATCGTGGACGTGGCGGTTCCCCTCGGGTCGTACTACCTCTTCAAGGGCGCCTTCGGGATGAGCACGTTCGCGGCGCTCGCCTGGAGCAGTGTGGTGCCGGCTCTGCGGACGGTGTGGAGCGTGGTCAAGGAGCGCCGGGGCAACGCGTTTGCGGGGCTCATCCTGCTGGTGAACCTGGTCTCGCTGGCGCTGAGCTTCGTCTCCGGCGACCCGCGGCTGATGCTCGCCAAGGACAGCGGGGTCAGCAGCGCGATCGGGATCGCGATCCTGGTGTCGGTGGTGATGGGCCGGCCGATGATGACCGAGGGGCTCAAGCCGTTCGTGCTGAAGGGCGACGCGGCCAGGGAGGCGGCCTTCGAGCGGCTGCGGTCCGAATCCGCCGCGTTCCGGCGGTCGGAGCGGGTCTACTCTCTCGTGTGGGGCGTGCTGCTGCTCGCCGAGTGCGTGGTGCGGATCGTGGGGGCCTACACGCTGCCCGTGGACACCATGGTCTGGCTCGGCACGGTCATCCTGGTCAGCGCGATCGGGATCGGGATGGTGGTCGGCGGCGGGCTCGCCGCCGAGCCGATGGCCCGGATGATCTCCGCCGAGGTGAAGGCCGCGGAGGAGGCGGAGGACAGCGTGAAGCGACAGGTGGCTGTCGCCGCCTGACACCGCTGGACAGACCCAGCTGGACAGACCCAGCTGGACAGACCCAGCTGGACAGACCCAGCTGGACAGACCCAGCTGGACAGACACCACTGGCCGAACCACTGGACCGGCACTGCCGAAGGTAAAGCTGAAGGAAATTCATCTTTGGCTGGATCTACCCACGAGTACGCCGGGGCCCTACGCTCGCCGCCATGACAGATGTGCTGCGGCGCGGTAGGGCCTCGTTGGCGTTCAGCTTCTTCACGCAGGGTGCCACTTTCGCGCTGCTCGTGACGCGCATCCCCGCCATCCAGGACCGGTACGGCGTCTCCGACGCGCTGCTGCCGGTCTTTCTCGCCGCCGTGCCGATCCTGGCCGGCGTCGGCAGTGTGACCACCGAGCAGCTGGTGAGGCGAATACGGCCGAGTCGGCTGCTGCGCTGGTCCCAGCCCGTGGTGATGCTGGCGCTGCTCGGGGTGGGGGCCGGCGGGCAGGTGGCCGAGCTGGCGGTCGCGCTGGCCGCGTTCGGGCTGGCGGTCGGGGCGTTGGACGCCTCGATGAACATGCTCGGGGTGAGCCTGCAGCGGACGTACGGACGCAGCATCATGCTCAGCTTCCACGCCGCCTACAGCCTTGGTGGGATTCTGGGGGCCTCGTTGGCCTGGGTGGGGGCGCACTGGCATCTCGCGCTGTGGGTGTCGTACCTGCCGGTCGTCGCCGTGCTGTTGCCGGCCGCGCTGGTGGCGAGCCGGTGGTTTGTGGACGGCAAGCCGGCGGAGGACGCCGAGGTCGGGGCGGGCGCCGGTGCGGGCGGTGGTGTCGTCTTCAAGCTGCTGCTGCCGCTGTGTCTGGTGATGACCTTCGCCTACATCGGTGACTCGACCGTCTCCAACTGGAGTGCGAAGTATCTGAAGGATGTGCTGGGCAGCAGTGAGCAGCTGGCCACCGTGCCGTACAACGTGTACATGGTCACCACGCTGGTCGGGCGGGCCATCGGGGACTTCGGGGTACGGCGGTTCGGGGCCGTGGCGGTCGTACGGCTGGGGGCGCTGGTGGCGGCGGTCGGGTTCGCGGTGGTGGCGGGGGCGTCCGGGGCGTGGGTGGGGATGGTCGGGTTCACTCTGCTGGGGCTGGGGTTGTGCGTACTGGTGCCGCAGACCTTCGCGGCGGCCGGGCGGTTGTTCCCGGGGGATTCGGATGCGGCCATCGCCCGGCTGAACATCTTCAACTACGTCGGGTTCCTGATCGGTTCGCCGTTGGTGGGTGCGCTGGGCGACGCGTGGAGTTATCGCGGGGCGATGCTGGTGCCGATGGTGTTGGTGCTGGTGACGTTGGTGTACGCCCGTTCGTTCGCGACTCAACCGGACCGATACGGTGGCGGACATGAGCGGCCGCGCACAGCTGATGTGGGACGAGGCAGTAACGGGCTATGACTTCGGTCCGGGTCATCCGATGGATCCGGTCCGGCTGGCGTTGACCCGGACACTGGTCGATGCGTTCGGGCTCGACCGGGTGGTGGACGTCGTCGCGGCGAAGCCGGCCGGGGAGTCGACGCTGCGGCTGGTGCACCGGGAGGACTATGTCGAGGCGGTGAAGGCGGCCTCGGCCGATCCCGCGGCGGCTGATCAGTCGTACGGGCTGGGGACGGCGGACGATCCCGCGTTCGCCCGGATGCACGAGGTGTCCGCGTTGATCGCGGGGCAGTCGGTGGGGGCGGCGGAGGCGGTGTGGCGGGGAGACGTCGATCACGCCGTGAACTTCGCGGGTGGGTTGCACCACGCGATGCCGGGGACGGCTTCCGGGTTCTGCATCTACAACGACGCCTCGCTGGCCATCGCCCGGTTGCTGGAGCTCGGGGCCGAGCGGGTCGCGTATGTCGACGTCGACGTGCATCACGGGGACGGGGTGCAGGCCACGTTCTGGGAGGATCCGCGGGTTCTGACGATCTCGCTGCATGAGCACCCCCGTACGTTGTTCCCGGGGACCGGCTGGCCCCAGGAGGTCGGGGCCGGGGCGGGGGAGGGCTCCGCGGTGAACGTGGCGCTGCCGGCGGGGACCGGGGACGCGGGGTGGTTGCGGGCGTTCCACGCGGTGGTGCCGGAGCTGGTCGCCGGCTTCCGGCCGCAGGTGCTGGTGACCCAGCACGGCGCCGATACGCATTTCGAGGATCCGTTGGCCCATCTCGCCGTCTCACTGGATGCGCAGCGGGCTGTGCAGGTCGCCTGCCATGAGCTGGCGCACGAGTACGCCGGGGGGAAGTGGGTCGCGTTGGGGGGTGGGGGGTACGAGGTGGTGGATGTGGTGCCCCGGTCGTGGACGCATCTGGTGGCGATCGCCGCGGGGCGGGAGATCGCGCCTGAGGCGCTGGTTCCCGAGGGGTGGCGGCAGGAAGTGTTCGCCCGGACTCGGCAGTTGGGGCCCGGTCGGATGACGGACGGGCGGTGGCCGGTGGAATGGGCGGAGTGGGAGGCGGGCTACGACCCCGCTGACCGCGTGGACCAGGCGGTGCTGGCTACCCGGCGGGCTGTGTACCCGCTGCGGGGGTTGTTGGCGTAGGGGTGGGTGGATCGTTACGCCAACCGTGGGGTGTTCCTCCGGTTCTGGGCTTTTCGGGCGGCTGGGTCCGTCACCATCTCTGGGGTGTCGAGTGGTGGTGGGCTTCGGGATTACCTGGTGGCTGTGGGGCTGGCGGGGGTGGTGGCTTCCTCCCGCGAGCGGAGTCTTCGGCGTTACCGGTTGTTCGCGGATCGGGATCCTCGGGTGTTGATCGGTATTGATCCGCAGGGAGGGTGGAGCGAGCGGGATTTGGTTCGGTTGATGGCGGGCAAGTGTGGGGTTTCGGACGATCCTCGGTGTGTTTCAGGGCATGATGTGATCGATCCGGAGCTGACCGTCGCCGCGCTGGATTCCTTCGCGGAGCGGGTGGCGCACGCCGCCCGGCGGCGGGCGCCCGTGTTGTTCGGGACCGGGCATCCGCATCGGCTGATCGGCTTCTACGCCGGTCTCGCGCACGCGTTGTCGGCGGCGGGGTGTGAGGTCCTCACCCCTGCGCAGGGTCGCTGTGTCGACATAACGACCCGGTTCGGTCTACGTACGTGCAACCTCGATTACGTACAAGGTGTCGGGTTGGTGCGGGAATCGGGAGGTGAACGCCCCGGTTGTGCGCCGGGTACGCACACGCACTCACCGCTGCCGGTTCGGGTGGCGCTGGATGCGGCGGCGGGCGGCGGCGGGCGGTTGCCCGAGCTGGTGGTGGGGGACCACGGGTGGGTCTGCGGTGCTGGTCAGCTCGGGTTTGAGGCCATTGGGCTGGCGGATACGGATGACCCCGCGCTCTTTGTGGGCGAGGCCGAGGGGGTCGTGTCCGTCGCCGTTCCGGTTGATGACGGCGTGCGGTCCGATTACTACACGCCCCTTACCCGCTACGTACTCAATCGAGCGTGTCTGTCACAGTAGGCCGCCGATGGGTGCACCTCTTCCCCACTCGCATCACCCGCCCCTACATTGGGGAGTGAGCACGCAACGACGAAGAGTCACCGGAAGGGGAAGCCGGTGGCCCGTCGAGTGCGGAAGGTTCAGGTGTGTCATGGCAGCTGGCGAGAGGCCTCTCAACGAGGTTGTGTTCCTTACCGTGGCGGAGGTCGCCGCGGTGATGCGAGTGTCGAAGATGACCGTGTACCGGCTGGTGCACAGCGGTCATCTGCCCGCTATCCGGGTGGGGCGGTCCTTCCGCGTCCCCGAGCAAGCGGTACACGAGTACCTTCGCGAGAGCTATGTGGGGGTGGAGACCGCCTGACGACGGTTTCGGGATACCCGGAGCACCTCGATTACGACCTCAGCGCTCGGGCGGGTAGGCTAGCCCCTCGTAGGTCGTATGGGCCCATGGCGCCCAGCACCGAGTGATGAGAAGTGAGCGAGGGTAGTCGTGGGCTCTGTTATCAAGAAGCGGCGCAAGCGGATGGCCAAGAAGAAGCACCGCAAGCTGCTCAAGCGCACGCGCGTTCAGCGCCGTAACAAGAAGTAATTACGGCGCCGAGCCGCGAGAGCTTGTATGTGGCCCCCCACCAGTACGGTGGGGGGCCACACGCATTTTCCGGCCGCGACGGCTCGCCCTGGCCTGCAGGGGGCATGCCAGCGCAACATCAACCCGCTAAGTTGGCCCGCATACGGGAACTACGGGTACTACGGGAACACGGAAGAAGGGCGCTGATCTTGGGGAAGGTCGTGCTTGTGACCGGAGTGGCCCGTCAACTTGGGGGCCGGTTCGTACGACGGATCCAGCGTGACCCCGAAGTGGACCGGGTCGTCGCCGTGGACGCGGTGCCGCCGGAGCACCACCTGGGCGGGGCCGACTTCGTCCAGACCGACATCCGACAGCCGGCCATCGCCCGCATCCTCGCCGAGACCGGCGCCGACACCGTCGTCCACATGGACGTGACCGGTACGCCGCTCGGCAGCGGGAGCCGGGCCACCGTCAAAGAGACCAACGTCATCGGGACCATGCAGCTGCTCGGCGCCTGCCAGAAGTCGCCCGGCGTCAAGCGGCTGGTGATCAAGTCCAGTACGAACGTGTACGGCTCCGCGCCGAAGGATCCCGCCGTCTTCACGGAGACGACCCCGCCGAAATCGCTGCCCAGCGGCGGGTTCGCCAAGGACACGGTGGAGGTGGAGGGGTACGTGCGGGGGTTCGCCAGAAGGCGGCCGGACGTGGCCGTGTGCGTGCTGCGGTTCGCCAACATTCTCGGGCCGACCGCCGATACCCCGCTCGCCTCCTACTTCTCGCTCCCCGTGCTGCCCACCGTCTTCGGGTACGACCCCCGGCTGCAGTTCGTGCACGAGGACGATGTGATCGACGTCCTGCGGATCGCCGCGCACGAGCCGGCGCGGGGAACCCTGAACAGCGGCACGTTCAATGTCGCGGGCGACGGTGTGCTGTTGCTCTCGCAGTGTTCGCGGCGGCTGGGGCGGCCCACCGTGCCGTTGCTGCTGCCGGCGGTCACCTGGGCCGGGTCCCTGGTGCGGACGCTCGGCATGAGCGACTTCTCGCCCGAGCAGATCCGGTTGCTGACGCACGGTCGGGTGGTCGCCACCGACCAGATGCGCGAGACGCTGGGATTCCGGCCGAAGTACACGACGGCGCAGACGTTCGCGGACTTCGTGCGCGCCCAGGCCACGGGGCTGCTGCCGCCACAGGCGGTGGCCGCCGCCGTCGACCGGATCGCCGCCCTGCCCGTCCTGAGCGGCGGGAAGACACCGACGCAGAGCGCCAACTGAGGAGCGCAACACGATGGCGGACGCCAAGGTCATTCCGTTCGACGACGACCGGTCCCGCGGGGCTGCCGTGCAGCGGCCGGCCCGGCGCCGGGGCCCGGGGAACCGGCGCAAGGGCGGCGGCGAGCAGGCGGTGGTGCGCGAGTCCGGGGTGGTACGTGAGGTCCAGCCTCTCGCCGCGCGGATCCCCGCGCAGGAAGATGTCCATGTGACCCGGGAGAGCCCTGAGACGGGCGCGGAGGAGCCGCACGACGACGCCGGTCTGGAGCAGCGCGTCGCACGCGGTCTCGCGTTTCTGCGCCGGCGCCTGACCGGGGACTACGAGGTCGACGACTTCGGGTACGACGAGGAGCTGACCGACCAGGTCCTGATGTCCATGCTGCGGCCGGTGTACGAGAAGTACTTCCGCGTCGAGGTGAAGGGCATGGAGAACATCCCGGCCGAGGGCGGCGCGCTGATCGTCGCCAACCACTCCGGGACGCTCCCGATGGACGGGCTGATGATGCAGGTCGCCGTGCACGACCATCACCCGGCGAATCGTCACCTCAGGCTGCTGGCGGCCGACCTGGTCTTCGTGCTGCCGGTGGTGAACGAACTGGCGCGCAAGCTCGGACACACGCTCGCGTGCGCGGAGGACGCCGAGCGGCTGCTGGGGCAGGGTGAGCTGGTCGGGGTGATGCCGGAGGGGTTCAAGGGCATCGGGAAGCCGTTCAGCGAGCGGTACAAGCTCCAGCGGTTCGGGCGGGGCGGGTTCGTGTCGACCGCGCTGCGGCAGGGGACGCCGATCATTCCCTGCTCGATCGTGGGGGCCGAGGAGATCTACCCGATGCTCGGCAACGCGAAGACGTTGGCCCGGGTGCTGGGGATCCCGTACTTTCCGCTGACGCCGACGTTTCCCTGGCTCGGGCCGCTCGGGGCGGTTCCGCTGCCGACGAAGTGGACGATTCAGTTCGGGGAGCCGATCCGTACGGACGGCTATCCGCCGGAGGCGGCCGAGGATCCGATGCTGATGTTCAACCTGACGGATCAGGTGCGCGAGCAGATCCAGCACACGCTGTACAAGTTGCTGGTGCAGCGGCGGTCGGTGTTCTTCTGAGCGCGATGCGCTGAGTGTCGCCTGCGGGACCGGTGGGGGGTTGGTCGCGCCCACGCGGCGGAGCCGCGTACCAGATACAGCCCCGCGCCCCTGAAAGGGGCGCTGAGGGCGCCCCTCGTGTGGAGGGGCGCCCTCGGGAACCCGCTAGTTCGACGCGTCCTCGCTGTCGATGCCCAGGCCCGGTAGGAGGCCGGGGAGGAGCGGGGGCAGGGTGACGTCCGGTTCGCTGGTCGGGCTCTTTGACGGGGACGCGCTGCTGCCGCCCGAACTCCCGGTCTTCGGGGGGTCCAGGAGGCCGCCCGCGGCGCCGCCGATCAGGCCGTCGTCGGCGCTGCCGGAGGCCGAGCCGCTGGGGCTGCCGGTGCCGGACTCGTGGCCCGAGGAGGAACTGCCCGAGGACGACGGGGCCGTCGACCGGTGGCTGCCGGAGGTGCCGGTGGACGCCCTGCCGGTGCCCTGTTTGCCGGTGCCGCCGCCGGTCTCCTGGGGCGGCTGGGGGAGCAGGGACTGCAGCGGGGCGACCTCTTCGTCTATGGCGTCGAAGACCGACGACACCTGCTGGCTGACGTCCCCGAGCTGGACCGGGAGCTTGTCGCGCAGCGCGCCCCAGGCCTCGCGGTGGGACTGGGCGAAGGCGGAGAGGGCCTGCATGGGGCCCAGCGAGTTCGGATCGCGCTCGTAGGCCTCGTGCAGCAGCCGGTGGCCCTCGGTGACGTCGTGCTGCATACCGGACAGGGTCCGGCGGATCTCACCGATGGACTCGTGGTCGAGATGGCCGCCGCGATCACGGTCCATCAGCCGCCGGGCCTCCATCAGCCTGGTCGAGGCCTGGTCGAGGTAGGTCTGGCCGCGCTGGTCGTCGCCGTCGGCCAGATAGTTGAGCTTGAAGTCCTCGATGCCGCGTTTGAGGCCGTACAGCGAGTCGCCGGGCAGGGCGCCGGAGCTGGCGGCGGCGACGCCACCGAAGGCTCCGGCAGCCACGCCGACGCTCAGGCCACCCGCGGCCAGCCCCTTGGTGAGCCGGGAACGCGGTCGCAGTTTGCCCAGCGGGCTGGCCCGGTGTGCGCCCTTGGACCGGTGGGAGCGCTGCTCGGGAAGCGACGCGTCCGCCGCCCCGCCCAGGGTGCCCTCCGCCAGCATGGCCTCCATCGCGGCCACCAGCTGGGCCCGGTGAACGACCTTGACCTCCGGGTCGAGCACCGGCTTGGGCAGTGCGGCGAGCCCTGTCGCCAGGGCCAACAGCTCGCCCGGCTCGGTCCGTTCGGCCCGGTCCGGCGTGGCCGGCGGATCGCCCGCCGGCCCCTCGGACCGCTCGGCCGCCGGGTCCCGGTCGGGCTGCTCCTCCAGGGCCTGGGCGAAGGCGTTCGCCCGCCGGTGCGCCGATACGTTCGCGATCACTGGCGGCACCTCCTCTCGTCATGACGGTCGACTCCCCAGGGGGTCCTGAGGGTTGCACGCCCTCGACCAATTCACACGATCGTGTGATCAGGGTCTTGCTGGACGTGACCACAGGGAGCCTGTATCCCGCACAACGAGCGGCTCGGCACTTGGGTTACGGACGACCGGTGATCGACTGAGAAAGGCAACAGGCTTTCACGGAGCGTGAGTTGGGTATCGCCGAGTGTGCCCGGCTCAGCGTGCGTCGTCCGGGAGGAGCCGGGCGAGAGTGCGCACGGCCCGGTACTGGAGGGTCTTGATGGCGCCCTCGTTCTTGCCCATCACGCGGGCGGTCTCGGCGACCGAGAGGCCCTGGAGGAAGCGGAGCGTCACGCACTCCTGCTGCTGGGGATTGAGTCGTCGTACGGCGTCCAGGAGTGCCGCGTTCGAGAGGGACTCCAGGACGGAGTCCTCCGGGGAACGCTCGACCTCGTTGGCGTCGAGCATCTCACCGGTGGTGACCTCCAGCCGGAAACGGCTCGACTTGAAGTGGTCGGCGACCAGGTTGCGGGCGATGGTGACCAGCCAGGCGCCGAAGTCGCGGCCCTGCCAGGTGAAGGTGCCGATCCTGCGCAGGGCGCGCAGGAACGTCTCACTGGTGAGGTCCTCCGCGGTCGCCTTGCCGCCGACGCGGTAGTAGATGTAGCGGTACACGGTGTCGCTGTACTGGTCGTAGAGGCGGCCGAAGGCGTCGGACTCGCCGGCCTGGGCGCGCTCCACGAGGTCCATCATCCGGGCGCTGTCGCTGTCCGCGGCCGGGCGACGGGCGGTGGTCGCGGCGGTGCCGGTGGCACGGCCGCGTCTGCCGACGGCCGCCGTGCCGTCGGCCAGTGCGTAGCACGGGCCGATCGGTGCGGCGGTGGCGAAGGCGGGGACGGCGTACGCGGTCGGGACAAGGCCGCGCAGCGTCTCTTTGACCGTCGCGACAGTTGCGCGCAGCGTAGCCAGGCCCGAGGCGTCAACCCCGACGTGTGGGTACACGGGACTCCCAGAGGCAGAGCTTCCATCACGTGCAGTACGGAACCTTTCACCCGTCGTAGCGACGGAGGGGTACCGGTTTGCGTCTGAGGAGAATAACGCTTCGTGCAGGCACTGCTACACCGAGTTGCTCAAATCACCGATTGCGTCGCTTCTGTAACCGATTTGGGGTGGTTCAAGTGCCACAGAGTGATCGGTTGTTGATCAGAAAGATGCGTGTTGAGGCGGAGTCGAGGGCGTGTTGGGATGACGGCGCGATAATTCGGGCGCGCGAGGTTTGGGGCGCGAGGTTCGGGGCGCCGGGGTGTGCGGGTGCGGGTGCGGGTGCGGGTGCGGGTGCGGGTGCGGGGTTTCGCTTGCCGGCGCTTGCAGGGTGCCGCCTGCGCCCACCCGTGCCGCCCCAGCGGCACGACTGCCCGCAGGCTGGGTCGAGTGATAAGGCGCCCTCGGCTGCGGCGCCCCTTTAGGGGTGCGGGGAACTGCGCCAGCGGCCACAGGCCAGCCGCGGACGGGACACGGCCCGCAGTTCTACGGCGCTGTTCCGCCAGGCACGCTACCGGCGCCGTCGGCTCAGTGCGATCGCCGCCGCCGTGCCACCGGCCACCGCTCCCACCCCGGCCGCCGCCGGGATGCCCACCTTCGCCGCCTTGCGCCCCGTGCGGTAGTCGCGCAGGCGCCAGTCCATCTCCCGCGCGTGCTTGCGCAGCTTCGTGTCCGGGTTGATGGCGTACGGGTGGCCGACCAGGGACAGCATCGGGATGTCGTTGTGGGAGTCGCTGTAGGCCGCGCAGCGGGACAGGTCCAGGCCCTCGGCGGCGGCCAGGGCGCGTACCGCCTCGGCCTTCGCCGGACCGTGCAGGGGCTCGCCGACCAGCTTGCCCGTGTAGATGCCGTTCACCGACTCGGCGACCGTGCCGAGCGCTCCCGTCAGGCCCAGGCGGCGGGCGATCACGCCGGCGATCTCCACCGGTGCCGCTGTGACGAGCCACACCTTCTGGCCCGCGTCCAGGTGGGCCTGGGCGAGGGCGCGGGTGCCGGGCCAGATGCGCTCGGCCATGTACTCGTCGTAGATCTCCTCGCCGATGGTCTGGAGTTCGGCGACCCGGTGGCCCTTGACGATGGAGAGGGCGGAGTCCCGCGCGTCCTGGATGTGCTGCGGGTCCTCGACGCCGGCCAGCCGGAACCACGCCTGCTGCCAGGCGAACTTGGCCAGGTCGCGGGTCTCGAAGAACTTCCGCTTGTACAGGCCCCGGCCGAAGTGGAAGATCGCGGCGCCCTGCATGACCGTGTTGTCGAGGTCGAAGAACGCGGCGGCCTTGGTGTCGCCGAGCACCGGGAAGTCCGGTTCTCCGGCGTCCTTGGACAAGGTGTGCCCGGTCGACGCCGACGCGTCCTCGGCCAGGGCTTCCTGGCTCTTGCGCGCGGCCTCCGCCGAGGCCTCGCCTGCCAACACGCTCCGCGCCGTGGCGGAGCGCCTACGGGGAGTGAGCCATCCGAGAGCGGCCATGTCGTGAGCATAGCCAGTCTGTTCGGTGGTCCCGGAGTCGCGGGAGTTGGATGGGTGTGAACTCTCCGCGACCGGTCCGTTAAACAAGGCGTCGAACAGGGCGTGGCAGGGCGGGAGAATGGACCGCATGAGTCCTCTCTTCGGCCGCAAGGCACCTCCGTCTCGTGCGCGTTTGGTCACTCTGATCCGTAAGCCGGGCTGTCATTTGTGCGATGACGCACAGGTCGTGGTCGAGAAGGTGTGCGGCGAGCTGGGGGTGCCCTGGGAAGGGAAGGACATCACCCAGGATTCACAACTGCACGATCTGTACTGGGAGCAGATTCCGGTCGTACTCGTCGACGGTGAACAGCACACCTTCTGGCGTGTGAACGAAGAGCGCCTCCGCAAGGCACTGACTGACTAGTCCAAACGGGCTCCAAAGTCGCTTAGGATCGACGGCGGCTTGGTCTCGGGGGCGGGATTCGTGAGGAGTGTGTACTGTTTTGCCCCCATCCGAGATGGAGCGCGAGCGTGTGTGCGCCGGTTCCCCGCGACTGCGCCGGGGGCGCGTGACCCCGGTCACGTTGGCCGGGCAAATCGGACACAATCTTTGTGCACGCGTTCACAAAGACATAGCCTGCTGTCGACGGGGCGGTCTGGGAACGTGTGACCGTCCGCAGCCCCGCTCTACCCGCAGGAGCACCGTGGCAACTGGCCGAACTCACCGACCGGCGACCCGCAGCCGAGGGATCCCCGAGGCCACCGTCGCCAGGCTTCCGCTGTACCTCCGGGCGCTGACCGCACTGTCGGAGCGCTCGGTCCCCACGGTCTCCTCCGAGGAGCTGGCGGCCGCCGCGGGGGTCAACTCCGCGAAGCTGCGCAAGGACTTCTCCTACCTGGGCTCGTACGGAACGCGCGGTGTCGGCTACGACGTCGAGTATCTCGTCTACCAGATCTCCCGTGAGCTGGGCCTGACCCAGGACTGGCCGGTGGTGATCGTCGGTATCGGTAACCTCGGCGCCGCTCTCGCCAACTACGGCGGCTTCGCCTCCCGCGGCTTCCGGGTCGCGGCCCTGATAGACGCCGACCCGGCGATGGCAGGAAAGCCGGTCGCGGGTATTCCGGTGCAGCACACGGACGACCTGGAGAAGATCATCACCGACAACGGTGTGTCGATCGGGGTCATCGCCACGCCCGCCGGTGCCGCCCAGCAGGTCTGTGACCGGCTCGTGGCCGCCGGCGTCACCTCCATCCTGAACTTCGCGCCCACCGTGCTGACCGTCCCGGACGGCGTCGACGTGCGCAAGGTCGACCTCTCCATCGAGCTGCAGATCCTCGCCTTCCACGAGCAACGCAAGGCCGGCGAGGACCACGAGGGCACGGTCGCGTCCGTCGCCGCCCACCAGGAGTCCACCGAGCAGGGACCCGACGGGGACGTACCCGCCGTGATGCCGGCATGAGTCTCCTCGTCGTCGGGCTGAGCCACCGCAGCGCCCCGGTCAGCGTCCTGGAACGGGCCGCGCTCGCCGCGGACGCCCAGGTCAAGCTGGTCCAGGACACGGTCGCCGCCGAACCGGCCGGCGAGGCCGCGGTGCTCGCCACCTGCAACCGCATCGAGCTCTACGCCGACGTGGACAAGTTCCACGCCGGAGTCGCCGAGCTGTCCACGCTGCTCGCCCAGCACAGCGGGGTCGGTCTCGACGAGCTCACTCCTTATCTCTACGTGCACTACGAGGACCGGGCCGTCCACCATCTGTTCTCGGTGGCCTGCGGGCTGGACTCGATGGTCGTGGGCGAAGGACAGATCCTCGGGCAGATCAAGGACTCGCTCGCCCTGGCGCAGGAACTCAACAGCGCCGGCCGGCTGATGAACGACCTCTTCCAGCAGGGGCTGAGGGTCGGCAAACGCGCCCACGCCGAGACCGGGATCGACCGGGCCGGACAGTCCGTTGTCAGCTTCGGCCTGGAGCAGCTCGCCGCCGGTACCGACGTCGAGGCCTGGGCCAAGGGCAAGAAGGCGCTGGTCGTCGGCGCCGGCTCGATGTCCTCGCTGGCCGCGGCCACGCTGGCCCGGGCGGGCGTCGCGGAGATCGTCGTGGCGAACCGGACGTACGACCGCGCCGCGCGCCTCGCCGAGATCCTCAACGACAGCGACGACACGGACGTGGTGGCCCGCGCGGTACCGATGGACTCGGTGCCGGTCGAGCTGACACGTGCCGACGTCGCCGTCTCCTGTACCGGGGCCACCGGGCTGGTGCTGACGGCCGAGGCGGTCGCCGCGGCGGTCGAGGGGCGGACCGGCGAGCCGGTCGCCGAGATCGAGGACGACCGTCCGGCGCAGGGCGCCCCGAAGCTCCCCGCCACCGGCCTCCCCGGCACCGGCCTCCCCGGCACCGGCCTCGGCGCCGCCGACGAGAACTGCCCGCTCGACCTCACGGCCGAACAGAGCGGTTTCTCCGTGATGGGCGAGGCCGCCGTCGCCGGGATGGCCGCCGCCGAGCTGGAACAGCACGCGGCCTGGGTGGACAACGGCACCGTCGACATCCGGGAGGCCGGGCGCCGTACGCCCGAGGCCGACGCGGAGCTGATCGGCGCGCTCGCCGCGACCGCCACCCGGCTGGGGCGCATCCCCGAACTGCGCAGGCCCGAGCCGGTCGCGGGTCTCGCCCGGCCCGCCCCCGCGCTCTTCCTCCTCGACCTCGCCATGCCCCGCGACATAGACGCGGCCGCGCACCGGCTGGCCGGGGTGCGGCTGGTGGACATCGAGTCGCTGGCGGAGGCGTCCGCGGACGCCCCCATGGCGGCCGACGTGGACCAGGTGCGACGGATCGTCGCCGACGAGGTGGCCGCCTTCGGGGCGGCGCAGCGGGCCGCGCACATCACGCCGACCGTGGTCGCCCTGCGCACCATGGCGGCCGACGTGGTGGCCGGTGAGATCGCGCGGCTCGACGGGCGCCTGCCCGACCTGGACGAACGGCAGCGCGGAGAGATCCGGCAGGCCGTGCACCGGGTCGTCGACAAGCTCCTGCACGCGCCGACGGTACGGGTCAAGCAGCTGGCGGCGGAGCCCGGCGGCGCCGGGTACGCGGACGCGCTGCGGACCCTGTTCGACCTCGACCCCGAGACGGTGGCCTCCGTCTCGCGGGCCGTGGACAGCACAGACAAGAAGGACCGACAGGAATGAGTGACAACCCACTGCGACTGGGGACCAGGCGATCCAGACTCGCCCTGGCCCAGTCCGGGCGAGTGGCGGAAGCCGTGAGCCAGGTGACCGGACGGCCCGTCGAGCTCGTCGAGATCACCACCTACGGCGACATCTCCCGCAAGCACCTCGCACAGATCGGCGGCACGGGTGTCTTCGTGACCGCCCTGCGGGACGCGCTGCTGCGTGGCGAGGTCGACTTCGCGGTTCACTCGCTCAAGGACCTCCCGACCACGCAGCCCGAGGACCTGGTCCTGGCCGCCGTACCGGTACGCGAGGACCCGCGTGACGTGATCGTCGCCCGGGACGCGCTGAAGTTCACCGACCTGCCCCGCGGTGCGCGCATCGGCACCGGTTCACCGCGCCGGATGGCGCAGCTGAACGCGTACGCACGCACCCACGGCCTGGACGTCGAGACCGTCCCGGTCCGCGGGAACGTCGACACGCGGATCGGATACATACACGACGGCGAGCTCGACGCCGTGGTCCTGGCCGCGGCGGGACTCAGCCGCATCGGCCGCATCGACGAGGTGACCGACTTCCTGTCGGTCGACACGGTTCTGCCCGCCCCCGGCCAGGGGGCACTGGCGATCGAATGCGCCGCGGACAACGCGTCGCTGATCGCCGCGCTCGGGGAACTCGACGACCCGTTCACGCGGGCCGCCGTGACCGCCGAGCGATCACTGCTCGCCGCCCTGGAGGCCGGCTGCTCCGCCCCTGTGGGCGCGCTTGCCGACCTTCTGGCCGACGGGCAGATTGTCAAGGAAATGCGCCTGCGTGGCGTCGTCGGCACGATCGACGGCACACGGATGGTGCAGTTGTCCACCACCGGTCCCGTGCCCGAGACAAACGACCAGGCGACGGCGCTCGGTCGCGAACTCGCCTCCGAGATGCTTGCCCAGGGCGCGGCCGGTCTAATGGGGGAGCGAGCACAGTGAGCCCCACCAACCTTCCCGCCGGCCTTGAACACGGGCACGTCACCTTCCTGGGTGCCGGACCCGGGGATCCGGGACTGCTGACCTTGCGTGCCGTGGAGGCTCTGTCCAGCGCGGACGTCCTGGTCGCCGAGCACGACGTGCTCGACGTGATCAGGGGCCACGCCAGGCAGGGCGTCTCCGTCGTACCCATGAATCCGGGTTCCTCGTCGGACCCGTATCAGGGCACAGGCACGCCTCAACTGACGGTTGTTGACGGAGCGTCAACAACCGCTGCGCTCCCGCCCACGCGGGATGCCGCTCATCTTGTCATGGAGGCCGCACGGGGCGGCAGGCGGGTCGTCCGTGCGGTGTCCGGGGACCCGGGACTAGATACGTACGCGACCGAGGAAATGCTCGCCTGCGCCGCCGCCGGTGTGCCCTTCGAGGTCGTGCCCGGTGTCGCGGCGGCGGTCGGCGTACCCGCGTACGCCGGTGTGCCGCTGCGGGACGCCCAGGGCGCGGACGTCCGCTTCGTGGACGCCCGTACGGCCTCCGACCGGTGCTGGACCGAGGTCGGCGCCTCGGACGGCACGGTCGTGGTGTCGACGACCCTCGACTCGGTGGCCGCGGCCGCCGGGGAACTGGTCGCCGCCGGCCGCAAGCCCGACACCCCGATGACGGTCACGGTCGCCGGTACCACCACCCGGCAGCGGACCTGGACCGCCACCCTCGGCACGGTCGCCCAGACCCTGAAGCAGGCGAAGGCGCTGCCCTCGCCGGACGGCGGCCGCCCGGTGATAGCCGTGGTCGGTGAGCGGTCGTCCGCCGCCCAGCGCGACCAGTTGTCGTGGTTCGAGTCCAAGCCGCTGTTCGGCTGGAAGGTACTCGTGCCGCGGACGAAGGAGCAGGCGGCGACCCTCTCCGACCAACTGCGGTCGTACGGCGCCGTGCCGCACGAGGTGCCGACGATCGCCGTCGAGCCGCCGCGCACGCCCCAGCAGATGGAGCGCGCGGTCAAGGGTCTGGTCACCGGGCGGTACGAGTGGATCGCCTTCACCTCGGTGAACGCGGTCAAGGCCGTACGGGAGAAGTTCGAGGAGTACGGGCTCGACGCACGCGCCTTCGCGGGCATCAAGGTCGCGGCGGTCGGCGAACAGACCGCGAAGGCGCTGGTCGCCTTCGGCGTGAAGCCGGACCTGGTGCCGTCGGGCGAGCAGTCCGCCGCCGGACTCCTCGAGGACTGGCCGCCCTACGACCCGGTCTTCGACCCGATCGACCGGGTGTTCCTGCCGCGCGCCGACATCGCCACGGAGACGCTGGTCGCCGGGCTCATCGAGCTGGGCTGGGAGGTGGACGACGTCACGGCCTACCGGACCGTACGGGCGTCGCCGCCGCCGGCCGACACCCGGGAGGCGATCAAGGGCGGCGGCTTCGACGCGGTGCTCTTCACGTCGTCGTCCACCGTGCGGAACCTCGTGGGTATCGCCGGGAAGCCGCACAACGTGACGGTCATCGCGTGCATCGGTCCGGCCACGGCCAAGACGGCCGAGGAACACGGGCTGCGGGTGGACGTGATGGCTCCGGAGCCGTCGGTCGGGAAGCTGGCGGAGGCGCTGGCGGAGTTCGGGCTGCGGCGGCGCGCGAGCGCGCTGGAGGCCGGGGATCCGGTGACGCGGCCGAGTGAGCGGCGACCGGGGGCTCGGCGGCGGCGTAGCACTACGTGAGTTGGGCCGCGGGGGGTCTGGGGGCTGCGCCCCCGGACCCCCTTCTTTTGTGGGTGGGTGGGGAACTGCGGGCCCGGTGGGGGTTTGTCGCGCCCCCGCGGCGGTAGCCGCATATCGATACAGCCCCGCGCCCCTATCAGGGCGCGTCGTCGGCCCTCGTTCGCCAGTAGGCACCGACGCCCCGTCGGCAAGTGCGGCCAGGTGACGGGCGTAGCGTAGGGGACATGACGAAGTACGGCTCCTTTCCCGGCACGCGGCCGCGTCGGCTGCGGACCACCCCCGTCATGCGGCGCATGGTCGCCGAGACCCGGCTGCACCCCGCGGACTTCATCCTCCCGGCGTTCGTCCGCGAGGGCGTGACCGAGCCCGTGCCGATCACCGCCATGCCCGGCGTCGTCCAGCACACCCGGGACAGCTTGAAGAAGGCGGCCGCGGAGGCCGTCGAGGCGGGGATCTCCGGGATCATGCTGTTCGGCGTGCCGGAGGAGGGCAAGAAGGACGCCCTCGGCACCCCCGGCACCGACCCCGACGGGATTCTCCAGGTCGCGCTGCGGGACGTGCGGGCCGAGGTCGGCGACGAACTGCTCGTGATGTCCGACCTGTGTCTCGACGAGACGACCGATCACGGCCACTGCGGGGTGCTCGACGCCGAGGGGCGCGTGGACAACGACGCCACCCTGGAGCGGTACGCCGAGATGGCCCAGGTACAGGCTGACGCCGGCGCCCATGTCGTCGGGCCCAGCGGGATGATGGACGGGCAGATCGGCGTCATCCGCGACGCGCTCGACCAGATCGGGCGCGAGGACGTCGCGATCCTCGCCTACACCGTCAAGTACGCCTCCGCCTTCTTCGGCCCCTTCCGCGAGGCCGTCGGATCCTCGCTGCAGGGCGACCGCAAGACCTACCAGCAGGACCCCGCCAACGCGCGGGAGTCCATGCGGGAACTGGCCCTGGACCTGGAGGAGGGCGCCGACATGGTGATGGTCAAGCCGGCCGGGCCCTACCTCGACATCCTCGCCCGGGTCGCCGACGCAGTGGACGTGCCGGTCGCCGCCTACCAGATCTCCGGCGAGTACTCGATGATCGAGGCCGCCGCCGAGAAGGGCTGGATCGACCGCGACCGGTCCATCCTGGAGACCCTGACCGGTATCAAGCGCGCCGGCGCACAGAACATCCTCACCTACTGGGCGGTCGAGGCCGCGCGGATGCTGGGCTGAGACCCCGGATCACCAGTCGAGGGCGTCGTTGCGGTCCTGCTGCCAGTACGTCACCCGCAGCGAGCTGTCGTAGTACACGCCCTTCGCGGGCAGCGACGGTGTCGCCGAGGCACCGCCGCTGCTGTTCGGGGTCATGCCCTGGAAGGCGACGGCCAGCTTGCGGCCGGTCGTACCGCCGTCACCGCTGCCGTCGGCCGCGGACAGCAGCGCGCCCGCGTACCCCGACTCGCCCGGGGCGAGGGTGGTGACCGCCTGCGGGTGGGTCTCCTCGGCGGCCTGCGGGACCCACTGCATCTCGTCGAAGCGGAGCACGGGGTAGTAGGTCAGATAGCAGGTCCTGCTGCCGGTGTTCTTCACCGTGATCAGCATGTGGTTCAGCGGGCGGGAGAGCGGCTGGACGGTGACGGCGGTGTTGGAGCCGTTGCAGAGGACGGGGGCGGACTTGCCGCCGCCGTCCCCGCCGACGCTCGGCGTCTTCGTGGTCGTGTCGCTCACGGGCGCGGACGTGGACTTGCCGGTTCCGGTCCCGGTACCCGTCCCGGTGCTCGTGTCGCCGTCGGCGGTTGCCGAGGGCTTCGGTGCGGGTGCCGTCGGCGTCGACGCGGTCGTCGTCGACCCGGACGCTCCCTCGTCTCGTGTGCCCGTTCCGTTCTCACAGGCCGTGAGGGCGAGGGTGGCGACGGCGGCGCCGGTGGCGGCGAGCAGGCGGACACGGCGGGCGGTGCGCATGTCGAATCCTCTTTCGAGTGGTGGCGTGCTTGGATGGCCACAGCCTGCGGGCCGCTCCGTCCCGTCCGCCACAGCTGCCGGACGATCAGGGACGCTGGAACGGTCACACCGGCTTTGACCTGGGAGAACATCCCTCCCCTGGAACGCGGGATCGGGATGTGGGGGACGGGGGACGGAGGAACCGTGTCGGACGACGCTGCGGGAAGCGGTTTCGCGGAGTTGCTGCGGGAGCTGAAGGACCGCTCGGGACTGAGTTACGGCACGCTCGCCAAGCGGCTGCACATGAGCACCTCGACCCTGCACCGCTACTGCAACGGGGACGCCGTACCGGCGGACTACGCCCCTGTGGAACGCCTCGCCCGGCTGTGCAAGGCCGGCCCCGAGGAACTCGTCGAACTGCATCGGCAGTGGGTGCTGGCGGATGCGGGACGGGGGCGGAAGGCGGACGCGCCGGAGAAGGCGGAGAAGCCGGAGAAGCCGGAGAAGGCGGACGCGTCGGAGAAGCCGGAGAAGGCGGACGCGTCGGAGAAGCCGGCCGAGGCGGTTGTTACAGCGGAGCCGGAGCCGGTGTCGGACCCGGAACCGGCGGTGGTGCCGGACCCGGAACCGGCGGTGGTGCCGGAGGCGGACGTGGAGGTGGTGGTCGGGCCGGGCGTCGCCGGGCGTGGTCGTCGTACTCCGCGGCCCGCCCTCCTCGCCGGGATCGCGGTCGTCGTCCTGCTCGGCGCCGCCGTCACCGCCGTACGGCTGCCCTCGGGCGGGACGGACGAGAAGAACGCGGGGCCCGCGGGCGCCACCGCCGCGGCCGGCGCCGCTCCGCATGGCACGCGCCGCTCCTCCGGGGCGCCCACGGCCACGTCGTCCACTGCCTCGCGGACCCCCTCCGCCGCGTCCTCGGCCCCGGCCGCCGGTCCGGCCGAGTCCACCGCCTCGGCCGGTTCCTCGCCCACCGCGGAGGACAGCACGGCCGCACCCCCGCTCGCCGTCAACACCCAGCCCTACAGCTGGGAAAGCCCCTGCTCCCAGCACTACCTGATCGACCGGGCCCCGGACCACGTGGCGCCGCCGCCGCTGGAGTCCGACGCGACCGCGTGGGTGACCGCGCACCAGGCGGTCTCCTCGGGGGAGCAGTACGTCACGCTGACCGTGCAGGGCACCAGCTCCGGGTCCGTGGTGCTGGAGGGGCTCACGGTCCGTACGGCGGAGCGGAGTTCGCCGCTCGCCTGGAACGACTACGCGATGGGATATCCGGGCGTCGGCTGCGGCGGGAACGTACCCACCCGCTCCTTCACCGTCGCCCTGGACGCGATGCGGCCGGCGGTCGTGCCGGAGGCGGGGCACCGGGACTTCCCGTTCAAGGTGAGCGAGTCGGATCCCGAGGTGTTCTACATCAGGGCCGACGCCTCGGCGTACTCCGTGGGCTGGTATCTGGAGCTGTCCTGGTCCAGCGGCTCGCGGCACGGGACGCTGCGGATCGACGACAAGGGGCGGCCGTTCCGCACCAGCGGGAGCAACGGGCGGCCCGCCTACGAGTTCCCGCTGGGCGGCGAGGCCTGGCGGACCGCGTCGTCGGCGGGGTGAGACAGGGACACGGCGGAGGGTCCCTCGTCGCGTACGCCCTCGCCGTCCCGGCAGCCGCTGAGGGCGGTCGCGGCGACCAGCGCCAGGGCGGCCACCGCCAGGAGACGGCGGCGGCCGGCGGCCGGGGTGGGGCGCGTGGCGGACATGCGAGGGCTCCCTTGACGTCGTCGGCGTGCTCGGCGTGCTCGGCATGGTCGGCGATCTCGGTATGCCCTCAGCCTGTGGGGCGGAGGGCCCGGACCGCCAGACCTCACCGGTGATTCGGGACGAGTGAGCCCGGTCCACGCCTCCGACCTGCACGGATCCCACTCCATGGGACGGCGGGACGGGACGCCCGCCTATCCGGATCCAGGGCCCGGGCGCCCTTCGTCCGTATCGCGGAATCAAGGGTGTAGACGGCATCCACCTCTCTAGGCTCCGGCCAAGACGAGGATCAGACTGAGGAGCCGTCCATGACCGTCACCAGCCCACCAGCCGCCCTGCCGCCGCTCGCGGCCCGTGCCCGTACCGTCGGCGGGTCGCCGGTGCGGGAGATCCTCGCGGTGACCGCCCGCCCCGAGGTGATCAACTTCGCGGGCGGGCTGCCGGCGCCCGAACTCTTCGACCGGGAGGGCATCGCGGCCGCCTTCCGGACGGTGCTGGAGGAGTCGGCGGAACGGGCCCTGCAGTACTCGACGACGGAGGGCGAGCCGGCCCTGCGAGCCGGGCTGGCGGCACGCGTCACCGCACAGGGCCTGCCCACCGACCCCGACGACCTGCTGATCACCACCGGCTCCCAGCAGGCCCTCTCCCTTCTGGCGAGCGCACTGATAGACCCCGGCGACACGGTCCTCGTCGAAAGCCCCTGCTATCTGGCGGCACTTCAGGTCTTCGGGCTGGCCGGCGCCCGGATCCTGCCCGTCCCGGGCGACGCGGACGGCGTCAACCCGGCCGCCCTGGAGGAACTCGTCCGCGCCGAGCGGCCCAAACTCCTCTACCTCGTCCCGACCTTCCAGAACCCCACCGGCCGCACCATGTCCGCCGCCCGGCGCGCCGCCCTCGCCACCACCGCCGCCCGGCACGGCCTGTGGATCGTCGAGGACGACCCCTACGGCGAACTGCGCTACGACGGCGACCGCGTCCCCTGGATCGCGTCCTTCCCCGACGCCGCGGACCGGGTGGTCCTGCTCGGCTCCTTCTCCAAGGTGATGGCCCCCGGCCTGCGCCTCGGCTGGCTCCGTGCCCCCGGCACCCTGCGCCGCGCCTGCGCGGTGGCCAAGCAGGCGGCCGACCTGCACACCCCCACCCTCAACCAGCTCGCCGCCGCCCGGTACCTGGACGTCCTGGACGACCATGTCGCGAAGGTGCGCGCTGTGTACGGCGCGCGCCGGGACGCCATGCTGGCCGGCCTCGCCGACGCCCTGCCGGCCGGCTCCACCTGGAACCGGCCCGAGGGCGGCATGTTCCTCTGGGCCCGGCTCCCGGAGCCGTACGACACCACCGCCCTGCTCCGCCGGGTGATGGACCACGACGTGGCCTACGTCCCCGGTGAGCCCTTCTACGCCGCCGACCCCGACCGTTCCACCCTGCGGCTGTGCTTCGTGACCCAGACACCCGAGGAGATCGAGGAGGGGCTGCGCAGGCTGGCCGCGGGGCTCAGCGGCTGAGCCCCGCGGCTGAGGCGGGTCAGTCCCACCAGAAGTGCCACAGCCGCTCGCCGACCAGCTGCTCGGCGTACGACGACAGGGTGTCGTCGGCGCCGGGCAGCACGCGGTACGGGCAGAACGCGAAGTGCTCGGCGGCCACCGCCTCCGCCTCGTCGAGGTCGGCGGGCGGTGCGGCCACCGAGACGGCGAGATGGTCCAGGCCGAGGGCGACCACCCGTATCCCGAAGCGGTCCTCCCAGGAGCGCAGTACCGCGCACAGCCGGGCCACGTCCTCCTCGTAGTTCACCGGCCCGCTCCAGCCGATGGCCGCCGGTATGTCCGCGCTGCGCCGGGCCGACACCAGCGCCAGATGCGGCTCCTTCAGCCAGGGCCGCCCCTGGCTCAGCACGTCGGCGACATCGGCGGCCCGCGCGTCCGGGTCGGCGACCAGCGTCGGGGCGAGGGCCAGCCCCGGCCACTCCTCGCCGTCCGGCGGGTCCTCCTCCCAGTAGTCCTCCAGCACCTCGTCGGCGTCGTGGTCCCCGGGGTACGACGTCTCCTCGGGCGCGAACTCCCAGTCGTCGACCTCGGTCACGTCGATGAGCACCGGCAGCAGCCCCGCGCGGGCGGCCGGGGCGCCCAGCGCCGTCCAGGTGCCGGGACTGGCGGGCTGCCCCGCGTACCACAGCAACGGCTGGTGCCACGGGCCGTCGAGGGTCTCGTCCAGCAGTGTGCCGGGCGGGAGTTGGAGCCCCAGGGAACGACCACTCGGGTCGGTCGCCAGCTTGGGCAGCGGGTTGGGAAGAGTCGCCATGCCACAGACTGTAAGGGCGGCCACTGACAACGGCGTTGGCGGCCACGTGACGCGGCCGGTCAACCCCCGCCGTACCCCTGCGCCGCGACCACCTCCCGCAGTGCCAGACAGCGCCCCGCCGGCTCGCCGGCCAGGGCGCACAGCTGCTCCACGGCCGCACGCGGCGGCAGGGCACGGCCGCCCAGATAGCGCTGCCAGGACGACTTGCTGAACGTCGTCCGCGCCGCCAGCCCCGCCAGACTCAGCCCGGTGCGGTCCCGTAACACGCGCAGGGCGGCGGGCACCGCCTCCGCGCCGCCGCCCCGGGCCGCCACCTCGTGCAGCGCGAGCAGCCCCACCGGATCGCCGCCGCCGAGCCGGGCCAGCGCCGCGACCGCCTCCGGGGGCGGAAGCGAACGGCCCGCCAGATAGCGCTCCCAGGACTTCGGGCTGTATCCGGTGTGCGACGCCAGCCGGTGCAGACTCAGCCCGCTGCGCTCCTTCAGCCAGCGCAACCGGACGATCAACTGCCGTAGGCATGGCTCCAGTTCGACAGGCAGCGCTTTCCCATGACGCGGCATGATCCCCCGATCGTCGTCCCTGTCCGGCTGACGGATCGGGCGCGGTGCCCGTATGAGTCCGGCGGTGGCCGTCCTGTCGTACCGCCGCGGCGGGCGGCTTTCGCGCAGGTCAACGGGTACGGCGTCCCGCCCGGCCGTCACTTGTGGGGGAGGTGTGGCTTCCGCCGTCGTCCGGCCCGCACGCTCGTGTCGATCTGTTCTCGCGACCGGAAAGAGGAACGCATGCGATCGAACGTCATGGCCAGGACCCTCGTCAGTGTCGCCGCAGTGGCGGGGCTCGCCGTCGGCGGCCTGGCGACCGCGGGCACGAGTTTCGCGGCCTCGCAGGCGGCCGCCAAGGCGGCGGTGAGTTCCCGGACCGCGGCCATCCAGGCGGTGAACAACCTCGGCCTGGACACCGCCCACGCCGTGAACTGGCAGTGCTGGCTGGCCAGGTGGGGCTACAACCCCGGCACCATCGACGGGCAGCTGGGCACCAACAGCTGGAAGGCGGCTCAGCAGATGTTCAACGACCAGGGCCTCGGCGCCGGCACCGTCGACGGGGTGGTCGGACCGAACACGATCAGGGCGCTGCAGCGCTACCTGAACCAGTACGGGTACAACCTCGACGTCGACGGCGTCGCGGGACCGGCGACCAAGGCCGCGTTCTGGGACTTCAACGCCTACTGCTGAGCCGCCCGGACGACCCGGGCGGCCTCTCAGAGCCGCTCGGGCGTCCGGATGCCCAGCAGGGCCATGCCCTGGTGGAGCGTGCGGGCCGTCAGGTCGCACAGGAGGAGACGGTTCTCCACCTGGGCCGGGGTGTCGGCCTTCAGCACCGGGCACTTGTCGTAGAACGACGTGTACAGCGACGCCAGCTGGTACAGGTACGCGGCCAGCTTGTGCGGGGCGTACTCCGCCGCCGCCTCGAAGACCGTGTCGCCGAACGCGTCCAGGTGCAGGCCCAGCGCCCGCTCCGCCGCGTGCAGTTCCAGCTCCGGGTGCGCGGCGGGCCGGACGTCCCCCGCCTTGCGGAGGATCGACTGGATACGGGCGTACGCGTACTGGAGGTAGACGGACGTGTCGCCGTTCAGCGAGACCATCTGGTCCAGGTCGAACTTGTAGTCGCGGTTCGGCGACGTCGACAGGTCCGCGTACTTCACGGCCCCGATGCCGACCTGGGCGGCCCGCTCCTGGATCTCCTCCTCCGTGAGGTCCTGCGCCTTCTCCCGCACCACCTCGGCGGCCCGCTGCACCGCCTCGTCGAGCAGGTCCTCCAGCCGTACGGTCTCGCCCGCACGCGTCTTGAACGGCTTGCCGTCCGCGCCCAGCACCGTGCCGTAGCCCATGTTGTGCGCGGTCACGTCGTCGGTGAGCCAGCCCGCCCGCCGCGCCGTCTCGAAGACCATCTTGAAGTGCAGCGACTGCCGCACGTCCACGACGTAGAGCAGCGAGGTGGCGTGCAGGTCGGTGACCCGGTTGCGGATCGCCGTCAGGTCGGAGGCCGCGTAGCCGAAACCGCCGTCCGCCTTCTGCACGATCAGCGGGACCGGCTGGTCGTCCTTGCCCCGGATGTCGTCGAAGAAGACGACGAGCGCGCCCTCGGAGCGGACCGCGACACCACTCTCCTCCAGGAGGCGGGCGGTCTCCGGCATGCCGTCGTTGTACGCCGACTCGCCGACGATCTCGTCGTCCCGGATCTCCATGTCCAGCTTTTCGAAGACCGAGTAGAAGTAGACCTTCGACTCGTCCACGAACCGCTGCCAGAGATCGAGGGTCTCCTTGTCGCCGGACTGGAGGGCGACCACCCGCTTCCGGGCCCGCTCCTTGAAGTCCTCGTCCGCGTCGAAGACCGACCGGGAGGCCTTGTAGACCCGGTTCAGGTTCGACATGGCCTGCTCGCCGTCCGTGTCGGTCTCCGCGGACAGCTCGTCCGGGTTCTCGATCAGGTACTGGATGAGCATGCCGAACTGGGTGCCCCAGTCGCCGATGTGATGCCGGCCGATCGTCCGCTCACCGGTGAAGTCGAGCATGCCGCGCAGGGCGTCGCCGATCACCGCGGACCGCAGGTGGCCGACGTGCATCTCCTTGGCCACGTTCGGCTGGGCGTAGTCGATGACCGTGATGCCCGGGTTCGCCTTGGCCGCCACGCCGAGCCGGTCGCCGTCCGCGTACCGCGCGGCCAGGTTCTCGGTGATCGCCTTGTCGGAGAGGGTGATGTTGAGGAAGCCGGGGCCGGAGACCTCGACGTCCTGGACCAGGTCCGCGCCGGTGACGATGTGGGAGACGACCTGCGTCGCCAGTTCCCGGGGGTTGGCCTTGGCCTTCTTGGCGAGGGCGAGGATGCCGTTCGCCTGGAAGTCGGCCCGGTCGCTGCGTCGCAGCAGCGGGTCGACGGCGGCCTCCGGCAAGGTTGCCGAGAGGGCGTCCGCGAGACGCTGATTGACGAGATCGGTGAGCGACGTGACCGAGGCCATGGGGTGGGAGCCGTTCTCCTCGTGGGTGCGGGTAGACGGGACCAGTATTTCATGGGGGGTAAAGGGGTTTTTGCGGGTGAGAGCTCGGGGGGTGGTGGGGGTGCCGGGTGCGGCGCCGGGGGGCCGGTCGCGCCCGCGCGGCGGAGCCGCATATCGATACAGTCCCGCGCCCCCAAGGGCGGCTGCGCCCCTAAAAGGGGGCTGCGTCGGCAGGTGGGGGCTGCGGCCCAGTCGGGGTGTGCCGGTCGTCCGGAGGGTCTCGGTAACCCGTTTTCGTGGATTCGGCCTCGGCTGGGAGAATGGAGCGGTCAGCCGTGCGACCGTACCGGCTGTCCCATGTCAGAAAGAAGGACGTGCCGATCGTGGCTCAGAGCACCGAGACCACCGACTGGGTCTCCCGTTTCGCGGATGAGGTCATCGAGGAGTCGGAGCGTCGGGCCCCGGGCAAACCTGTGGTCGTCGCGTCCGGGCTGTCCCCCTCCGGCCCCATCCACCTCGGCAACCTGCGCGAGGTCATGACCCCGCACCTGGTCGCCGACGAGGTCCGGCGGCGCGGGCACCAGGTCCGGCACCTGATCTCCTGGGACGACTACGACCGCTACCGCAAGGTGCCGGCCGGTGTCGCCGGGGTCGACGAGTCCTGGGCGGAGCACATCGGCAAGCCGCTCACCTCCGTCCCCGCCCCGAAGGGCTCCGCGTACCCGAACTGGGCCGAGCACTTCAAGGCCGCGATGACCCAGTCGCTGGCCGAGCTGGGCGTGGAGTTCGACGGGATCAGCCAGACCGCCCAGTACACCTCCGGGGTGTACCGGGAGCAGATCCTGCACGCCATGAAGCACCGCGGGGACATCGACGCGATCCTCGACCAGTACCGGACCAAGAAGGCCCCTGCGAAGAAGCAGCAGCAGAAGGCCGTCGACGAGGCCGAGCTGGAGGCGGCGGAGGGCTCGGGCGCGGCGAGCGAGGACGACGGTTCCGCGGGCTCCGCCGGATACTTCCCCTACAAGCCGTACTGCGGCGGCTGCGGGAAGGATCTGACGACCGTCACGTCCTACGACGACGACACCACCGAGCTGACCTACGTCTGCACGGCGTGCGCCTTCACCGAGACCGTCCGGCTGAGCGAGTTCAACCGGGGCAAGCTGGTCTGGAAGGTCGACTGGCCGATGCGCTGGGCGTACGAGGGCGTCATCTTCGAGCCGAGCGGCGTCGACCACTCGTCACCGGGGTCGAGCTTCCAGGTGGGCGGGCAGATCGTCGGGATCTTCGGCGGGAAGCAGCCCATCGGGCCCATGTACGCGTTCGTCGGCATCAGCGGGATGGCGAAGATGTCGTCCTCGCGCGGTGGCGTACCCACGCCCGCCGACGCGCTGAAGATCATGGAGCCGCAGCTCCTGCGCTGGCTCTACGCCCGCCGCCGGCCCAACCAGTCCTTCAAGATCGCCTTCGATCAGGAGATCCAGCGGCTCTACGACGAGTGGGACAAGCTGGACGCGAAGGTGAGCGAGGGCGCCGCGCTGCCCGGCGACGTCGCCGCGCACGCGCGTGCGGTGGGCACGGCCGCCGGTGAGCTGCCGCGGACCCCGCGGCCGCTGCCGTACCGGACACTGGCGTCGGTCGCCGACATCACCGCCGGGCACGAGGACCAGGCGCTGCGGATCCTCAGTGAGCTGGACCCGGCCAACCCGCTGGGATCGGTGGACGAGGCACGGCCGCGCTACGACAAGGCCGAGGCCTGGATCAACACCCAGGTACCGGCCGACCAGCGCACCATCGTGCGGGACGAGCCGGACGCCGAGCTGCTGAAGTCCCTCGACGAGGCGTCCCAGCAGTCGGTACGGCTGCTGCTCGACGGGCTCGCCGAGAACTGGTCGCTGGACGGACTGACGCACCTCGTCTACGGCGTGCCCAAGGTGCAGGCCGGGTTCTCCGCCGACGCGACCGCCAAGGAACTGCCGGCCGAGATCAAGACCGCCCAGCGGACGTTCTTCGCGCTGCTCTACCACCTGCTGGTGGGGCGCGACACCGGGCCCCGGCTGCCCACGCTGCTGCTTGCCGTGGGGCAGGAGCGGGTGCGGGTCCTGCTCGGCGAGTAAGCGGCACCGGCATGCGGAAGGGGCCCTCTCCGCCGGAGAGGGCCCCTTCCGCATGCCGTGCGCGCCTTAGGCGATGTGGTCTTCCTGCAGTTCCGCCGTGTGGCGGTTCGTGAAGCGGTTGACCATGCGTTCCGCCTCGCGCTGCGGGAGGGTGATGCCGTACGTCGCCTCCACGTCGCCCCGGAACTGGCCCGAACTGGGGTAGCCCCCGTCTATCGACTTCTTGAAGACCAGGTAGAAGTCCTCCTCGGCCGGCTCCGGGGGGCCACCGCCCTCGCCGAGTTCACGGGTGCGGCCCGGACCGGAGGGGATGGGAAAGCTGCCGGTCGTCTCCGACGGGGACTCCTCGGGGATCGGCTGCTGCTCCGGCGGGAACTGCTCCTCCGCGAACCGGGCGGGCGGGAACTGCTGTTGCTGACCGAGCAGTTGCTGCTGGTACTGCTCCCGCTGGTACTGCTCCTGCTCGTACTGCTCCTGCTCGTACTGCTGCTGAGCCTGCCAGGCCGCGTACTGCTCCTCGGTGTACTGGGGCTCGAACGTCGGGTCGTAGTCGCCGTGGTACTCGATCTGCTGAGGGTCCCTCGCGTGCAGCCAGGGGTTCAGCTGGGGGTCGGGTTCCGGCTCGGGCTCCGGCGCGTACGCGGGCTGCTCCGCGTGGGAGCCGGGGACCAGCTGGGGACGCTGCTCGCCGGGAGGTGCCGCCTGCTGCGGGACGGCGGCCGGAGCGGGCGCGGCGGCAACCGGAGCGGGTGCGGCGGCGGCAGGCGCGGGTGCGGGGGCCGGCAGGAGCGCCGGCAGGTCTATGCCCGCCGCCGCCAGGCCCTCCGGGGCCGTCTGGGCCAGGGGCACGCCGTAGCGGGCCAGCCGCAGGGGCATCAGGGACTCCACCGGGGCCTTGCGGCGCCATGCCCGGCCGAAGCGGGAGCGCAGCCTCGCCTGGTAGACGAGACGTTCCTGCTCCAGCTTGATCACCTGGTCGTAGGAGCGCAGCTCCCACAGCTTCATCCGGCGCCAGAGCAGGAACGTGGGCACCGGGGAGAGCAGCCAGCGGGTGAGGCGGACGCCCTCCATGTGCTTGTCCGCCGTGATGTCCGCGATCCGGCCGATCGCGTGGCGGGCGGCCTCGACCGCGACCACGAACAGGATCGGGATCACCGCGTGCATGCCCACGCCCAGCGGGTCCGGCCAGGCCGCCGCGCCGTTGAAGGCGATCGTCGCGACGGTCAGCAGCCAGGCCGTCTGCCGCAGCAGCGGGAAGGGGATGCGGATCCAGGTCAGCAGCAGGTCCAGGGCGAGCAGGACGCAGATGCCCGCGTCGATGCCTATCGGGAAGACATAGGCGAAGTTCCCGAAGCCCTTCTTGATGGCCAGCTCACGGACGGCCGCGTACGAGCCGGCGAAGCCGATACCGGCGATGATCATCGCGCCGGTCACGACCACACCGATGAGAACGCGGTGCATCCGAGTCAGCTGTATTGGCGCGGCCACCCGCACTCCCCTCCCCTTGCATGTTGTTGCGCGCAACAGGGTGGCACATCAGTGCGGCGCGCGTGTTGCCGGTCAGCCCTTCTTGGTTGACGACTTGGAGGGCGACGCACTTGCGGAGGGCGATTTGGAGGGCGACTTGGAAGCCGGCTTCGAGGGCGTCGCGGCAGGTGAACTCGGAGTCGTGGAAGAGCCGTTGGCCGTCGCGACCGAGGCAACCGCCTCCTTGGCGGCCTTCTCCGCGGACTTCGCGAGCGTGCCCGCGTCCGGGGTTTTCTCACCCGCCAGACCCGCGCCGTTGTAGTCGACGGTGACGACCACGTTCGCGACCCGTGCCACGACCGTCTGCTGCCGGAAGGCGCCTTCCTTCTTCTTCAGATCGTAGTGCACGACGGTGGCCTGGTCACCGGTCCCGGTCACCGGCTCCGACTTGGTGTTCTTGGCGCCGGTCACGGACTGCGCCTCCTGCACCTGGCTCGCGTAGTACGCCTCGGCCTGCTTCTCGCCGGAGCCGCGATTGGTGTCCGATTCGAAGCGGAGGAAGGAGATGTTGAGCCAGCGGAACTGCGAGCCCTTGACGCCGTTGTTGTCCAGGCTGCTCCAAGAGCAACTGCCCCGCGTGGCCACATCATCCGAAGTGCCCTCCTTACCCGACTTCGCACCCTTCGGTACGAGTGCGGTGAGCGTCTTCTTCGACAGCACCGCACACGGCTCCGGCAGCTTCTGGTACTTGGCCGCCTGGACGGTCGGCGAAGCGGCGACCCCGGAGCCGGTGTCGGAGCCGACGGGGGCGGTGGCCGGGCTGGAGCCGACGCCCGTCTCCTTCGCGGCGTTGTCGGAGTCCGAGGAACAGGCCGCGGCGAACAGCGCCACGGCGGGAACGGCGGCCGCACAGACGAGGCCGCGGCGCAGGCGCCCTGCCCGTCGCTGTGCGTTCCGCTCGTTCCGGTCGCGCTGGTCGTCTCGCTGGACTGCTGCTCGCTGCATGGTTCCTTCACTCATACGTTCGGGGTTCCTGCGGTCGGATCGGGTCCGAGGGGCCACGGTACGCGGTGAGGAAGCTGTGCGGTTTCGGTTCGCGGGCTTTGCGGGCGGGGTGCGCAGGGCGTGCCCGAGCGCTCAGCTGTTGAGGGCCTCGGCCAGTCGGGCGGCCAGATTCTGGGCCCTGTCCTGCAGTTCCTTGCTGTCCGGGACGGTCCCGGTGGCCATCGGCTGCTCCTCGTACTCGATGGTCACCACGACGTTGGACGTGCGGAACACCACAGTCACCGTGCGCTGTTCGGCCGTCGAACCGGAGCCGCTGAGCTGGTCGTCGAGATACGCCTCGTCGCCGAGGTCGGCGAGGGTGCGCGGCTGGAGGTCGGCCGGGGGGATCGAGGCGGAGGCCGAGGCGGACGCCGTCGTGGACGTCGAGGCGGAGGTGCCGGCGGATTCCGAGGGGGACGTGGACGTGGAGGACGACGGGGACGGGGTCGGTGTCCCGGACGCCGACCCGGACGGCGACCCGGAGGGCGACTCCGACTCGGTGGCGCTCGGAGGCGCGGACTGGGGGATGCCGGCCGCCGTCTCCCGCCGCGTGTAGATGGTCTGCGCCTCGTTGTCGTCGCTGATCGCGTTGTCGTAGGACACCACGCGCTCGAAGTCGACGGACAGCCGGTCCGTGGCGTCGGTGGACTCGACCTTCCAGTGGCAGCCGACCTTGCGGTCCGTGTCGTAGGTGAGCGTGGCCGTGCCCGCGTACGCCTTGTCGCGCTGCTCCTCGTCCGTGATCTGGGCGATGCCCGGGAGCAGCGAGTCGAGGGTGTTCTGGCTGACCGCGCCGCAGGGCTCGGGGAGGGTGAGGTACTTGCCGGGCTGGGCGGCGACGGTGGAGGTGCCGGTGTCCGCGTTCTTGTCGCTGATGTCGTCGCCGCCGCTGGAACCGCTCGTGCAGCCGGCCAGCAGGGCCGCGAGGAGGGCGGCGGTGCCGGTTACGTACGCCTTCCGCTGCACGGTCAGGCTCCTTTCCGTTCACTGGGTCGCTCGGTCCTGCTCCAGTGTCCCCGCTGGTTAATCGCTTGCCGCGACGGGGCGTCCCCTGGAGACAATGTGTATCGCACGCACTGCCGTGAACGCCGGTCCCAAGTCTGATTTCGGTGGCCTTGGCGACGCATTTGCGTTATGCCTTGATCAAGGCTTTTGTCCTTTTTATTTGATGATCCGCGGGGGGATGAGGAAGCCATGTCGTACGTGGAGATGCCGGGCGCGAGGGTACCGATCCGGATGTGGGCCGACCCCGCCGCCGTCGAGGAGGTGGCGCTCCAGCAGCTGCGCAATGTCGCGACCCTGCCGTGGATCAAGGGCCTGGCGGTCATGCCGGACGTCCACTACGGGAAGGGCGCCACGGTCGGGTCGGTCATCGCCATGCAGGGGGCCGTGTGCCCGGCGGCGGTGGGCGTCGACATCGGCTGCGGCATGTCGGCGGTGAAGACGTCCCTGACCGTGAACGACCTGCCGGGGGATCTGTCGCGACTGCGGTCGAAGATCGAGCAGGCGATTCCGGTGGGGCGGGGGATGCATGACGATCCGGTCGAGCCGGGGCGGCTGCACGGGTTCGCTACGGCTGGGTGGGACGACTTTTGGGGGCGGTTCGACGGGGTGGCCGAAGCGGTCAAGTTCCGTCATGATCGGGCAGAAAAGCAGATGGGAACGCTCGGATCCGGAAATCATTTTGCAGAGGTTTGCATAAGTGATCAGGGATCGGTCTGGCTCATGCTCCACTCCGGCTCCCGGAACATCGGCAAGGAACTGGCTGAGCACCACATCGGTGTCGCTCAGAAGCTTCCGCACAACCAGGGGCTGATCGACCGAGACCTTGCCGTTTTCGTCGCGGACACCCCGCAGATGGCGGCGTATCAGAACGACCTGTACTGGGCTCAGGAGTACGCGAAGTACAACCGGTCGATCATGATGGCCCTTTTCAAGGACGTGATCCGCAAGGAGTTCAAGAAGGTGCGTGTGATCTTCGAGCCTGAGGTGAGCTGCCACCACAACTACGTCAGCCGCGAGCGCTACGAGGGCATGGACCTGCTTGTCACCCGCAAGGGGGCGATCAGTGCAAGGGCCGGGGAGTACGGAATCATCCCGGGCTCGATGGGCACGGGTTCGTACATAGTGAAGGGTCTCGGTAACGAGAACGCCTTCAACTCGGCGTCCCACGGCGCGGGTCGGCGCATGAGCCGGAACGCGGCGAAGCGGCGCTTCTCGACCAAGGACCTGGAGGAGCAGACGCGGGGCGTGGAGTGCCGCAAGGACTCCGGTGTCGTGGACGAGATCCCGGGCGCGTACAAGTCGATCGACCAGGTCATCGACCAGCAGCGGGACCTGGTGGAGGTCGTCGCGAAGCTCAAGCAGGTCGTCTGCGTGAAGGGCTGAGAGCTGGAGGTGCCACGGCGCGGTCGGCCGACCGGTCTACTTCGCGTGATGGACCGCGTAGATCATCACGAAGGCGAGGAAGTGGATGCCGAAGAGGAAGTAGGCCAGGAAGTACCAGACCTGGCGTTCGTTCCTGGTTTCCTGCTTCAGGCGGACTTCTTCCAGGTGTCTTTCCAGGGCGGCCGTGGGGTCGTCGGCCGGGCGGTCCGGCATCACAGGTCCCGGTGGACCTTGGAGTTGGAGGCCTGGGCGCGGGGGCGTACCACCAGGAGGTCGATGTTGACGTGGCTGGGGCGGGTCACTGACCAGGTGATCGTGTCGGCCACGTCCTCGGCCGTCAGGGGCTCGGCGACGCCCTGGTAGACCTTCGCCGCCTTCTCCTCGTCGCCGCCGAAGCGGGTCAGCGCGAACTCGTCCGTCTTGACCATGCCGGGGGCGATCTCGATGACGCGGACCGGCTTGCCGACGATCTCCAGGCGGAGTGTCTCGGCGAGGACGTGGGCGCCGTGCTTGGCGGCGACGTAGCCGGCGCCGCCCTCGTAGGTGCCGTGGCCGGCCGTGGAGGAGACGACGACCACCGTGCCGTCGCCGCTCGCCTCCAGCCTGGGCAGCAGGGCCTGGGTGAGGTTGAGGGTGCCGATGACGTTCGTCTCGTACATCGTGCGCCAGTCGGCCGGGTCGCCGGTGGCCACCGGGTCGGCGCCGAGGGCTCCGCCGGCGTTGTTCACGAGGACGGCGATCGTCTTGAACGCGGTCGCGAACTCGTCCACGGCCGCGCGGTCCGTCACGTCCAGCGGGTAGGCGGTGGCCTGGTGGCCGGCCTCGTTGATCTCCTTGGCCAGCGCCTCGATACGGTCCTCGCGGCGGGCGGTGAGGACCACGCGGTAACCGGCGGCGGCGAGCTTGCGGGCGGTCGCGGCGCCGATTCCGCTGCTCGCACCGGTGACGACGGCGATGCGGGAGGCGGCGGACGGTGCGGTGGCCATGCGGTGCTCCTGATTGCTCGGTGGACGTCGGCTCCTTCCAGCCTAGGCGAGGGTCAGTGGCCGTTCCTCGGCGCCCACATGATCACTGCCATGCCCGCCAGGCAGATCGCCGCGCCCGTGAGGTCCCAGCGGTCCGGGCGGTAGCCGTCGGCGACGACGCCCCACAGGATCGAGCCCGCGACGAAGATTCCGCCGTATGCCGCCAGGATGCGGCCGAAGTGGGCGTCCGGCTGGAACGTGGCGACGAAGCCGTAGGCGCCGAGGGAGAGGATCCCGCCGGCGATCCAGAGCCAGCCCCGGTGCTCCCGTACGCCCTGCCAGACCAGCCAGGCGCCGCCGATCTCGAAGAAGGCGGCGACGACGAACAGGGCGGCGGAGCGGAGGATCAGCATGTCCGCAGCCTGCCATGCGGTCCGGCTGTCACCTGTTGGAGGGCGCCTGCGGCGGGGTAGGGGTGGCATACATCCGTACGAACGCCGGAGACGGACGGGACGTACGGATGGACGGGACGGGTGGCATGGCGATGCGTCGTTGCGGGCTTGCGGTGGTCGGGGTGGTGACGGTGGGCGCGCTGGTGGCCGGCGCGGGCGGTACCGCGTGGGCCGGGGACGCCGATCTCGAGGTGCACGGGTCGGTCGTGATGGGTGGGGACCTGGTGGAGGTCCGGGTGACTCCGCGCAACCTCGGGCCGGACACCGTGTCCGACGCCACCGTGCGGTTGAGCTGGTCGGCGGCGCTGGCGGACACCCAGCAGCTGCCGGCCGCCTGTGCCCGCTCCGGAGACCGGGAGGTGGTGTGCGGCACCGGGCCGCTGGCCGTGGACCTGCCCGGCGAGCAGCTGGTGGTTCCGGTACGGCTGGGGGCGCGGCCGTCGGAGGTGACGCTGGAGGTCGACGTGGTGTGGGGCGGGGGTGCGGTGGACCACGACCGTACGAACGACAGGCAGCGGGTGCTGGTGCTGGCGACCGGGGACCCGTACGCCTTCTGAGGGCGCCTTCTGACCGGAACGCTAGGTCGTGCCGAAGGTCACCCGGTAGTAGCAGGCGCCCTTGCAGGGCATGGTCGCCGCGTCGTCGAAGGCGTACGAGTAGGCGTACGGCGCGGCCCGTTCGAAGACCTGGGTGTAGTCGACGGGCCACTTGGCGGGGACGCAGTTGTCGCGGCCCGCCCAGGCGCCGCGGCAGCAGTACGTGTCGCCGCCGAACGCCGCGCACGGCGGCTTGCAGCCGATCTCCCGGCCGCCGGAAAGGGCCTGCATCGCCTTGGGGCAGTCGATCTCCGTGGTGCAGGCGCCGTGGTAGCAGCCGGTGGAGCTGACCGGGTCGGTGGTCGTGGTGTGGGAGATGTTGATGTACATGGGCAGGTTGGCGCCGTCGACCATGCTGACGTCGTAGAAGTCCATGCCCGCGTACGCGTCGAAGGTGAACTCGCCGAGGGTGGTGGGCGGGTTGGGGCCGGTGCAGACGCTGGTGCAGTCGCCGGAGGCGCAGGGGCCCGCGGCGGTGCCGGTGCATCCGGTACGGCCCCAGATGCGGCCGCCCCAGTTGTCGGCCACGGTCAGCGAGAGGCTCTGGCCGGGGGCGAGTCTGCGGCCCGCGGGGTAGACGGCGGTGTTGGTGACGATCGCCCAGACCGGTTGCGCGGTCCGGTTGACGACGGTGATCAGACGCCGGCCGGCCGGGGCCGGCGTCGGGGTCTGCTGTTCCGGCGCGGCGGCCGGTTTCCGGGTGATCGTGGCCGACGGCTTGGCCGGGCGGGACGGGGACGCGGAGGGGGAGGGGGAGGCACTGTGGCCGGCGGAAGACGGGGGTGAGGTGGCCGGCGGTGCGGAGGGGGCGGCTGCGGCCGTCCGGCGGTCCGGTGTGCTCGCGGTGTCGGTTCCGGGGGACGGTGTCCACGCGCCGTAGGTGATCAGTACGGTGGCGGCCGTCGCGAGGGCGGCGGCCGCCGCGGAGGTGTACCACCAGCGGCGTCGCGGTGGTCTCGCGCCGTGTCTTCTGCGTCCTCGTGCCATCCTCGGGCCTTCCTCGGGCTGTGCCGGATGTGTGCCTGCCTCTCGGTGACCTCGGGCGCTGCGGCCGTACAACATAAATTGCCGACTCGAACAGGTTTCGACGTCGGCCCGCCGGTTTTTCTGTTGTCCTCGGGTGTCTCGGGGGGTCTCCACATCACAAGCCGGTCCGACAGCCGGTACCGAGGCCGGTCCAAGAGCCGGATCCCTGTGCGGAGGAACAGACCCACATGATCGAAAACCATCGGAGGGGGGCCGATCCCGGCCTGGTGACGGCCGCACGCGCGGGCGACGGGCGGGCCCTGGAGCAGCTGGTGGCCCACTGCCTGCCGCTGGTCTACAACATCGTCGGCCGGGCCCTGAACGGTCATGCCGATGTCGACGACGTCGTACAGGAGACGCTGTTGCGCATGGTGCGCGGGCTGCCGAAGCTGCGGGATCCGTCGGCGTTCCGGTCCTGGCTGGTCGCGATCACGATCAGGCAGGTGCGCAACCGGGAGAGCGTGCGGGCCACCGACCGCGATCGCAGGGCGCGGCTGGAGGACGCGGAGGTGCTGGCCGACCCCGACCTGGACTTCGCCGGGCTGACCATCCTGCGGCTGGGCCTGACCGAGCAGCGTCGGGAGATCGCCGAGGCGACGCGCTGGCTCGACCCGGACGATCAGGAGCTGCTGTCCCTGTGGTGGCTGGAGGAGACCGGTGAGCTGGAGCGCGCCGAACTCGCCGGTGCGCTGGGGCTGTCCGACCGGCATGCCGCGGTGCGGGTGCAGCGGATGAAGAAGCAGATGGAGGTCGCGCGGTGTGTGGTGCGCGGGCTGGGCGCGGAGCCGCGCTGTGTCCGGCTGGACGAGATCGCCGCGCCGTGGGACGGCACGCCGGGTTCCCTGTGGCGTAAGCGGTTCGCCCGTCACATACGGGACTGTGGGGAGTGCGCGGGCCTGGAGCGGGGGCTGTTGCCGATGGACCGGTTGCTGAGCGGTCTGCCGCTGGTGGCCGTGCCGGCCGGTCTCGATCCGGCGCGGGTGCTCGCCCACATCACAGCGTCTTCCGGTACTTCCGGCACTTCCGGTACGTCCGGCACTTCCGGTACGTCCGGTCCTCCTCGCGGGCGGCACGGGCATGCGGGCCGGCGTGCGCGGCGGGCCCGGCGTGCGGTGAGCAGGCCTGCCGTGATCGGTGGTTCGGCGGCGGTCGCGGTCGTCGCGGTGGCCGCGCTGGTCGCGGCCCGGCTGACGGCGGGTCCGTCGGCCCCGGTGGCCCGGGCGGCTCCGCGTCCGTCAGCGCCGGTGGCGGTCGCCTCCCCGAGCCCCACGCACTCGCCCTCCCCGTCGCCTTCCCGGTCCGCCAGGCCGAGTGCGTCCCCGAGCCGGTCCGCGAAGCCCACTCCGTCTTCGCGCATCGCGGCCCCCGTGCGGGTCGCCTCCAGTGCCCGGAAGGGTGTCGGTGTGTGGTCGTTCAACGGGGTGAGCCAGGCGCTGGCCGCGAGCGGGGCGAGCTGGTACTACACCTGGAACACCCAGCACCAGGGCGTGACGACGCCGGGCTCGGCCTCCTTCGTGCCCATGGTCTGGGGCGCCGCCTCCGTGACCGACGCGTCGCTCGCGCAGGCCCGAGCGCAGGGGCCGTACCTGCTGGGGTTCAACGAGCCCGACATGGCGCAGCAGTCGAACATGACGGTCGAGCAGGCGCTGGAACTGTGGCCCAGGCTGATGGGGGCCGGCAAGGTGCTGGGCAGCCCGGCGGTGGCGTACGGCGCGGACACGGCCGGTGGCTGGCTGGACCGGTTCATGTCCGGGGCGAAGGCGAAGGGCTATCGGGTCGACTTCATCACGCTGCACTGGTACGGCGGCGACTTCCGCACCCCGCAGGCCGTGCAGCAGCTGACCTCGTATCTGGCCTCGGTGTACGCGCGGTACCACAAGCCGATCTGGCTCACCGAGTACGCGCTGATCGACTTCTCGCAGGGGACGCGTTTCCCGTCCGCGCAGCAGCAGGCGGACTTCGTCACCGCGTCCGCGAAGGCGCTGGACGCGCTGCCGTACCTGCAGCGTTACGCGTGGTTCGGCCTGGGGGCGGACCCGTCGAAGCCGAGCAGCGGGCTGTTCACCAGCGGTACGGCGGCCACGGCGGTGGGCCGGGCCTTCCAGGCGGCGCGCTGAGCGGGCCGGTCGCGCCCGCGCGGCGGTAGCCACGAGTCGTATACAGCCCCGCGCCCCGGAAGGGGCGCTTGCCTCACGGGGTGCGCTTCACATGCCGGCTGCGTACGCGGTCGGGGGGACCCCCACCGTCGCCTTGAAGGCGCGGATCAGGTGGGCCTGGTCGGCGTAGCCGAGTTCGGCGGCCAGGGCCGCCCAGTCCACGGCCTTCTCCCCGCCCGCCCGCTCCACGGCCTCGTGGATCCGGTGGCGGAGGATGGCCCACTTCGGGGTGATGCCCACGTACGCGGCGAAGAGGCGTTGCAGGGTGCGGGTCGAGATGCCCTGCGCCTGCGCGAACTCGGCCACCCGGCGGACCGTGCGGTCGGAGCGGATGCGGTCGGCCAGGGCCATGGCGCGGTCGGCCTGGGGGTCGGGGGTGGGGGCGAGGGACAGGAGGAAGGCGTCCAGGGCGGCCACCCGGTCGCCGTCGTCGGCCGGGGTCACGATGTCCCGGGCCGTGTCCGCCGTGGCCCGCGGGAACACCTCGTCGGCCCGGAGCGCCCGGCCCGTCCAGTGGGAGACCGGGTGGCCCGGGGCGTACGGCCGGAAGCCGCCCGGGCGGAACTTGGCGCCGCACACCCGGCCGCGGCCGGTCAGCTTGCGGGCGTAGAGGCCGAGCGCGACGCCGGTCAGCTCGGCGTAGGGCGGCCCTTCCTCCTCGTCCCACTGGAAGGTGAGGTTGACCGACGGATGGGGGACCACGTGCGAGACGTACGGCTCGGGCAGGTCCCAGTCGATGAACCAGTACGTCTCGATGTGCCGGCGCAGCGGCTCGGCGGGCCGGTGGCGGCGGAACCGTACGCGGGACAGCAGCCCGGCGGGGTCGACGATCCCGCGGGTGTCGTGGACGGAGGCGGCGGCCATGGCCGGATCGTACGTCCGGCGCGGCGCGTCGCGTTTGTTCAAGAAGGGCGCCGGTGCGCGTTCGTACGGTCGTCGGCATGGAGACGAACACGAACAGTGCGCGCGAGTACGGCATCGGTGAGCTGCTGGGGAGGGCGGTGGACGGGGTCCTGCCGGTGGTGCGGGCCATCCCGGACGGGGCGCTCGCGGGGCCCACGCCCTGTGCCGAGTACGACGTGAAGGACCTGGTCAATCACCTCTTCCACGTGGTCGTGGAGTTCCGGAAGCTGGCCGCGAAGGGGTCGGTGGACTTCACCCGGACCCCCGACCGGGTCGGGGAGGGCGCGGACTGGCGGGAGCGGTTCGCGCAGGCGGCACAGGCGCTGGCGGCGGCCTGGTCGGTGCCCGGGGCGGAGGAGGGCACGGCGGGGACGATGAACATGCCCGCGCGGACCCTGGGCTCGATGGCCCTGCTCGATGTGACCGTGCACGGGTGGGAGCTGGCGCGGGCCACCGGCCGGCGGGAGCCGTCGGCCGATCCGGCGGTGGTGGCGGAACTGGCGGGGCAGGTCGCGGGGCTGGCGCCGACCGCGCGGGCGATGGGGATGTTCGGGGAGCCGGTGGCGGTGGCGGAGGGGGCGCCGGCGTTCGAGCGGCTGCTGGGGGTGACCGGGCGGGACCCGGGCTGGAAGGCGTGAGGAGGAGGCGCGGGGAATACCGGTGGGTGGGGTCTCGTTCTGCAGGTATAGTTGAATCGTAAACAACCTGGAGGGTGAGCGAGCATGCAGTTCGGGATCTTCACGGTCGGCGATGTCACGCCGGACCCCACGACGGGTCGGACGCCGAGCGAGCGGGAGCGCATCAAGGCGATGGTCGCGATCGCGCTGAAGGCCGAGGAGGTCGGGCTGGACGTCTTCGCGACCGGTGAGCACCACAACCCGCCGTTCGTGCCGTCGTCGCCGACCACCATGCTCGGTTACGTCGCCGCGCGCACGGAGAAGCTGATCCTCTCCACCTCCACCACCCTGATCACCACGAACGACCCGGTGAAGATCGCCGAGGACTTCGCGATGCTCCAGCACCTGGCCGACGGCCGGGTCGACCTGATGATGGGCCGCGGCAACACCGGCCCGGTCTACCCCTGGTTCGGCCAGGACATCCGGCAGGGCATCAACCTCGCCATCGAGAACTACGCCCTGCTGCACCGCCTGTGGCGCGAGGACGTCGTCAACTGGGAAGGCAAGTTCCGCACGCCGCTGCAGGGCTTCACCTCCACCCCGAGGCCGCTGGACGGGATCGCCCCGTTCGTCTGGCACGGCTCGATCCGCTCGCCGGAGATAGCCGAGCAGGCCGCCTACTACGGTGACGGCTTCTTCCACAACAACATCTTCTGGCCCGCCGACCACACCAAGCGGATGGTCGAGCTGTACCGGGCCCGGTACGCCCACTACGGGCACGGCACGCCCGAGCAGGCGATCGTCGGCCTGGGCGGCCAGGTGTTCATGCGCCACAACTCGCAGGACGCGGTGCGCGAGTTCCGGCCGTACTTCGACAACGCGCCGGTCTACGGCCACGGGCCCTCCCTGGAGGACTTCACCGACCAGACCCCGCTGACCGTCGGCACGCCCGAGCAGGTCATCGAGAAGACGCTCGCCTTCCGGGAGTACGCCGGTGACTACCAGCGCCAGCTGTTCCTGGTCGACCACGCGGGGCTGCCGCTGAAGACGGTCCTGGAGCAGATCGACATGCTGGGCGAGGAGGTCGTACCGGTGCTGCGCAAGGAGTTCGCGAACGGCCGTCCGGCGAACGTCCCGGAGGCGCCCACGCACGCGTCGCTGCTCGCCGCGGCCGCTTCGGAGGCTTCGGGCGCTTCGGGCGCGGAGAAGAAGGAGGTCGGGGCATGAGGCTCGTCGTCGTCTCGGCGGGACTGAGCGTGCCGTCGTCCACCCGGCTGCTGGCCGACCGGCTGGCGGCCGCGGTGGGCCGGCAGGCCGACGATGTCGAGGTCGAGGTGGTGGAGCTGCGCGACCTCGCGGTCGAGATCGCGCACAACTTCACCAACGGCTTCCCCGGGCGCAGGCTGGCGGCCGCGCTGGAGGCGGTGACGGAGGCGGACGGGGTGATCGCGGTCACGCCGGTGTTCACGGCCTCGTACAGCGGCCTGTTCAAGTCGTTCTTCGACGTCCTGGACAAGGAAGCGCTGGTGGGCAAGCCGGTGCTGATCGCGGCGACCGGGGGCACGGCCCGGCACTCGCTGGTGCTGGAGCACGCGCTGCGGCCGATGTTCGCGTACCTGCGGGCGGTGGTCGCACCGACGGGCGTCTACGCGGCGTCGGAGGACTGGGGCGCGGAGGGCCTGGAGGCCCGGATCGAACGGGCGGCGGGGGAGCTGGCGGCGCTGATGACGGGGCTGACCGGTGCGCGGCCGGCGGAGCCGGAGGCTCTGCCGGTGGTGGTGCCGTTCGAGGAACAGCTGGCGAGGCTGGCGGCGAGCTGAGGTCGGCCGGGGGGTGTCGCTTACCGGCGCCACCGCCGGGGTGCCTCCCCCACTCTCGGCTCCGCTCGAGCGGGGGACCCCCTCGCCCACCCGTGCCGCCTGGGGGGACCTCCCAGGCCCTTGAGGCACTGGGGAAAGCACGACTGCCCGCAGCGACGGCAGGCCCCGTAAGGGGCGCTGGGGGTACCCCCGGCCGAAGGCTGGGGAAGGAACTGCGCGACCAGCCCCCACGCACCCGCGGCCGAAATGCGACGCGCCCGGTTGCCTCTGTGACGGTGAGAGCCAGGTAAAAAGGGTGATCGTAGGCCCGCTCACCCCGGCCGAACCGCCGGAGGCCTTGGCAGACTGGGTGCGTGCCCCAGACTGTGCTGCTCGCCGAAGACGACCGCGCCATCCGCCACGCCCTGGAGCGGGCCCTCAGCCTGGAGGGGTATGAGGTGACGGCGGTCGCGGACGGTGTGGAAGCCCTGGCGCACGCCCATCGCGAGCAGCCGGACGTCCTCGTCCTCGACGTGATGATGCCCGGCATCGACGGCCTCCAGGTCTGCCGCGTCCTGCGCGCCGAGGGCGACCGCACCCCCATCCTGATGCTGACCGCGCTGGTCGAGACCGCCGACCGGATCGCGGGGCTGGACGCCGGCGCCGACGACTACGTCGTCAAGCCCTTCGACGTCGAAGAGGTCTTCGCGCGGCTGCGGGCCCTGCTGCGGCGCACCTCCCCGGTGACCACCGGCGGCGGCTCCGGCGGCGGCGCGGTCGCCGACCCCGGCCGGGAACCGCAGACCTCCGACCGGCAGGTCGAGGCGGCCGGCCTGCGGATGGACCTCCAGGCCCGCCGGGCCTGGCGCGGCAGGCGCGAGCTGGAGCTGACCCGAACCGAGTTCGAGCTCCTGGAACTGCTCGCCCGCAACGCCGGGATCGTCCTGGACCACTCCACGATCTACGACCGTATCTGGGGCTACGACTTCGGCCCCGGCTCCAAGAACCTCGCCGTCTACGTCGGCTACCTGCGCCGCAAGCTCGACGAGCCCGGCGCCCCGCAGCTGATCCACACCGTCCGGGGCGTGGGTTACGTGCTGCGGGAGGACTGAGTGGGCCGCCTCCGGTGGCTCCGTCGGGTGCTGGTCAGGCGTCGGCCCGGGCTCGTCTCCCTGCGCACCACGTTCGTCGTCTCCTTCGCGGCCGTCACCGCGGCCGTCACGATCGTCGTCGGCATCCTGTCGTACAACGCCGCAGCCCGACTGGTCCGCGTGGACGAGCAGTCGGTGTTCACCCAGGTCGTCTCCGACGTCCAGGACGAGGTCAAGCAGCACCGGATGGTCCCGGAGGACTTCTTCTCCTCCAAGCCGGGACATGACCTGGTCCGGCCGCCCCGCACCGACGTCCAGGTGCTCGGCGAGCACGGCGAGACCGTCGACCACGGCAGCCCGGTGCTGCCCGTCACCGACGCGGACCGGGCGGCCGCCATGGCCGAGAAGGCCGGGACGACGGCCCAGCACAAGGACGTCCGGGTCGGCGACGACCTGTTCCGGATCGCCACGGTGGCGCTCGGCGACGGCCGGGGCGCGGTGCAGGTGGCGCAGGAGTTCAGCGACACGGAGGACCTGCTGCGGGCGCTCCAGCAGCGGACGCTGGCACTGATGGCGGCGGTGGTCGTGGCCGCGGGGCTGTTCGGCTGGTGGCTGGCCCGCCGGATCACCCGCCGCCTGGTGATCCTCACCTCGGCCGCGGAGGACGTGGCCCGCACCCGGCAGCTCGGCATCCAGGTCCCGGTGACGGGACTGGACGAGGTGGGCCGGCTGGGCCGGGCCTTCGACCGGATGCTGGGACGGCTGGCCCAGTCGGAGGAGGACCAGCGGCGGCTGGTCCAGGACGCCGGTCACGAACTCCGCACCCCGCTGACCTCGCTCCGTACGAACATCTCCCTGCTCCGCCGTATCGACGAACTCCCGCCGGCCACCCGGGACGATCTCGTCGCGGACCTCGGCCAGGAGGCCCGCGAGCTGACCGACCTGGTCAACGAGCTGGTCGACCTCGCGGCCGGACAGTCCGACGCGGAGCCGCCGCAGCGGGTGGACCTGGCCGACATCGCGGAGGACGTCGCCGGGCTGGCCCGCCGTCGTACCGGCCGCGAGATCCTGCTCCGCGCGAGCGGCGACACGACCACCGACGGCCGCCCCGGCATGCTCCAGCGGGCCGTCTCCAACCTGGTCGAGAACGCGGCCAAGTTCGACCGGGACGGCAAGGCCCCCATCGAGATCAACGTCACCGGCCCCGCCCGGCCCGGCACGGTCCGCGTCGAGGTCCTCGACCGCGGCCCCGGGATCGCCGAGGGCGACCTGATCCGCATCTTCGACCGCTTCTACCGCGCCGCGGACGCCCGCTCCCTCCCCGGCTCCGGCCTCGGCCTCTCCATCGTCCGCGAGGTCGCGATGGCCCACGGCGGAGCCCCCTTCGCCTTCCGCCGAGAGGGCGGCGGCGCGGTGATCGGGTTCACGGTGGGCGGAGGGCTCGCGGGCGGGTTGCCACGGGTGTAGGCCCGTACCGCACCGCGCGGAGGAGCGGGACCGCGCACCGCTCACCTCACCGCTCATCGCTCACCGCTCACCGCTTTCCGCGCAGCGCCCGGACGACGTCGGCCACCGCGGTGAGGATGCGGGCCCGGTCCCTCGAATCGGCGTCGGCGAGCGCGGTACGGACGATCAGTACGGCGGCGCAGGCCACGATCAGCAGCGCCAGGACTCCGCACAGGGCGGTGAGGAGCAGGGGGGCCATCGGGGTTCCTTCCAGGGCCGGAGCGACGACGCCGCCGACTGTGCTCCGGGTGCGCTGCGCGGGGCTCCGGCCGATGTGCTCGAATCCCGGTGATACCGCAGGTCATGGAGGTAATCTGCGATTTCGCGAGTCGTACGGGTCGTACGGGTCGTGCGACTCGGGGCCTGGAGGGGGACGGCCGGTGACGTACGAGGAGCAGCTGGATCGGCTGGTCAGGGCCGCCGGGGGACCCGGTCCGGCGGCCGTGGCCGCGGCGATCGCGGCCAAGTACGGGCTGAGCATCCACGCCAACACCGTCCGGGACTGGCTCCAGGGCAAGGGTGTCCCTCGTGACCGGGCGAAACGGCACGCCTTCCTCCGTGTGCTGACCGATCTCGCGCAGACCCGGCGGCACCGTGCCGTGCCCCCCCTCACCTGGGAGCAGTGGGACCGTCTCGCGGAGGCGTCCCGGCAGGGGAGGACGGCCGGCTCCTCGCCGCCCGCTCAACAGGGTTTCGGCCAGGACTGGTTGAGCGCCGTGTCCGGCTCCGTCGTCTGGCAGCTCGTCGCTCCCACCGAACAGGAGCGGGCCGGGACGATGCGGGAGCAGACCCTCGACGTCGTAGGACGGCTCGCGAAGCTGTACGACGAGCGGCGCGGGCTGCTGGTGCGGGACCCGTGGCGGGACCCGGAGCTGGGGGAGCGCATGGTCCGGGCGACGAAGCTTCTGCTGCACGAGATACAGGAGCGGCTGCGCCGGCCGACGCTGAAGCCCGCCGAGGCCGCGCTGATCGCCCTGCTGCCGTTCCTCTACCAGGCGCACGGCGCGTACACCCTCGCCGAGCATGCCCACATCGATCCGGTGGACCTGGACGACCAACGGCCGGGCGGCGCACACCGGCAGACCCACAACGCCCTGCTGCGCGCCCACAAGCGGCTCGTCCGCCAGGCCAACCGCGGGCGTGAGCTGCCCGACCGTGGGGACGGGCGCCCGGAGACCGGCTGGTGGCTCTTCCACCAGTGGGCGAAACAGGAGATGGGCTCACTGCCCGCCCTGCTGGCCGAACTGGAGTCCCCCGAGACCGGCCTCGGCGCGCTCCTCGACCGTCACCTGCTGACCCGGCTGCTGGCCTGTGCCCAGGTGTCACCCCGCAAGCTGTACGGCCGGGGGCGCGACGGGCTGCTGAAGCCCGAACCGTTCCCGGTCGAAGTCGGCGGCGGAAACTGGCAGGGGGTCCGGGAGCACCTGGTCGGGCCGTTGTTCGCGATCGCCCATGCCATGGCCCTGGAGCCGACCGCCCTGCCCCCGGACATCGTCGAGCACGTGGGCATCCCGGATCCGGTGACGGCCGAGGCGTTGCTGACCACTCTGAACAGGGCCCGCTGGATCCCGCGCGGTGACGCCCTGGGCCTCCAGGCGACCTGCGACCACCCCGCCGTCGTGGCTGCGCTCGTCGACCACGCGCAGCATGTCGACACCCTGCTGCGGGACGCGCGCCGCACCCGGCCCACGGAGGAGATCGGCGCCCTGCCCGTCTACGCGCACGCCGATGAGGTCTACGAGGTGGACGACGCGGGAGAGCCCCGGCAGGCCGGCGAGGTGATCCGGTTCCGGCTGGACGAGGCCCGCATCCAGGAACTCCTTATGGGCGAGAACCTCTACCGCGACCGCGCCCTCGCCATCCGCGAGCTCTACCAGAACGCCCTGGACGCCTGTCGGTTGCGCAAGGCCTGGGAGCATGCCAGGAACGGCGAGGACGGCTTCAAGGGAAGGATCGAGTTCGAGCAGGGCTACGACGAGGAGGAGGAGCGGTACTTCCTGGAGTGCCGGGACAACGGCATCGGCATGGACGAGACCGTGCTCGCGGAGGTGTTCTCCCGGGCCGGCGTCCGCTTCAGCGAACACGCCCGGTTCCAGGAGGAGTCCGAGGAGTGGCGGAAGGACGGGATCGCCGTCTACCCGAACAGCAGGTTCGGCATCGGAGTGCTCAGCTACTTCATGCTCGCCGACGAGATCCGGGTCACCACCCGCCCGGCCAGCGGCAGATCGGGGCCGCTCACCGTTCTGATCACCGGTCCCGGTCACTACTTCCGGGTCAGGCCCGGTGACGAACGCCGGTTCGTGGGAACCACGGTCCGTCTCTACCTCCGGGACGGAAAGAACGCCCCGTCCTGTGTGCGGGAGCTGCGCAGGTTCCTGGGCATCGCCGAGTTTCCGACCTTCGCCGAACACGCCAAGAGCACGGCGAAATGGGAGGAACCCGGCCGGTTGGAACCCCGTGAGGCACCTGTCGGCGGACCGGACGGATTCCTGGCCCACGGCAGGACGGCCGGCCGCCCGCAAGGCGGCTACGCGGTCCACGGCCAGGTGGTGTGGTGTGAACACGGCGGCGGGATCCTGGCCGACGGCATCTTCGTCGAACCCCGCGTACGGCGCGGTGTGCTGGCCGATCCGGGAGGCACGCGGCGGCTGCGCGGCGCGGTGGTCAACCTGACCGGGGCGACCCGGCCGAAGGACCTGTCCGTGGACCGCACGGAGATCCTGGACGGCGACGTGGACGAGAAGGTGGAGCGGCTCATCAGGGACGCGCTGCCGGCCCTGCTGGCCGCCGACCCGCCCCTGCTGACGACCCAGTGGCTGGCGGACGTCTCGGGCCACAGCCCCCGGCTCGCCGACATCGTGACCGAGGCGGCGGGGGAGGCGGGGTTCGTGCTGGGGTTGAACGGCCACTCCGCATCGGTCGCCACGGCCGGGTTCTTTCCCTCGGACGTCGACATCGTCCACCAGGCGGCCGATGAGCCCACGGACCTGGACGACACCGAGGAAATCCGGCTCAGCGGCCCGCCGGACGACGTCACCCTGCTGTGGCGCCTCCTCGCACATCGACCCAACGCCGAAATGGACGCGCTGACCGAACTCGTACCGGAGCTGTCCCGGGTGGAGAAGGTTCTGGTCGCCCGGCCCTCGGACCTGCTGTTGCGCACCACATCGGCCGGGGGCTGGAATGAGCGGCACTGGGCCGACCCGCGCACTCTCACCCATGACCTCTCGCGCCCGGGGCATGCCCTCTCCGTGGCCGAGGCCTGCGGCATGACGTATCTGGACGTGCTGTCCCGCATGGAACTGCTCGGCATGGTGACTCCGGGACCTCCCCGGGACGACGTCCTGGTCGACCCGACCGGAGTGGCACTCCTCGACGCCTACCTTCGCGGTGTGCCCCGAGACGGCCCGGCCGGCGACTGGCGGAGTGTGGACGAGGTCGTTCCGCCTGGGCATCTCGTGAAGGCGCATCTGGTGCTGAACATCGGGTTCGAAGAAGCTCTGGGCCGGATGCGGGCCATCGGCTTCGACCTGCCCGGGCACGTGCCGACGGAGACCCCGGAGGACTGGGTGCTGGCCGTGCTCAGCCGGTTCCTGAACTCCGATGACCCCTGGCTGGAGCAGGACGACCCGGTCCCGGTCGGGCACGTCCTGGGCGCGATGTGGCAGACCGGCCGGCCTCTTTCGGAGGTTGTCGAGACCCTACGGGCGTACGGCTTCCGTCCGGAGCTCGGTTCGGTGGACGAGGGAACGGCTCGGGAACTGCTGCGACAGCGCGCCGAGTGGAACTGGGACGCCAGTGCTCTGGGCGAGCTCGAGGTGACGGTTCCGGTGCCGTTGCGCCTGCTGGCCGAAGCGTCGATCGCCTCGGGCGTTCCGCTGCGGGAGACAGCCCGCCGGGTGACGGAACTGGGATTGCGCGTCGACGACTTGCCCGACCGGGTCGATCCGGCGGACACCAGGATCCTGAGCGTGGTGGTGCCGACGGAGGACAAGGTCGTCCACCTCGGGAATCTGGTGAGCGCGGCGGAGGAAGCCGGTATGCCCCCGGCGGCAGTGGCGGACCGCCTGCGTGCCTACGGAATGCGGACACCGGATGTGGGACTTCCCGAGGTGATGGCCGGTGACGTGGAGTTGCTCAGCCATGTGAGTCACGCTCTGGGGGGCTGGGCCCGACTCGGTCCGGACCGGCGGGTACCGGTGTCGGCGGTGGTCAGGGCCGCGCAGGAGATGGGGCAGTCGCCCAGGGCGGTCGTCGACAGACTGGCCCGCTACGGCTTGGACACGCCGCTCACGGCGCCGCCCGTCAAGGCGAGCAGAAGCGACTACGGCCTCACGGGATTGTCCGGCTACGGCCGCGAAACGAAGTTCGACTGGGATGCGCCGGTGCCGGTGCATCATCTTGTCTCGGTGGGCCCGCAGCTGCTGATGGAACAGCAGGAAGTCGTAGAACGCCTGACCGCCTTCGGGTTCCGTATGCCCGCCCTCGGTGTCGACGAACTGGACCAGACCGATCTCAGTCTCTGCCGAGACACGCACATGCAGGGAAGCTACACAAAACGCCTCCCCCTGGACCTGTCCGACCCGATCTCGGACTTCCTCGACATCGCCCGCTTCGCCCCCCTCCCCCTCCCCGAACTCCTCCCCCGCCTCGCCCGCCTCGGTGTGGACCTCTCCAAGGTGACCGAAGCCGTCCGGGCCGCCCTCCCCCAGGTTCCCGGTCTCGTCATGACCCCCAGGGAACCGTGAGGAAGCCCTCGGCGCGGGCGCTGGCCAAGCCGATCCGCGGGATGTCGCTGCTTCGCGCGAACAGCAGGTAGCGCGGTTCCCACACCGGTCGGTACTTCGCGTTCGCCCGGTACAGGGACTCGATCTGCCACCAGCGGGAGAAGAACGTCAGGGTCGCGTGCCAGAGGCGGAGGACCGGCCCGGCACCGAGACGGGAGCCGCGTTCGAAGACCGAGCGGAACATCGCGAAGTTCAGGGAGACCCGGTCCACCCGCAAGTCGGGTGCCTTCAGGAGGAGTTCTACGACCATGAACTCCATCAGGCCGTTCTCCGCGTCGCGGTCGCGGCGCATCAGGTCCAGGGAGAGGCCCTGTTCGCCCCAGGGGACGAAGCTGAGGAGGGCGCGGGGGACGCCGCCGGCGTCCCGGCACTCCAGCATGACGCAGCGGCCGTCCGCCGGGTCGCCCAGGCGGCCGAGCGCCATCGAGAAGCCGCGTTCCGTGGTGCCGTCGCGCCAGTGGTCGGCCCGGTCGATCAGCAGTGACATCTCGTCGGGCGGGATGTCCTCGTGGCGGCGGACGCGGACCGTGTAACCCGCCCGCCGGACGCGGTTGTGGGCCTGGCGGACCACGCGCATCGTGCGACCCTCCAGGGTGAAGTCGGCGATGTCCACGATCGCCTCGTCGCCCAGTTCCAGGGCGTCCAGGCCGTGCCGGGCGTAGATCGTGCCCGCTTCCTCGCTCGCGCCCATGACGGCCGGCGTCCACGCGTGCCGTCGCGCTTCCGTCAGCCACGCGTCGATCGCGCCGGGCCAGGCCTCCGGGTCGCCGATCGGGTCGCCCGAGGCGAGGCTGACGCCGCCGACGACGCGGTAGGTGACCGCCGACTTGCCGGTGGGCGAGAAGATCGCCATCTTGTCGCGGCGCAGGGCGAAGTAGCCGAGGGAGTCGCGGGCGCCGTGCCGGTCCAGCAGGCCGCGCAGCCGCGACTCGTCCTCGGGGCTGAGCAGGCGGCGGCCGCGCGGGGAGCGGAAACCGGCGTAGAGGACCAGGCAGAAGGCGGCGGCGAGGAGGATGTTGATGACGATGTCGGTCCAGCGCGGGGCGTGCACCGCGGTGACGTGGTCGGCGAGCGGGCCGACGCTGACGCCCCGCAGGAGCGTGTAGGCGATCTCGTCGGGGAGGGTGGCGCCGGGGAGCTTGTTCGTCGCGTGGACGAGAAGCGTGCCCAGGACGCCGGTGACGGCCACGCCGCCCACGCCCACCGCCAGCGCCAGCCGCGGGTTCGACGGGTCGCCGACCGCGTGGAACTCCCGCCGGCTGATCAGCAGCGCGGCCACGAAGAGGCCGGTCAGGGCGGCGGAGACCCAGTTGAAGACGTGGGCGCGGTACTCATGCTGGGTGAGGGCGAGGACGTAGAGGGCGAAGACAGGGGTGGACAGGAACACGTTGACCAGCCACGCCGCTCGCTTGCGGCGCCGCATCACCAGCACGAGGAAGATCGCCAGGGCGGCCGAGACCAGGCCCGCCGTGGCCAGGTACGGGGTGAAGAACTGGCCGGAGTGGTGGGCGTGCTGCCGGTGGAGGTGCAGGGTGATGCGGCCGTTGTTGTGTTCGTCGACCTCCTGGCGGAACGGCAGGGACAGCACCGCCGCTATGTTCAGTACGGCGATCAGGCGCAGGTACCAGACGGTGGCGTCGGCGGCCCGCCTGCGCAGTGCGCCGCCGGGTGTGGCGGCGGGGGCGCGGCGGTCGGCGGACGCGCGCGCGGGGATCAGGGTCGACTGCTGTGCGGGCATGGGGACCGGTCACCTTGGGGACGGGGACGGAAACGATGGTGGAGGGAGCTGTGACCCTACATTTTGTAGGGTAACGGCGGGAAGTCGGGGGAATGACCGGCCGCGGTGCGGAATACGGTGTGAAGAGGGGGTGGGGCCTCTTACGGACACTCCCGCTCGGCCCGCCACCGGGCCACCAGCACCCACGCCAGGTTCCCGATCGCCGCCCCCGCCGCCACCGCCGCGACGATCACCCCGCCCGTCGCCAGCCCGTCGCTGAACAGGTGCGGGCGCCGGTCGAGGCTGTGCAGGCCGAAGCCGGACAGCTCGTACACGCCCACCGCCGCGACCAGCAGGCTCGCCACCAGCACCGCCACCGTGGGGGCGAGGCCGCGGCGCGCCTCCTGTGTGTCCGTGCCCTGCATGAGTACCCCCGATGAGCCGGCGAGCCGTCGTGGCCGATGGGAACCTACAATACGTAGGGTCCGGAAGGGCTCAGGACGTGCGTAGGCACATCGGCGTGGACACGGGGGCGGCGCGCCCCGGCCCGATGTCCTCGGTGTTCTCGGTGTCCTCGGTCACAGCTTCCTGCCGTCGTGGTCCGTACGGGTGACGGCGCGGCGTACGCGGGGATGACGGCGGGGGGACGAATCGGTCGTCGCCGTACCGGTGCGGGTCGCCGCCGGGCTCCGTTCCCTGAGGAAACCCGGCGATCGATCGACCCTCTGCCCGTCGGCGGGGCTCAGCCGAACCGGCCCGCCACGTAGTCCGCGGTGCGCTGGTCCTGCGGGGAGTTGAAGACGGCGTCCGTGGCGCCGTGTTCGACGATGCCGCCCGGGGTGCCCTGCTCGGCCAGGAAGAACGCGCACTGCTGGGAGACGCGCGCCGCCTGCTGCATGTTGTGGGTGACGATCACGATCGTGACCTGACCGGCCAGGTCCTGGATCGTCTCCTCCACGCGGCGGGTGGAGGTGGGGTCCAGGGCCGAGCACGGCTCGTCCATCAGCAGCACCCGGGGGCGGACCGCCAGCGCCCGCGCGATGCACAGACGCTGCTGCTGGCCGCCGGAGAGGGCGCCGCCCGGCTGGCGGAGCCGGTCGCGGACCTCCTTCCACAGGCCCGCGCGGGTCAGGGACTCCTCGACCAGCTCGTCCCGCTCCCGGCGGTTCACCTTCGTACCGGTCAGCCTGAGACCGGCCACCACGTTGTCGTAGATCGACATCGCCGGGAACGGGTTCGGCTTCTGGAAGACCATGCCGATCCTGCGGCGGGCGTCGGTCAGGCGCCACGACGGGTCGTAGATGTCCTCGCCCTCGAAGAGCACCTCGCCGCCGAACTGCGCCGAGGGGATCATCTCGTGCATCCGGTTGAGGGTGCGCAGGAACGTCGACTTGCCGCAGCCGGACGGGCCGATGAGCGCGGTGACCTCGCCCGCGGGCATGGTCAGCGACACCCGGCTGAGCACCTGGTGGGGGCCGAACCAGGCGGAGACCGCACGGGCTTCGAGGGTGGCGGGGGCGGGGCCGTCCACCACCGGGTGGGCGGCGGGCAGCACGGCGGTGTCGGTCACGGCGGTGTCGGTCACGGCGGTGTCGGTCGTCGCGGTCTCGGTCGTCGCGGTGTCGGTCATCGCGGTCTCGGTCATCTCATTCACCTGGTTCACAGCAGATTCGGCAGCAGTTCGGTGGTCCGCGTCGCGACCTGGAGGCCGAGCACCGCGACGACCGGGGCGAAGACGATCCACGTCTGGTGGCGGCCCCAGCGGTGCCAGGCCCAGACGGCGGCCACGGCGGTGAGCAGCAGCGCCTGCAGCCACATCACCAGCGGCCACGGCACCCCGGAGGGGCGGGCGAGGGGTTCCTCGGAGTCCGGCAGGGTGCCGGCGCGGATCACGGCCGAGGGGGTCTGGAACGTGTCGGAGACCAGGTCGGCGTCGACGCGCAGGACACCCGAGGGCACGAACTTCGGTCCCGTCGCCGTGATCAGCACCAGCCGGCTCTTGCCGGCGGCGAGCGCGGTCGGTGCCGGGTCCCCGGCCCGTCGTACGTCGATGACCAGGTACTTCGCCTTGCCCTGGCCGGTGATCACGCTGAACGTGTCGCCCGTGGTCAGCTCGGAGAGCCTGCCGAACGGGCCGCCGTACGCCGCCGCCCGGCCCATCAGCACGCTGGTGCCGGCCTGGCCGGGCATCGGGGTGTCCCGGCGGTGACCGGGGCCGTCGGTCAGCACGGAGGAGTCGGTGCCCTCCAGGACGACCTGGCTCAGGCCCAGCTTCGGAATCCTGACGATCGCGAGCGGGGTGCCCGGTGCCAGCAGCTTGCCGTCCTGGCCGGTCTGGGCCACCGGGGCGGTGCCGAGGGCGAGTTGCTCCCGCAGCTGGTCGAAGTCGGCGTGCTGCGCGGCGTGTTGCTGGGCTCCGCTGACCACCAGCAACTGCACGGTGATGCCGAGCAGCAGGGCGGCGAGGCTGAGCAGTCCGCCTCGTGAGAGGTGGCGCACGAAGGTGAGGCTGCGGACGGGCCTGCGCGGCACGGCCGCGGCCAGAGCTTTCGGTGTCGGTACGGCGACGGTCACGGGGCCCGCCTCCTTCGGAAGACGCGTGCGGGGCCACCGGGAGCCTCGCGGCTCCCGGCGGGCCCGTCAGGGGGTTACTTGGAGGTGATGGTGAAGTTGGCGCCGGTCTTCGAGTTCACGGTCGAGGAACCGACGTAGAAGGCGTGCAGGGTGTGCTTGCCCTTGGCCAGCTTCGGCAGGGTGATGGTGACCTTGCCGCCGCTGAGGGTGCCGGTGGCGATCACCTTGGAGCCCTGGTAGATGCGGACGGTGCCGCCCGGGGTGGTGCCGGTCGCGGTGACCTTGACGGTGACCTTGCCCTTGGCGGTGTGGCTCACCGAGGTCGGGTGCGAGGTGGAGACGGCCGGGGTGGCCTTGGTGATCTTCAGGGAGACGGTCGTGGAGGACGCGTTGAGCTTGGAGGTGCCCGGGTACGAGACCGACAGCGAGTGCGTGGCGACCTTGAGGTGGTTCGACAGGCCGATGGAGACCTTGCCGGACGAGTCCAGGGTGCCGGTGCCGACGACCGTGGTGCCGTCCTTGACGGTGACCTTGCCGGTCGGCTTGACGCCGTGCGTGCCGGTGACCGTGACGGCGACCTTCGGGGTCTTGCCGTAGGCGGTGGTGGCGGTGGTGGCCTTGGTGGTGCTGGCGTACTTGACCGCGCCGGTCCAGGTGGCCTCGGTGCCGGCGCCGACCAGGTTGTCGGCGGTGACGGTGACGCCGTAGGTGCCGGTGGCGAGACCGGTGAAGGAGAACGACGTAGTGGTACTCGGCAGGTCCTTCGTGATGATGACGCCGCCGTCCGCGTCCTTCAGGGTGACCCGGTAGTCGGTCACCGGCAGGGCCGGCTTGATGGTGCTGGGGGTCCAGCTGAGCTTGAGGCTCGCGTCGCCGACCGTGGTCTTCAGGGTGGGCTTGTCGGGCGCGCTGCCCACGGTGGTCGACTCCAGACCGCCGACCCTGGCGTGCTTCGCCTGGTTGATCGAACCGTTGTACGGCTCATTCAGGAAGCCGAAGTCCGCGATGACCTCTTCGGCGGAGTCCGAGGCCGTGGCGGCCTCGTGGTCGCCACTGGTGACGAAGACGTCGTAGATGTCCTTGTCGAAGAAGATGCTGGTCGGGTCGATCGCCCGGGTGGGCACGACGTTGTAGACGTCACGGCCGAAGGTGGAGTTCTCGTAGTAGTGGGAGACCGGGGCGAGCTTGCCGTCCACCGTGGTCACCGGACTGGTGACGCCACCGGTGTCCGTCGGCAGCTGGATGCTCGCCAGGTGCGCGCCCGCGGCGACCGCGTTGGAGCTGTAGTCGGGGGCGATGTGGTTGTTCTGCGCGATCCAGCTGCCCACGGAGAACGGGACGAGCGCGCCGTCCTGGGTGAGGGCGGCGTTGGCCTGGTTCTCCTGGACGGTCGGCAGGGTGGTGTCGACCGTGCCCTCGTTCAGGCCGATCGCGGCGAGGAAGAACTTGCGGGTGCCGGAACCGAGCTGCGGCAGGACCGGGTGCACGGTCTGGCCGTTCAGCGTGTGCGTGCTGCCGGCCTTGTAGATGTCGAACAGCTGCCCGACCGTCAGCGTGTCCAGGCCGGTGCCGCGGACCGCGACGCCGACCGCGTCCCGCGCGAACGGGATGTAGGTCAGGGCGTTGCCCACCAGGTTGGTCGGGCCGCCGGAAGAGCGGGCGAAGTCCACCTGACCCGCGACGGTGGTGTCGTTGAACTTGTCACCGGTCAGCGAGTCGCTGAGCGCCGTACGGCCCGGACCCGAGCCGTTGGGGCGGTTGAAGGACGGGCCGCCGGAGCGGGTCTGGATGGTGGCGGAGCCGATCGCGTCGTAGGAGGCGAGGCCCGCGCCGGTGGACGACTTCAGGGCCGTCGACGCGTAGGAGGTGCCGTTGACGGTGTCGCCGGCCAGGGCGTTCATCACGTCCTGAGTGGTGTCGGAGCCCACGCCGACGAGCTGGCGGAAGGTGCCGGCGGGGGTGGGGTCCGCGTACGCCGGGCTCGCCAGAGCCAGGCCACCGGCCACCACTGCGGCGGCGACGAGGGCCGCTGTGGAGCGCGTTCTGCGCATCGAGTGTCTCCGTGATGTGTGAAGGAGCGAGGAGTGAAACGGATCTGGCAGGGTGGTGCGGGCCGTCCGCCCCGACTGTCCTTCGGGGCGGGCGGCCGTCTGTGGGGCGGCCTCAGGGCCGCAGCAGCCTCCGCAGTCGCTGCGGAAGTTCGGGAAGGACCGTCACCGTGCGGCCGCCGGGCAGCGGGACGCGCAGCGGCAGCCTGAGCCGGCCACCGCCCGCGAAGGGTGCCCCGGCTCCGGCGACCGCGCCGAGCGCGGCCCCGACCGGGACGGCGTACCGCAGCGGGTTGGCCGGGTCCGCCGGGGTGTTGCCGGCCGTGGTGGTCTGCAGCGCCTCGCCGCCGTCGAAGGACGCCTTCGGGCTCGGTGAGACGGAGGAACCGTCGGTCGGAGTGCCGGTGCCACCGCCGGTGCCACCGCCGGTGCCGCCGTCGAGACCGCCGGTGCCGGAGGGGCCGCCGCCACTCGTGTCGGTGCCGCCGCCGTCCGCCGGGCCGCCGTCGCCGGCCGGGCTCGGGCCGGTGTAGTGGATCAGCGCGTCGGCCGCCCTGTCGGTCTCGCCGCGCAGCTTCTTCGGCAGCGGGGCGTAGCCGGCGGGCAGCCGGCCCGGGTCGGCGCCGGTGATCTGGCCGTTGCCCGCCGCGTACCTGAGCAGGTAGGCGTAGTCCTGGCGGGCGGCCTTACTCACCTTGCCGGGGCGGACCGCCGCGTAGACCAGCTGGGCCAGCGGGTAGGCGCCCTTGGCCGTCGCCCCGGACGGGGTGATCTCGGCGAGTCCCTTGCCGGAGGCGCTCGCGGCGGCGGACGTCAGGGCGTTCTCCGTCGGTCCGACGAACTTTCCTGCCGCGTTGCGCAGACGGGCGGTCTGGAGACCGTACCGAGTGGCGGAAGCCGCGTCCGTGACCGTGATGAGGAAGCGGGAACCCACGGTCTGCGGGCCGGGGCTCTTGTACGCGGGCGGGGTGGCCAGCGGGTCCCAGGTCGACTTCCACAGGCCGTCGGCGCGACGGGTGTGCAGTGCGCCGGCGTGCATGTCGTCGACGTAGGGATGGAAGTCGATCATGCACTGCTTCTGGGTGGCGCCGCTGCCGGCCGGGATGGTGCACCAGGGGTCGCTCTTCGGGTAGTCGTCCGTCTGGGACGGGTCGAAGGCGACGCCGGTCGGGTTGAGGTCCGTGTTGGTGGAGTAGTACGGGTTGATCCGCATGCCCCAGTCGTCCGGGACACCGGCGAGGAACTGCCGGGCGTCCTTGTCGGACACGATCCACTGCCACAGCGCGCGGGCCGAGTCGGAGTGGCCGAGCGAGGTGAGCAGGTCGGTGTCGGTGGCGGGGGTCTCGGCGACCGACAGATGGGCGAACTCCGGGTTCAGTTCGATGAACTCGGGGTCGGTGGCGAGACCGGCCGGGTTGTTCTTCGCCCAGCCGTACCCCTTGGCGGCGATGCCGTTGATCACCGCCTGCCAGGTGGAGTTGCGGTACGACTCGGTGAGCAGCTTGGCGGCCAGACGCGGGGTGATGTCGATCGACTCGACCTTGGTCCCGGCGAGTTTGTTCTCCGACTCGGGAGCGTCGGACCTGGGTCTTCGTTCGATCGTGAAGGCGATCACGGTTCCCGAGAGCGCGACCGGCGCATACGACGTCGTACCCGGGGGCGCGGTCGTGGCCAGGTCGGAGCCCAGCGCGCGGGTGGTGAAGGCGAGGCCGAAGGAGCCGTCGTTGCCGAGCCGGGTGCGGGCGTCGGGCTCGCCCATCTCCGTGTAGCCGTAGACCTTGCCGGCCGCGCACAGGGCGCCCTGCCAGCTGGTCATGGCGTCGGCGGCGAGTTCGCTGCCGGCGGTGGGGCGCTCGTCGGCGCCCAGGGCGCAGTTGGTGCCCACGCTGTTGAAGTCCAGCTTGACGGCGATCCGGTTCTTCCAGTTGGTGGAGGAGACCGGGGAGCCCGCGTTGACCTGGCTCTGGTCGGCGTACGGCTTGCCGTCGAGGTCGAGATGGCCCTGCGGGACGATCACCAGCCAGCAACTGCGCGGCTTGGTGGCGCCGTCGACCGTCACGGGCACTCCACAGCCCAGATGCGGTGCCTCGTTGGCGGTCTGGACCTCGAAGAACTCCTTGCCGGTGCCGTCGGCGCCGGTGCGGGCGAAGTCGACCTCGTTGGTGGTGTTGTGGTTGAAGTAGGGGTTGTTCTGGGTGTTGCTGGTGACGGTGTCGCCGCTGACCGGCTTGAAGGGAACCTCACCGGGGGCGTTGGGGTTGCCGGCGCCGAAGCGGTCGTCCTGGCCGTAGTTGGTGGGGTCGGCGTTGTAGAAGACCCGGCGGGTGTCGTCGTAGTCGTTGCCGGGCCAGCTGCCGCGGTCCGTGGTCGGCGAGGCGCCGTACTGGCACTGGGTGCGCGACGGACCGGGATTCGACGGGACCGTGCCGTCGTCGTCGCCCCAGCACTGCATGATCTGCACGAAGTCGGTGTTGAACTGCGTGCCCGCGAAGGTGGTCGGGGCACCGCCGGACCAGCTGACCGTGACGGCCTGGCTGGTGAGGTGGGTGGTCTGGCTGACCGTGAACTTCATGTCCTTGAACTCGCCGCGCCCGGAGACGGTCACGGCCGAGCCGGTGGCCGCGGTGGCCGCGGTGGCGGTGGGGGCGGTCTGGGCGACCGCGAGTCCGGCGAGGGCGCCGACGGTGGCGCCGGCGAGAAGCCGTATCAGCGCGTTGCGTATCCGGGTGCGCCTCATCGCGAACTCCCGTCTTCGGAGCGGCTGTTGCCACTGCCGCCGGCCTTGCTGCCGACCAGCCTGGAGACCACCGAGGGCAGCAGGAGCAGGCCGAACACCAGGACCGCGGCCAGGAGCATCAGCGTCTGGGTGGCGGTCCAGCCGTGCCCGGTGGCCACGGCGACCGGCTGGGCGAGGGCGACGGTGCCGCCGGCGGTCGTACCGCCGGACGAGGCGGTGCCGCCGGAGCCGGTGCCGTCCGGGGAGATGGTCTGGCCGGTGTCGGGGTCGACGGAGGGCGTGGCACTGCTTCCCCCTGCGGAGCCGCCGCCGTCGGAGGCCGTGCCGGTCGCGCCGCCGGAGCCGGTGCCGGTGCCGCCGGTGCCGCCGGAGGTGCTGCTGTTGTTGCCGGTGCCGGACTTGGTGCCGCCGGTGCCCGTGGTGCAGGGTGCGGCGCCCTTCTTGTCACAGGCGGCGGGGTAGGGCGCGGTCTGGGCGAGCCGGTTCTGGCCGCTGGCGGTGAAGGTCGGGTTGTTGCAGTTCTTGATGTTGATGTTCTGCGCCTGCACACCCGGGATCCGGCGGATCTGGTCGAAGCCCGCCTGGACGAGGTTGATCGGCAGGGGCGAGTAGCCGAGCTTCGGGGCCTGTTGCTGTCCCTGGCACATGAAGTAGTACGAGAACGCGCCGAGCGTCTTGCCCTTGACCTTGGTGAAGGTGCCCTGCACCTTCAGCGGCAGGATCATGTACGAGTAGCTGGACAGCGGGTAGTTGCGCTTGTCGGAGTCGTTGTAGACGCCGTCGAGCTGCTGGGTGAGGTAGTCCGCCGAGCTCTTGTTGGTGTTGATCTTCGCTTTGAGGAGCGAGACCGCCACGTTCTGCGGGGTGGGCTCGGTGTAGTAGCCCGCGTGGTTCAGGACCTTGGCGACCGGGTAGTGCGCGTTGAGCGCGTACGAGTAGTTGACGTACCCGATGGCGCCCTCGCCGTAGTTCTGGGCGACGTAACCGGCGACACCGAGGTCACCGGACTGGGCGATCATGCCGGAGACGGTGGGGTAGTACGAGGTCTGGCCGCAGGACCCGGACCGGCCCACCTTCGCGCAGTACGCGTTCCACAGCGACCTGTGCTGGTTCGCCATCCACATCGTGAACTGGGCGGTGGAGCCGGAGCCGTCCGAGCGGACCACCGGGACGATGGTGCGGTGCGGCAGCTGGAGGCCGGGGTTGTCGGCCTTGATCACCGGGTCGTCCCAGGTCTTGACGACCCCGGTGAAGATCTTGGTGACGACGTCGCCCGAGAGGCGGAGGTTGGTGACCCGCTTGCCGTTGACGGTGAGGTGGTACATGAAGACGGTGCCGCCGGCGACGATCGGCATGTAGGCGTAGGAGCCGCTCGCGGGGCGTTCGGCCGCGCTGCCGTCGGTGGGGTTCGTCTGGAACGGGATGTCGGAGACGGCGAAGTCGACGGTGCCGGAGAGGAACTGGCGGCGGCCGTCGGAGGAGCCGGTGCCGGCGTAGCTGATCCGCATGCCGTACTGGTTGACGGCGCGGCGCCATTCGTCGACGGCGTTCTCGGCCCAGGTGGACCCGGCGCCGGCGATGGGGGTGTAGCTGTCGGCGGACGCCGGCGTACCGGCGAGGGTGCCGATGATGCCGAGCAGTGCGGCCAGGATGCCCAGCCGGCGGAGGGCGTTGATGACAGGGCTGGACATCAGTGGCTGTCTCCTGTTGCGAGGTCTTCGTTCCCACCCGCACCACCCGTGCGGGTTTCGTCGTCGGGTGCGGGTGGCCCCTGTGGGGCCTGCTCGTCGTCGGCGGGCTCGGGTGCGTCGGCTTGGGGGGCCTGCCCGTCGTTGTCGGGTGCGGGTGCGTCGGCTTTGGGGGCCTGCTCGTCGTTGTCGGGTGCGGGTGCGGGTGCGGGTGTGTCGGTGTGGGGGGTCTGCCCGTCGTTGTCGGGTGCGGGTGTGTGGGGGCCGGGTGCGCCGTTCCCCGCGCCCCTTTCGGGGCGCTTGCCGGGGTCGTCGGTTTCAGAAGCACCGGGCTCGAACAACTCCAGTCCCGGGGTGTGGAGTTCGGCGAATCTCGTAGCGTCCCGGCGGGACGCCCGCGCCGCCCTCTTCGCCTGGCGCTTGTTCTGGTGGCCGGGGCCGCGGCCGCCGATCACCCGGGCGATCGCGAAGAGGACCAGGACCAGTGCCATCAGGACCGCCGCCGAGCCGAAACCGCGGGCGATCATCGTCGGCTCGGGGGACTTGACGAAGTTGAAGACGGCGAGGGGGAGGGAGACCATCGGGCCGCTCGTCGGGTCGGCGTTGAGCGCTGCCGTGAAGCCCGCCGTCAGCAGGACCGGGGAGGTCTCGCCGATGCCGCGGGCCGTGCCGAGGATGACCGCGGTGGCGAGACCCGAGCGAGCCGTCGGCAGGACCACGTGCCAGACCGTTCGCCAGCGCGGGGCGCCGAGGGCCTCGGACGCCTCCGTCAGATTGCCCGGCACCAGGCGCAGCACCACGTCCGCCGCGCGGATCACGATCGGCAGCATCATCACGCTGATCGCGAAGCCCGCCGCCAGCCCCGACTTCTGCATGCCGAGACCGAGGATCCAGACCGCGTACACCATCAGGCCGGCCACGATCGACGGCAGCGCGGTCATCGCCTCGACGATCGTACGGACGAACCGCGAGAAGCGGCCGCGGATCTGGTTGAGGTACACCGCGCAGGCCAGGCCCAGCGGGACCGTGATCGCCAGCGCGATGGCGATCATGATGAGCGTGCCGAGCATGGCGTGCGCGATGCCGCCGTGGGTCAGCGGGTCGAGCGGGCCCGCCGCCTGCATGTCCTGGGTGAAGAAGTTGCCGTGCGGCAGGGCCTCCCGGCCGCGCCACGCGGTGAAGCCGACGACCATGGCGAGCGCGCAGAACATGAGCCCGCCCGCGGTCCACAGGACGATGGTCATCACCCGGTCCCGTACCGCCTGCCCGTCCTCCTCGAGCCCTGTCAACACCGCGTAGATACCTAGGAATGAAAGGTATGCGGTGACGAAGAACCCCAACCCCCCGGAGAACGGGGCGAGTTCACCGAAGAGGAGGATGGCGGTGCACAGTCCGGAGGCGGCGGCGCCGAACAGCGAGAGCACCCCGGAGCGGGTGAGGCCGCCGATCCGGCGCGGCACGTCGGGGAGTGTGGCGACCGAGTCGTCCGTGGAGCCGTCCGCGGGGACCTCCCGGGGGGCGTCCTGCGGAACGTTCTTCTCAAGGTCTACGACGGTCATCGTCAGGCCTCGCTCTGCGCGCCGGACCGTGACCGCGCCACGATCGAGGAGGCGGTGAAGTTGACCGCCAGGGTGAGCAGGAACAGCGCCAGGCCCGCGGCCATCAGCGCCGACATGCCGAAGGTGGAGGCATCGCCGTAGTGCAGGGCGATGAGGGAGGAGACCGAGTTCGAGCCGGTCTGCAGGATGTGCGGCTGGATCACGAAGACCGGCGAGATGATCAGGTAGACCGCGATGGTCTCGCCGAGCGCCCGGCCCAGGCCCAGCATGGTGCCGCCGATGATCCCGCCCATGCCGTACGGCAGTACGACCGCGCGGATCATGCCCCAGCGGGTAGCGCCGAGCGCGTAGGCGCCCTCGCGTTCACCGGCCGGCGCCTGGGCGAACACCTCGCGCATCACCGAGCACTGGATCGGCGCGACCATCAGGGCGACGACGATCCCGGCGACGAAGGTGGAGGCGGTGTAGACGCTCTGGGAGGAGAGGGGTTCGCCCGGCTGGACGCCGTCGACGTGCAGGAACGGGATCCACCCGAACCAGTCCGACAGCCAGCGGGAGAGCCCGATCACGTGCTGCTGGAGGAAGAACAGCCCCCACAGGCCGTAGACCACGGAGGGCACGGCGGCCATCAGGTCCACCATCGTGACGAGCGTGCGGCGCAGGGGCCGGGGCGCCACGTCCGAGATGAACAGGGCGGTGCCGAGGGCCAGTGGCACGCTGATCGTGACGGCCACGGCGGCGATGAGCAGTGTGCCGGTGAGCACGGCCGCGATGCCGAACCTGTGTACGTCCGGCTGCCATTCGGCGGTCGTGAGGAAGGCCCAGACGCCTCTCGCCCGCAGCGCCTGCCCGGCCCGCAGCAGCAGGAACAGCCCTACGGCGGCCATGATGGCGAGGACGATGCCACCCGTGGCCGTCAACTGGTACCGGAACATCCGGTCCCCGAGCCCCCGGGCGGCGGACAGCCGCCTGGGCACGGGTCTTTCGGATTCCGCCCCGGCGGAACCCTCGAGTGCGGACACCACTGTGCCCCCCCTATACGAAACGATTCTCCCCACACGGCCCCGAATGGGGTGCCGCGCGGGGAGAGTCAATGGCCGGTTCCTTGCGCACCAGCACGTCGAATGTGGAGAACAGGTGAACTGTTCATGCCATTTCGGTGGGGGAGATGTGGGTGCCTGTGTGCAGGAGGGGCAGGCGGGCTGGGTTCGGCCGGGGCGGCCGCCCGGCGGCCCGGCTCGGTCGCGGTCGCCTCAGTCGCTGCCGGCGCCGTCGTGAGCGGCGTTGTCGAGGATGCGCTTGACGGCCTGCTCGTTCTGGCCGAATACCGCCTTCTCCAGGCTGTGGTCGTCATGCCGGGAGAATCGTTCCCCCTCGGCGACGTCCTCCTTGCTCAGCACACGTCCGCACCACTCGCCCTGGTCGCCGGTGCCGTCGTCGAAGGGCACGGATCCGCCCTCGCCGAGGACCACCCAGCCGCCTTCGCGCCAGCGCAGGGCGAGCAGGTAGGTGTGGCCGACCTCGAGCCGGGGCGCGTCGGTGGCCGGCTGCGCCACGCGGGTGCCACTGGACCGGTAGACCTGCCAGCCCGGGGCGACCATGTCGAAGTCCGACCCGATGGCGTGCCGGGGTGAACTGCGGGACCACAGCCTGCTGTCGGTCCGGAAGCTCACCAGCCGGTCCATCGCGTACGCGACCGACCCCTTGCGGTAGGTCCGCCGGTTGGTCTCCTGCTCCCGGGTCGGGCTGGCGACGACGACGTGATCGGCGTACGACACCCAGTCCCGCGCGGTCTGCGACGGATAGAGGTCTCCCGACGTCCCGCACCCCGGCACCGACTCAAGCCCCGGCCCGCCGACCAGCACCCCGGCGACGATCCCGACGGCGGCCAGGACCGCGGCGACGGGCCGCGCCGGCACACGCCGAGGCATGACAGACCGTTCCCCCATGAAAGACGCCCCCCAGTGCGTAATACCAGTCCTGCGGAGCCGGACCGGTCAAGATCCGTAACCGCGGTGATCACCCTAAGCACGGTCCGGCGAAAGTGGCCAAGGACCACTTCGGCCCGGCACAGAACTGTGACGCGGTGGCGGGCGGACGGCTCGGCAGCCCTCGCCGGTCGGGACGGACTCCCGCCGGGCGTGCCCGTCCGCGGTCCGGGCGTCGCCGGGGACCGAACCGCTGACCCGGTACCAGACGTCGTCCCGCGTCCTGTCGCCGTTCACGTCGTCCAGTTCCACGCACCGCTTCTCGGTGCGCATGGTCTGCCGGTAGGCGTCGGGGCCGCTGCGGACCTTGGTGCGGAACCGGTACCGCCCGGTGACGTACCAGGTACGGGTCGCGCGTCTGCCGCCGGTCCCGCTGCCGGCGCCGGGCGGCCCGGGTATAGCGTCGCGCAGTGGACCTGACCTGACCCGTTTCGTCCCGGACCGAAGGAGGATGAGCCGGATGGCCGAACTGACCGTGGGCCGGCTGCTGACGTCGTGGCAGCCGGATGTGCCGGCGCTGCTGCTGGTCGTGGCCCTGGGCGGGCTGTACGGCTGGGGCGTGCTGCGGGTAGGCGCGAAGGGCGAGCCCTGGTCGCCGGCCCGCACCGCCGCCTTCACGGTCCTGGGCCTGGGCGCGCTGGTGGTGGCGACGATGTCGGCCCTCGCCGTCTACGACCACGTGCTGTTCTGGCCGGCCGCCGTCCAGAACATCCTGCTCGACCTGGTCGCGCCCCTGGGTCTGGCGCTGGGCGACCCGCTCCGGCTCGCGGTGGAGGCCCTGCCGGAGCCCGCGGCGGCACGGCTCCGCCGCACGATGACCGGCCGCCTGATCCGTCTGCTGACCTTCCCCCTGGTCAGCACGGCGCTGGTGCTCACCACCGAGCTGACCATCTACTTCACCCCCTACTTCGGCACCGCGCTGCGGGTGGGCTGGCTGCACGAGCTGATGTACCTGCACCTGCTGATCGCGGGATGCCTGTTCGTCGTACCGGTGCTGACCCGGGAGGAGACCCTCCCGGCCTGGTGCACCCATCCGGTCCGGGCGGCCCTGGTCTTCCTGGACGGGGTGATCGACGCGATCCCGGGCGTGGTCGTCATGACGCACGGCACGCTGATCGCCGGTGCCTGGTACCTGCACCACCACCCGTCCTGGTCCCCGGACGTCCGGCACGACCAGCAGATCGGCGGCGGCGCGATGCTGAGCATCGCCGAGCTGGTCGCGTTGCCGTTCCTGTTGACGATCCTGTTCCAGTGGGCGCGGGTGGAACGGGTACAGACGGCGGCGCTCGACCGCCACCTGGACCGGCAACAGGCCGCCGAGGCCCCCGCCGCCGCCCCCGCCGCCCCCACCCCGACCGCCCCGTCCGCCGAACGGGTCCGCCCCTGGTGGGAGACGGAGGAGAACGAGGTGGCCGCGAGAATCCGCCGCCAGCACGGCGACGGGTGACGGGCTCCGCGTACGGCGGCTCGGCGCGGAGCGGAGGGCACCCGGGATCCGGTCGGTCCGGGACGCCGTTCCCCCGGTCCCGACGCAACTGCCGCACGGCAATGCCCTGTTCTGCACGCGAGGCGAAGCCCCGTTCGCCGCGGTGACCGGCGGGGCGACCGCCCCGTCCGCAGGTACCGTGCGGGCGCCATGCCACGGTCGCCTTGAGGTGCCCCGCGCCCCTTGACTTGGAGACCTTGACGCCCCCAGCCCGTCATCGGTCGCCTCCCCGACCGGGAATCCGTCACCGTTCTCCCGCCGGAAACCGCAGTAACCTCCTCATGTCGCCCCCTCCTCGCCTGCCTGCCTGGCGCCTGTGCGGGCCGCACGGTGGATGACCTGCGGCCGTCTTCCACTGCAGGGGCATTGCAGCCACCATGGAAGCGCGCCCAGAGCCGCCAAACACCATGTCAGGGGGGAACCACGTATGGCAGACCCTGCGAAGGACTTCCGTTCCGACCTTCTAGATCTGTCTGGGCTCTCTCTGGCGGAGCTGCAATCGAGTGACGATCCTGCCCTGCGACGCGCGTTGAGGGAGATGAACGCCAAGGCGGCCCTGGCCTTCGGAACGCTGTTGGGCGACAGCCAGAGCGACGAGATGAGATTCGTCCGCGGCAGGCGTCCGGACGAGTGCGGGCGGTGACCGCTGGGCCGTTGGACGTCCACCGGATGTCTCGGGACTCGCTCCGGGACATGGCGGCGGGCCGTGCGAGCGAGGCCGACCTGCGCCTGTTACGTGCGGCTCAGCGCAGTCAGCTCCTGTTGGTGCTGCGTGCCTTGCTGGAACACGACGACGAGGCGGCGCGGCGCGGCCGGCACGCCGGTGTCGTGTCGGGCCGGACCGCCTGGAGCCTGCTGTGCGCGGCCGAGGAGCGGTCTCCCGAAGCGGTGGAAGCCGTCCTCGCGGATCCCACCGTCATGGCGTGGGCGCTGCGCCTGCTCCGCCGCCTGGGCGGCACCGCCGAGGGCCCGGCGTCCGCCGCCCCGCTCTGGGCCGATCTCGGCCAGTTCCATGCGCTGGCCGCGGCGGCTGCCCTGCGTTCCGGGGTGTCCGGTGTGCTGCGGGTGCCCGCACACCGGGGGATGATCTGGCTCCCCGGCGCGGGAATGGCGGGCCCGGTGGCACGCCGCCGGTGGTCCGAGGCCGAGATCCGGGTGGACCGGGAGGGCGCCGTCGCGGTCGGGGAACTGGCAGAGGTACGGCTGCCGGCTTCCCGGCACCTCGCCTCCGAGGCGCCGGGCTGGCGTCCGCTGCGGGCGGTGCGCGGCTTCGCGCCCGCCGGGGACGGCGCCGTGGGACCGGGGCCGTGGCTGGACACGGTGAGTCCGTATCGGGACTTCACGCGCTACCCGCGGTCGCCCGACCGCTCGGGCGATGAGCGGCTGCGCGTCTGGGAGGCCCGGCTGGCCGGCGCGTACGCCCTGCTGGACCGGGAGTGCCCGGCGGAGGCCGTCGCGCTCAGGACGTTGGTGCGGGCCCTCGTACCGCGCTCGTTCCGAGGCGCGCGGGGAGCGCTGGTGGCCAGTGCCTCCTCGCTGGACGCCTTCGGCGCGGTCACCCTGTCCCTGCCCTCCGACGAGACCCAGACGGCGGCCGTCCTCGTCCACGAGTCCCGCCATCAACAGCTCAACGCGCTGCTCGGCCTGGTGCCCCTGGTCCACGTCCCAGAGAAGGAGGAGGACGAGGGGGCCGAGGGGGCCGAGGGGGCCGAGGGGGACGAGGGGGCCGAGGGGGACGTGGACGGCGGCGAGCCGAAGGGGACGCGGCTCTACTACGCGCCGTGGCGCAGTGATCCCAGGCCGGTGCACGGCCTTATCCACGGATTGTTCGCTTTCGCCGGCGTCGGGCGGTTCTGGCGCGCACACCGCAGGCATGTGACGGGCCCGGAGTCCCGGCGCGCGGACTTCGAGTTCGCCGTGCTGCGGGAGCAGTTGCAGGAGGCGGTGGCGGCGCTGTTGCCCGGCGAGAACCTGACGGGGGCAGGCGAACTGTTCGTCGGCGAGATCGCTGACCAGCTCGCCACCTGGCAGGACGACGAGGTGGCCGCCGGGCCGGCCGCACTGGCCCGCGATTACTGCACGTTGCGGCGTGCGGTGTGGCGGGCACGGCACCTGGAGGTTCCGGCTCCGATGGCGAATCGTTTGGCCGAAGCCTGGATCGCCGGTTCCGCTGCTCCGGCCCTGCCGCCCGCAGAGCTGCGTCCGCGCCCCGACCTGATCCGTCTCGACACTTTCGGACCGCTGGCCAGGTTCCGGCTCTCCGCGCCGGACACCTTCGACCGTCGGCGGCTACGGCAGGACAGAGACGGAGAGCCCGCGCTCAGGGCCGGGTACGCCGCGGTCGCGGGAGACACCGAGCGGGCCGCGGCCGCGTACGCGGAGTGGGCGGCGCAGGACCCCGGGGACCCCGAGGCATGGATCGGCGCGGTGTTGGCGCAACCCGAGCATGCCAGACGGCCGGGTGCCGCTCTGCTGCTCGACCGTCCCGAGGCGGTGGCCGGCGTCCGCCGGGCGGTCGCCGCGGCCGGAGGAGACGTGCCCGCCCCTGCCGAACTCGCCCAGTGGCTGGCCGGGGCCGGCTCCTAGAGGGAGAGCAGGTCGATGTCTCCGTTGGCCCGCAGCCCCCTTTCGGCGTCGAGCGTGGCGGGGTGCGAGGGGCCCAGGCGTTCGCGGTACTGGTCCAGCGTCCTGGCGTACAGGCGCTCGCTCTCCTCGGTCCGGCGCAACGCCTTCAGGTCATGGCTCAGGTTGAGTCCCACGGCCAGGTTCGTCGGGTGGTTCTCACGCGGTCGCCTCGACTCCTCCGCCACGGCGTCGTCGAGATCGTGCGCCTCTTCGATGCGCCCCAGAGCGAAGTAGTCGCTGGCCAGGTTCATACGGGCGAGCAGGGTGCGGGGGTGCCCCGAAGGGAGTTCGAGGGTGAGACCCTCGACCGATTCCGTGTCCAGTACCAACGCGGCTTCGGGCTGCCCCAGCAGACGCAGTGTCACCGCGAGGTTCATGGCGATGGCGTAGCTGTGCGGATGTTCCCGGCCGTACTTGGTGCGGTGCATCTCCAGCATCTGTTCGCTCAGGGCGCGCGATTCCTGGAGCTTGCCGACCTGTCGCAGGTCGTTGGCGTGGCTGACCGCGATCAGCAGGTACTGGCGGCTGGCGGTGCCGAGGGTTTCGGCGGTCAGTTCCAGGTACCTGCTGGACAGCGCGTAGGCGCCCTGATGGTCGCCCATCTTGCGCAGTGTGACGCACCGGTTGCGGTTCACCAGCGCCACGAACCGGTGCTGCTCGCCGAGACTTGCGGTGACTTCCGCGGCCAGCGCCTCGTACCCCTCGTTGGCCTCCTCGTAGCGACCGACCTCCTGCAGGTCGAGGAGATAGGCCTCCCGCGTGCCCAGTGTGTTGATGTGGTCCTCGCCGAGCACCTCGATCCGGCGCTGCCAGGTGTCGTAGTCGAGGGCCAGGGCGTCTTCGGCGTTGCCCGCCAGCCGGAGGCTCACGGCATAGTTGTGCGCGGCGAGGAGGGTGGCGGGGTCGTCCCTGCCGAATTCCCGTGCGCTGGTCTCGAAGACGCGCTGGTCCATCTCCCGGGCCTCTTCGAACTTCCCCCGGGTGCGGTGATGGATGGCCATGTAGCTCTGGGCCCGCAGCGTGTTCTCGTGTCCCTCGCCCAGGGCCCTGCGGTACCGCTCCACGAGGTGGGACTGCAGCGCGTAGGCGCGGGGCAGGTCGGTCTCCTGCTCCCGCAGCGTCTCGGCGATCTGCTGGTCGACGGCGAGGATCTCCTCGTGATCCTCGCTCAGGTCCGCGCGCCAGATGTCCGCTGCCTGCTCGCCCAGAGCCAGGGATCCCTCGTGGTCGCCGCGCGCCCGCAGGAACCGCACCTCGTTCAGGACCAGCAGACGTGTCCAGCCGTCTTTGCACCGCACCGCGTCGGACGCCCTCAGGTGGCTGAGCAGCGACGAGTAACGGGGCCAGTAGACGGATCGCTGTGGATTGCGCGGATCCGCGTGGGCCAGCAGCTGATGCGCCGCGTGCCGCATCGACTCCTGTTCCTGCGGGTTCATCTGCTCGATGAGCACCCGCTGTACCAGCCGGTGCATGAGGACCGTGTTCTGCCGGTGGTCGATGCGGGCCAGGGCGTACCGCCCGATCTCGCGCACGGCGCGGCCCAGTCTGACCGGATCGTCCAGTGTGGCCTGCAACTCCGGAGGAACCGAGATGCCGCGCACCGCCGAGAAGAGGTCCCAGTCGATCGGCTCGGGCGCGAAGAACGCGCAGACCTGCAGCAACTGCAGGGCGTCCGGCCGGCTCTCGCGCAGCCGCTCCAGCGACACGTTCCATGCCGCCGCCACCGACCGGTTGTAGTCGCTCGGAGGGTCCGACTGCATCAACTCCGTGAAGTTGCGCTCGTACACCTCCAGGTACTGCTGCACCGGCATGCCGGTCTCGGCCAGCCAGACCGCCGCCTGCTCCACCGCCAGGGGCAGGTCGCCGAGCGCGGCGGCCAGATGGTCCACGGCGTCGTCGGGCAGGTTCTCGCTGCGGCGGCGCAGCAGGGCCACGCTCTCCTCACGGGTGAAGACGTCGACTTCCAGGGAGCTGAAGTCGGTGGACCAGTGGGAGTTGCGAGATGTCACGACGATGCTGCCTGGTCCGTTGCTCGGGAAGTATTTGCGTACTGTGCGGGGATCTTCCGCGTTATCGAACACCAGTAGCCAGTCGGTGTACGGGTGACCCTCGCGCAGGGCATTCAGTACGGTCGGCACCGCCCCCACGTCGGAGCCGGCCTCCAGGCCCATCTGCTCGCCCAGTTCGATCAGCGACTGGACGATCTGGCTTTCCTGTTCCGCTGGAATCCACCAGACCAGCCGGTATTCCCGGCTGTGCCGGTAGAGGAACTCGATGGCGATCTGGGATTTACCCACCCCGCCCATGCCGTGCAGGGCCTCGGGCAGGACCGCGGCGACGCCACCACGCAGCCGCTCCCGCAGCCGGTCGAGCAGCGCCTCCCGCCCCGTGAAGTTCCGGTTGCGTTGCGGGACGTTGCCCCAGAGGCGGGGCGGGGAGTTCGGGGGCTGTGCACCGGAGGCAGCGGGGGAGCCGGGGGACACGGTTTTGCCTCCTTGTCGCGGGGCGTTGGGTACGGGCAAAACACCGATGGACGGTGGCGCTGCTGAGGAAGTCCCCGCGAGGGGCCGGATGTTCGTTGGTTGCGCGGGCTGAGGCGTAGGCCCGTAATCTAGCGCGCCCTCGGGGGGTATATTCAAGTTTGACCGCATTTCGGAGTGTCTGTAGCCTGATCCTTTTATTTGATGCGGTGCGGCTTGGGTGGCAGGAGTCGCGGGTTGCCCGGCCGGTCCGGGCTCGCTGCGCTGCAACAGACGGCCAAGCTGGTTGGCTCGCGCGAGATAGGGCCCTGACACCGAGCACAACGCCGTGTACAGATGGGCCACGAACGGACGGGTCTGTTCCGTCATCGGGGGGTCCGGGGGATCTCCCTCCGGCGCCACGAGCGCGTCCCCGCCCTCGCCCCAGAGCGCCTCCAGCCTCGGCCCGGCATACCGGCGGACCTGGCGCATCGCGCGCAGCGTCTCGGAGCGGGAGCCGAGAGCCAGGAGTTCCTCCCGCACGCCCTCCGGGAAGTCGTACGACACGCGATGGACGGCCTCGGTCTCGGCGGCGTCGTCGACGCGGCGCACCAGGCCCAGCAGCATGATCTCGGAGAGGTTCCAGGGCTCGGACCCGGGCTGCAGCTCCTGGAGCAGCCGCATGACGGGGAGGCTGAGCGCGGCCGCCGCGAGCCGCTGCGCGAGGGTGTAGGCGGCCGGGGAGGCCGTGGCCCGAAAGCGCCGCACGGCGGCGGCAGCGCGTTTCGCCCGCAGCTCCACGGAGGACTCGGCGGGGCGCGCCTCGTCCGCCTCTCCGGCGAGGGGCTCGGTCACCAGGTCGGCCAGGTCCTCGGTCGTCGGTCCGACCGTCGCGGACCGCAGATCCCCGTCGGGGGCGGTCCACAGGGTCGCCAGGGAGTGCCCTCCGTCACCGCTTGCCGCGGCCACCAGACGGGCCCAGCGGCTCAGCGCGTTCGGCCGCAGCTCGAGGACGGGCACCGGGATCGCGTTGTCCCGGCCGGCCCCGCCGGGCGTGGGTGACCGCGGGTCCAGAGGGTCCGTGCCGGGGCGCTTCCAGTCGGCGTCGTAGGCCCGGTTGGGGACGGCGGGCGACGGGGCCTGTAACCGGGTGCGGGTGACCGTGGGCAGGGTCAGGTCCCACAACTGCTGGGGGAGCAGGCTCAGTACGGCGACGGGAGAGGACCGGCCCAGCCGGTTCAGCACCGAGGCCGCACGCCCGGTCCGCCAGGCGCTGTGGCCGCCGTCCGTGACGGCCAGCAGCAGCTGCCGGCCGTCGGAGTGGACCTCGGCCGCCGGCAGGCCGGTCGGCGTACCGGAGGCCAGGTCCCAGGGGACCGTCCGCACGGTGCGGAACGCCGCCGTGTGCTCCATCAGCTCGGCGAGCCGGCGCGTCACCGGGGTCCACAGGACCATCGAGGGGCCCGTATCCACCAGCAGCAACAGATCCAGCCGGCGTTCCGACACCGGTCGGCACACCGGTGTCCACACCCCTGCCGCGGCGGCCTGCTCGGCGGTCGCCTCCTCGTCCAGTTCGACCTCGTAGGGCGAGTGGCGGGTCAGGCGCAGCGGACGCAGCGATCTGACGATCCCGAGGCCGTCGGCCGGCTGGGGCGACGCCGGCCACCCTGACGGTCCGGGATCCGTCTCCGCCTGCCGGCGCAGGGTGTGCAGCGGGCGGGACGGGGGCCGCCCCTCCGGCACGTGCGCGCCCAGGTCGGGGCGGGGACCGGCCGGGCGCCGTTCTCCGGTTGTCGCGGGGGCGCCCGGTGCACCGTCCTGCTCCTCGGGCGGAGTGTCCTGCCCTTCGGGCGGGGTGTCCTGCCCTTCGGGCGGGGTGTCCTGCCCTTCGGGCGGGGTGTCCTGCCCTTCGGGGGGCACCCGCTCGGCACGTCGGCGTCCGGCCTGCCGTAGCCTCTCGCCGCGCTCCAGGGCAGCCCGCCCCGGCACGTCGAACCGCGGCACCGCGGCATCCTGATACGCCGCCAGGTACAGGGCGTCCGCCAGTTCCGACCAGTCCGGCAGGTCCTGGTCCGGGGCAGAGGTGAATGCCCCCTCTGCCGATCCGGAGGGGGCCGGAGGCTCAGCGGACGCCGCCGTCATCCGGTCCTCGATTCCGCCCCCGCCCCGTCGAGCCGGTGCCACAACGCGTCCACGAGGTCCTCCAGCGCGCTCTCGTCGCCGGAGAAGCGCCCCGAGGTCGCCACGAACGCGGCGTTGAGCAGTTGGTCGATGGCGAGGCCGCCGCGTTCCCGGCTGCTGCGCAGGAACTGGTCGATCAGGCCCTCCGCTGCCGGGATCCCCGATGCCGCGGACCCGGCCCGCTGCAGGTGGGCCGCGACCATGCCGACAAGTTGCGGCCGGTCGGGATCCGGCATCTGCAGCCGCAGACACCGGCGCAGAAAGGCCGGCGGGAACTCCCGCTCTCCGTTGGACGTGATCACCACGACGGGGAAGGCGCGGCACTTGACGATGCCTTCGACGATCTCGGCGTCGCGGCCGGGATCGTCGATCCCGACGGTCACCTCGCGGTGCTGCCGCCGGGCCCGCACCAGTTCGGGGATCCGGAACTGCCCCTCTTCGAACACGCTCAGCAAGTCGTTGGCCAGATCCTGGTCGCTCTTGTCCAGTTCGTCGACCAGAAGCACCCTCGGGACCTCGTACGGCAGCAAGGCCGTTCCCAGTGGGCCGAGTTGGAGGTAGTCGCCGATCCCGGGAAGCTGTTCCCCGGCCTGCGACTCCGCCCCGGTGCCGGCGGCGCCTCCCGCCGGGTGCAGGGTGTGCCGGGCCGCCGAGTCCTGGACGCGGCCGATCGCGTCGTACTCGTACAGGCCGCTGCGTAAAGTGGTGCGGCTGGTGATGTGCCAGCGCAACACCCGGCCCAGCCGCAGCTCCCTGCTGATCCGGTACGCGAGCGACGACTTGCCGGTTCCCGGACGTCCGGTGACCAGCAGTGGACGACGCAGCACCAGGGCCGCGTTCACCATGTCCACTTCACGCCTGAGCTGGTCGGAACCAGGGGATAACGCGCTGATCCGCCCCAGCCGACGCTCGATCTCCTCGTCGTCCGACGGGGGCGGGGACACCACGGGGCCACCCGTGAAACGGCGCCAGGGCGGCGGCTCGGGCAGCAAGTCACTGACATCGTCGTAACGGGGCTGGCCGGTGCCGTGGTAGAACCACCAGCGGTGGTCCGCTCCGTTCGGCCCCGCAGTGCCGCCATCGGGCCCGACGGCACTCTTCGGGTCCGGAGCCGTCGTGCCGCCCCCCACCGGTGCGTCCTCGCCCGGGCGCGTCCTCTCGCTCTCACCGTCCTCTGGCAGCATCTCGTCCCTCCCCTCCCCCCTCTGCGGAAGACTCCGCCGCTTCGGCCCGCCCGCCCGGAAGGCGGTAGGGGTCGTCCCACAGCACGGCCGCGTAGCGGCCGAGCGATGAAACGCCGTTCATAGCAGGATCCTCGCCTCCGGCCGCAATGCGCAACGACCTGACTTCGTCAGGTAACCGGTGTATGCGTTTGCCCTCGGCCAGTTCTAGCAACTCTCTGCGGAAGACGGGGTCGATTCCCCCACGCCGGTCCCAGACCACGATCGGTACGCCGGCCCGGAGCGAGGCGTCCAGCTCGTCGCTCCCCGCGCCCGTGCCGCCCTGCCCGCCCGGCGGTTCGCTGAGGACCGCCAGCACCGGGTGAGGCTCGGAGAGCAGCCGGTCGGGGTGCTCGTCGGGGAACCAGTGGACGGGTCCCTGGCTGTCGGGTTTGAGGGCGTCCCATCGCCTGAGCCAGCGTCCATGCGTGGCTCTGCCTTCCACTCTTTCGAGACTGCGCAGCACCACCGGATGGTCCTTCCCCAGGGTGGCCTCGGCCTTGCCGAACGCCTTCTTCGCCCAGTTCTCGACGTCCAGGTGCATCAGATCCTTGGAGAGTACGAACTCCAGTGCTATGTCTTCGCGGCACAGATAGGCCCACCCTGTCTCGGCCTCGTGCACCAGTGACTTCACCCGCTCGGGCAGGTCGGTCTCGTCGACCTCCAGATCGCCGCCCTTGACCGGATACGGGTTCGGGTCGCCGCCGTTCCGCCACCAGTAGGTCAACTGCCGCCTGCCCTCGTGCTCGGCGTAGAACAGCGGGCGCAGCCGGATCAGCAACCAGGTGGAGGGGGCCCAAACGGACTCCGCGACGTTTCCCGCTGCGGTCTCCGCGCCGTTTCCCGCGACGCTCCCCGTGCCGTTCCCCGGCAACGGCTCGGGACGGGGGCGGTCCGGAGGGCCGAACTCCGGGTGGGAGTGGACAGACGGGGAGGCCTGGCCGCCGACGGCCGGCCACGGCCCGTCGGATCCGGCCGCGCCGGCGGGATACGCCTCGGGACGGTCCCGGTGCTCCGCCACCCAGTCCAGCAGGTCCTGCCGTTGCTGCCCCTTCGCGTACCGCGCCAGGTGCTCGACGAGGAGGACGCAGGGCAACGGCCTGCCAGGGCGTGCGTTGAGATTCGCGGCGTACAGCACCGCCGACCAGGGTTCCTGGTAGTGCGCGGGCAGGGGTTCGGGGCGGTCTCCCACGGCCGCGCGGAAGACCCGGGCGATGTCGAGCACGTCGAGGCCGCCGAGGAGGATCATCAGCCGTTCCCAGCTGCTCCCGTCGAACAGCGGCACCTCGGCGATCGCGATCGCGGCACGCAGCCGTGCCATCGGGCGGGTCTCCCCCTCCAGCGCCGAGACCACGATGCCCAGCGCCTGCAGGCCCTCCGGGTGCGGCATCACCTCGCGCAGCAGGATCAGCAGTGCGTTGCGTGGGCGGCCGGTGCTGGGCAGCTGGATCCTGATCCGCAGTGCCCGGCTCACATGACGCGCGCACTCGTGCAGCATCGCCGGATCCTCGAAGCACGAGATGGCTTCCAGCGCGTCGACCAAGACCTTGGGCGGCCCCCAGGAGCCCTGGGTGTCCGTCATGACCGGCCCCCCGCCGTCCGCGAACCGCCGTCGGGCAGCCGCACGGCCCGCCGGACGCCGGCCGGCACCACGTCGGGCAGGACCAGGATCCCGGCGCCCCTGACGACTGCCTGCGGCGACAGGACGCGCCCTCTCCCTAAGGCCGGGCGTCCTGCCGTGTCCCCCTTGACCACTGTCATGTCCCTTCCCCCGCGCGAAGCCGTCGACGGACGCCTCCACGAGTGAACCAGCGTACGGAGCGCGCGCGTTTGACACATCCGACGTGCGCATCCCGGAGTTTTACCGGCCGGGGCTTTCGTGAACCATCCGGCGTCGTCGCCGTGCGGGGGCCGCCCGGTGATGCACGGTTAGTGCTGCGACCGGAAAGGTTCACCGGCTCGCGACGCCCGGCACGGCACCTCGCCACGTTGCCGCACCACCCGAGTACATCCAGTACGCGGGTGATGCTCCGCACCCGAGTACATCCAGTACGCGGGTGATGCTCCGCCTTGCGATGCACCGCACCGGACGCCGCGAGCTCCCGGCAAACCTTTCCGGTCACAGCACTAGCGGGACCCGAACGCCCGATGCGGGCCGACGCTTCCCCCGGCCGTGACCGCCACCCCCGCCATGCCGGCTGATGCACGAGTGACACCAGAGACCCCCGGAACCGCAACCTCCGCAGGGGAAAACGCGTCCAACAGGCGTGGCTCAGTTGCTGGATGGAATGGACGGAACGAAACGCCTCCCGGCTCGCCGGATCGTGGGGGCGGTTCCCGGGCGGCCCCCTGCCGATGTGCGGGAGCGGCTTGTCCCGCCGTTTCCGGAGCCGTCCCCGCGTCTGTGGGCGCTTGTCGGGCTCGCGCCCGCGCCGGCGGACCGCCTCGCCAGGGCGATGGAGTGGCTGGGACCGGTGCTGGTCGCCGTGCTGGCGGGGGCGATCCGGTTCTGGCGGCTCGGCCGGCCGCGGGAGGTCGTCTTCGACGAGACCTACTACGCCAAGGACGCCTGGTCGCTGCTGCACCTCGGCTACGAGGGCACCTGGCCGGACCGCAAGATCACCGACCCGGAGATCCTCGCGCACCCGCAGGTGATCCCGCTCTCCGACGCGGGTTCCTTCGTCGCGCACCCGCCTGCGGGCAAGTGGGTGATCGCCCTCGGCGAGGGGCTGTTCGGCCTCACCCCGTTCGGCTGGCGCTTCATGACGGCGCTGCTGGGCACGCTGAGCGTGCTGCTGCTGTGCCGGATCGGGCGCCGCCTGTTCCGGTCCACCTTCCTGGGCTGCCTGGCCGGCGCCCTGCTGGCGGTGGACGGCCTGCATGTCGTGATGAGCCGTACCGCGCTGCTGGACCTCGTCGTGATGGTCTTCGCCCTGGCGGCCTTCGGCTGCCTGCTGATCGACCGGGACCGGGCGCGGGCCCGGCTCGCGGCGGCGCTGCCGGCCGGCGCGGACGGCCGGGTACGGCCCGACGGCGACACCGGTGACCGCGCGGGAACGGGATGGCGGCCCTGGCGGCTCGCGGCGGGCCTCTTCCTGGGCCTGGCCGCCTCGACCAAATGGAACGGCCTCTACTTCCTGGCCTTCTTCATCGTCCTGACCTTGCTGTGGGACGTCGGCGCACGCCGGGTGGCCGGAGCCCGGCACCCGTACCGGGCGGTGCTGCGCAGGGACCTCGGGCCCTCGCTGCTCTCCCTCGCGCCGGTCGCCGTCGTGACGTATCTGGTGACCTGGACCGGCTGGTTCCTGTCCGACGACGGCTGGGGACGCCACTGGGCGGACGGCCGGGGCGGCACCTGGTCGTGGATCCCGGCCCCGCTGCGCAGCCTGTGGCACTACGAGTACCTGGTGTACCAGTTCAACGTGGGGCTGCACACGCCTCACAAGTACCAGTCGAATCCCTGGAGTTGGCTGGTCCTCGGCCGCCCCGTGCTGTTCTCCTACGACTCGCCGCAACCCGGAGAGGACGGCTGCCGCACGGCCTCCGCCTGCTCCCGCACGGTCCTCGCCCTGGGCACCCCGGTCCTATGGTGGGCCGCCTGCGTCGCCCTGGTCTATCTCCTCTACCGCTGGGCACTGCGGCGCGACTGGCGGGCCGGCGCCGTCCTGTGCGCGGTGGCCGCCGGCTATCTGCCGTGGTTCCTGTACCAGGACCGCACGGTCTTCTCCTTCTACGCGGTCGTCTTCGTGCCGTACCTGTGCCTGGCCGTGACGATGATGATCGGAGCCATGCTGGGGCCACCGGGCGCGACGGAGCGCCGCCGGCAGACGGGCGCGGTGGCCGCGGGCGTGCTGGTCCTGCTCATCGCCTGGAACTTCGTCTACTTCTTCCCGATCTACACCGGGCAGACCATCCCGTACTCCGGCTGGCAGGCCAGGATGTGGCTCGACAGCTGGGTCTGAGGGGCGCCCGTCACCGCCGGCGATCGCCGAGTCGCCGCCGGTGCGGTCCCCCCGACTTGCCCTGGCGAACCAAGGCGCGGGTCTCCAGGAGTTCGAGCTCCACCCGGCGCACGCGCGCCCTGCGCTGACCAAGTCGCCCCCTGTGCAAGGCAGATGAGACGCCCGAGTACGATCACCGCGAACTCGCTCTGTACTTCTCATCGGCGCGATGGAGTTGCCATGACGACCAACCCTCAGCCGTTTCCGTCGGTCGACACCAGCAGGGCACACCCTGCGCGGGTCTATGACTGGCTGCTCGGCGGCAAGGACAACTACCCGGTCGACGAGGCCGTCGGCGAGAAGCTGCCGCCCGAGGCGAGGGACGCCGCCCGGCAGAACCGTCAGTTCATGCACCGGGCCGCCGCGTGGCTCGCCACGCAGGGCGTCGATCAGTTCCTGGACATCGGCACCGGAATTCCCACCGAGCCGAATCTCCATCAGATCGTGCAGAACGTCGTGCCGTCGGCCAAGGTCGTCTACACCGACAACGACCCGATCGTCCTGCGGCACGCGGAGGCGCTGCTGATCAGCCGCCCCGAGGGGGTGACCGACTACATCCAGGCGGATGTGCGTGATCCGGAGGCGATCGTCCGGCACGCCCGGCACGTCCTGGATTTCGACCGCCCGGTCGCGCTGTCGCTCATCGCGCTGATGCACTTCATAAGCGACGAGCAGGGCGCCCACGACATAGTCCGTGCCCTGGTCGACACGCTGCCGTCGGGCAGCCACCTGATCCTGTCGCACGCCGCGTCCGACCTGTACCCGGACCTCGTCGAACAGGTCGTCGCCGAGTACGCCAAGGGCGGCATCCAGCTCGCCTTCCGTACCCGCCCGGAAGTGGAGCGGTTCTTCGACGGAATGGATCTCGTGTCACCCGGCCTGGTGACGGCGACGGAGTGGTTCGCCGCCACACCGGCCCCGGCGCCGGAGGGCAGCGGCATCTACGCGGGCGTGGCCCGCATCCGCTGAACCGGCACGCGATCGGCGCGAGGTCCCGCTTCGGCCGGTCGCTCGCAGGCCGACCGCGTCTTCGCGCAGCGCCGCGCCGCGCGGCCTGGGCCCGGATCGACCTCCTCGCCGTGTGCCGACGAGCCGACCCAGGCGGCCGTCGATGGGCCCCGCCGGCACCGGCCAACCGGGTCACCGGCCACCGGGTCGCCGGCCACCGGGTCCTCGTTCAGGCCGCCTTGGTACTCGACCACGGGTCCGTGCGTTCACCAGGCGCCGTACCCGTCCTGATCGGGAAGTCTCTCGGCCCGATCGCGTCCGTCCGCGCTGCCGAACGGGGACTCCTGGCGCTCTGGCTCACCCCTGTCGGGGTTGGCTGTCTCGTGATGATCGACGGCTCGGCCGGCTCACGCCTGGAACTCGGTGAGATCGATGGTGTGGACGTGCAGCGGATAGCCGTACACCGGGTGTGCCGTCTCCCGCTCCGGCACCATGCCGAGCTTGCGGATGACGTTCTCGGAGGCGTCGTCACCCGCACGGCTGATGCTGATCACGCGGTCGAGGCCGCGGTCCTGGAGCGCGAATTCCAGCGTGGCGTGGGCGGCTTCGGATGCGTATCCCTGGCCCCAGAACTGTGAGCCGAGCCGCCAGCTGATCGCCACGGCGGGCAGTACCTCCGGCAGGAATTCGGGCACGGACAGACCCGTGAAGCCGGCGAGCTCACCCGAAGCCAGTAGTTCGACGGCGAAGAGTCCGAAGCCCTCCTCGTCCCATTCCTCCTCCCACCGCTCGATGGCTTCTGCCGTGTGGTCCAGGTCGCGCACCGAGCCGTCGTCGATCCAGCGCATGACCCGGGGGTCCGCGTTGATGTCCGCCATGGCCGCGAGGTCGTCGTCGTGCCAGCGACGGAGGAGCAGGCGGGGTGTGTGGATCTCGGTCATGGCGCTCATCCTGCCGAAGGCGACGGCGTCATGGGTAATCGGCGCTCGCGCGTGCCGCCGCTCCGGGGGCGGCCTGACGTGGGCCGGCCCGTCGTGTGCCCCGCGGCCGATGCGGTCCGCGCCAGGCACGCTGGTGGGCGCGGTCAGCGAGCCTCGGCGAACAGGCCGTTGAGTACCGGGTAGCCGAGGGCGTGCTGGAGGGAGATGTAGCCGCCGGTTCCCTGCGGTTCGAGCGCCGCGCGCCGTGCCGCGGTGTAGGCGGCCTGCGCCACGCCTGAGCCGAGGCTGACGCGGGCCACCCCCCAGGGTGCCCAGCTCGTCCACCGGCGGCCTGCCCCGCCCTGCCATGACGTCGAGAAAACCCAGGTCACGGCCAGACAAGGCAGTACGGCTGATGCCCCGCCTCATGCAACCGATGCGAGAAATCCTGCCACTCGTGCAGCAGCTGGTACACGTTGAACGCGTCCCTCGGGCCGCCCCGGTCCGGGACCGTCGACCAGATGAAGGCCGCCGCTCCCACCGCTTCCTCGCCGATGCCGCGCAGCGGGTCGACGACCGTCATGGGGAGCTTGACCACCGCGTAGTCCGGGTGCAGGACGACCAGCTCCAGGGGTGGCACCTTGTTCAGAGGTACGCCTTCGATGCCCGTCAGCACCATCGCGGCCATGGTCTCCGGCTTGATCTTCGTGAACATGCCGTTCATGCCGAGCTCGTCGCCGCCGAGTTCCTCGGGACGCATCGAGATCGGGACCCGGGCCGCGGTCGCGCCGTCCGGTGCGCCGAAGTATTTGTACGTCACCCCCACCCGACCACCATTCCTGCTCCCCGTCTGAAGTCGGTCGATCCGGCGATCGATCCGCTGGTCCCTCTGGTCCCACTGATCGATACGTCGGTCGCGCCGCTCGGACTCACTCGGTACGCCGCCCTGTTCCTGACGTGCTGCCTCAGCCGCTTCCTCCGCGTCGCGTCGGTGCCTTCCCCGCCGGGCACGTCGAGGACCCAGGTCGTCAGTCCCCTCGCCCAGTCCGCCACCGCGATGCATATCTCCACCCGACTGCTTTTCTAGGACGCGTGGCCCCCGCCGCGCAACCCGATCATCGTGTCAGTGACCTCCCCCACGGCCGCCCGCCGAAACGTGCGTCGAAACATCAGTCCGCAGGATCTTTACAGCCTCCGGCCGGCTATGTACCGGATGAGCTGGGTGTATCGGGTCACAGTCTCGCAGATGCCCCGGGCGCCGCGCGGGTACCGCCGTCCTCCGCTGCGAGAAGACCACCGTCCTCCGCCTACCCTGAGGAGGTCACCCAGCAACCGGAGTCCGAGAAGCCGGAGAAGCCGCACGTCATGAGCGCCCAGAGCGAAACGCCCTATCCCTACGACGCGCCCGTCTCACAGGCGCTCTTCGACCGCGCCTCCGCGGTCACGCCCGGCGGCGTGAACTCCCCGGTGCGCGCCTTCCGCGCCGTCGGCGGCACCCCCCGCTTCATGGTCTCCGGCAAGGGGGCCTACCTCACCGACGCCGACGGCCGCGAGTACGTCGACCTCGTCTGTTCCTGGGGACCGATGATCCTCGGGCACTCCCACCCCGAGGTCATCGCCGCCGTCCAGGACGCCGTCTCCCGCGGTACCTCCTTCGGTACGCCCGGTGAGGGCGAGGTCGCCCTCGCGGAGGAGATGGTCGCCCGGATCGAGCCCCTGGAGCAGGTGCGGCTCGTCAGCAGCGGCACCGAGGCCACGATGAGCGCCATCCGGCTGGCCCGCGGGTTCACCCGGCGCACCAAGGTGATCAAGTTCGCCGGGTGTTACCACGGTCACGTCGACTCGCTGCTCGCCGCGGCCGGGTCGGGGGTGGCGACCTTCGCGCTGCCCGACACCCCGGGTGTCACCGGTGCCCAGGCCGGGGACACCATCGTGCTGCCGTACAACGATCTCGAAGCCGTGCAGGAGGCCTTCCACCGGCACCCCGGGGAGATCGCCTGTGTGATCACCGAGGCCTCGCCGGGCAACATGGGCGTCGTGCCGCCCGCGCCCGGGTTCAACCAGGGCGTTCGGGACACCTGCCAGAGGAACGGCGCCCTGTACATCTCCGACGAGGTCATGACCGGGTTCCGGACCAGCCGGGCCGGGTGGTTCGGGATCGACGGGGTGGTGCCCGACCTGATGACCTTCGGGAAGGTGATGGGGGGCGGCTTCCCGGCCGCCGCCTTCGGGGGCCGGGAGGACGTCATGGCGCACCTCGCGCCGGCCGGGCCCGTCTACCAGGCCGGCACCCTCTCCGGGAACCCCGTCGCCACCGCCGCCGGACTCGCCCAGCTGCGACTGCTCGACGACGCGGCGTACGAGAAGGTGGACGCCGTCTCCGCGCAGATCCAGGCCCTGGTCACCGAGGCGCTCAGCAAGGAGGGCGTGGCACACCAGGTGCAGACCGCCTCCAACATGTTCTCCGTGTTCTTCACCAACCGTCCGGTGCGGAACTACGAGGACGCGCGGGGCCAGGAGTCCTTCCGGTTCACCGCCTTCTTCCACTCCCTCCTCTCCGACGGCGTGTACCTGCCGCCGTCGTCCTTCGAGTCCTGGTTCGTCTCCACGGCCCACGACGAGCGGGCCATCCAGAAGATCGCCGACGCCCTCCCGGCGGCGGCCCGAGCGGCCGCGGAGGCCACGGCAGCATGAGCGAGCAGCAGGACATCACCGTCGTCCATGTGATGCGGCACGGCGAGGTCGCCAACCCCGACGGGGTGCTGTACGGCAGACTCCCCGGCTACCACCTCTCCGAGCTGGGCCGGCAGATGGCCGACCGGGTCGCCGAGCACCTCGCCGCGCGGGACGTGACGTACGTCGTCGCCTCGCCGCTGGAGCGGGCGCAGGAGACCGCCACCCCGATCGCCAAGGCGCACGGGCTCGACCTCGCCACCGACGAGCGGCTCATCGAGGCGGAGAACATCTTCCAGGGCAAGACCTTCGGCGTCGGTGACGGGGCGCTGAAGAAGCCCGCCAACTGGAAGTACCTGGTCAACCCGTTCCGGCCGTCCTGGGGTGAGCCGTACGTCGACCAGGTCGTCCGGATGAAGGGCGCCCTGGACACGGCCAGGGACCAGGCCCGCGGTCATGAGGCGGTGCTGGTCAGCCACCAGCTGCCGATCTGGATCCTGCGGTCCTACGTCGAGAAGCGCCGGCTCTGGCACGACCCGCGCAAGCGGCAGTGCACCCTCGCCTCCCTGACGACTTTCACATACGAGGGGGACAGGATCGTTTCCGTCGGATACAGCGAGCCGGCCATCGACCTCGTCCCGGCCCACCTCCGTGCCGGCGCCAAGCCGGTGAAGGGGAAGGACAAGGCCTTCGGGGCGTAACGCTCCCCCGGCATACGGTACTTATCCGCCTCTTCGTCGCATTCGGCTTGAAACAGCGAAGAAGTGAAGGAACCCGTTCGTTCGTCGCGCCCTCTGACTGGGTGACCACCAGAGGACGCGACGAATCGGGGAACCATGCGGACCTTCACCCGAAGGGGAATACTCGGCGTCGGCGCGGGCGCCGCGGCCGGCCTCGGCCTCGCGGGCTGCGGCACGCACACACCGTCGGACGGCACGACCCATGCCGGCGGTTCCAGTGAGAAGCCCTCCGGGAAGCCCAAGCCCAAGCCCACCGCCCGCCCCCTCGGCGACGGCTCCACCTCGAACAGCGGCAAGCAGCCCCACCAGCCCGGCGCCCCCGAGCCGCTGGAGCCCGGCCAGACCCCGCCGCAGTTCGTGATCTTCTCCTGGGACGGCGCCGGCGAGGTCGGCAACGGCCTCTTCCCGCGCTTCCTGGACCTCGCCAGGGAACACGGCGCGTCGATGACCTTCTTCCTCTCGGGTCTCTATCTCCTCCCCGAGTCGAAGAAGCGGCTGTACAACCCGCCGAACAACCCCCGGGGCGCCTCCGACATCGGCTACCTCACCGACGAGCACATCAAGGCGACGCTCGCCAACGTCCGCCGCGCCTGGCTCGAAGGGCATGAGATAGGCACCCACTTCAACGGGCACTTCTGCGGCGGCTACGGCACGGTCGGCAACTGGACGCCCAAGCAGTGGCGCAGCGAGATAGACCAGGCCAAGGCGTTCGTGAAGGAGTGGCGGACCAACAGCGGCTGGAGCGACCTGCCGTCCCTGCCCTTCGACTACGACAAGGAACTGGTCGGCGGCCGCACCCCCTGCCTCCTCGGCCAGAACAATCTGCTGCCCACCGCCCGCGAACTCGGCTGGCGCTACGACGCCTCCTCGCCCGGCGGCCGCCAGACCTGGCCGGACAAGAAGCTGGGCATCTGGGACCTGCCCCTCCAGCAGATACCGTTCCCCGGTCACTCCTTCGAGGTCCTGTCCATGGACTACAACATGCTCGCCAACCAGTCGGTCAACTCGACGAAGGCCCCCGCCTACAACTACCCGCGCTGGCGACAGCAGTCGGCACAGTCGTACATAGCGGGATTCGAGCGGGCGTACACGACAAACCGGGCGCCGTTCTTCATAGGCAACCACTTCGAGCAGTGGAACGGCGGTATCTACATGGACTCCGTCGAGGAGGCCTTCAAGCACATCGCCCGTGAGAAGGAGAAGGGCGCCGACGTCCGGCTGGTCTCCTTCCGGCAGTTCGTGGACTGGATGGACGTACAGAAGCCGGAGGTCCTGGCCAAGCTCCGCACGCTGGACGTGGGGCAGCGGCCGACGGGCGGCTGGAAGACCTTCCTCAAGCAGGGGGCAGCGGCCTGAAAGGGACGTTTCCCGGACCAAGGGGGGTGCGCAAGATCCCCAGAACGGGCATGCGAAACTTTTCACATGAGTACCCGTAGCCGCGCCGTCCTGCTCGGCGCCATGGCCGCCGCCGCGGCCCTGACCCTGTCCGCGTGCGGCAACGGCGGCACCTCCGGCGGAGGTGGCAACACCAACTTCGTCGCCGGCAAGGACGGCATCGACACGGTCGCGAAGGGCCACCGCGCGGCGGCCCCCGACCTGTCCGGCAAGACCATCGACGGCAGCACGCTGGACGTCGCGAGCTACCGGGGCAAGGTCGTCGTCATCAACGTGTGGGGCTCCTGGTGCAGCCCGTGCCGTGCCGAAGCCCCCTACTTCGCCTCCGTCTCCAAGGCGTACGCGAGCAAGGGCGTCCAGTTCGTCGGCATCAACACCCGCGACACCAGCACCGGTTCCGCGGTCGCCTTCGAGAAGCAGAACGGCATCGGCTACCCGAGCCTGTACGACCCGACGGGCAAGCTGATGCTCCGCTTCAAGAAGGGCACGCTCAACCCGCAGGCCATCCCCTCCACCCTGGTCCTCGACCGGCAGGGCAACGTAGCGGCACGCTCGCTGGCGGCACTCAGTGAGGAGAACCTGCTGAAGATGATCAAGCCGGTTCTCGCGGAGAAGTGACGTGAGCGCGCTCCTCACGCTGGCCGCGGAGACGGGCCGCAACGAAACCGTCCTCAACGGGGCTCTGCTGGTGGCCCTGCCGATCGCACTGCTCGGCGGGCTCGTCTCCTTCTTCTCGCCCTGCGTGCTGCCCCTGGTTCCCGGATACCTCTCCTATGTCACGGGCGTCGCCGGGACCGACCTCGCGGAGGCCCGGCGTGGCCGGATGGTCACCGGCGCCTCCCTCTTCGTCCTCGGCTTCACCGCTGTGTTCGTCTCCGGCGGGGCGCTGTTCGGCTACTTCGGCCAGACCCTCCAGGAGCAGTCCGGCACCCTCGGCAAGGTGCTCGGCGTCCTGATGATCGCCATGGGCGTGTTCTTCATGGGCCTGATGCCGTGGTTCACCCAGCGCGAGTTCCGCTTCCACAAGCGGCCGGTGACCGGCCTGATAGGGGCGCCGCTGCTGGGCGCGCTGTTCGGCATCGGCTGGACCCCGTGCATCGGCCCGACGCTCTCCGCCGTGCTGACCCTCTCCTCCCAGCAGGGCAGCGCGGACCGCGGCGCCATACTGACGGTCGCGTACTGCCTCGGCCTCGGCGTGCCCTTCGTGCTCACCGCGGTCGCCTTCCGCAAGGCGCTCGGCGCCTTCGGCTGGGTCAAGCGCCACTATGTCTGGGTGATGCGCATCGGCGGCACGATGATGATCGTGACCGGTGTGCTGCTGCTGACCGGGGCCTGGGACAGTCTCGTGCAGGAGATGCAGGGCTGGTCCGACGGCTTCACTGTAGGGATCTGATCGATGAGTACGACTTCCAGGAACGCCTCCGACGATCAGGAACTCGGCGCGGCCGGCTCACAGCTGTCCACCGCGCCCTCCCAGGACGAGCCGCCGATCGTCCCCGGCATCGGGGTCATCGGCTGGGCCCGCTGGTTCTGGCGGCAGCTGACCTCCATGCGGGTCGCGCTGCTGCTGCTCCTGCTGCTGTCGCTGGGTGCGATCCCCGGGTCGCTGATCCCGCAGTCCGGCGCGGACATCTCCAAGGTCGACGACTTCCGCAAGGCCCACAAGACGCTGTCGCCGGTCTACGACAGGCTCGGCCTGTTCCACGTCTACAGCTCGGTGTGGTTCTCGGCGATCTACATCCTGCTGTTCGTCTCCCTCGTCGGCTGCATCATCCCGCGCGCCTGGCAGTTCGTGGGCCAGCTGCGCGGCCGTCCGCCGGGCGCCCCGAAGCGGCTGAACCGCCTCCCCGCGTACACGACCTGGCGGACCACGGCGGAGCCCGAGGAGGTCCGTGACGTGGCGCTGAAGCTGCTGAAGAAGCGGCGCTTCCGCGCCCATCTCGTCGGGGACGCGGTCGCCGCCGAGAAGGGCTACGTCCGCGAGTTCGGCAACCTCGCCTTCCACATCGCGCTGATCGTGCTGCTGATCGCGTTCGCCTCCGGCCAGATGTACAAGTCGGACGGCACCAAGCTGGTCGTCGAGGGCGGCGGGTTCGCCAACTCGATCCTCCAGTACGACGACTTCAAGTCCGGCTCCCTGTTCAGCACCGACGACCTGGTGCCGTTCAGCTTCGACCTGAAGAACTTCCACGCCAGCTACCAGACCAGTGGCCCCAGCAAGGGCACACCGGTCACCTTCACCGCGGACATCGCCTACATCGAGGGCGCCTACGGCAAGCCGAAGCGGACCACCATCAAGGTGAACGAGCCGCTGCACATCGACGACGCCAAGGTCTACCTCGTCAGCCACGGCTACGCCCCCGTCATCACGGTCCGCGACGGCAAGGGCAACGTGGTCTACCACGACGCCGTGCCGCTGCTCCCGCTCGACGCCAACATCACCTCCCAGGGCGTGGTCAAGGTGCTGGACGGCTACAAGAACGCCCAGGGCGTCGGCGAGCAGCTCGGCATCTCGGCGTTCTTCCTGCCGACCTACGGCGGCGGCTCCTCGGTCCTGTCCACCTTCCCGGCACTGGACAACCCGGTGCTGAACCTGACGCCGTACCACGGCGACCTCGGCGTCAACTCGGGCATTCCGCAGAGCGTGTACCAGCTCGACAAGACCCACATGAAGGAGTTCAAGGACTCCAAGGGGGCACAGCTGCGGGACAACCTGAAGCCCGGGCAGACCATGCAGCTGCCGAACGGGGCCGGTTCCGTGACGTTCGAGAAGGACGTCAAGGAATGGGCCGGTTTCGAGATCGTCCAGGAGCCCGGCAGCGGCTGGGCGCTGGGCGGTGCCCTCACCGCGATCTTCGGTCTCGCCGCCTCGCTGTTCATCCAGCGCCGCCGCGTCTGGGTGCGGGCCGTGCCGGGCCCCGACGGCGTCACCGTCGTCGAGATGGCCGGCCTCGGCCGCAGCGAGTCGGCGAAGGTGCCCGAGGAGCTGGGCGACCTCGCGGGAATCCTCTACGACCAGGCGCCGGGGGCTCCCGACCCCGACGAAGACGACCGTTCCGCAGAATCCCCCGTACCTGCCGAAGGGGCTGAGAAGCGATGACTTCCGCCGCCGCAACCACGCTCGCCGCGACCAACGAGCATCTCGCGAGCATGAGCAACACGCTCATCTACTCCTCGATGGCCGTCTACACACTGGCCTTCTTCGCCTACATCTTCGAGTGGCTGCTGGGCAGCCGCAGCCGGGTCGCCCGTACGGCCAACGCGCTCACCACCGAGGGCACGGCGAAGAAGGCGCCGGCGGTGACGGTCAAGAAGGCCGGCGGCACCGCCGTACTCGAACGCCCGCAGATCGTGGTCCGCTCCGCGGCGGGCTCGCGCGACGTGCCGGACGGTCCCGGCGCCCACGGCGGCGACGAGCAGGGCGACCTCTACGGCCGGATCGCGATCTCCCTCACCGTCCTCGCCTTCCTCGTGGAGCTGGCCGGCGTGATCACCCGGGCGGCCTCCGTGCAGCGGGCGCCGTGGGGCAACATGTACGAGTTCAACATCACGTTCTCCACGGTCGCCGTCGCCCTCTACCTCGCGCTGCTGGCCCTGAAGAAGAACGTCCGCTGGATGGGCCTCTTCCTCATCACCACGGTCCTGCTCGACCTCGGTCTCGCGGTCACCGTCCTCTACACGGCGAGCGAGCCGCTGGTCCCGGCCCTGCACTCGTACTGGCTGTACATCCACGTCTCCACGGCGATCTTCTGCGGCGCGGTCTTCTACGTCGGCGCGGTCGCGACGATCCTCTACCTCTTCAAGGACTCCTACGAGAACAAGCTGGAGACCGGCGGCACCCCCGGCCGCTTCGCGGCCTCGGTCCTGGAGCGCCTCCCGGCATCGGCCTCGCTGGACAAGTTCGCCTACCGGGTGAACGCCGCGGTCTTCCCCCTGTGGACCTTCACGATCATCGCGGGCGCGATCTGGGCGGGCAGCGCCTGGGGCCGCTACTGGAACTGGGACCCCAAGGAGACCTGGTCCTTCATCACCTGGGTCGCCTACGCCTGCTACCTGCACGCCCGCGCCACCGCCGGCTGGAAGGGCCGCAAGGCCGCCTACCTGGCGATGCTCGCCTTCGGCTGCTGGCTGTTCAACTACTACGGCGTCAACATCTTCGTCACCGGCAAGCACTCCTACGCGGGCGTGTAGATCCGTTGCCGGCGCTCGCGTTCCTGCTCGACAAGGCGGGGGAGCGCCCCCAGGGGTGCGGATCCCGGGGGCCGGGGTCAGGCTGGTGTCATGACCGGTTCCGTCGAACAGGCCACCAGTCAGGCCCACGGGAGAACGCACATCCTCCACTTCCTGGTGCGGCTTCCGAGGTCGCCGCACCAGGTCTGGTCCAGTCTGACGAGCCCGGAGGGCCTGGCCGCGTGGTTCACCCCCGCCGACGTCCTGCAACCCCGCCTGGGCGGCACGGTCACCCTGCGTGACCTGGGCACGGGCCGGGTCACGGCGTGGGACGTGGACCGGGTCGCCGAGTACACGGTGGAGAACGGCGGCCGGATCCGCTTCCACCTGGAGCGCGACGGGGAGTCGGGCAGCGCCCTGCGCTTCACGCACGAGTTCAAGGGCGAGGTCGACATGGAACAGTGCTGGCGGACCAGATTCGAACGTTTGATTGCTATCAGTGGTCCATAGCAGCGCCTCCCGCTGCGGCTGTCGCCCTGGGAGGAGCGGAGGAAGGCATTCCCGGCGTGCCGGTCCACAGGCGCCGGATCTCGAGAGGGCCCCGCCGACGAACACGTTGATCAGGTCCTCGAGCCGCCGGTCCACCTGGATTTCCTTCCGGTCGTGGCTAGGACGGCGGCAGACACTCCTTGCTGGGCGGCTTCCCCTGCGGCCACGCGATCGTCACGAACCGCGACCCGCCCTCCGGGCGCAGCTCGACGATCGGTACCGCCTTGTCGTACGGGTTCCCGTGCACGTCAAGGCAGATCCACCCACTGGCCCCGTCCACCCGCAACGACCCCTTCACCTGAGGCCACTGCAACCCCACGTCGGCCAGCGTCGGCACCGACCGCCCCTCCGGCACCGCCTCGCGGATGCCGTGCACGGCGAGCCGCATCGCGTCGTACGCGATGATCAGCTGCCCGTCCTCCAGCGCCACCGGCCCGATCGGCCCCACCGGCGATCTCTCCGCACTCTTCAGCAGCCGCGTCAGCGTCTGCGCCTGCGCGGCCGAACCCCCGGTCTTCGGGCTGTTCTTCAGCCACGCGTCCGGATGGGCGAGGGCGGTGTACCGGACCGACAGATTGTGCCGGAGGGCGTCCCGGTCCAGGTCCTTCTCACCGGTGAGGTACGACCCCTCGTCACCCGTCAGCACCGTGAACTTCCGGTCCTGGCAGCCCCGTCCGCCCAGCGCGTTGATGAACTGCCGCAGCTGCGTGTGCCGGCCGGCGAACAGGATCGTGTCGGTCGACCGCGAGGTGTCGCAGATCAGGTTGGTGATCTGCCGGAACGTGTTCGCGGTCGTCCCCTCCCTGCTGCGGTCGGCCGGCGGCGTGAACGGCTGGGGCTCGTACGGCGAGTCCTTGATCAGTGCGGCGAACGACGTCTGGAGCGTCCGTGTGTAGGGGTCGCCCGGCTTGTCGTACACCAGCAGCGCCCGGCCCGCGCCGACCTTGGCGAAGGAGGCGAGCGCGCGGGCCTCGTCGGTGTTGGTCGGGGACACCCGCGCCAGCCCGGGGTAGGGATCCCTGCCGTCCTGCCCGTTGGCGAGGTCGTCGGCGGTGATCGACGAGCCCACCACCGGGATCCCCAGCCGGCTCAGCTCCTTGACGGCCTTCTTGTTGTTGTCGGTGCTCTGCCCGACCCCGGCCACCGCCCGCAGCCGGTCCGTGCCGCCGGTCATCCGCGCCAGCTGCGCGACCATCTTCTGCCAGTACTGGCTGGTCGCTCCGGGGTTGGCCAGCACCAGCCGGATCGCCGGGGACTCCCCGTTGGAGTCGTGGTTGGCCTGGTACTGGGCCAGGTAGGCGCCCTGGAGTTCGTGGTGGATGTCGGCGAGGTTGGCCGCCGCCGTCGCGGTGTACGGCAGCATCACCGCCACCGTCACGTAACTCCCGGCCTTCAGCCGGGCGTTCTCGCGGGCGATCGCCCGCACGGTGTCGCGGAGCTGCGGATGCCCGAAGTCGAACGCCGTGGTCGCCACGCCCACGCACTCGTCGCTGTCCTCGGGCCGGGCCACCCCCGGCGCGCAGGACCGGTCGTCGTGGATCACCAGCCGGACCCCGACGACCAGGCCGGCGATCAGCCCCGCCGTGACCAGCAGGGCCAGGTAGCGCCGCAGCGGGATCTCCCAGACGCCTTCGCGCAACCACGTGCCCACGCCCCGCCGCGCCATCACGCCACCCCGCTCCGCTCGTCGTCGCCCTCGTCGCCCTCGTCGTCCTCCGGGTCGGCGGGCGGGCGGCCCGCCAGCGCGGCCGTGGGCCAGTCCCGGGAGGCCCGCCACAGCAGCGCGTTGCCGGCCGGCCGCAGGTTGGACAGCTGCTCCAGCTCGAAGCGGAGCCGGTCGCCGACCTTCGGGTCGGGCAGTACCAGGGGATCGGTCAGGTGCCACACCGCGTGCAGCAGGCGCCGTACGCGCAGATGCAGCGCGGGATCCACGCCGTCCGGTACCTGCTGTCCGGCGTCCGTGCGGCCCAGCGCCACCGCGGCCCGCCGGTCGCCGTGCCCGGCGAAGTCGCGGCCCTCCGCGTCATGGGCGTGGAAGTAGGGCGCCGAGGCGACGAACCGCAGGGTGCGCAGCCAGCTCCGGATGTCCAGCACCGGGAAGGTGTCGCGGAGGTGGGCGACCGCCGACTCGGTGCGGCCCAGGGCCAGTTGGTGGTGGAGCCGGAAGCGGGCCCGCTCGTCCGGGTGGTCGTCCGTGTAGGAGGCGACCAGCGTCTCGTGGGCGGTGCGCCAGCCGCTGTGGTCGGGGTCCCGCAGGTGCAGCCGGAGCAGCAGCAGGGTCCGGACGAAGGGGTCGCCGACGAACTGCCCCGGCACCACCGGCAGCCCCTCCCCGGCCAGCCGGCTCTGCAACGCCCGTACGTCCGCCGGGCCGAAGTCGTCCGGGAGCAGCGCGGCGGCCAGGGCGCACGCCGAGTCGTGGTCGTGCGCGGCGGCGAGCACGGTCAGTTCGTCGAGCCGGTCCTGCGGGACCAGCCGGTCGAGGAGTTCGCGGTAGACCGGGGCGGTGGGTCCGTCCTCCGTGAGGCGCACCTCGGCGGTGAGCAGTTCGCCCAGCGCGCCGGCCCGGTCCGGGTGCTGGGCCGCCGCCTCCGCGAGCACCGCGCTGCCCAGCGGATTGCCGCCGGTCAACCGGTGGACGGCATGCGGAAGTTGGGGTGCGGCCGGGGCGGCGACGAGGTGCAGGGTGTCGTCGGGGGAGAGCGGCGGTAACGCCACCAGCAGCGCTCGCGAGGACGGTACGGCCGGGTCCGGTGCCCACTCGGTGCGCCGGGCGACCTCGGCCAGCTCCCGTCGTACGCCGTTGCGCAGCAGCTCCCGGCCGTCGCCGCGCAGCCCGGCGACGAACGCCACCTGGTCGGCGACCCCGTCGGCGCGGTCGCGCAGCACGGCGTCCAGCAGGCCGGGACCCGGCCCGGTCCCCGCGTTGTCGACCAGCACCAGCGGGCGGCCGAGCCGCTGCATCCGCGGCAGCACGCCCGCGTACGCCTCCGTCAGGTCGGCGAGCAGGGCGCGTACGAGATAGCGCTCGGCGTGCTCCCGGGAGGTGCCGCCGGCCCGGAAGTGCCCGGACAGCAGGATCAGCCCGCGCTGCGCGTGGCCGCCCGCGTTGGGGTACGTGCGGTACCAGACCGACGCCTTCTGGTGCCGGCGGCTGGCGAAGCCCTCGGCGATCGACTCGAGGGTGGCCTCGATGGCGCCGGAGACCAGTGGCCCGGTGCCGGTGGCGGCGGCGACCACCTTAGCGGCCACCTTCCCGGCCCACCGCCCCGCGAACCCGCTGATCCAGGAGCCGCTCTCGTTCAGCAGCAGGATCCGCTCCACCTCGCGGCGGATCCGCTCCGAGTCGGCGTCGCCCCAGCCACCGGCGGCCACCGCGACCAGGCCGGACATGAGGCGCGGGAAGGTGATCCGCCCGGCGCCCGTCACCGGTTCCGCGAGCTGTTCGGCGACGACCAGCAGGGCCTGCGCCACCGGCGACCAGGACTCGGCGGGGCGCTCCGCGGGCGCCGCCGTGAACTGCGCCTCCGCACAGTCGACGAGCGCGACCGGAGTGTGCCCCTGGTAGGCGGCCCGCAACTCCCCGAGCACCGCGCTCTTGCCGAGCCCCCGGGCCCCGGTCAGCACCACGAACGGCAGCTCCCCGGGGTGTTCGAGGGGATGGGCACGGTGCTGGTACGGCCGTAACCCGACGATTCTCGGTATGAGCCCGGCCGGCTCCACGTCGAACAGCGCCCCGCGCCCGTGCAACCGTCTGTGCAAGGCATCTCCCCCCTAACGCCAGTGTAAGAAGGGGTAGTTGCTTCGGGCCAGACCGAGTGATGTCCGTATGGTTACGAAACCGGCACCGGTAGTGACACCGTCGGTCGTGATGGTGGTCAGGCGACCGTGGTGGTGGTCAGGCGACCGTGGTGGTGGTCAGCCGACCGTGATGGAGTCCAGCTTCTCCCGCAGGTAGACGTGCGAGTCGACCGGCGGGTACGCCACCCGGCCGACCGGCGCGGGGACCGACTCGACGGTGGTGCCGGGAGTGCACTCGCCGAAGTAGACGAGGGACATCAGCTCCTCGCCGGGCGCGTCGGTGGGCGGCGGCAGCACCCGGTGCCGTCCCGACCGCCACCGGTCGCCGGTCCAACGGGCCATCAGGTCACCGATGTTGATGGTGAAGGCGGCGGGGTCGTACGGCGCGTCCTCCCACCCGCCCTCGTCGGTGTACACCTGCAGCCCGCCCTTGCCCGCCTGCCGGTCCAGGATGGTCACCGTCCCGAAGTCGGTGTGCGGCCCGATCCGGAACTGCCCCGGCGCGGGCTCGCCGAGCACCTCGGTCCCCGGATACCAGTTGATGTTGAAGCCGTACGTCGGATGGTCCATGTGGCGGGAGAAGAAGTCCCGTTCGAGCCCGAGCGCGTACCCGAGGAGCGACAGCAGCTCCTTCTCCAGCTCGGCCATCCGCTCCAGGTACTCCTCGCAGATCACCCGCAGCTCCGGCACCTCCGCCGGCCACACGTTGGGCGCGTACCACTCGGCGTTGACCACCGGGTCCTCGAACGGTTCGTGGGTCGCGAAGGTCAGTGACTCCTTCAGGTCGGGCGGCGTCTCGGTGCCCTCCGAGTAGCCGTTGGCCTCCGCGCCCGGCCCGAGCCACCCGCGCCCGCCCACCTTCGCCTCGTACGCCCGCTTCACCTCGTCGGACAGCCCGAAGAACCGCCGTGCGGCCTCCCGCACCCCGCTCCGCAACTCCGCCCCGACCCCGTGCCCGGTCACGAGCAGGAACCCGGCGGTCTGCAGGGCACCGTCGACGGTCCGGGCGATCTCCCGCCGGTCCGCCTCGTCCCCTTCGAGCCAGGGGCGCAGGTCGACGGTGGGGATACGGGGGCTGCTGGTCGTGTCATTCACCGATGTCCTCGTTCCACAGAGCCGGGTTGTTCTTGATGAAGGCGCGCATCACGTCGACGCACTCCGGGTCGTCCAGCAGGACGATCTCCACGCCGTGCTCGGCGAGCCAGTCGTGGCCGCCGTGGAAGGTGGCCGCCTCGCCGATCACGACCCGGGAGATCCCGAACTGGCGGACCAGACCCGAGCAGTACCAGCAGGGCGACAGAGTCGTCACCATGGTGGTGCCCCGGTACGACCGCTGCCGTCCCGCCGCGCGGAAGGCGGCGGTCTCGGCGTGCAGGGACGGGTCGCCGTCCTGCACCCGCCGGTTGTGCCCGCGGCCGAGCAGCGCGCCGTCGGCGCCGTAGAGGGCGGCGCCAATCGGGATGCCCCCCTCGGCGAGCCCGGCGCGGGCCTCGGCGACGGCGGTGGCGAGCCAGGTCCGTGCTTGCAGCTGATCCATGTCCTCACTCTCCTGTGGCCGAAACACGAGGGCAACGTGCGGAAAGTACCCTCCGGGCAACCCCCGGCCGGACGAAATGTCAGCGGCCGTGCCCGTCCCCTGGAGGCCGCCGTGCCCGCACTCACCCTCCGCGAAGTCCTGGCCCTCGACCCCGTGCGGGCGGCCCGCCCCGAACTGCTCGCCGGGGAGGGCGCCCTGGACCGCCCCGTGCGCTGGGTGCACTCCAGCGAGGTCTACGAGGGCGCCAACTTCCTCGACGGCGGCGAACTGCTCCTCACCAACGGCTTCGGGCTGACCGACGCCGGCGACGAGGTCCGCCGCCGGTACGTGCGGGAGCTGGCGGCGCGCGGTGCTGCCGGGCTCGCGGTGGAGGTCGGAAGGGCCCTGCCCAGCATGCCGCCGGAGGTGACCGACGAGGCCTGCCGCCTCGACCTGCCGCTGCTCGCCCTGCACCGGGTGGTGCCCTTCGTCCGGATCGCCGAGGCCGCCAACCGGGCGATCGTCGCGCGCGGACTGTCCGGGCGGGCGGTGGTGCGGCCCTGGGGTGACGATCACACGGCCGCCCTGCTGGCCGATCTGGCCGACCGGGCCGCGCTGAACCAGCCGGAGGTGGAGGCCCGCTCGGCGCTCGCCGGGTTCCATCCGGGGCCGGGGGCACGGCTGATCGGGGTGTCGGTGCACGGGACGCGGGAGACCGGGGCCGTGGACCGGGCGGTACGGCTGCTGGGCGGAGCGGGGGCGATGCGGGCGGCCTTCCCCGGTGACGTACTCGCGCTGGTCGCGCTGCCGGGCACCGACGGCCGTGCGGGCGCGGGCCGGGTCGGCACGGGCGCGGGTGCCGGCACCGGCGTCGGCGCGGGGCTCGGCTCCCGCGACCCCGTCCGCGCGGTGCAGGAGGCCTTTCGCACGGTCGCCGGCGCCGGGCTCACCGTCGCCGTCGGGCACGCCGTCGACGCGGGCGGCGGCTGGCTGCTCTGGAGCGAGACGCTGCGCGCTGCCCGCACCACCCTCGAACTGGCGCTGACCGTGCCGCCCGCGGAACCGGCCCCGGCGCAGGGCCCGTCGGTGACCTCGGCCCGCGCCCTCGCCCTGGAGCGGGAGCTGACCCGGGGCGGGATCGCCGCCAACCGCGAACGCCTCACCGCGCTCGTCCGGCACACCCTCGGCCCGCTGCTGGCCTGGGAGGCCGCCCACGCCAGCGACCTGGTCCGCACCCTGGAGGTGCACCTCCGCCACGGCTGCTCCCCGACCCGCACGGCCGCCCTCCTGCACATCGGCCGCCAGTCCCTCTACCAGCGCCTGGAGCGCATCGAGTCCCTCCTCGACCTGGAGATCGACGACCCCGACCTGCTGGGTGAACTCCTGACGGCGGCCTGCGCGCACCGGGTGGTGCGGGGGACGGCGGTCGCGGTGGGCGGGCTGCGCACGGTGGCGTGAGCGAACCGGGCTCTCACCCGTTGGTGGCCGGCCCGCCCGGCATCCGGACGCTTCCGAGTGCGCGGACCGGGGATCGTACGGACGCTGGGACCGTGGCCGACGGGATCAGCGGTGAGGTGATGATCGTAACGAGGGTGTCGGTGCCAGACGGGGGCACGACGCGTATCTCCGTGCCGGAGGCACGTCGGCGGCTCGCCGAGGACCCGTTCCTGATCCTCGGGGTGGAACTCTCGGAGGCGGTGGACGAACCGGTGGCCGCCCGGCTCGGGCTGGACGACGAGGACCTGGACTGGTTCGGCGTGCCCGACGAGTCGCCGCGGGCCGAGTTCCTGGGGGACGTCGCCGGGTTCGTCGTGCCCGTGGTCGTGGACGACCGGATCACCCACGTGCACACCCTGGCCGGCGAGCGCTTCCTGGTGGCCGCGCACTGGGGCCGGCCCGTCCTGGCGCCGGGCCTGCGGGCGCAGCTGCGGCGGGAGCGGCCCCATGACGCCGTGGCCACGCTGTTCCTGCTGCTCCAGGAGGCGCTGGCGACGTTCCGCCGGGCCTCGGTGCAGGCGCTGCTCCAGGTGGAGGAGCTGGAGGACGCCATGTTCGACGGACGGCGGCCCGAGCAGATCTATCTGCTGTCCCAGCAGCGCCGCTGGGCCGCCCTCCTGCACCACGCCCTGCTGCCCTACCTCCAGGCGGTCGAGGAGGTGGTCACCCGCAGGATGATGAGCCCCGACTTCCCGGCGGAACGGCAGCGGCTCGCCCGGGAGTTCCAGCGGGCGGCACGCCTGGTCCTCGCGGACATCGAGTCGCTCCAGGACGCCACCCGCCGGGCCTTCGCCAGCTACGGCTCCCTGGTCGCGGGCGAACAGAACGGTGTGGTCAACCGGCTGACGATCGTGTCGGTGATCTTCCTGCCGCTGTCGTTCCTGACCGGTTTCTTCGGCATGAACTTCACCTTCCTGACGAACCGGCTGGAGACCCGGGACGAGTTCTGGCTGCTCGCCGTGGGGCTCCAGCTGGTCGCCGTGGTCGCCTCGCTCCTCCTGCTGCACCGCACCCGTATCTGGCGGCGTCTGCGGGACGACGACTGAGGCCGGACGGACCGTCACCCGGGTGGTGTGTCCGGGCCGTTACCCGGGCGGGCCGACGGGGGTGGCAGGCGCCCGGTCACCCGGGCCGGGTCACGGCGTCCGCCTGGTCCGGCTCCGCAGCGCCGCGTACAGCAGCGCGCTCACCGCGAAGCCGACCACCGGTGTGATGTCGCCGAAGGCGGGGTGGTGCTTCGGTACCCAGCCGACGTAGTCCTCCTGGTTGGAGAAGAGCGGGACGGAGACCGCGACGCCGATCAACAGGGACGCCAGCCCCGGCCAGTTGGTGAAGGAGCGGTCGGACAGGCGGGTGGCCAGTTCCTCGTCCGTCGCCGTACGGCCCTGGCGCCACCGCTCCACCAGCACGACCCCCAGCCAGGGCGCCACCCAGTACGCGATGACCAGCAGGAACGCCTCGTACGCCGCCCCCGCGTCGTCCAGCGAGGCCCAGGCGGCGGCCGTACCGGCGATGCCCGAGACCACGACCAGCGCGCTGCGGCTCAGCCAGGTCGGGAGTTTCAGGCCGAAGGAGGCGATGGAGATCGCCCCGGAGTACACGTTGAGGGCGTTCGCCGAGACCCCGCCGAGCATGATGGCGAGCAGGACGAGGTCGCCGAGCCAGCCGGGGAGGTGGCCGGTGAACGCGGCCGTGGGTGTGGCGTCCTTCGGGGCGATGATCGTGGCCGAGGCGGCACCGATGACGGCGACGATCGAGACCGACACGAACAGGCCGACCGCCGGCCACAGGACCGTCTTCGCCTTGTCCGCGGTCCGCGGCAGATAGCGCGAGTAGTCCGTGGCGTACGGGTTCCAGCCGGCCGCGTACCCCCAGGCCGCGCTGAACGCGAGCAGGAATCCGCCGACACCGCCGCCTGAGCCGCCCCCGCCGAGGTCCGCGTCCTTGAAGGTCCACACCCCGGCCAGCAGGAAGATCACCGCGAGCGCCGGGAACGCGTACTTCTCGAAGGTGTGCACGAAGTTGTGGCCGATGAACCCGATCAGGATCTCGGCGACCACGACGAGCAGGAGGGAGGGCAGGGGCCGCAGGCCGGTCAGCGTGTTGAGGGCGAAGGCCGCGCTCACGCTGTTCACCGCGAACCAGCCGACGCCCGCGAGCAGGCCGTTGGCGGCGGAGGGCAGGATGTTGCCGAGGTAGCCGAAGGAGAAGCGGCCGATCACCATCTGCGGGACGCCGAACCGCGGCCCGTCCAGCGACAGCACGCCCTGCGTGACCGCGCCGAACGCCGTGCCCAGCAGGATCGCGGCGGTCGCCGTCCAGAAGTCCAGGCCGAAGAAGAGGACCGCGATCACGCCGATGTAGACGGTCGCGAACTCGATGTTGGGGGACGCCCAGGTCCACAGGAGCTGGAGCGGACTGCCGTGGCGTTCGGCGTCGGGGATCGGTTCCGAGCCCGCCGCCTCCACGGCGATGACCCGGTCGCCGTACTCGGGCGCGATACTGGTGGTGGAACCGGCGGGAGCAGTCGTCATACGAGGTAAGTGTCGGGTTCGCCCCCGGCCCGGCCCAGGGGCGCATTGTCCGTTTCGGACGGCTTACCGGCGTACAACCTGCACGCATGCGGGAGCTTCCGGAGGTGGGTCGTCCTCCGGAGGCTCCCGCTACGGCTTTCGGGCCAGGTTCAGCGGTTGCTGCAGGAGTTGCCGACGGCCGGGTTGAGCAGGGCGAGGACGTTGACGGTGTTGCCGCACACGTTGATCGGAATGCTGATCGGCACCTGGACGACGTTGCCCGACAGGACGCCCGGGCTGTTGACTGCGGTGCCGGTCGCGTTGGCGCCGTTGCCGCCGTTGCCTCCGTTGTCGGCGTAGGCGGCGGTGGTGCCCAGGGCGAGGGTGGCGGCGATGGCGCCGGTGACGGCGAGGGCGCGGATGCGCATGAAGGCCTCCTGGTAGCGGGGTGAGAACGCGTCCATCACAACCGCCCGCCACCAGGACCGCATGCGCTGCTGGGCCGATCGGCGCAATCGGCCCGCCCGGAGTTGCCCTACGCGGTGAGGCGTCCGGCCAGGTCCTTCGCCTTGTCGGCCGCCTCCTGGAGGGCGCGGTCGCGGGAGGCTTCGTAGAGCGGCACGAGCTCGGCCATGGCCGGCACCTGCGGAGCCATCGTCAGTTCCGGGACGATGAAGTCGACTTCGAGGCCGAGGGCTCCGGAGAGGACCGCGGACAGGTAGTTCTGCACGTACTCGAACGGCTCCCGGGGGGTGCCCGGCGCGTACGAACCGCCGCGGCTGGCCACGACGGTGACCGGAGTGCCCTTGGCGGACGGGTTCTCGCCCCCGGTGCGACCGATCAGGATCACGTTGTCCAGCCACGCCTTGAGCGTCGACGGGATCGTGAAGTTGTACATCGGCGCGCCTATGAGGATCGCGTCCGCCCGCTCCAGCTCCTCGACCAGCTTCACGCGGTCGGCGAAGGCCGCCGCCTGCTCGGGGGTGTGGGTTGCGGGGTCGGCGAAACCGGCGCTGTGGCCGGCCGCGGTGATGTGCGGCACCGGGTCGGCCGCCAGGTCGCGGTAGATCACCGTGCCGTCGGGGTGCTGCTCCTGCCATGCCGTGCGGAAGGCGTCCGTGACGGCACGGGAGGCGGACGCCTCGCCCGGCAGGAGCGACGAGTCGATGTGGAGAAGGGTGGCCATGGGTGTCTCCAGACACAGGGGTGGCAAAGCCCGGCGCGAGACGCGAGGGGCTGAGAATTCGTACTCAGCTATAGATAACACAGGTACTTACTTTTTTTCAGCCCTGTCTCGTGGTGGGCCTGTACCCTGATCCCATGGCGGTGGACCAGACGCACGACCCGGAGCAGTGCAAAGGTGTGGACGCCGGCATCACGCGCGTCTTCCAGGTGCTGGGAAAGCGCTGGAACGGCCCGATCCTGTCCGTCCTGATGGACCAGCCGACCCACTTCGCCAACCTGCGCCGCGCCATCCCCGGCATCAGCGAACGCATGCTCTCCGACCGGCTCACCGAACTCGGCGGCGCGGGACTCGTCGTGCGGGAGGTCGACGAGGGCCCGCCGCTGCGGGTCTCGTACCGCCTGACCGCGGCGGGCGCCGCGCTGGGACCCTCACTGAGGGAACTCGGCGAGTGGGCGAAGGCGCATCTGCCGGACGATTCGCCCTGCTGACCCGCGTCAGGGCCGCGCACCCTCCGGCTCCAGGACCGCGTAGTCGGTGAAGCTGCGGCGGTAGCGCGGGTGCCGGGTGCCCCGGGTATGCCTGCGTTGCCACTCCTCAACGGCCGCTGGTGAGGCGAACGGACCCGAGGCCGCCCCGCAGTCCGCCCCGTCCCCGGATACGCAGTACGCGTCGTACTCCGGCTCGGCGGTGTCGTCCTGCGCCAGCACCAGCTGAGCGCGGCGATGTGGACCGAGAGCAGCTACAGCGACGGGCACGGCGGCAACTGCCTTGGACTCGTCCCCAAGTTCACCTCCGTCGTCCCCGTCCGTGACAGCAAGTCCCCCGACGGTCCGGTCCTGTTCCTCGGTCGAGCCGTCGCGCGCTCCTCGTCTCGGGGGGCGCGGCCGCCAGCTCGCCGCCGTACCGGTCGCGCACGTCGTCAACGGGGGTGGCGGCAAGAAGGCTCCGCGGCACTCCGGCGGTGGGGTGTCCGTCCCCTCGCCGTGTTCCAGCGGGCGCTGACCGCGGCCCAGGTCAAGGCGCTGCTCTAGCGGGAAGCGCCCGGTCAGTCGGTCCGCGGATCGTCCCGCTTCAGGGACTTCAGGAACTCCGGGTTGTCGTCCGGCGCCACCCACCGCTCCCGCGGCTGCCGTGCCCTGCCCGCGACCAGCCAGGCCACCGGGCCGACCAGCACCTCGCCGAAGAGCAGGATGATCACCACCCACGCCAGCTTCGGCAGGGCACGGACCTCGTCCTCGGGGGTGTTCAGGCAGTCCACGAAGGCGTAGATCCACAGCGCGAGGACCAGCAGAAGAGGCAGATACCTGAGCATGGCGGCCAGAGTAGCGGGTGGGCGACGTCCGCCGACGGGGCCGTGGGCATGATGGGTCCCCTCGATACGCAGGGGGGAGCAGCGGTGGTGCGTGGGTGGTCTCGCAGGGGGCGGGCGGCGGCCGGGGTGGCCGCGGCCGGGGTGGTCGTCGGCGCCGGACTGGTGGCGTACGAGCTGAGTTCGCCGGTGTTCGGTCTGGCGCAGGGGCCGCTGGCGAAGGACCCGGCGTGCGCGCGGATCGCCGACCGCTACCCCGACCGCCTCGGCGGCGCCGCCCGCGACCCGGTCACCTTCGAGGGCCTCGCGGTCTGGGGCCACGGAGCGGTGGAGCTGCGCTGCGGCCTCACCCCGCCCGCCCCGACGACGGACGCGTGCGTCAGCGTGGACGGCGTGGACTGGGTGTGGCGGGAACGGGCGGGGGGCCGCAGGTACCTGGTCACCTACGGCCGCAACCCCGCCGTGGAGGTCTCGATCGCCGACTCGGTGACCCGCCCGGACGCGGTGCTGCTGGACCTCAGCCACCTGGTGGCGCCCATCAGGGCGGGCGCGAAGTGCCTTGCGAGCGACGCCGGTTAGTCACGCCTTCGGCACTCCTTCGGCGCGCCTTCCGTGAGCCTTCGTCAGGCCTTCGGCGCGCCTTCCGCGAGCCTTCGGCAGGCCTTCGTCACGCCTTCTCGGCCAGCAGCGGCCCGACGATCGCGCGCACGTCCGCCGCCGTGAGCGGGCTCAGGTACTTCGCGGCGATCTTCCCGTCCCGGTCGATGAAGAGGGTGTACGGCAGCGCCCGCGGCGCATAGCCCCGGGGCAGCCGGAGCAGCTTGCGGCTGCCGGGGTCGTGCAGACTCGGGTAGACCAGCCCGTGCGCACGCTCGAACGACCGCCCATTGTCCCGCCGGGCGTCCGTGTCCACCCCGAACACCTGGACCCCCTTGGCCGACAACTCCTGCTGCGCCTTGGACAGTTCGGGCGCCTCGGCCCGGCAGGGCCCGCACCAGGACGCCCACACGTTCAGGACGACGACCTTGCCGCGGTAGTCGGCGAGCCGTACCGCCCTGCCGTCCAGGCCGCTGCCCGACAGGTCCGGGGCGGCCGCGCGGTCGGCGGCCGGGACCCGGGTCAGCGCGGAGACCGGCGAGCCGCCGGTGTCCTGGCCCGGCGCACAGGCGGCGAGCACGAGCAGCAGGGCGAGCAGCGGTAACCGGCTGATCCGGCGGTGGACTGTCACGGCCGACGAGTATCGCAGGGGGTATCGGCGGGGGTGGTGACGGGGCCGGGACCCCGGGTGGCCGATACTGGGACGCATGGCTTACGACGATCTTCGCTCCCTGCTCCGGGCACTGGAGCGCGAGGGTGACCTCAAGCGTGTCAAGGCCGAGGTCGACCCGTATCTGGAGGTCGGGGAGATCGTCGACCGGGTGCAGAAGGCGGGTGGACCGGCGCTGCTCTTCGAGAACGTGCGTGGCTCCAGCATGCCCCTCGCCATGAACGTCTTCGGTACCGACCGGCGCCTGCTCAAGGCCCTCGGACTGAAGTCGTACGGCGAGATCTCCGAGAAGATCGGCGGCCTGCTGCGCCCCGAACTCCCGCACGGCTTCGTCGGTGTGCGGGAGGCCTTCGGGAAGCTCGGCGCGATGGCCCACGTACCGCCGAAGAAGGTGAAGTCCGACAACGCCCCGGTCCAGGAGGTCGTCCTGCACGGCGACGACGTCGACCTGGACCGGCTGCCGGCCCTGTTCACCTGGCCGCAGGACGGCGGCTCCTTCTTCAACCTGGGCCTGACCCACACCAGGGACCCCGAGTCCGGCATCCGCAACCTGGGCCTGTACCGGCTCCAGCGGCACGACCGGAACACCATCGGCATGCACTGGCAGATCCACAAGGACAGCCGCAACCACTACCAGGTGGCGGCCCGCAGGGGCGAGCGGCTGCCCGTCGCGATCGCCTTCGGCTGCCCGCCGGCCGTCACCTACGCCTCCACCGCCCCGCTCCCCGGTGACATCGACGAGTACCTGTTCGCCGGGTTCATCGCGGGCCGGCGGATCGAGATGGTCGACTGCAAGACGGTCCCGCTCCAGGTCCCCGCCAACGCCGAGGTCGTCCTGGAGGGCTGGCTGGAGCCGGGCGAGATGCTGCCCGAGGGCCCCTTCGGCGACCACACCGGCTTCTACACCCCGCAGGAGCCGTTCCCGGCGCTGACCATCGACTGCGTGACGATGCGGAAGCGGCCGCTCCTGCAGTCGATCGTGGTCGGCCGCCCCCCGACGGAGGACGGACCCCTCGGCCGCGCCACGGAACGGTTCTTCCTCCCCCTGCTGAAGATCATCGTCCCGGACATCGTGGACTACCACCTCCCCGAGGCAGGCGGTTTCCACAACTGTGCGATCGTCTCGATCGACAAGAAGTACCCGAAGCACGCGCAGAAGGTCATGCACGCGGTCTGGGGGGCACACATGATGTCCCTCACCAAGCTGATCGTGGTCGTCGACTCCGACTGCGACGTCCACGACCTGCACGAGGTCGCCTGGCGGGCCCTCGGCAACACCGACTACGCCCGTGACCTCACGGTCGTGGAAGGCCCCGTCGACCACCTCGACCACGCCTCCTACCAGCAGTTCTGGGGCGGCAAGGCGGGCATCGACGCGACGAAGAAGTGGCCCGAGGAGGGCTACACCAGGGACGGGGGCTGGCCGGACATGGTCCTGTCGGACCCGGATACGGCGGCGACGGTCGACCGCCGCTGGAAGGAGTACGGACTGTGAGCTCCGCTTCCGCAGCGCTCCCGCAGCCGGGACGCACGAAAGCCTTCCTCCGTCTGGTGATGATCGAGCACTCGGTCTTCGCCCTGCCCTTCGCGTACATCGCCGCGCTGACGGCGATGTTCGAGCTGGACAAGAACATCCACTGGGCGCGGCTGCTCCTGGTCACGATCTGCATGGTCGGCCTGCGCACCTTCGCGATGGCCGTGAACCGGATCATCGACCGCGAGATCGACGCCCGGAACCCGCGCACGGCCCACCGTGAGCTGGTCACCGGCGCGATGAGCGTGAAGCACGCCTGGACCGGCGCGCTGATCGCGGTGGTGGTCTTCCTCGGCGCCGCGGCCCTGCTGAACCCGCTCTGCCTGGCCCTCGCCCCCGTCGCGGTGATCCCGATGGTGGTCTACCCCTACGGCAAGCGGTTCACGAACTTCCCGCAGGCCATCCTCGGTCTCGCCCAGGCGATGGGCCCGATCGGCGGCTGGCTGGCGATCACCGGCGAGTGGTCCTGGGACGCGGTGATCCTCGGCCTCGCGGTCGGCATCTGGATCGGCGGCTTCGACCTGATCTACGCCTGCCAGGACGTGACGACGGACCGCGAGATCGGCGTCATGTCGGTGCCGGCCCGCTTCGGCATCCCGGCGGCGATCTGGGGCGCCCGCGCCTGTCACCTGATCACCACGGCCCTGTTCGTCTGGTACGCCGTCGCGACGGACGCGGGCGGGTTCTTCTGGCTGGGCCTGGTGATCGTCGCCGGGGCCTTCGCCTACGAGCACTCCATCGTCCGCCCGCACGACCTCTCCCGCCTCAACCGCGCCTTCTTCAGCGTCAACGGGTTCATCGGCATTGCCCTCTTCGTGTGCGCCCTGCTGGACCTGCTGGTCCGGGGCCTGACGGTCTGAGTACCGTCGGCCACCGCGGCCCCGTCCTGAAGTCGGTCGGGCGCGCCGGTACGCTCAAGGTGTGAACGCAGGAGAAACACAGCGCGTGCCTTGGATCGTGGGGGTGTCCGGGGCGTCCGGTACGCCGTACGCGGCCGCTGTGCTGCGTGCGCTGCTGGACGCGGGGGAGAGCGTCGACCTGGTGGTCAGCCGGGCCTCGCGGCTCACCCTGCTGGACGAGACCGGGATCTCCTTCCGGGACGGGCACTGGCGGGACGACCTGGGGGAGTGGCTGGCCCGGGGGGCCGACGGCAAGCCGGGGACCTTCCAGGCGGACCTGGCGCGGGTGCGGTACTGGAACGCCGGGGACCTGGCCGCCGGGCCGTCCTCCGGCTCGTACCGGACCAAGGGCATGCTGATCGTGCCGGCGTCCACCGCCGCCGTCGCCGGGGTCGCGCTCGGGCTCTCCAAGGACCTGCTCCAGCGGGCGGCCAGTGTCCACCTGAAGGAGCGGCGCCCGCTCGTCGTCGCCGTCCGCGAGACCCCGCTGAACGGCCAGACCCTGCGTCACCTCGTCACCCTGGACGACCTGGGGGCGGTCGTCGTCCCCACCTCGCCGGCGTTCTACGCGGGCGCGACGCACATCCAGGACCTGGTGGACTTCGTCGCCGGGCGGGTGCTGGACGCGGCCGGTGTGGGGCACCGGCTGTACCGCCGCTGGGAGGGCGACCTCGGAGGCGGCGGCAAGTAGCAGAACCCGGCACCAACCGGCACCACCGGCACCACCCGGCACCACCTCTGCAGTACCTCTCATCTACTTCGGGAACTTTCAGCGGAAGGCTTCGATCGCATGGACGCCGTGGACAGGCAGCTCATCCAGGCCCTGAGGGAGAACGGCCGGGCCTCGTACGCGGAGCTGGGGCGCCTCGTCGGACTGTCGGGACCCAGCGTCACCGACCGCATCAACCGGCTGGAGGCGGCCGGTGTCATCACCGGCTACCGCGCCACCGTCAACGCGGCCTCGCTCGGCCTCGGTGTCATCGCCCTGATCGGCATCTCCCTCTCCGACGCGGCCGACCACGAGGACGTGGCGCAGCGGCTGCGGGACCTGCCGGAGATCGAGGACTGCTGGTTCATCGCCGGCGACGACTCCTTCATGCTCAAGGTGCGTTCGACGAACGTCGACGGTCTGGAGAAGACCATCCGGCGGCTGTCCGGGACCAAGGGCGTCTCCCGGACCCGTACCACCATCGTGTTGTCCACGAAGTGGGAGAACCGGGTCGGGGAACTGCCCGAAGAGGTCTAGCCGTACGGTGGGGTGGTCGTGGTCGTGACGAAAGGTGTGGGCATGGATGTCGGGCTCAAGCGTGAGCTGGAGGAGAAGGTCAGGGCCGGTGAGCGGCTGACCCGCGAGGACGGCATCGCGCTGTACGAGTCGGACGACCTGGCCTGGCTGGGCGGCCTCGCCCACGAGGTGCGGACGCGGAAGAACGGCGACGTCGTCCATTTCAACGTCAACCGTCACCTCAACATGACCAACGTGTGCACCGCGTCGTGCGCGTACTGCTCGTTCCAGCGCAAGCCGGGCGAGAAGGACGCGTACACGATGCGCATCGAGGAGGCGGTGAAGCTCGCCAAGGCGATGGAGGGCGAGAACCTCACCGAGCTGCACATCGTCAACGGCCTGCACCCGAACCTGCCGTGGCGGTACTACCCGCGGTCGCTGCGCGAACTGAAGGCGGCCCTGCCGAACGTGTCGTTGAAGGCCTTCACGGCCACCGAGATCCACCACTTCGAGACGATCAGCGGGCTGTCGGCCTCGGAGATCCTCGACGAGCTGATCGACGCGGGGCTGGAGTCCCTGACCGGCGGTGGCGCGGAGATCTTCGACTGGGAGGTCCGGCAGCACATCGTGGACCACCGCACCCACTGGGAGGACTGGTCCCGGATCCACCGGCTGGCGCACGAGAAGGGCCTCAAGACGCCCTGCACGATGCTCTACGGCCACATCGAGGAGCCCCGCCACCGGGTCGACCACGTCCTCCGTCTCCGCGAACTCCAGGACGAGACGAACGGCTTCCAGGTCTTCATCCCGCTCCGCTACCAGCACGACTTCGTGGACATGAAGGACGGCAAGGTACGCAACCGGCTCCAGGCGCGGACCCAGATGGCGACCGGCGCCGAGGCCCTGAAGACCTTCGCGGTCTCCCGGCTCCTCTTCGACAACGTGCCGCACGTCAAGGTCTTCTGGGTCATGCACGGCGTGCAGACGGCGCAGCTGGCGCTCCAGCACGGGGCCGACGACATGGACGGGTCGGTCGTCGAGTACAAGATCACCCATGACGCGGACAACTACGGCACGCCCAACAAGCTGACCCGCGAGGACCTGCTGGACCTCATCCGCGACGCCGGCTTCCGGCCGGTGGAGCGGAACACGCGGTACGAGATCATCCGCGAGTACGACGGCCCGGACCCGGAGCGCCGGGAGTCTCCCCAGCCGATGCGGGTCTGAGTGGGGCGCGGGGTGTGTTCTCGGGTGCGGGTGCATCGTGGCTTGTCGCGCAGTTCCCCGCGCCCCTAAAAGAAGGGGCGCTGCAGTGCGCCCCGTCAGGGGCGCGGGGAACTGCGCGACCAGCCCCCCACGCGCCCGCGGTCGACATCGCACCCTGCTCCGTACGGCGAACAGCCGCTCCTCACACCGGCTCTCGTAATAGATACGATCTGCCCATGCCCCTTACCTTCACCCTGGATCCCGCCGTCACCCCCGCCCTCCGTGACGGCATCCTCGACCTCTGGACGGACGTGTCCAACGCCGGTGGAGCCGTCGGATTCGTCGCGCCGGTCACCCCGGAGGACATCCGCCCGGAGTTGGTGAAGCACTTCGTCGCCATGGCCGAGGGCCGCCACCGGCTCCTCGTCGGCCACGACGACACCGGTACCGTCGCCGCCACCGCCTTCTTCTCCTTCAACACGCACCGGCTCATGACGCACTGGGTGTGGCTGTACACGGTGATGGTGCACCCCAAGCACCAGGGGCAGGGCTACGGCCGGGACCTGCTCGCGGCCGCCGCCGACGCGGCCCGCGGCTTCGACGGCATAGCCGCGATACGCCTCGGCTGCCGCGGCGGCCACGGCCTGGAGAAGTTCTACGGCTCCTGCGGCTACCAGGAGGTCGGCCGTGTCCCCGCCGCGATCCGCGTCGCCCCCGGTGACGACCGCGACGACATCACCATGCTGCTGACGCTCGTCTGACCCCGCCGCAAGATCGGTCTCACGCCGTGCTTCACTGGACGCTGCCCCTTTTCGTCATCGGAAGACTGGATTGAGATGCTCCGCTACACGCTGATGCGCCTCGGTATCTTCGCGGGCTGCCTCCTCGTCGTCTGGGGCCTGGTCTACGCCGGCGCGTTCCCGCGTGGCTTCGGCGACTCCAACCTCCTGTGGGTCCTGCTGCTCTCCCTCGTCCTGTCGGCACCGATCAGCTTCGTCGTGCTGCGCAAGGAGCGGGACCGCGCCTCGGTCCAGGTCTCGCAGCGGGTCGACCGGATGAAGGCCAACCTCGAGGCCAACCGCAGCCAGGAGGACGACGCCGTCGACGAGGCGACGCAGGGACAGGCGCAGGGACAGGCGCAGGCGCAGGCCCAGACCTCTTCCTGAGCGACTCCCGCGCCGCCGGCCCCCCGTAGGCTTTGCCCCATGGGTGCCGTGAAGACCAAGCGCATGCCGCGGGCGGTCCGGGAGCAGCAGATGCTGGACGCCGCCGTGCGGACCTTCGGGCAGCGCGGCTACATGGCCGCGTCGATGGACGAGATCGCCGAACTCGCCGGTGTCTCCAAGCCGTTGGTGTATCTGTACCTCAACTCCAAGGACGACCTGTTCACGGCGTGCATCCGCCGTGAGGCGACGGCGCTGACCGAGGCGGTCCGCAGCGGCGTGCGCCGGGACCTGCCCGCCGACCGCCAACTCTGGGACGGGCTGCAGGCGTTCTTCGCGCACACTGCCGAACACCCCGACGGCTGGTCGGTGTTGCATCTGCAGGCGCGAACACACGGCGAGCGGTTCGCCTCCGAGGTCGCCGCGATGCGCACGGAGATCGTGGAGTTCGTGACCCAGCTCATCGTGGTCGCCGCCCGCGAGGCGCACCGCGATCCCGACCTGCCCGAGCGCGAGGTGGCGGGGCTCGCCGAGGCCCTGGTCGGTGCCGCCGAGTCCCTCGCGGCCTGGGCGAACGTCACTCCGGGTGTCACCGCGCGAGAGGCGGCGACGACCCTGATGAACTTCGCGTGGGCGGGCCTCGGCAACCTGATGGACGGCCGGCCGTGGACGCCGCCGGTCACGGTTTCCTAAAGGATCCGCGCGGGTTCGGTGTGTCTGTCGCGAAGGATTGGCGGGAAAACGATGTCCGATCGGTGACTTCTGGCCCGTTTCCGTTTGGTGATCATGTGGTGACCCCATGGGGGAATGCATGACTCCGTAGGCCATGGCCAGGTCAAGCAGGCCGTGAGGCAAGAGACTTGAGCTACATCTGAGGGCGCGTTTCCCCTGGTCGGACGCGATCCCGTTCACCTGGAATACATCTGGCCACCTTTCCCTCACATCCCACTCAGGGGTGCCCTCCGCACCCCTGTCCGGTGTTGGAGGGGTGTTGAAGAGACACAGGCTGTGGCGGACGGACTCGCCACGCACAGTGAACCGGCTGAGACGGACCGCCCTCGCGGTGGCCGCGGTGCTGGCGGCGGAGACGGCACTGCTGTCGCTGGGCACCGGGACGGCCTTCGCGGCCGGTTCCGGTACGACGGAACGGGCCGCGGCGTCGAGTGCCGAGCCGGCCGCGGCGTCGACCGCCAAGTCGGCCGCGTCGGCGGCGGATTCGGTGGCGTCGGCGATGCTGATGGCCCGGACGCAGAACCGGAAGATCGAAGTCCTGTCGGAACGGACGTCCGACTCCACGACCTACGCGCTGCCGAGCGGGGAACTGCAGACGGAGGCGTACGCCGGACCGGTCCGTGTGAAGCAGGACGGCAGGTGGACGGCGATCGACACCTCGCTGTCCGACACGGGCCCCCACCTCACGCCGGACGCGGCGGTCGCGGACATCGCCGTCTCCGACGGCGGTGACACCCGGCTCGCCTCGGTGACCAAGGGCAAGGAGTCCTTCGGACTGGGCTGGCAGGACAAGCTGCCCAGCCCGACCGTCAAGGACAACACCGCCTCCTACGACCTCGGCGGCGGCCAGACCCTCTCGGTCACCGCGCTCGCCCAGGGCATCTCGGAGAACATCCGGCTCGACCGGCGGCCGGCCGGTGACGCGGTGTCCTACCGCATCCCGCTGCACCTGGACGGACTCAAGCTGTCCCAGGCCGACTCCGGCCACCTGCTGCTCAAGGGCCCGGACGGCAAGCTCGTCGCCGAGGCGCCGGCGCCGATGATGTGGGACTCCAGCAAGGACAAGGCGTCCGGTGAGTCCGCGCACCAGGAGAAGGTCGCGACGAAGGTGGAGACCGCCGCCGACGGGTCGCAGACGCTGGTGCTGACGCCGGACCAGGACTTCCTGGCCTCGGCGGCCTACCCGGTGACCGTGGACCCGACCACCACGCTGGCGGTGACCACGGACACCTGGCTGCAGACCCCGGACTACCCGGACTCCCAGGTCTCCTCCCAGGAGCTGAAGTCGGGCACCTACGACTCGGGCACCGACCTGGCCCGCGGGTTCCTGAAGTTCGACGTGTCGAAGTTCGCCGGCAAGCACATCACCGACACCAACTTCGCCCTGTACAACTACTACTCGTCGACGTGCGCGAGCACCGGCTCCGGCACCACCGTCCGGCGGCTCACCTCCACCTGGTCGTCCACGTCGGTGACCTGGGCGACCCGGCCGTCCTCCACCGGGACCGGCGCCGTCGTCAACCTCATCCCGCACGGCTACGACTCGTCCTGCCCGGCGAACTGGGCCAACTGGGACATCGATGCCATCGTGCAGGCCTGGGCCGACGGCTCGCCCAACTACGGGCTGATGGTCTACGGCACGGACGAGAAGGACTCCACCACCTGGCGCCGCTGGCGCTCGGCGAACTACACCACCGCCGGCTACGCGCCGAAGCTGACCGTTACCTACAACTCGTACCCGTCGACGCCGAGTTCGCTCGCCCTGTCGCCCTCGCAGGTCGACACCTACAGCGGCACCCGGTACCTCACCTCGACCACGCCGACGCTGGCGGCGAAGGTGACCGACCCCGACGGGTCCAGCACCAAGGCCCAGTTCGAGATCACGGCCGATCCGGCGTTCGCGGACACCACCTACTCCTACACCGGCACGTCCGCGGCGGTGGCCTCCGGCGGGACGGCCAAGCTGACCGTCCCCTCGGCCAGCGCCCTGCCGGCCGGCACCCATCTGCGGTACCGGGTGCGCGCCTACGACGGCACCGACTACGGCACGTGGTCCTCGTACGTCCCGTTCGCGATGAACACCGGTCTGCCCGCCGCCCCGGTGGTCACCTGTGACACCTACGCGAAGGACGGCTGGACGGCGAAGGCGGACGACGCCGTGTCGTGCACCTTCGACACCTCCTCGACCGACGGCGCCGGCTACTACTGGGGCCTGGACGACAGCAGCCTGCCGAACCGGAAGACGGACACCACCGACGGCAACGGCGGCGACGCCCTCACCGTCTCCGTCGACCCGGCCAACGGCTGGCACACGCTGTACGCCCGCACGGTCGACGTGGCCGGCAACCTGTCCACGGCCACCACCAAGTACTCCTTCGGCGTCGGCGCCGACGGAGCCGCGGTGCTCTCCCCGTCCGACGGCGACACCACCGCCCGCCGCCTGACCCTCGCGGCCAAGGGCCTGACCACCTACACCGGGGTCACCTGGCAGTACCGGCGCGGCGAGACCGACAGCTGGCACACCGTGCCGGTCGGCGATGTCACCGCCGGCGGCAACGCGGTGTCCGCCTGGCCGGTCCCCGTCACCGCGGGCACCGCCACCAAGCTGGTCTGGAACACCGTCGGCTCGCTGGCCGAGGACGGTGTGATCCAGGTGCGCGCCGCCTTCACCGACGGCACCACCACCGGCAACTCCCAGACCGTCGAGGTCACCCTCGACCGCGACGCCGGCACCGCCCCGACCACCGCGGTCGGTCCCGGCGAGCTGAACGAACTCACCGGCGACTACACCCTGTCGGCCACCGACGCCTCCGCCTTCGAGGCGAACGTGGCGCGCACCTACTCCTCGCGTGCCAACTCCACCGCCACCGAGGGCCAGGCGCAGATCTTCGGGCCCGGCTGGGTCTCGTCGGTGACCGGACAGGCGAGCGACTACACCCAGCTGCGGAAGACCTCCGCCACCTCGGTGGAACTGCTCGGCGCGAACGGCGACGCGATCGCGTTCACCGCGACCAGCGGCGGCGGCTGGAAGCCGCAGACCGGCGCCGAGAACCTGACCCTGACCGGCTCGCTGTCCGGTTCGGCGTTCACCCTCACCGACACCGAGGCGCACACCACGGTGTTCACCAAGGCGGCGGACGCGGCCCCGACCTGGCCCCTGTCCTCGTCCGCCACCGCGGCCGACGACTCCAAGGTGACCACCGTCTCGGAGACCGTCACCGCCGGGAACCTGACGCTGGCCCGCCCCAAGTACGTCATCTCCCCGACCGGCGCCGTCCCGGCGGCCACCTGCCAGGCGGCCCAGGCCACCAAGGGCTGCCGGGTGCTGGAGTTCGTCTACGCCACCGGCACCACCGGCACCGACTCCGCCTTCGGCGACCACGCCGGCCAGGTCAAGGCGATCAGGCTGTGGGCCACCGACCCGGGTGCCTCCGCCGCCACCGCCGAGACCGTCGCCTCCTACGCCTACGACGGCTCCGGCCGCCTGCGCCAGGAGTGGGACCCGCGCGTCAGCCCCGCGCTGAAGACGGCGTACGGCTACGACTCCGACGGCCGTGTCACGACCCTCACCAAGCCCGGCGAACTCCCCTGGACCTTCGCCTACGGCAGGGCCGGCTCGGCGCTGACCGCGGGCTCCGGCATGCTGCTGAGCGCCTCCCGGCCGGCCCTGGCGCAGGGCACCACGAGCACCACGTCGGGCACGGCGACCACCACGGTCGTCTACGACGTGCCGCTGTCCGGCTCCGCCGCCCCGTACCAGATGGACGCGGACACGGTGGCCGGCTGGGCCCAGGACGAGGTGCCGACGGACGCCACCGCGGTCTTCCCGGCGGACTCCGTCCCCTCCTCCAGCACCGGCGGTGACCTGGCCGCGGGCGCCTACACCCGGGCCACCGTCACCTACATCGACGCGGACGGCCAGGAGACCGACACGGCCAAGCCCGGCGGCGCGATCACCACGACCCAGTACGACGAGTTCGGCAACACCGTCTTCGAACTCGGTGCCGCCGACCGGGCCCTGGCCCTCGGCAAGTCGGCCGGCGCGGACGACGAACTGGCCGGACTCGGCCTGACCGGCCTGTCCACCGCCGACCGGGCCCGCCGGCTGGGCTCCGTCTCCGCCTACTCGGCGGACGGCCGGCGCCTGACCGACGAGTACGGCCCGCTGCACCAGGTCACGCTCACCCAGCAGCTGACCGGTTCCACCGGCGACGCCACGCTCGCCGCCGGCGCCGTCGTCCCGGCCCGGGCCCACACGTCGTACACCTACGACGAGAACCGGCCCGCCGACGCGGCGGTCTCCGACCTGGTCACCACGACCACCACGGGCGCGGCCGTGGAGGGCTACGGCACCGACGCGGACGCCCGCGCGGTCACCACGACCTACGACTGGTCCACGGGTGACGAGAAGGCGACCAGCGGCGACGACACCACCCACACGGTGACGGCCTACGACAGCACCGGCCGGATCTCCTCGACCCGCACCATGGCCTCGTCCGGCTCGGACGCGGGCACGCTCGGCTACACCTACTACAGCGCGGACGCCACCGGCACCTGCGCCTCCGTGGAGTGGGCCGGGCTGCTGTGCCGGACCGCGCCCGCGGCCGACATCACCGGCGGCGGTGCCAACCCCGGCCAGGCGGTCACCACCGTCTACACCTACGACCGCTGGGGCCGGACCGCGACCAAGGCGGAGACCGCCAACGGCGTGACCCGGACGACCACCTACTCGACCGACACGGCGGGCCGGCAGACCCGGACGGCGATCACCGGCGGCACCGGCGAGACCACGCCGGCCACCTCGATCACGTACAACGCGGACAACGGCCGGATCGCGACCCGCACCTCCAACGGCCAGACCGTCGCCTACGGTTACGACGCCCTGGGCCGGGTCGCCACGTACGACGACGGGGCGGGCAACACCGCCGGTACGTCCTACGACATCCTGGACCGGCCGCTGAAGACCACCGACTCGGCCCCGTCCAGCGTGACCTACGCCTACGACACCGCCGGTGACGTCAAGACACTGACCGACTCGGTCGCGGGCACCTTCACCGGCACCTACGACGCCGACGGCACCCTCGTCTCCGAGTCCCTGCCCGGCAGTTACGCCCTGACCGTCACCACCGACCCGGCCGGACAGGAGACCGGCCGCGAGTACACCGCCCCGGACGGCACCACCGTCGCCTCCGACAGCGCCGGCTACGCGGTGACCGGCCGCCAGACCGGCCACACCCAGACCGCCGGCTCCACCACCCAGTCCGACTACACCTACGACAGCGCCGGCCACCTCACCCGGGCCGCCGACACCACCGCGACCGGCTGCACCACCCGCGCCTACACCTTCGACGCGAACAGCAACCGGACCGGGCTGACCACGACGTCCGACGACTGCGACAGCGCCACCGCCGACACCACGACCACCGCCACGTCGTACGCCTACGACAGCGTGGACCGTCTGGTGAACTCCGGTTACGCCTACGACGCCTTCGGACGCACCACCGCCGACGGCGGTACGACCCTGTCGTACTTCACCGACGACCTGGCCCGCACCCAGACGGCCGGCACCAGCCGCACCCTGTGGGACCGGGACGCCGCCGGACGGCTCGCCGTGCAGCGGTCCCAGACCCAGGCGGCCGACGGCACCTGGACCACCGCCACCACCACGACCAGCCACTACGGCGACCCATCGGACACCCCGACATGGAGCGCGACCGGCACCGGCGTCACCCGTGACGTCAAGGACCTGAGCGGCGCCCTGAGCGCCACCACCTCCGCCACCGGGTCCGTCGTCCTGGAGCTGACCAACCTGCACGGCGACGTCACCGTGCAGCAGCCGCTCGACACGAGTGTGGCCGGCACGGTCACGCACTACGACGAGTACGGCAACGTCCTGGACGGCACCACCGCCCCGGCCTACGGCTGGCTCGGCGGCAGCCAGCGGGCGGGCGCCGCGCTGACCGGCCTCACGGTCATGGGCGTTCGGCTCTACGACCCCACCACGGGCCGCTTCCTGCAGACCGACCCGATCGCGGAGGGCTCCCCGAACCACTACGGGTACCCTTCGGACCCGGTCAACATGGTCGACATCGACGGCCGTATCTGGGGCTGGCTGAAGAACATCCTCAAGGCCGGCCTGACGGGAGCGGTCAAGCTGTTCGTCGAGTGGGCGGTGGCCGAGTGGACGCCGTACCTGCTGCCCTGGCGGGTCGAGATCGCCGATTGCATCGCGGGAGCGTGCGCCACCTTCCTCTTCACCTCGGGCAACCTGAAGAAGAGGATCTGGTACTCGGTGGTGGGCTGCCTCGCCGGGATGGGGCTCAGCAAGGGCAAGCAGCAGAAGTTCTTCAAAAGGGTCTGGTCGATCTTCAAGAAGTGGCGCAACAAGATATGAGGTGACATGGCCGGAACCAAGCCCGACTCGAAGAGGGACTGCGAGAAGGACTGGAAGAGGAGGGGAGCCGAAGCGCTGCTCTTCGCCCTCTCCGTCCTGCTCGCCTACACCCTGGCCTCGGCCATCGCCTCCGCCGGCACGGCACGCAACGTGTGGTTCCTGGTGTTCATCCCGGTCATCGGCTTCCCCGTGCACAAGGCGGGAGAGGCCGCGGGACGGCTGATCACCGGAAGCCGTCCGAACGGCGGCCCGTCAGGAGGTGACGACCGCTAGTGCTGTGACCGGACAGGTTCGCAGCACTAGGCGCCGCAGGCGCCCTCCGGGCCCGTCGTCCCGCACCCGTGCGGGGCGACGGGCCCGTCGCGTGCCTCAGGTGGCGAGCGGCAGCACCCGTCCCTCGACATGCACCCGCTTCGGGTCCCGCAGCTCGAACCGTCCGGTGCCGTCCGCCGCGTACGCCACCGTGCCGGGCAACAGCACCGGCGCCCGGAACTCCGCCTCCACCCGGGCGCGTTCGGGCACCCCGTGTGCGGCGAGACAGCGGGCCACGGTCCACATGCCGTGCGCGACGGCCCGGGGGAAACCGAAGAGCCTCGCGGTGAGCGGGTGGAGGTGGATGGGGTTGCGGTCCCCGGAGGCGGCACCGTATCGCCGGCCCACATCCCCGGCGATCCGCCACTCCTCGACCACCGGCAGCGGCTCGCGGCCCTCCCGGTTCTCCCAGCCCTCCCGGTTCCCCCGGCCCTCCCGGTTCTCTTGGCCCTCTTGGGGTGGGCCGCCGCGGACCGCCGTGGTCCGGTGCCGCGCCAGATACCTGCTCCGCGACGCCCATACGACGTCCTCGCCGACCCGCGCCTCGATGACGACGGTGGCCTCGGTGCCGCGCCGATGGGGGCTCAGCTTTGCGATGTGGACGCGGAGTTCGTACGTCCCCCCGCCGGGCAGCTCGGCGTACCGCTCGATCTCGACCGAGGTGTGCACCAGGCCCAGCAACGGCAGCGGAAAGTCCCGCGCGCTCATGAGCCGCATGGCCAGCGGAAATCCGAGGACGTGCGGGTAGGTGACGGGCAGTCCGTCGTCGCCGGTGGCGAAACCGCAGACGCGTTCGTAGGCGGCGAGCCTGTCGACGTCGGCGCGGACGTCGGGGAGCACGAGGCGGGTGCGGGGGAAGGGGGCGTCGGCGGCCGGCCTCTTGAAGGGCGACCGCAGCGCGCCACGCGCGAGCAGGGGCCCGAGGGCGGGCGGACCGCTGAGGACGATCACCGCGCCCGCCCTTCCCGTGGCCGTCGGCACGGACGACAACAGCGGTCCGTCATATCCGTCCCCCCGGATCGCCCAACTGCTGACTCTGGAGTAAGGTTACCGAAGGTAAGTCTATGTCACGGCCGTCAAGGTCCGGAAGTGGGCCCTAATGTGAGAGGTCCTCACGTAACCTCCGGGAATGCACAGGCCCGGCCCCGGACCATCCCCGAAACCCCACAACCCCGCCACAGCGGCCCCGTACGATCTCCAGACCTAACCGCCGGTAACGCCTTTCTGAGGCCCGGCCCCGGTGAACGCCTCGATGTGCGAGGCGCGTACGACATGCAGCAAGCAGTTCACCCGCTGCACGCCCGAGGAGCCGCCCCGTGTCCACTTCCTCTTTCCAGAACGCCGCCCCCGTCTCCCCGGGTGCCGCGATCCAGGCCACGGACTACGACGGGAAGCCGATCCTGATCGAACCCCTCGTCCAGCGGCTGGACGGGGTGGTGCGGGAGGCCTCCGTACCGCCGTTCGCGCCGCCGGTGCGGCACGGCTCGCTCGCCGACCTGCCCTTCGAGAACGCGGAGGCCGAGCCCGGCGTGATCGTGCTCAGCCGCAAGTCGGCGGCGGGCGAGGGCCGGTGGGAGCAGGTGACGGCCGCCCAGTTCGCCGCGCAGGTGCTGGCGGTGGCCAAAGGGCTGATCGCGGAAGGGCTGATGCCGGGCGACCGGATCGCCGTCATGGCCCGGACCACGTACGAGTGGACGCTCCTCGACTTCGGCGCCTGGGCGGCCGGCCTGGTGACCGTCCCGGTCTACCCGACCTCGTCGGTCTTCCAGACCCGCTGGATCCTGCACGACTCCGGCGCCGTCGCCCTGGTCACCGAGACCTCCGCACAGGCCGCCGCGCTCGGCCCCGAACTGGACCGGCTGCCCGACCTGCGCCATCTGTGGGTGATGGAGAAGGGGCACGTGGACCGGCTCGCGGAGGCGGGCGGGCACATCCAGGACGCCGAAGTGGCCGTACGGCGCGGCATGCTGGGCCCCGACACGCTCGCCACCCTCATCTACACCTCGGGCACCACCGGCCGCCCCAAGGGCTGCGCCCTCTCGCACGGCAACTTCTTCGCCGAGGTCGACAACGCGATCGAACTCCTCTACCCGATCTTCAAGGCCCGCGACGACGACGAGGTCTCCATCCTCCTCTTCCTGCCCATGTCCCACGTGTTCGGGCGGATGGTGGCGATCGCCTGCATCCGCGCCGGGGTCCGACTCGGCCACGCCCCCAGCCTCAAGGCCGAGGACCTGCTCCCGGACCTGGCCGCGTTCAAACCCACCTGTCTCCTCACCATCCCGTACATGCTGGAGAAGGTCTTCAACACCGCGCGGGCGAAGGCGGAGGCGGGCGGCCGGGTCTCGGTCTTCGACCGGGCCACCGGGGTCGCCCAGCGGTACGGCGAGGCCCTGGAGGCCAGACAGACCGGCACCGGCAGCGGCCCCGGCCGGGCCCTGAAGACGGCCCGCTCCTTCTACGACCCGCTCGTATACCGCCGTATCCGCACCGCCATGGGCGGCAAGGTCCGCCACATCATCTGCGGTGGCTCCCCGCTCGGCCGCCGCCTCGCCGCGTTCTACGCCGGGGCCGGCATCGAGATCTACGAGGGCTACGGCCTGACCGAGACCACCGCCGCCACCACCTGCACCCCGCCCCTCAAACCCCGGCTGGGCACGGTCGGCTGGCCGATGCCGGGCACGAAGGTCCGGATCGCCGCCGACGGCGAGATCCTGGTCGCCGGTGACCACGTGCTGCGCGGCTACTGGGACCCGCAGGCCGGCGGGGTCGTCCCGGCGACCCGGGACGGCTGGCTGGCCACCGGCGACCTCGGCGAACTCGACGACGAGGGCTACCTCACCATCACCGGCCGCAAGAAGGAGATGCTGATCACGGCCGGCGGCAAGTCGGTGGCCCCCGCCCCGCTGGAGAACTGGCTCCGCTCCCACCCGCTGATCTCCCAGGTGATGCTGGTCGGCGACGGGCTGCCGTACGTCAGCGCGCTGATCACCCTCGACCGGGACGGCCTCACCCACTGGCGGCAGATGAACGGCAAGCACCCGGTGCCGCCGGAACTCCTCCTGGACGACCTGGAGTTGCAGGCGATCCTGCAACGAGCCGTCGACGAGGCCAACAAGCTGGTCTCCCGCCCCGAGTCCATCCGCCGCTTCACGATGCTCCCCGTCGACTTCACCGAGGAGGCGGGCCATCTCACCCCCTCGATGAAGCTGCGCCGCGAGGTGGTCATGAAGGACTTCGCGACGGAGATCGAGGGCCTCTACGCGAAGGAGAGGTAGCCGGCGGAGCGCTCAGGGTCTCCTCGGGCACGCCTCGCCCGTCTTCACGACGCGCACGGTGACCGGCGTGGTGAGGCTGTGGCGGGCCGGCGAGGGCCGCTGTGAACAGACCCGCCAGTTCGAGCCCAGCATGGGGATGCGGTGCCGGTCGAGGGCGTCCGTACCGGCGAGCCGCCGGAACCCGGCGTCGCGGGCCGTCAGTTGGGCCGCGCGCAGGGTCATTCCGCGTAGGTCCGGAAGTTCGGCCGTCTGTTTTCCGGCGTGCCGGGACAGGGCCAGCAGGGCGACGACGACCGCGAGGGCCGGCAGGGCGGGACCTTTGCGCATGGACGGCTCTCCCGGGACGGGGATGTTCGGGTGTTCGTGACCGTGGTGCGGCGAGGCGCCCGCACTCGGGGTGCGGGCGCCTCGGCCGGTCTCAGTTGACGCTGGTGAACCCGGCTTCCCTGGCCGCCGGTTCACGGTCCGCGGGGGTGACGCCGGTCAGGCGCTCGCCCTCGATGTCGACGTGCGGCAGCCTGCGGTCGATCCAGCTCGGCAGGGACCAGGCGCGGCGGCCGAGGAGGGCGAGGACCGCCGGGACGATCGTCATGCGGACCACGAACGCGTCGAAGACGACCGCCGCGGCCAGGCCCAGACCCAGCGACTTGATCATGGTGTCGTCGCCGCCGATGAAGCCGCCGAAGACGCACGTCATGATCAGCGCGGCCGCGGTGACGACCTTGGCGCTGTGCCGGAAGCCCTCGACGATCGCCTCGCGCGGACCGGCCCCGTGGACGTGGGCCTCGCGGATCCGGGTGACCAGGAAGACCTGGTAGTCCATGGCGAGACCGAAGACGATGCCGACCAGGAGGATGGGGACGAGGCTCATGATCGGACCGGTGGTCTCCAGCCCGAACAGGTCCTTGAACCAGCCCCACTGGAAGACCGCGACCATCGCGCCGAAGGCGGCGAGGACGGACAGCAGGAAGCCGAGGGCCGCCTTGAGCGGTACCAGGAGGGAGCGGAAGACGAGGATGAGGACCAGGAAGGCCAGGCCGACGACGAGCAGCATGTAGGGGACGATCGCGTTGGCGAACTTCGCGGCGATGTCGATGTTCAGGGCGGTCGTGCCGGTCACCAGGGCTTGGGCACCGGTGGCGGCACGGGTGTCCGCGCTCTGGTCGCGGAGGGCGTGGACGAGGTCCCTGGTCGCCTCGCTGGAGGGGGGGCTCTTCGGGACGACGGTGATGATCGCCGTGTCGCCGGCCGGGTTGTAGACGGCCGGGGCGACCGCGGTCACGTCCTTCGCGCCGCCCATGGTGCCGGTGAGTTCACCGACGGCCTTCTTCGCCGTCGCCGCGTCGGAGTCGCTGACGACGACCGTGAGCGGGCCGTTGAAGCCGGGGCCGAACGACTCGGCGAGCATGTCGTAGGCCTTGCGCTCGGTGGTGGCGGGGGGCTTGGAACCGTCGTCGGGCAGGCCCAGCTGGAGCCTGGTGGCGGGCAGGGCGACCAGGATCAGGCCGGCGGCCGCGACGAGCAGCACCTTCCAGGGACGACGCAGCACGAAGACCGCCCAGCGTTCGCCGAGGGGCGTCTTCGCGACCGTCCGCGGCGTACGGGCGGCGCGGCCGAGGACGCGCTCGGGGGCGAGGGCGAGCAGCGCCGGCACCAGGGTGACGGCGACCAGGACGGCGACGGCGACCGCACCGGCGGCGGCCAGGCCCATGGCCGTGAGGACCGGGAGGTTCACCACGGCCAGGCCGACCAGGGCGATGACGACGGTCAGCCCGGCGAAGACCACGGCGGAGCCGGCCGTGCCGTTCGCACGGGCGGCCGCCTCCCGGGCGTCGTGTCCGGCGGCCCGTTCGGAGCGGTAGCGGGAGACGATGAACAGCGCGTAGTCGATGCCCACCGCGATGCCGAGCATGGTCGCCAGCGCCGAGGTGCTGCTGTTGAGGTCGAGGGCGCTGGTCAGCGCGGTCAGGGAGCTCATCGTGATACCGACGCCGATCAGGGCCGTCAGCAGCGGCAGGCCGGCCGCGGCCAGCGAGCCGAAGGTCATGACCAGGATCACCGCGGCCAGCACGAAGCCGATCACCTCGGAGGAACTGCCGGCCTCCGCGGCAGCCAGCGCGTCGCCGGACGCCTCGACGGTCAGCCCCTTGGCACGGGCCGCGTCGAGGGCGTCGTCGAGGTGCCGGTGGTCCGCGTCCGTGAGGTCGGTGGACTTGGCCCGGTAGGTGACCTGGGCGTAGCCGGTGGTGCGGTCGGCGCTGACGGTCTTGGCGGTGAAGGGGTCGGTGACCGACGCGACGCGCGGGGAGGACTTACGCAGGTCCTTCAGCAGCGCGCGGACCTCGGCCTTGGGGCCGCCGCCGGTCAGCTTCTCCCCGTCGGGCGCCCGCAGCACGACCCGGGCGCTCGCGCCCGAGGCGTTGGCGGCGGGGAACTTCTTGCCGAGCAGGTCGTACGCCTTCTGTGCCTCGATGCCCGGCAGGGTGATGTTCGAGTTGCCGCTGCCGGTGCTGTTGGCCGCCGCGGCACCCGCGACGCCCAGCACGACCGCCCAGAGCAGCAGAACCAGCCAGCGGCGTGTGAAGGCACCCCGGCCGATCCGGTGCAGGAATGTAGCCATGAGGAAGACAGACTCCGAAGGTCAGGACGTGAAAGGGAGGGGAACAGAGGGGAACCGGATGTGAGGGGGCACCTGCGGTGGCCCCAGGGTGACCGCGCTGACGGGTGACCGCCCGGACGGGCGGCCGGTGCCGGCAGGCGGCGGCCACGGGACGGTGCTCCGGGCGGCCCGTCGTCGTCGGCGGGCGGAGCGGGGGCACCGGCGCCGGGGATCGCCTGTGCCCGGTCTCCATGCTGCGCCGCGCCGCCCCGCCGCCGTGTCGGCCGTTCGTCCGGGGTGTGCCGCGCCGTGTCGGTCATCCGGCCGACACCACCGGATCCGGCCGGTTTCCTACCCTGGAGAGCGTGGACTGGAAGCTTCCGTTCTCGCCGCTGGTACGACGGCTCATCACCGGCGCCGCCCTGCTGGCCCTCGCCCTGACCTGGGTGGTCGACCTCGTCGCGCTGTTCCAGCCGGGCGGGGCGAGCGCGCCCACCCGCTGGCTGCCGGTGTTCGTCACCGGCCCGCTGGCCGTGCTGGCGCTGCCCGACACCCGCCGGTCGCCCTCGCTCACGGTCCGCGCGGTGGGCGTTGCCGCCATGTCCGCCGCACTGACCTGCGTCTGCCTGTCCGTGTCGGGGAGAGTGGCGAACTGGGGTCTCCTGGAGACCCTCGCGTTGCTGTTCCTGATCGTCCGGGTGCTCGCCGAGACGGAGTCCGACCGCACCACGGCGTGGACCGTCGCCGCACTGGTCGCCGCCGTACTGATGCTGCCGCTGCGCGGCCGTACGGTGGCCACCCTGGTGGCCGGGCAGTACGTGCTGACGGTCGCGCTCGCCCTGGCGGTCCTCATCGGCTGCTTCCTGCGCGCCATGGAGGCCCGCAGACAACGCGCCGTCCAGGACGTGCGGTACGCCGAGCGGCTCGCCCTCGCCCGTGACCTGCACGACCTCATCGCCCATCACATGACGGGGATCATCGTGCAGGCCAACGCGGCCCGGACCGTGCACGCGACGGCGCCCGAGAAGGTCGATCCGGCCCTGGAGGCGATCGCCCGGTCCGGGACGGAGACCCTGGAGTCGATGCGGCGCCTGGTCCGCGTCCTGCGCGAGGACAACTACCAGGCCCTGCGCCCCGCCGACCTGCTCTCCGGCCTCGGCGACCTCGTCACCGGCTTCTCCGGGCGCCGCCCCGACGCCCCCGCCGCCCGGTTCGAAGCCGGCGCGGCGGCCCGGACCAGCAGGTTCAGCCCCGAGGTCGAGACCTCCGTGTACCGGGTGGTCCAGGAGGCCCTCACCAACGTGCACCGCCACGCCCCGGGCGAGCGGGTCGTCGTACGGCTGGACGCCGACCCGGACTGGCTCCATGTCACGATCACCAACAGCCTGGCCCACCGCCGTACCGGCAGTCCGGCGGGCGGGCAGAGCGGGCTCGGGCTGATAGGGCTGCGGGAACGCATCGAGGCGCTCGACGGCGAGTTCTGGGCCGGGGCGGTCGACCCCGCCCAGTGGGAGGTCCGCGCCAGCGTGCCCCGCTCCGCGGCGGACCCGGCGCTCGGCCTGCCGGGATGAGCCCGCTCAGTGGTGCCGCGAGGTGACCACGCCGTGCTCCCAGGCCCAGGCCGCGACCTCCACCCGGTTACGGGCGCCGGTCTTGGACTGGATCCGGGCCAGATAGGTCTTCACCGACGACAGCGACAGGAACAGCGTCTCGCCGATCTCCTGGTTGGTACGGCCCACCGCCACCAGCCGCATGATCTCCGTCTCCCGGGCACTGAGCCCGGCCGTGTCCGGGCCCGGGCCGGTGCCGGAGCCCGTGCGCAGCTCCCGCAGCAGCCGGACGGTGACGGCCGGCGCGACCAGGGCGTCCCCGCGCGCCGCCGCCCGAACCGCCTCCACCAGCAGCGCGGGCGAGGCGTCCTTCAGCAGGAACCCGCAGGCGCCGAACCGCAGCGCGTCCCGTACGTAGTCGTCCTGGTCGAAGGTGGTGATGACGACGACGTTCGGGCCGTGGCCGCCGTTCCGTTCGGCCGTCAGCGTCCGGGTGACCTCCAGCCCGTCCAGCCGGGGCATCCGCACGTCGACCAGCACGACGTGGGGCTTCAGCCGCCGGGCCAGCTCCACGCACTCGGCGCCGTCGCGGGCCACGCCCACGACCCGGATGCCCGGCTGGGCGTCGAGGATCATCTCGAAACCGGCCCGCACCAGCTCCTGGTCGTCGGCGATCACCACGTCGATCGGTTCGTCGGCCATGCGCGGCCCTACCCCGCCCGCCCCGCACGCACCGGGATCGGTGCGGCGGCGCCCTCGTGCAGCATCGTGATGATCCGGTCGGCGTAGTCGGCGGGCGCCGTGTCGTCGAGGCTGTCGCGCGCATGGTCGTGCGCCATGCCGACGATCATGAGCGTGAGGTGTGCGGCTGCCGCGTTCCACAGCTGGTCCCGGCCGCCGCGCTCCGCGATCGCGGCCTCGAGCAGCAGCCGCTCCCGGTGCACCAGGTCCCACAGCCGGGCCCGCGGCCCGGGCGCGCGGTCCAGCTGCGCCCGCAGCCGGCGGATCCGGGCCAGTTCGTCCGAGCCCAGGTCGAGAACGGCGCGCGCGGCCCAGCCCAGCGAGACGGCGACGTCCTCGCCCTCGGGCCGGGCCCGGAGATGCCCGGCGAGCGCGCCGATGCTGCGCTCGACCGGGTCGAGCAGGATGGCGTCCTTGTTCGTGAAGTACCGGTAGACCGTGGAGACCGCCACCTCGGCCCGCTCGGCGACCTGCTCCAGGGTGGCCGCCTCGTACCCGTCCCGCTCGGCCAGCGCGATCATGGCGTCGTAGATCGCGGCCCGGACCTTCTGCGCCTTCTTCTCCCTCAGCCCCACGCGGAAACCGTAACAGAATGAGAAGTCTTCTCATTTTTTACCGGCCCGTGCGAACAGGAACGCCTGCGGGCACGTTTCGTCGAGGGCCGTGTCGGCCTCCCGCACCGTGCTGGAGTGGAGCGTGAAGCCGGCCTCCGTCAGCAGCCGTGCCATCTCCTCCGGCCGCCGCCGCTCGAAGTCCAGCGCCACCGGATGCCCCCACGGCTCCTCGTGCCGCCGTGCCACGTCCCCCACCTGGAACGCGAGCAGCAGCGGGCCCCCCGGGCGCAGCACCCGCCGGAACTCCCCGAACAGCGCAGGCAGCCGGTCCTCAGGCGTGTGGATGGACGAGTACCAGCACACCACCCCGTCCAGCGCCCCGTCCGCCACCGCCAGTTCCAGCATCGAGCCCGGTACGAAGCGGAGGCCGGGGTTCTCCCGGCGGGCGACGGCCAGCATCGACTCCGACAGGTCGAGCCCGAAGACCGACAGCCCGAGGCCGGCCAGCCGGGCGGTGACCCGGCCGGGCCCACAGCCCAGGTCGGCCACCTCCCCGCCGTCGCCGACCAGCCCGGCGAACGCGGCCAACAGGGCCCGCTCCAGCGGCCGGTCGGCGAGGTCCGCGCGGAAGTGGTCGGCGTAGTCCTCGGCGACCGTGTCGTAGAAGGTACGGGTGGCGGCGAGGAAGTCGGCAGTCATGCCCGCGGACCCTAACGGCCGCCACTGACAACGGCCCGGCCCGCCCGCGGCGCGAGGTCACCGGCCGGGCCGGCGGAGCCGTCGGTGTCCGGCGTCCGGGTGACCGGGGCGGGGGAGGGGGTTCGGGCGCGTCGGAGGGGGCCGGCGGGGGGAGGGGGTCCGGGCGCGTCGGAGGGGGCCGGCATAGCCGTCGTCCGGCTCTCCGCCCGGCCGTTCGCCACCCGGTGTGCCCCCCGTGGCGTGTGGGCCCCGGACGGGCATTGCGCCGTATGCGGTGGGCAGGTGGACGTGGGGTCACGCGGGGAGGGCGTCGAATGGAACCCCCGGGGATTTCCGACGTGTCGCGGGGATATTCCGCATTCCCGCGGAGGGGGGCGGTGCCCGGCGCCGCATTCGTACGCGTGACGCGGCGTTCATTCGGGTCGGCGGGAAAAGGCAGGAGCCCCGTCGCCGGAAGGCGCGGGGCTCCTTGGGTACTGCACTCAGTCTGAGATCAGACTTCGGGGTGTCTGGATCGGTGAGATCAGACGGGGGTGACGTTCTCCGCCTGCGGGCCCTTCGGACCCTGCGTGACGTCGAAGCTCACCTGCTGGTTCTCCTCGAGCGAGCGGAAGCCGCTCGCGTTGATCGCGGAGTAGTGAACGAAGACGTCCGGGCCGCCGCCCTCTTGGGCAATGAAGCCAAAGCCCTTTTCGGCGTTGAACCACTTAACGGTTCCGGTAGCCATAAGCCCTCCTTGGGCTCAAAAGGGTTGCCCTGCTCCAGAACCTGCAAGTGTGAAAACAAACTAAGTGCCGCACAACTGCATACGTCTGAAAACGACGAGAGCCCGCGGTTACATGCTCCGCAGGCTCTGTACTGCAAGGGAAACCAAACTGCAACTTGCGGCGAGCCTAGCATGTGGGCAGCCGAAAGCAACAGAGGCCAAGATCACGTCACCCGGACGTTTGAACGGCCTCGTAAGTGGGTTGACGCCCGGGGTGGCTTCGGTGCCGACGGCGGGGGCGGTCTCAGCACCGTACCTCATGGGGTCTAGTGTCGCGATGTGGACAATTCTCGCACCCGGCCGCGCGTCGGCCACATCCAGTTCCTGAACTGCCTGCCCCTTTACTGGGGGCTCGCGAGAACCGGCACCCTTCTCGACTTCGAGCTGACCAAGGACACCCCTGAGAAGCTCAGCGAGCAGTTGGTGCGCGGCGACCTCGACATCGGGCCCATCACCCTCGTCGAGTTCCTGCGCAACGCCGGCGACCTGGTCGCCTTCCCGGACATCGCCGTCGGCTGCGACGGCCCGGTGATGTCCTGCGTGATCGTCTCGCAGGTCCCGCTGGACCAGCTGGACGGCCGCCGGGTCGCCCTCGGCTCGACCTCGCGCACCTCGGTCCGCCTGGCCCAGCTGCTGCTCGCCGACCGCTACGGCGTCCAGCCCGACTACTACACCTGCCCGCCCGATCTCAGCCTGATGATGCAGGAGGCGGAGGCGGCGGTGCTCATCGGCGACGCCGCCCTGCGCGCCAACCTGCTGGACGGTCCGCGCTACGGCCTCCAGGTGCACGACCTCGGCGCGCTCTGGAAGGAGTGGACGGGCCTGCCGTTCGTCTTCGCCGTGTGGGCGGCCCGCCGGGACTACCTGGAGCGCGAGCCGCATCTCACCCGCGAGGTGCACAGCGCCTTCCTCGACTCCCGCAACCTCTCCCTGGAAGAGGTCGCCAAGGTCGCCGAACAGGCCGCCCGCTGGGAGGCCTTCGACGAGGCGACCCTGGCCCAGTACTTCACCACCCTCGACTTCAGGTTCGGCGCACCGCAGCTGGCGGCGGTGGCGGAGTTCGCCCGCCGGGTCGGCCCGACGACCGGGTTCGCGGCGGATGTGAAGGTCGATCTGCTGGAGGCCTGACAGGCAATAGGCTGCTGCCCGGACTTACTGGGGGGTGGGGGCATGCAGCCGCTCGCGGGTGACGAACCTACGACGGTCGGGCCGTACCGGCTGCTCGGCCGGCTCGGCTCCGGCGGCATGGGCCGCGTCTATCTGGGCCGTTCGGCCGGCGGCCGGACCGTCGCCGTGAAGATCGTGCACCCGCACTTCGCCCTGGACGAGGAGTTCCGGGCCCGCTTCCGCCGCGAGGTGGCCGCCGCCCGGCGGGTCGGCGGCGCCTGGACGGCACCCGTCCTGGACGCCGACCCGGACGCGCCGGTGCCCTGGGTCGCCACGGCCTACGCGGCGGGCCCGTCCCTGGCGGCCGCCGTCGTGGACGGCGGGCCGCTGCCCGCGCATTCGGTACGGGCGCTGGGCGCCGGCCTCGCGGAGGCGCTGGCCGCCGTGCACGAACTGGGCCTGGTGCACCGGGACGTGAAGCCGTCGAACGTACTGCTGACCCTCGACGGTCCGCTGCTCATCGACTTCGGCATCGCGCGGGCCACGGACGGCACGGCCTCCCTGACGTCGTCGGGCGTCTCGATCGGCTCGCCGGGATACATGTCCCCCGAGCAGATCCTCGGCAAGGGCGTCACCGGCGCCGCGGACGTCTTCTCGCTCGGCGCGGTGCTGGCCTACGCGGCGAACGGCCGACCGCCCTTCCCCGGCGACTCCTCGGCCGCCCTGCTCTACAAGGTCGTCCACGAGGAGCCCGAACTCGGCGCGCTGAGCGGCGAGTTGCGGGAGGTCACCGAGGCCTGCCTGATGAAGGAGGCGGGGGCGCGGCCGGGCCCCGGCGAGGTGGCCCGGTGGCTGGCTCCCGAGGGGGCCGCGCGGCTGGTGACGGGCGGGTGGCTGCCGGGGGCGCTGGTGGAGCGGGTCAGCCGCAGCGCGGTGGAGGTGCTGAACCTGGAGGTGACGGGGGCGGGAGCGGCGGTGCCGGCGTCCGGGCCGGTGGACTTCAGCACGCCCTCGGTGGACGCGGCCGGGGGCGTTACCACGGGGGCTTCCGCGGGGGCTTCCGCGGGTGTTCCCGCGGGCGTTCCCGCGGTGGGGGAGTTCGGGCCGCCGCCGACGGTGCCGCCCGCGGTCGTACCCGAGCCGCGTGACACCGTGCCGCCGGGCGTACCCGAGCCGCGTGACACCGTGCCGCCGGGCGTACCCCCGGGGAAGGTCTCGGTGAGCGTCGCCGCGACCGCCGTACCGGCGGGGGAGGGCGGTCGCGGGCGCCGGGTGAGCTGCACGGTCGCGCTCGCGGTGGCCGGGGCGCTGGCGGTGGTGACCGTCGGCGCGGGGTTCCTGCTGAAGCCGTACCTCGGCGGCGACGGCGGACCGAACAACGACAGCGGCGGCGCCGCCACATCACCCTCGGCGTCCTCGTCGGGCGGCGGCTCGGTCCCGGCCGCCTACCTGGGCACCTGGGAGGGCTCGGCCACCGCCCTGGACGGCAATCTGCCCATCGGGACCTTCCGGGTCACCGTCCAGCAGACCAAGGTCGGCCGGGAGCTGGGCCGGCTGCGCCAGACCGACCAGCTGGGCGGGGTCTGCACGGACGTCCTCACCCTGAACTCGGTGACCGCCGAGAAGCTCGTCGCGACATCGAAGGGCGTCGAGGGCAACCACGACGGCTGCGACCCCGACCCGGTCACCGTGTACCTGACCCCCAGCCACGGCGAGCTGATCTACACGTCCGACAGCTCGGCGGAGGGAAATCCGGTGGCGGTGATGTCGAAGACGGGGGACTGAGCCCCCGCCGTACGACCACGACTACTGCGGGGTGGTCACCGTGACGTGCTCCCCGCTGCCCAGGTGCAGCATGCCCCGGCCGGGCTGGATCGGGCCGCCGACCATCGCGCGGGTCGTCCGGATGCCGATCAGCTCGCCGGAGCCGGACTCCTGCGGGGAGAGCAGGATGCCCCGGCGGGCCTTCTTGGCGTCGACCTGCCAGCCGGAGAAGCCGTCGCAGATCTCGTCCTCGTCACCGGCGATGACCACGGCGAGGCCCTCCTCTACGCCGCTCTCGACGATCCGCTTGAAGACGTCCTCGGCGTCGCAGTCGTCCAGCACCTCGGCGTCGTCGACCAGGACCACGATCGGCTCGGCAGGCGACGCCGACGCGATGACCTCCGTCAGCTCGTCCTCGTCGATGTCCCGCCCGGTGAAGACCTTCAACACGCCTTCCTGGCCTTCGAGGTCACGCAACGGGGACATCCGGGGCGCGGCGACGACGATCCGTACACCGTTGGCGAGGTAGGAACGGGCGAAGCCCAACAGGGTCGTGGAACGCCCGGACTTGGCGGGACCGCCGATCACGAAAGCGGGCACGCCCTGCGCCAGGTCCGGCCCGAAGGCCGTGAGTTCGTCGCCGCCGACACCCACCAGGGCCCACAGCGGTGCGGCCGCCACCGCCGGATCCCGCATCGCCCAGGCGTCCTCGAAGGAGATCCGGCTGGGCAGCACGTCCACCCGGAACGGGCGCCGGGAGCGCGGCACCTGGGCGTCCCGGGCCGCCGCCGCCTCGCCGATCGCGACGATCGCGGCGGCCTGCCCCTGACCGGAGGTGTCCGCGGACAGCAGCGCGAACTGCGTCTCGGCGGCCGTCTCGCTGCGGAAGGCACGACCGGGCGGGATCTCCTCGGGAACCTTGCGGGAGTTGATGTCCAGCATCGAGAAGTCGGCGCGGTCCGCGAGCCGCAGACCGTACTTGTCCTCGGTGAGGGAGGAGATCCGCCCGGCCAGGATCTGCCGGTCACCGGTGAGGACGAGATGGATACCGACGCTCGCGCCCTCTCGCATCATCACCATGATCTGGTCGGTGAGATCACCGTGGTTCAGCTCGCCGAGGGTGGGCAGCCAGCCCTCCCAGCGGTCCAGAAGCAGCACGATGTGCGGCAGCCGCTCCGCCTCCGGCACGGCGGCCCGCTGCTCGCCGATGTCCGCGAACCCCTTATCGGCCAGCAACTCCTGACGACGGCTCAGCTCGCCGGAGAGCCGGGACATCAGCCGCTCGACGCGCTCGGTCTGGTTACGGCCGACGACCGCACCGCAGTGCGGCAGCCGGGTCACCGCGTTGAGCGCGCCGTTGCCGCAGTCGATGCCGTACAGGTGCACGTCCGCACAGGAGTTGGTGCGGGCCAGCGAACCGGCGATGGTACGCAGCACCTGCGAGCGTCCGGTGCGCGGGGCACCGGCGATGATCAGATGCCCGAAGCTGGCGAAGTCGACGGCGACCGCACGGCGGGCCTGGTCGGCGGGCAGGTCCTCGACACCGTAGGGGGCGGCGGGCAGCGCGCCCTGCGCCGGTACGGCCGGCACGTCGTCGAGCAGCAGCATGTCGTCCAGGGCGGGCAGCCACGGCGAGTGCTGGGCCGGGATCGCGAGCGCGGTGTTGGCCTCGCGCACGGCGTCCACCAGCACCTTCAGGTCCGTGATCTCGTCGTCCTCCTTGGCCTCGGACTTGGGCTTGCGCAGCGCGGCCCGCCCGAGGTCCTGCCAGGACAGCGCCCCGGCCCAGGGCGCGAGGGTCGCGGGGTCGGCCGCCCCGGGGCGCCGGCCACCGACCCGGCCCGACTGGAAGGGGATCAGCGAGGCATGCCCGAGCCGGACGTACGCCCGTCCCGGCGTGCTCTTCGCGATGTGCCCGGCGTCGGGCGCGTCGATGACGTCCGTCGACTCACCGGCGTCGGTCACGCGCAGCGCGATCCGCAGGTTGGTGTTGGCGCGGATCTCCGGAGAGACCACACCGGAGGGCCGCTGGGTGGCCAGCAGCAGATGGATCCCGAGCGACCGGCCACGCTGGGCGATGTTGACCAGTCCCGCGACGAAGTCGGGCAGGTCCCGCACCATGGACGCGAACTCGTCGATGACGATGAGGAGCCGGGGCACCGGCGGCCGGGACGGATCCCTTCTCACCAGATCCTGGTAGTCCTCGATGTCCTTGGCGTCGGCGGCGGCGAGGATGTGCTCGCGGCGCTTCAGCTCGGCGCCCAGCGACTCCAGCGCGCGCTCCACGAGGTGGGCGTCGAGGTCGGTCACCATGCCGACGGTGTGCGGGAGTTTGACGCAGTCCTTGAACGCCGAGCCACCCTTGTAGTCGACGAGCACGAAGGTCATGTTCTCCGGCGTGTTCGCCACCGCCAGCGCGGCCACGATGGTCTGCAGCAGCTCGGACTTGCCGGAACCGGTGGTACCGGCGATGAGCCCGTGCGGCCCGTCGCGCCGCAGGTCGATGCCGAACGGGCCGTCGTACGACTCCCCGATGACCGCCATCGTCGACTGCCCGCCCATCCGCCACCGCGCGGCGATCGCGTCCCGGGTGGGCGGCTCCAGCTGGAGCACGTCGAGCAGCCGGCTGGCGGCGGGCAGCGCCGAGTCCTCCGACTCCCCGCTGATGTCACGCAGCGGCGACAGGGAGCGGGCGAGCCGGGCGCACCAGGCGGGGGAGACGAAGTCGGGCCGTACGTCGCGCTTGCGCAGCGCCCCGCTCTGCTCGACCCGCAGCCGCAACTCCAGGTCCTGCGGGGACTGTTCCGCACCCTGCTGGTCGTGCTGGGCCTGTGGATGCCAGGCCTGGAAGGAGGGGAAGCCGCCGGTGGCCTGCTGCGCCACGGCCGTCGCGGGGGCGTTCTTGGCCGCCGGCGGCTCGGCGACGACGACGCCCTGGCACTCGCCCGGCAGGAACCGCTCCTCCTCGTCGAGACAGATGGAGCGCAGGGCCACCCCCGGCCCTTCCTTCAGCAGCCGCACCACACCCGGCATGGACCGCAGCCGCCGGGACCCGTCCCACACGATCACGATGTCCGGATCGGAGAAGGCGGGCCCGTCGACCTTGCTGCGGCCGCCCTGCTGGAGGGCCTTCTGCCGGCCGTCGAGGAGCTGGGTCAGCTCGCCGACGCGGGCGGCGACGGTCTCGGAGTCGGTGCCGATGAGGACGTTCACGTCCTGGCCGCCGCCGGGACGGGAGTGCGGCAGCCAGCGCACCCAGTCCCAGCGGGCACCGGCGTCGTTGTCGGTGAGGACGTAGAACTGCACGTCCATCGGGCTGTGCAGGACGGCGGTCTGGGCGACCGCCCAACGCCCCAGCGCATGCGCCGCGTCACCGGGCCCGGCCACGCCGATGACCCCGAGGTCGCGCAGCGACAGGGCGACCGGGGCGTCCTCGATGTACCAGCGGACCTTGCGCTTGTGCTCGTCCTGCTCGGGGTCGTCGAGTTCCACCTCGGAGGGGACGCGCCCGGTGCCGAAGCGGATCAGCAGATGGTCGGCGTCGGTGCGGCGCCGCTCCCAGAGCCGGGTGCGTGGTCCGGTGCCGAACGTCAGCACGGCGGCGGGGTCGGGCACGGCGGCCCGGCGGTCGCTGCGTTCGGTCTTCAGGGCGTCCTGGGCGTCGTTCTCGATGCGGCCCTTGTGCTCCTTGTACTCCTTCAGCTGCTTGGCATGGGACTTGCGCCCGTGCTTCTTGTCCATGAAGTAGTTGCCGAAGAGCATGATCGGGCTCATCACGGCCATGATCAGGTAGTACCAGCGGTGGAACATGAACACCGAGACCACGGCACCGACGAGCGGCAGCACCGCCATCAGCCAGGGCAGCGGACGGGCCTCGTAGTCGCCGGGCGGGTTCGGGAGCGAGAAGTGCGTCTGGTGCTCGGCGGGGCGCAGCCGCGGGGGCCGGTTGTAGTCGAGCCCGGCCCCGTCGTCGGACCACTTGAGGGCGGCGTTGGGCGGCGCATACCCGGTGATCTCCAGCAGGGAGTTGCCGACGGCGAGCTGGGAGCCGAGCGGCCAGTCGCCCTCGCCCTCGAACTCCTCCCCGTCCAGCCGGGCGCCGTCGCCGTGTGTCCGTACTTTGCAGGTGCCGTCGATGGCGATGGTGAGGGTGGCGGCCCGGGCGGGCAACTCCGGGTCCTCGACGCGGATGTGGGAGGCGGGGCCGGTACCGATGTCGTACCGCCCGACACCGAGGCGGTGCACGGCGCCGGCGGCGGGACCGCCCGCGACCCGGAACTCGACGATGCCGGTGGGCTCGCCGAGCACACACCCGGCGGGGTCGTGCAGGCTGACGACCACGCCGTCGCGCAGCGGCGAGCCGACGACGGTGGCGGCGGGGTCGAGGGCGTAGCCGTCGACGTAGGCGAGGGGACCGGCCGTCTGGACGGCCGCCGCACCCCTGGGGGCGCCGATGGGTATGACCTGGGCGACCTCGCCGTGGTCCGGGTAGCCCAGACCGACCTGCCGGGCCAGCTCCCGGGCCACGTCACCGACCGTCGACTCGGGATCGGCGTCGAGCACGACGTCGGCGGTGGCACCGCCGACCGGGTCGACGACGGTCAGACTCAGGCGCACGTTCGTCCTCCTCGCAGGCCCGGTGCATTCGGTGTGACCTTAGCCGGACGGGCTTTCACGGGCGCAACGGGATTGCGCCGGTTCACGATTCCCTCGCACGAGGCCCCTGCGGCCACGGGCCTCCCACCCGTAGGATCTTTGCTCATGGGACGGCCGGGTCAGGACCGGCCGATCCATCGGAGCAAGCCACGGGGGCGAGCCCTGGGGCGGCCACAACACAACGGGAGGGATGCCGACATGGGCAAGGGCAAAGACACGGACCTTACTTATGCCGAGATGGAGAAGGTCGCCGGCGACCTGATCAAGGACATGCACGAGCTCGAGGACAAGATCAAGAACATCGAGAAGCGTGTCTCGGCACTGGTGGAGGAGGGCTTCACCACCCAGAAGGCCTCGGGGGCGTACGACGACTCCATGAAGGACTTCACGAAGGGCGCGACGAAGACGATCCAGGGCCTGCACGGGCTCTCGGACTTCCTGAAGAAGGCCAAGGAAGCGTACGAGCAGCTGGACGACCAGCTGGCTAAGCAGGCCAAGGGTTAGTAAAGTCCGAGGTCTTTGAACGACTGGGTGCGACGGAGTGCGTCAAGTGCTCCGTCGCACCCGGCTGTCAGGCTTCGGTGGTCTGGGTCCCGCCCGGCTGCGGACGACGCATCAGGTAGGTGTGCAGCTCGCTGCGCCACTCCTCGGTCGTGAGGGTGAGCCACGAACCGTCCTTGAAGCGCAGGAGCAGCCGGTCGTTCTCGAACGCGGGGAGGGGGTCGGCGAGGGTGGCGTCCCCGGCCGGAATCTCGGCGACTACCTGCATGAGTGCGTCCCGGCGGATGGACACGCGGGTGGGCGGAGCGGCCAGCAGAATGCGGTCCCCGGCGAGGGCGACCAGGCGTTGGTGGTGGGAGGAATGGCTGTACCACTGCAGGAGGAAGCGGCCGGCGGCCCCGTTCCAGTCGCCGTCGAAGGTCTTGTCGAGACCGAGTTCGACGATGGCCTCATCCCGCCGCTTCTCGTCGAGTTTCGCGGCGCGGTGGCGCTCCTGTTCCCCTGTGGTCGACAGCATGCGCTTGAGGGCCTCCTCACCGGCGCCGAGGAGACTCAGCAGCTTGCCGATGAACAGCAGGGGCGATCCCAGAGCGACGCCGAGCATGCCGAGCGGTCGTATGGAGGCAGGACGCAACGGCCCGGATCCTGCTGCCCTGTGTGCTTCGGCGGGCGGCTCGGGGATCTTGCCGATCGTGCACCAGGCTGCTGCGTCGGGCGATACGCCGAGTCGGTCCCGTACGGTGCGGTCGGTGCTCGTGGACAAATCCGTTCCACCTTCCAAGTCGTTTGCCGAAGGAAGTCTCGCGGCAGTGTCTCATGTCCATGATGGGGGATTTTTTCAATGGCGGACAGAATCAGGTACGACCTCGACATGATCAAGGGGTGCTCTCGGACGCTGGGCAAGCTCCACAATGAGTTTGATCAGCATGGGAACCCTGCCGACGGTTACGAGGACGAACTGGGGCATGGTGGCCTGAAAGACGCCTTCGACGAGTTCAGTACCACGTGGAAGAAGACGCGGAAGACACTGTCGAAGGAACTGAAGAAGCTGGCCGAGTACACCGGAGCCGCGGCCCAGAAGTACGAAGAGATCGACCACGAGTTGGCCAAGGCAATTGCCGATAACACGGGGAAGGGCAAGAAGTGAGCAGGCGATCCGGTGACTGGCCGCCGCTGTGGGACGAGGATCCCACTCCGGGGGATCCTGACGAAGTCGCCGCCCTCGGGCGGAAGCTGCGGCAGATGGCCGACATGATCGATGAACAGGCGCGGGTCATCAAGGCGCTGTCCTCGGTGGAGGGCTGGGACAGTGATGCCGGCCGAGCTTTCAACGAGATCGCGGACGGCGCCGGCGACCGGCTGAAGAAGGCGTTCGAGCGGTACGACGAGGCGTCCAAGGCCGTGGGTACCAAGGTGGCGGAAGGTGAATCAAAGGAATTCGCCGGAGAGTTGCACCGGTCTCAGAAGAAGGCCGACAAGGCCTTGGCGGATTACCGTGAGGCCAAGTCCGATCACGATCTGGCCGACCGGGAAGTGAAGAAGTTCACGGACAAATACCTCGTCAGTCAGATACCCGAGGCGGACAAGCCCGAGTACGAGCGCTGGGAGAGGAAGCGCGATGAGGCGCTGCACCGCATCGGCCAGGCGCGTAAGGAAGTCAAGGACGCCAGGGACATCTTCGACGACGCCGGAGACCGTGCCGCCCGCCGTATCAAGGATGTGGTCCACCACGATGCGGTGCGCGACCCGGGCGGATTCATGAACTGGCTCGCCGACTGGGCGGACACGTTCTCCAACATCTCCGCGATCCTGTCTGTCCTCGCGGTCGTCTGCGCGTTCATCCCGCCGCTCCAGTTCCTGGTGCCCATCTTCGCCACCCTCGCGGTGCTCAGCAGCGCGGCGGCCCTGGCCGGCCACGCCTACGACATGACGGTGCGTGGTGGGAAGGTCAACTGGCTGACGCTGGGAACGGACTTCCTCGGAGTCCTCCCGGGGCTCGGCGCGCTCAAGGGTTTCAAGGCCGTGTCCAAACTCAAGGGCCTGGCCAAGCTCAAAGCCTTCGGCAAGGTCGGCACCTGGGGCGAGGCCTCCCTTCGAGGGCTCGACGGTGTCGGACACAACTTTCTCAACGGCCTCAGCGTGGGCTTGACGAACAAGGTCCTTGCCCAAGGCCTCAAAGCCGGACAGAGGCTCAACATCGCCGGGCTGCCGGAGAAGTTCGCACCCATCGGCGGAAAGCAGATCACCGCGGTCATCAAGGGGAACGGCCTCGCGAGCGCGCTCCACCGGATGTTCAGCGGGGAGAACGGCGGGACCACTGGTTACCAGGAGCCGGAAACGGCCAAGCCGACCCCGACTCCGAGCCCGTCGCCCCAGCCTTCGCCGAAGCCGTTCCACGCGGCCCTCGCCGCGTAGCCGTGGCGGTTTCGAAGACGGTACACACCGCATGAGAGGAGGCGATTCACGTGAGCGACTCGAGCGACCTCGACGAAGGGGAATTCGTCGGCCGCAGGGGCACGGATCCTGTCCGGCTCGTACCCGGTGAGGTGATTGCCGCGGCCCCTGCCGCCAAGGCGCTCGCAGAACGGTCGGGCAGAGAACTCCGCTTCGACTTCCTGGACGACGGAGCGGTCCTTCGTATGCTGCGGCTTCGGCACGAGGACGAGACCGCGATGTTCAACGCGGGGTTCAAGACCGGTGTTCCGTTGGCGATCACCGGCTTCGGCGCCGCGGTGTACTGGGGTGGCGTGGTCCAGTACTGGGAGTCGGACACCGCACGTGTCGTCTTTGCGGCCGTGGCCGCCGGCGTCGTACTGATCCTGCTCGCCGTGTACGTACGCGCCGCCAAGGCCCACTGGGGCAACCCTGTCCGCCAGAACCTCCGTGCCCGGGCGCGGAGATATCGCGAGTTGGCGCATCTTGCGCGCAGGGAGGGGGCGGACATTCCTGCCCACTATCCCTACTACGGGCCGTATCCCTTCGCGGCCACGTTCCACCCTGAAGCGGACGAACCGCAAACCACCGATGGAGAAGGCCTGTCGTGAGCGCCGTAGCAGCTGAAGAGGATGTTCAGGGCTCGATCGGTGGACCCGGCATCGACGTCCGCTGGATCATGCCGGAGGGCTTCTTCGAGATCCCGATGGACTCGGAGAGCCTGGACGAGACCGCCGAGCAACTCGTCGCGCTGGCCGGCGCCGTGATGCCGGAGGCCACCTTCGACGTACAACTGGAGTGGGCGGTCATGGTCGCCGCGCACTACGACTCCTTCGTCGAGGCCGGCATCCAGTACTCCGGCTTCGTCATGACAGAGGTCGACGGGGAGCGCTGCACGGCGACGGTTTCCGTCAGCATGACCGATCTGGACGAGAGGGCCGGCGCGCATCCCGTCGGGTTCCTGGGCTCGACGATGCGTCACCTCGGCATGGGAGAGGTCACCGAGATCGAGCTGCCGTGCGGCCCTGCGGTGTCCTGCATCGGGACCCGGAAGGGGAGTCTGCCCGGCAGTCTGACCGCGTCCGGATCCGACGAGCCGGTGGTGACCTCCTTCATCCAGGTCCAGATACCGCTCAGCAACGGGACGGTCCTGCTTCTGGAGATGGGCACCCCCACACCGCAGGCCTGGGAGGTCTTCTCGGCCATGTTCGCCGGCGTCGTGAAGAGCGTCCGCCTGTTCAACGAGTCGGGCAAGCCGATGGTGATGTCCTGATGACCGCGGAGCCCGACGCCACGGCACCTCCCAGGGACTATCGGCTCCTGGTCCCCCGGGACTGGTTCCGCATCGATCTCACCCAGGACCGCTGGCGTGCCCAGCTGAAGACGTTCGTGGACCACCAGGCCGAGGGCAGGAACGTTCCGGCCGAGCTCAAGCAGGAGGCCTGGGCCACCCTGCGCAACACCGCCGAGGCCGGGGTCAGAACAGGTGCGCTGGAGTTCTTCCTGAGACCGGAACTGGATGGCGGCGGCATCCTGCCCGCCTCGCTCATCGTCTCCTTGATTCCGCGCCCCGGGGGACTGACCCCCCGGGATCTCCAGGAATCGCTCCAGGCGAAGCAGGGGCAGAACGCCTCCGCCGCGGAGATCTCGACCGCGGTCCTTCCCGCAGGGGAGACCGTGCGGGTCCTCAGCCCCACGACTCTGGACCTGTACGTCCGGATGCCCGGTGGCGTCGGCTACCTGGCCCTTGCGTTCGCGGTGCCGCTCAGCGGAGTGACCGGCCCCATGCGCAGACTCTGCGACTCGATCGCGGAGTCGTTGCGGTGGATCGCATGAGGACCACCGCTTTCGGGGTCCTCCTGACCGGACACTCCGACGCGGTCACATGCGTCTGATCAGCGATTGACCGCTTGGATTTCCTGCACGGTGACGTCCTGGGTGGTTCCGAAGGTGCCGTCGGGCAGGTCTCCGCCCGCGCCGCCGGTGCCCGTCCAGGAGATCTTCCAGGTGATCGTCGCCCGAAGCTTGAAGACGCTGTCACCGGAGGAGTGCAGGTACCTGATTCCGCAGGGCGGTGTTTTGTCCGCGTCTCCCTTGGCGTAGGGCTGACCGATGGAGTTGTCGGCGTTGATGGCGCACTGGCCCGAGGCGGGGAAGGTCTCGGCGTCCGTGGTGCCGGGTTCGAGTTTGAGGGAGACGGGCTTCGCGGTGGTCGTGGCCTGGATGCCGAAGCCGGGGACGTTGATGGCCGCGGTGGCCTGGACCTCGTCGAAGACCGCCTTGTCGAGCCAGGCCCAAGTCGGCAGGTTCACCTTGGTGGTGGCCTCGGGCGCGAGGGTCACCTTGGTGTCGGGCAGTTGCATGCGCTGGTACGCGAGGGCGGCGAGGATCTCCGGTTTGATGGCCTCTTCATACTGGGCCGGTGGGGTGTCGCCGTTGTCGACCCAGAAGGGGAGGTCGTTGCAGGAGCTGCGCTTGAGTACGTCGGGTTCGTCGGGATTCTCGACGGCGGCCCAGAACATCCCCTCGCCGTCCTTGTCGACGTTGTAGTCCTTGTAGCCGGGGGTGTCGGTCCAGCCGTACTCGTCCTCGTAGTGACGCTGCATCTCGCCGATCGCCGCGCCCGCGGTGCCGCCCATGCCGGGCGTGTTCTTGGCGCTCTCGATCTGCCCGGACATCTTCTTCTTGAAGTCCTTGGCGCCGAGGTAGGGGGCGTACCAGCAGGGCGGCGGCGTCCAGTTGACGTCGGAGGACGTCACGTTTCCGGTGCCGCCGCTCTTGGTGACGGCGCCGGAGTACTGGATCTTTGCGGCGGCGTAGATGCTGGTGTCGTCGGCGCCGCCCGCTTCCTTGTCGGAACCTGTGGTGTTGCCCGGCAACTCTGCCGAGTGGGCTGGTTCCGCGAGGGCGAGGACACCGAAGGCCAGCGTCAGGGCAGCCGTGCCGGTGGTAAGGGTCGTACGCAGTGACCTGTTCACTGGCACTTCGCCGCCTTCGCCTGGACGTACACCTTCGACGCCTGCCACAGGCCCTCGGCCGTGGGGTACTTGACCATGACGATCCTGAAGTAGTCGTAGTCCCCGATGCCGGGCTCGCTCGTCAGCACCTTCCCGGTCTTGACCTCTTTGGTATAGAACTTGCTGGAGTCCACACAGAAGTCGACCTCCACAGAACTGCCGTTGGAGGCGGACCGGGTGGTGGCGTCGTAGTGCCGGCGGGTGCCGGTGGCCGTCCAGTCGCCGTCGAGCCTGCTGTTGATCTGAGCCTTCGCGTAACGCAGCCCGTCACCCGTGGAGTAGGTGGTCACGGCCGCAGTCTTCGTCGTGCGCTTGTCGATGCCTTGGTAGATGGCACGGACGAAGTTCGCGGCGTCTCCCATCGCCGCCTCCTCGTTCTTGTCCTTCGGCTTGGCCCAGTCGAAGACCAGGTTCATGTCCTTGGGCAGGGAGAGATCCACGCCGTCCGGCTTGTCCTCTGCTGGTGCTCCCGAAGTGGATGCCGAAGGCGTCGGCGTCTTCGTTTCCTGGTCGGCGCCGGCGATCTTGTCGTTGTCGCTGGCTTTGTCGTCCCCACTGCCGCAGGCGGTCAACAGCAGTGCTGCGGTTGCCGCCAGCGCGGCAGCGGCGGGCAAGGTGCGGCGCTTCACAGTGAACTCCCCGTGAGAAAAAAGTCCATTCAAGAGACCCGACGCTATCGGGGAGGTTCTCGGTTTCGCCAGAGCGAACTTCCCTGTGAATGGTGACAATTCCGGGCGGATGGGGTAAGCGGAGGTGTGACCTGTGTCCTGATCTCGCCCGAACGGATGACGACCCGGATGTGTCGGGACGCCGTGCCCGGCCACCGTGAGGCGCGAGTTCCGTTTCGCTATTGCTGTGGCCAGGACGGCTCACCGGGCTGTTTGCATGCCGCAGCTGCCCTGAGGCATCGGCCCAGCGCACGCCCCGATGGGCGACCGATGCCTTCCAGTGGGATGAGTCGAGGCAGTACCGGAGTTGGGGTGTGGCGACAGGGCTGTCAGGTGATTTTTCGCCCTGTCGCCGCCACCGGACCGCCACCGAAAGGTCACCCCATGCCCCTGCTGCGCCTCGGCGTCTCCCTCCAGCCGCGCTGGCCGCTCGACGACGGAGGCAGCGTGCTCCGCGCTGCGCGCCACGCCGAGGACTTAGGTTTCGACCACGTCGCGGTCGGCAACCGTCTCCTGGACAGTGGGTTCGGCCTCGACACTGACCCGCTCGTCCTGCTGGCGGCCGTCGCGGGCGCCACGACGCACCTACGGCTGCTGACGTCCGTACTCGTCGCGCCGTACTACCCGGCGCTGGTGCTCGCCAACCAGGCGGCCACCCTGGATGTCGTTTCCGGCGGCCGCCTGATCCTGGGCGTCGGCACTGGCTGGAACCCGGACGAGTTCAACGCCGTCGGCGTACCGCCCAAGGAGCGCGGCGCGCGCACAGACGACCACCTTGCTGCCGCCAGGGCCCTGTGGACCCGGCGCCCCGCCGACTTCGACGGGCCGTTCACAACGCTGCGCGCCGCGCGCCTGGGAGTTCCTCCGGTCACTCCTGGCGGCCCGCCCGTGTGGGTCGGCGGCAACAGCGACGCCGCCCTGCGCCGCGCGCTGCGGTTCGGCGACGGCTGGTACGGCACCGGCGCCGACCCCGCGATGGTCACGGACGTGCGACGCCGTCTGCATGAACTCGCAACGGACGCAGGGGAGGCCGACCACCTCATCCTCGCCTCGGCCGCGTTCCTCACCCCGCCCGGCATCCCCGCGGCCGTATCGCCACCTGGACGGCCACTCGGCGGCGCCACGCCCACCGCAGCGAGCGTCACCGACGACCTCGGGCGACTCGCTGAGGCAGGACTCACTGCCTGCACCATGTGGCTGCCTGTCACGGCTGAGCACGTCGGGGAGGCGATGGAATGGATCGCAGCCGAGGTCGCCCCACAACTCGCCTGATGGCGTGAACGGAAAGATCGACCGGGGTGCTCAGGTCGCAGCGGCGAGGGGGCGTTCGGCCCAGCGGATACTTTTCTCGCTGCGGATGCGGGCGAACCTATGAGGGCAGGGCACTTCGAGGTGCCTTGCATCTCGGGTAGGCGCACGTCGGGTGTGCCGAGGTCCGCGGCGCCGGTTCGGCGCGTCCGTCGGCCAGGGTCTCGAGCTTGCCGCGGTCCTCGGTCACCTCACCCTGCGCGCCGACCTTGTAGACGCGCAGGGTCAGGCGGGAGCGGCGGTCGGTGGAGTCGAGGAGTTGGAGTGCGCCGGTCAGGGGCGGACGGTCGCTGTCGGTTCGGCAACGTGGGCGGTCATGACCGGTGAACTCCTTCGATGCGTCGCGGCTACGACCGCAGTTCGCTCCCTGCGCTATGCGGTGCCTGGCCGTTGGTGCTTTCGCGGTCCTCCTCGTCATCCGGTACGACCAAGCGCCTGCCCCGGGAGTCGGCGACGCGCAGCGCGTCGGTGAGGCACTCGGCGAGGCGGATGCCGGCGTAGCGGACCTCGGTGTACGGCGACATCGGGTTGTCCAGCACCTGGCGGGCACGGCCCAGGACGTCGGTGCCGGTGGCGAGCTGGGCGGTCTCCAGGTCGTCGGCGAGGCGGGAGAGATACCCGCCGTCGTTGTCCGTGACCAGGTAACACGGTTTGCCTTCGGGGGTGGGCCAGGGGAGGAGGCGGGGGGAGATCGGGGCGTGCGCGTGGCTGTTTGGCTGTTCCCTCACGCGGCCACCTCCGGTGCGCCGATGACGTGCTGGTCGAGGTCGATCCCGAAGTCGGCGGCGAGTACGAGGGCGAGGCGGCGACGCTGCTGAAGGGCGGCCTCGCGCTCGTGGGCGGTGAGGTAGGGGCGGACAAGGGCGGACTCGGCGCCGTCGAGGAGAGTGGCCAGGCCGTACGGCGACCGGTGGGGGAGGCGCGAGGCCTCGACGGTGAGGGGGCAGCGTACGAGGGTGAAGTGGACGTGGGGGAATGGTGGGCGGTGAGGACGGCGGCGCCGTTTCCCGGTGCCGGGGGCGAAGAGGAGGCGCAGCCATTGGAGGGCGCGGGGGATAAGGTCGTGCATGTCGACGCTCCTTGTAAGCGTTGGCCGTGCCCCGGGAGGTCTAGCCACCTCGCCGGGGTCCTGTCATTTCGACCATACCGATAACTGCGTCCCCCTGCACCCCCGAGATATATTCCGCGTCCCACTGCGGTGGGACGCGTTCTGATCCTGCGGTATGCGTAGGGCTGCGGCACGGTGGAGATATGACCGAGCTTCCGCGCTATGAGTACGTGAAACTCGCCGACGCCATCGCGGCAGACATCGCCTCCGGAAAACTGCCGCAGGGGGCCGCGTTGCCCGGCGAGCGCGCCATGACGGATCTGTACCGCGTGAGCATCGGCACCGTGCGCCGCGCCATCGTCGAACTCCGCAAGCGAGGGTTGGTGGCGACGCTGCCCGCGAAGGGGACGTACGTCATCGGGATGCCGGAGTCAGATGGCGGCGCCCCTACGGAGGACGGATCGAACGTCTGAAGGTGCCGCGCATTGCGTTGCGCGGCACGTTCAGCCCTGTTGGCTACTCAGCGGCAGCCCCGCTTCTTCTTGGGACACCGGCAAGGGTGTGTCGACTCGTGGGCGCTCAGTTCTCCGAGGCCGACTCGTCGGCTCCGCTGCAGCCTTGTCCTGCTGAGCCCGTTTCGTTTTCAAGGGTGGGGAAGGACATGGTCCGCAGGATCGCCGCCGCTCCGTCGCAGAACTCCCCCCCAGTATTCGGCGGATGCCGTATGAAGGGTGAAGGCGGCGGTGTACGGGCCGGTCGGGATCCGGCGGGCGTCGCGCAGGGGATCGCTGCTCAGCGCGGCGAGGATGCCCCGCGATCCCCGGATCCGTTTGATCCGTCTGGGCGGCGGCCACGGTGAAGGCGCAACGGAAGGTGTGGGCGCGTGCGGCGCGTTCCTCCGAGGTACCGGCGAGCGGGAGCGCCAAGAAGCTGTCGGGTGACAAGTCTATCGAGGGTATGGGGCAGTCGAAGGCCGTGCCGCCCTGCGGGCCCCTGGCGGTATGGCTGCCGAGGGAAGGCCGAATCGATTGGAGGTAAAGGATTATTCAAGGTGCCGGCGGTACCGTGCGATCGAATGTTCGCCAACGTGAACAGTCAGAGGCCGAGCGATCGAGGGTATCCGTGCTTCTTTGTCGCGCTTTGCGTTCGATCGGGTGTGCGGTGAGAGTCGCAAACCCCCTGCCCTGTAAGGGGCCTCCTCAGCCTCCAGGACGGCCGAGGCGGCCGGAGTGGACACGGTGGCAGCTTGTAACGTGTGTGCTGCAATGGATCGGTCGGCCGTCGTCGTGCGTGTGATGAGCAGTAAGCTCCGACGGCCGTATTGCAAAAGCGACTTGTGCCATGGCAGCGCAATCTGAGGTATTGGGGGATACCGGACATGTCCAAGGGCGATCTCGTCCTGAGTCTTGCCGGCCTCGACGACCTGGCGGGTCAACTGCGGTCGATCAAACAGCGCATGGACGACACCGGCCAGGTCGACCGGAAACTCGGCAATGGAGAGCTGGGCTCGAGCGCGGCCCTCGACGCGATGGAAGACTTCATGCACGGCTGGAAGGACGGCCGCAAGGAGATCGACGTCGGCCTCGAGAACGTGGCGAAGATGGCGCAGGAGATCGTCGACAAGATGACCAAGCTCGACGCCGATCTCCGAAACGCCGTCCGAAAGCACGAGAAGGAGGGCAAGGGTGGAAACTGACGCTCCCCGCACCGAAGAGCCTGCCGCCGAGGACCCTTTCGCCGGAGCGGCCCCAGGGGACGTCATCGGCATCAACATCCAGGTCCCCAGTACCTGGTACGAGTTCGACGTCCACCCCGCCACGGTGAACCGCTCGATCCGCGAGGTGGTGGCGGAGCGGATCAAGCAGCGTCCCGAGCTGGCTGAGCACCAGGCCGATCTGGTCAGGACCCTGAAGAAGGTGGCCCGAGAGGCCCGCAAGAACAACGTCGTCTACTCCGGCTCCATGTGCGAGATCGTCGACGACGAGCCGATGGTGGCCAGCCTCACGGTCAGCGTGAGCGCGGCGGTGAACGAGACCACCGGCGAGACCGCCGTCACGGGACTGGACACGCTCATGGGCGTCCTGACGCCGATCGCCCCCGGCCGTCGGCCGACCGATCCGTGGCGTCGCGTGCGCCTCGTGGAGCTGCCGGACGCGGGCCAGGCCGCGCGTACCGAAGGCATCGAGGACGTCGAGATCCCCGACGACAATCGCAGCTACCGCGCGGTGATGATGCAGACCCTCATCCCCTTCCCGGGCGGCAACCCGAAGGTCGCCGTCATCAGCGCCAGCACACCCCAACTGGCTCTGGTCGAGCCGATGCTGGAGCTCTTCGACCTCATCACCAGCACCTTCCGCTTCGTCTACCGCGCCGACCTCGACACGGAGAGCTGAGCCCAATGGTCCGCCCTGCCGACTGGCACAACCTCGACCTGCACGACGACCCGACGCCCGGCGATCCGCACGAGGTCAAACTCCAGGGCCAGCGGTACAAGACCTTCGTCGAAGACGTTGCCACGGTGCTCAGCGGAATCCGCTCCGCTTCGAAGGACTCCGTCCTCAAGGAGTCGGCCGGCAAGGCGATGGACGCGTTCAAGGACCAGATCGGCAAGCTGCCCGGCCAGTTGCAGAAGCTCCACGACTCGTACGAGATGGTCTCGGGCGCCCTGCTGACCTACGCCGGGAAGCTGGAACACGCCCAGACGACGGCGGACCACGCACTGGCGAAGGCCCGAACGTTGCGCGGCGACCTCTCCCGGGCGCAGTCCCGGCTGGCGAGTGCCACCACTACGGCGAACAACGCCAAATCCGCGCAGGACAAGCTCAACAACCCCACCGGCAACGCGGCGGCCCCCGACCCGGAGAAGGTCCGCAAGGCGACACGCGACGCCCAGCACGCCAACCAGCACCAGAAGGCGGCGCAGGGCCAGGTCGACAGCCTGAACGCGCAGTTGGCCGAACTGAGGACGAAGGCGGAGAACGCCGGCAAGGACCAGGACAAGGCCGCGGCGAAACTCGTCCACGACATCCACAGTGCCTCCGATACCGGGATTCACAACAAGAAGTGGTACGAGAAGGTCGGGGACTGGATTGCAGGCAACTGGGACAACTTTGTCACCGCCTGCAAGTTCTTTGTTGCCGTTGCCGGCATTCTGCTGCTCTTTTTCGGCGGCCCTATCTTCGCCCTGATCGTCCTGGCTGCAGCCTTGATCGTGCTGGCCGATACGATCGCAAAATTCGCACAGGGTAAGGCGGGTTGGGGAGATGTTCTCTTCGCAGTTTTGGACTGTATCCCGGTGGTGGGCAAGCTGGCCATGTTGGCGAAGGCCGGCAGGCTTGTGAAGGGGATCAGTATGGCGATTAAGGTCAGGAAGGCCGAGGTCGCGTGCGCCCGTCTGATCAAGCTGTGGCATATGGGCGAGGACCTCAAGGGCTTCCGAAAGGTCGGTTTCGCATTCGCCAAGGGAGAATTCAAGAACACACTCAAGGATGCCTTGAACGGCGGCTGGGGCGATGTCAAGAAGAACGCTCTGGGTAACCTCGTCAGTAACGCCATCGGTGTGAGCACGGGCTCGCTGGTGAGCAAGGGCTTCAATAAGATGGGCAAGGTCATCTACGAGAGCAGCCTGACCAACATGACGCGTCGGCAGTATCAGGCGCTAGGTATGAATTTGGCTGGAAAAACGCCGATGGGCAAAGCCGTCGTGGGCGCTACTCAGGGTTTTCTCACCAGTGTCACCAAGGCCACGGTCAACAGTGCGTTCTTTGGTGCCAAGTTTGATACCAGCGGCGTATTGTTGGATACCGTTAGCGGCTACGGCGATAGCGGCGTGGGGTACAAGCCCGGTATTTTGTCTGCCAGGGCCGCCTTCAGTAGGTGATCTGCGCCTTCGATTCTTCGAACCGCGTTAGTGATTCCTTCACCTGGACACGGAAGTCGATGTACCGATCAGTTCCGTCAGGGGCCGTTTCGGTGTAATGGGTGGGCTCGGTGACGCGGTCGAGGAGGCTGCCTGCCAGCTGCTGGGCCGCCGTCCAGAGGGCAGTGGCCGTGGACTGTGGTGACGATTCGTCGATCACCGTCCAGCGATGACTGATCGTCATGCGCCCGTCCTTGAGTTTGAACTTCAGCGGCAGTCCGATTCCGGAGCACTTGAATGTACCGCGTTCACGCCGCAGCAGCTGGCTCACACCGTCGAGCAGATCGACCAGCGCCGGAAAGAGAATGATCCCCATGCCGCCGTCTGCGTGCCGAGGGTTTCGCGAAGTGGCGCTCCCGGAGCTTCCCTTGACATCGAGATGCCCCTGGAACATGCCGTCGAGTACATCGTCTTGATCGTCGAGTGCGGAGTACAGGAACTCAGGCATGGAAATCTCACCTTGTTGTCATCGGGTTCTCGGAACTGTTCGGCCCGTGACCGTCAGTGGGCAATTCCAGCCGCCTGCGCCTGCCGCCAAGAGGCTTCGTCCACTTCGTTCGGGCGTCCGCCGGTGAGCGGTGGGTGCTTGGGCTGCACGGCGATCAACTTACGCTGCCCTCGCGGTGAGATCACTACGCCGAAGCGCGGGTCGCCGGCGAGTGTGAACCCCTGGGCTCGAGCCTCGGTCATCGCGGCCCGCCACTGCTTACCGAGCCCATATCGCAGTGCGACGACACTGACCTTCTTGCTCGAGGCATCCGGATCGGGGAGTTGAAAGTGTGCGACGTCCCCTGGATGAACGCTCTTGAGCGGCGGATGGTCTTGCCACGCGTAGACCGCCAGGATGCCCTTCATCTGCTTGACGTGTGACCGACGGCGCTCCGACAGGCCGATTCCGACCGCTGACGCAAGGACCAGCGGAACGATGACATAGATGGGGAGTGACCCACCCACAAGCGATTCCCACAAAAGTGTGCCCAGTACGAAGAAACCGGGAAGGGAGAGGCCCCAGAAAGTCAGAGCGGCGGTGGACCGTCGTTGCGCTCGCTGCCACGCACGCGATGTGTCCGGATCATCGAAGGCGGTACGAGACGTTACGTCCCCCATGCGCTGAACCCTCCCGACAGTTGGTTAGTTGTTCCGATTCTGCCGTTCGCTAAACGGAATCGGCAAGCAGTTCGGCGCCTCAGGCCGACGGTATCAGGAGGACGGTGCCCCGCCAGTGGGGCGAACGGGCCGTGGGACTGGTGCGGCTCTTGCCGACCACGCTTCCCGGCACGAGTCCGAGCCCATAGGAGAGTGCCGCGCGCTGGGTTCCTGTAGGTCGGGTGCCCGCGCCCTTCCTTCACCGCTCTTTCTGCCCTTCGTCCAAAGGGCGATTCGAAACTGGTGAGTTCAGCGATGCTGTGGAGGGATCGCGCGGTATTGGACACGTCGTACCACCGCGGTGGAGCTCAGTGTGAGAACCGCCATGCGCTCGTGGTCCGGGTGGGGAAGGTAGGCATGGACCTGGAGCAGCGGGGTCGGCTGCAAGCCCGAGGTTGGGGACGGCGTGCGTACGGTCTCACCCGTGGATGCCGGTCCGCCGGGCAGATCCAGGTACTCGACATGCGCATGGGGTTCGGCTGTCGCCACCGCCCGCGCCGCACTCACCGATCAGGGGGCCCAGCGGAATTCAGGGACGGTGCGGGCACAATGCCGGCCCGACGACCGCGCTCGACGTCCTCGGCGGTGGCACCCCAGTCGGCGACGGCACGAAGTCCTCTGTCCGACCCGGTCTGCTGATGAAGGAAACGGAAGCGGCGGGGCATCGACCCGTCGGACGCGGGCGCGGCCAGCACCCCGATGAAACGGGGGTCGCCGGCCAACCACACCTCGCCGATCTGGGCCTTGAGCTCCGATGCCGCACGGGGTGGCATACGGCGGCTCCATTAGCCGACTCCCCAGTGCCGACCGAACACCATGGGCAGCGCTTCCTCCCGCTGGGCCGGGTTCGGGAACTCGAACCAGCCGAACTGCCTGCCGACGGCATCGGTCCGCCTGGTGAGGCCGTACCGCACTTCGTGGGACAGCTGCCACAGGTACACCTGCAGGACCCGACGCATTCGGAAGACGGCGGAGACGACGAAGAGCTGCAGGAAGGCCCGGTAGAAGCTGTAGATCAGGAACGGCACGACGAAGATCGCGTATCCGGGCCCCAGGATCACCGTCAGAACGGCCAGCAGGGCGAACCACAGCGCGACCCAGGCGAGGAGAGCCAGTACGCTCATCATCAGCTGCTTGCCCCAGGCGCGCCGGGTCGGAGGGTGCTCCCAGGCTGTGGGATGGTCCGCGGGGTTCATACGGGCTCTGTCTTGCTCTTCGATTCAGAACACATGCCGTGCGAGGTCGATCAAGGCAGCGACCGACTTGCGTGATCACTGTGAAGCCCGGGTGGATTTGGTGTGGGTCGATGCGGCCAGCTGGGCGATGGCCCTCTCCTTTGAGCTCCCTTTGCGGTCCGTTGGTTGTGACCCCTGAAACCCCCGCCCCACAGTGACCCTGGCCGTCTGCGTCCTGCGGGGCGGCCGGGTACGTAGGTATTCACGGGGGTAGTAGTGGCGGATCACGTCAGGGTGTCCACGACCGAGTTGCGGGAGATCAGCCGGTCGGTCGCGAAGTTGAAGTCCAGCTTCGAGCATGCGAAGGATCTCGTCGACTCGTACGGCTCCGAGATCGGGTCCGGTGATGTGGCCGGTGCCCTCGGTGACTTCGCCGACGACTGGAAGAAGAAGCGGAAGCAGCTCTGCGACGGGCTGGAGTTTCTCGGGAAGACCGCGGGCGAGGCGGCCAAGGCCTACGACGGGGTCGATCAGCATCTCGCCGACGCGTTGCTCAAGGCCCAGTCGGGGGACAAGTGAGCGATCACGACTTCTCCGGTATCGACTGGCAGACGGCCCGGTACGACGACAGGGAGTTCACGCCGGGGGATCCGTACGAGGTGGCCCGGCTCGGCAAGCGGATCTCCGACACCGCCAGGCTGATCGAGGAGCAGGCCGGCAAGCTGAACAACCTCGTCGACGGGAACGGGTGGGACTCCGACGCGGGCAGGGAGTTCACCAAGAAGACCGGGGAGACCGTCAAGCTGCTCAGCCAGTCGCACCAGCGGTACGCGGCGGCGGGTGCGGCCCTCGGATCCTCTGTGCCGTACGAGCCCATCGCCGACACCGTCCGGGAGAACTGGGCCACCGCCCTCAACCACGCCCAGAACCGGGTCCGTTCGGCGCTGAAGAAGGCCGCCGCGGCCGATGCCGACAGCAGCAACTACCAGAAGCAGATCGACCAGCATCCGTCGAGTAGCGACAGCCATCCCGACAAGCAGAAGCTGAAGCGGCAGAAAGAGGCCTCGGACGGGGATCTGGACGCCGCGAAGCGGGAGCTTCGGGCCGCGCTCGACTACCGGGACACCCAGGCCGGGTACGCAGCCAAGGCGATCCGGGACGCCATCGACCACGACGGGCTGAAGGATCCCGAGCACCACTGGTGGGACAACTGGAAGGACTGGGTCGCTGACATCGGGCACTGGGCGGGGGTGGCCGCGGCGGTGCTGGGCGTGCTGGCCCTCGCCCTCAGCTGGGTGCCGGTCCTCGGTGAGGTGCTCGCCGCGCTGGCGCTCATCGCCTCGGTCGTCGCACTGGTCTGCGACACCATCTCGGCACTGGACGGCAAAGGCACCTGGCTGGACGTCGCCATCGACGCCGTCGGCGTGCTGTCCTTCGGCGCCGGGCGGGTCCTGGGGACGACGGCCAAGGAGGCGGCGACGGCCGCCCGGGGCGCCTCTGCGGTCAAGGACCTCCAGCTGGCACGGGAGATCGGGCTGAATCCGACGGCGGCCCGCGAACTCGCCGAGACGCTCAACGGGGTCAAGCCCGGCGAGATCGGCAAGGCGCTGTCCGAAGGGCCCACGAAACTCCTGCCGCGGATGCGCTCGGTGGTCAAGGAGTCGCTGAACCTCAAGGCGTTCGCGACCGACATCCGCGATGCCCCTGCAGTGCGCAGGGCGGCCGAGGCGTTCGCGGAATCGGCGCCGAAGCTGTCGGAGGTCGCGGACTCCTCGTTCAAGACGATGGCAGGTCAGGCCAAGGCCCTCTACTACGGCAGCCAGGTGCTGCCGCTCCTGGCCGGCTGGTCGAACCTGGCGCACACGCACCCCGACGAGCCATGGGGCACCGGGCCGAACTTCCTCCAGGGGGCGAAGGAGATTCCGGGTATCGGGGCCGGCGGAACACCGTTCTACAACTGGCACTGGAGCACCAGCGGCTGACCCGATCGGCTGTCAGGTACCCAGAGCGGAGAGAGCAAGGATCACGTGGCGAGCGAGGACGAGCGGTCCGTCGACGAACTGTTCGCGGAACTGCCGGAGAAATGGCAGCGGGCGCTGGAAGAGGCGGGCATGGGGCTCCCGGAGCTGCGCCGTATCGCGGCCGGCCCGGACGGCATGCGGCGGGTACGCGCCATCCTCGCCGAGTTCTCCGAGTCCACCACCAGTCCCCGGCCGGCGCGGACCGGGTACGGGTACGGCGGCGGAACGCCCGCGTGGCCGTGGGCCCGGCTGCTTCTGGTGGCCGCCGCCTCAGTCGCCGTCTGCCTGCTCTCCAGCCTGTTCATCGGCAAGGCGGCGGCGTTCGTCGGTCTGCTGCTCGGGCTGCCGGTGTTCTGGGTGGCCTTCAAGACCCGTGACACCCGCGGGGCCCCCGTCGCCCGGTATGTCACCGCGGCCGCCTATCTCGTACTGGTTCTGGTCGGCTCGTACTTCGCCAACGCCTGGTATTTGCAGCTGCGCGGGGTGGAACAGACGGTCACCATCGCCGCCCCGACCCATCAGTGGACGCACGGGACCCGTGAGACGTACTGCAGGGTCCGGCTGCGCGACGGGTCCGTCCACGAGGTGATCGACAACAAGGAGAACTGTGCCGACCGGGTCGGGCGGTCGACCACGGCCGTCGTCGACCCGGCAGGCCACTACAAGCCCTCCCTCGGCACCAAGTCCGACATCGGCGGCGTTCTTGAGGGCTATCTCTGCCTGGGCGCCGCCGCGGTGCTCGTGCTGGCACCGGTGGCGGTGGTGGTCATGGGACGGCGCAACCGGTACGGCCAGGCGATCGGGGCAGGGGCAGCGGGATGAACGGCGAGACCACCCGTTCGGCCGATGCGGCCGGTTCGGCACCCCCCTCCGACTACCGGCTCGCCGTCCCCGACGGGTGGGAGCGGATCGTGCTCGATCCCGACCGGTGGCCGCACCGTATCGACAAGCTGGTCAAGCGCGGTCTACGGCGTACGAAGGCCGGTCCGCGGCTGGAGGCCGCGCTCGCGGAGCGGATGCGGGAGCAGGCCGAGGCGGCGCACGCCAACGGCGGTGTCGAGATGTACGTCATGAACCGGATCCTCGGCCAGGTCCCGGTCTCCGCCGGGCTGGTCGTCACCGTGCTACGGCCACCGCCCGGCACCGAGGCCGGTGACCTCGGGGACATCGCCCGCTCCCTCGCCCTGCGCGGTACCGGCGAGGACGTCACCCTCGTCGATCTCCCCGCCGGCCCCGCCGTACGCCACCGCTATCTGCGTCGCCCGGCCGCCGACGATCCCGACGGCAACAAGCTCGCTGTCACGCACCTGGACGTCCATCTCGCCGTCCCGCACAGCGATCAGCGGCTGCTGCTCTCCTTCTCCACCCCGATGGAGCCGCTCGCCGATGCCTTGGTCGGCCTCTTCGACTCCGTCGCCCGTACTCTGCAATGGATGGCCTGATGCCCCAGTTCGCCGCGTCCACGGTGCGTATGAGAGTGCCCGAGGACGCCATGTCCCTGCCGGTGCGCGAGGCGGGGGTCGACCTGAACGCGTGGGCCGCGGAGGCGGCCGCGCGCCGCGTCGGTCAGGACGACGACGAACCCCGGCTTCGCCATGCTCTCGCCGCCGAACTGCGCGAGGCCGCCGCCGACTCCCGCGAGCGCGGCCCCATCACCGCGCTGTCGTACGTCCCCGAGCCGCGCCTCGGCGAACTCGCCCGGATCGAGCTGTCCGCGCTGGTCGCCGACGACACCTACCCGGTCATGACCGTCGACCTGCTCCAGCGCTACCTCGCCGCCCCCACCCCGGTCTCCTACCGCCCGCCCGAGGCCGAGCTCCGTACCCTTCCCGCGGGCCCGGCGGTGCGCGTACGGCACGCGTACGTCCAGGACGTCGGCCGGGACGGACTGGGGACCGTGCTGGAGACCTGTGCGTACGGCATCCGCGCCGACGAGACGTGGGCGCTCGTCCTGCTCACGTCCTGGCGGGCGTTGGCCCACACGGACGCCCTGTGCGAGCTGACCGACGAGCTGGCGGAGACGGTTCGGGTCACGTCCTAGCCGCGTCGGCTCGCCGGCTCAGGACCACCATCAGCCACACGAGCAGCACAGCAGAAGCGAGCGTCGAGGCGATGCCCACTGCCAACAGCCTGGGATAATGGGCGAACACCCAACTCGGCCCCACCGAACGGCGTTTGCGCTTGCCGCTGTATCTCCCTCCCGGTCAGCCGGTCAGCCGGTCAGCCGGTCAGCCGGTCAGCCGGTTGGCCAGATGCCGAAGCAGTCCCTCGCCCTCCAAGGACGTCAGACGGCACCAGAGCGTCGGCGATACCCCGGCCCTGTCGGCCACCCCGCCAACTTGCCCTGGATGTCGGGCCGTTCCGTGTCCCGGAACCAGCGGCGTCCCTCGACCCGCCCCGCGGCCCCGGTCGCGAAGGACACCCGACCGCGCGTCGCTAGCTCCTCGCCCTCGGGGGGCTTCCAGTGAGGGCGGTACGACGGCTCGATCACGGCCCGGCACCCTCCCCTTCCTTCATGCCGGCGAACCTTCACCGGGCCGGCTGATCCTATTCGGGCGTTGCAGTCGGCAACCGCCGTATCATCTGCGACAGTTCGGGCACGGCCGCCCCAGCCGTGACCGAGACCACACGCAAGGCGGCACCGGCGCCGCACCCGCACCCGCGAGGCAAAAATCCTGGCATGTGTCGGTCACACCGACGTGAGTGATTCGTGCAGGCCTCATGGGTGCGTGGTGAGGGCTCCTGGCGTGGAGGGTGCCCGAGCAGGAGGTTCGGGATTCGCCGGCGCACAGTTCGGCCCGTGTCCGTGTCCCCCTACTCCCAACTGGCCCAAGGGTCTCCCTCGTTGCAGATCGGAACGACGATTGCAGTGCGGTCAAGGTGTTCGAACGCGCCTTGAGGGGCTTATGTGCGGCTGATACGGTGCGATCGCTTGACACTCACCCCGCGGCGGAGTAATCGGCCGAGTCGGGGTGATTCGTGTGGAGTGTCCGCTTTCGCGGTGCGGAAAGCGTTGACGGCGTTTCAGAGTTCTTGACAGACAAAGTCTTGGGTGTAACGGGGAGCGGTTGCGTGAAGATCCAGGAGCGTACGGGGGCGGGCGCCGGTCGTTCCGCCGGTCCGGCTCAGCCTTCGGTCGGTGACCGGCTTCCCACCGCGCCGCGCGAGCGCAAGCCCGCGCTGGCCGCGCTCGCGGTGCTGCTGATCCTGCTGGGTGCGTTGGGTGCTACGACGCTCGTACTGCAGGCCGGCAAGCGGATCGAGGTCATAAAGATCACGGATGAGATTCCGGCCGGCTCGTCCGTGAACGGAAGCAACGTGACCTCCGTCATGGTCGCCGACGACTCCAGCATCCACTACGTCAAGTGGTCCCAGTTGGAGACCCTGAAGAAGCTGAAGGCCGTTACCACCATCCCCGCCGGTGCCGTCGCCGTCGGCGAGATGTTCGGCAGCGGCAGCAAGCTTCCCGCCGGCAAGTCCACCGTTGGCCTGGCCCTCAAGGAGGGTCAGTACCCGAGCGGTATCGCAGTGGGCGACACCGTCGCCGCCTACCGCGTCAGCGGCTCCTCCTCCGGCGGTTCGTCCTCCTCGTCCTCCTCCGGCACCGACTCGCTGATCACGGGCGACGCCAAGGTCAGCGCCGTACCGGAGGACAAGAGCGGCTCGGACTTCACCGCCAGCACCAACTACGCCATCACGCTCACCGTCGACAGCGACAAGGCCGCCGAGCTGGCCGACGCCGCGTCAGGCGGCGAGGTCGCCCTCGTCCTCGTACCCGGCAACGGCAACTAGAAGGCGGCCCCACCCCATGGCGCTCATCGCAATCGCCGCCGACAAGGGTTCCCCCGGCGTCACCACCGCTGCCGTCGCGCTGGCCGCGGTCTGGCCGCGCCGGGTCCTGCTCGCCGAGGCCGACCCGGCCGGCGGCGACCTCGTCTACCGCAGTGCCGCCGCGCACGGCGGACCGCTCAACCCCAACACCGGCATGCTCTCCATAGCGGCCACGGCCCGGCGTGGGCTCGTGCCCGACCAACTCTGGGACCACGTCCAGCCGTTGAGCGGCGGACTCGAGGTCCTCGTCGGGCTCGGTATCGCTGAGCACGCCGCCGGTCTCGCCGGGCTCTGGCCCACCCTCGGGCACGCCTTCGCCTCCCTCGCGGACTCCCCGAACGCGCCCGCCGACGTCATCGCCGACTGCGGTCGGATCAGCGGCGACACCCCCGCCGTGGAACTCCTCCCGCACGCCGCGCTCGTCCTGCTGGTCTCGCGCACCGAGCCCGAGGCCCTGGCCCGCGTTCGGGACCGTGCCGCCGCGCTCGCCCAGAAGCTGCACGGCGGCCCGCGCGGTGCCGCCGCCCTCGCGACCCCGCTGATCGGGGTCGTCCTGATCGCCGACCCGGCCGGCTCCGGCAAGCTGGTCAATCAGGTCAACGACATGCTCGTACACGCCCAGACCGGTGCCCGGGTGGTCGGCACCATCGCCGACGACCCCGCCGGCGCCGACCAGTTGGCCGGCCGCAAGCGCGGGCGCCTCGACAAGTCCCTGCTCATCCGCTCGGCCCGCAAGGTCACCGCCGACCTCCACCAGCAGTACGGCGCCGCCTGGTCCGTACCCACGCCGGCGCCCCATGCGGGGGCCGGCCGATGACCGCTGTCGACCACCAGTTGGTCAAGCGGTTCCGGCAGGACGCCGGCGACCGGATCGCCGAGCAGCGCCGCCAGGACCAGGCGTCCGGCGTCACGCCGATGTCCACCGAGGACGAACGGCAGTACGCCCGCGCGGTCATAGCCCAGATCCTGGAGGAGTACGCCCGCACGGAGATCAACGCCGGGCGCACCCCGCTGGACGCGGACACCGAGGAGCAGTACGCGGCCGCCGTGCACGCGGCGCTGTTCGGGGTGGGGCGGCTGCAGCCGCTGCTGGACGATCCCGAGGTCGAGAACATCGACATCAACGGGTGCGACCAGGTGTTCGTGGGATACAGCGACGGGCGGGAGGCGAAGGGGGATCCGGTCGCCGAGACCGACGAGGAACTCGTCGAGCTCATCCAGGTGCTCGGCGCCTACTCGGGTCTTTCCTCCCGGCCCTTCGACTCCGCCAACCCGCAGCTCGACCTCCGCCTCCCCGACGGCTCCCGGCTCTCGGCCGTCATGGACGTCACCCGGCGGCCCGCGCTGTCCATCCGCCGCGCCCGCATGGGCAAGGTCTTCATCTCCGACCTGGTCGGCAACGGCACGCTGACGCCCGAGGTCGCGCACTTCATGGCCTGCGCCGTGCGCGCCCGCAAGAACATCATGATCGCGGGGGCGACCAACGCCGGGAAGACGACGCTGCTGCGCGCCCTCGCCAACGAGATCCCGCCGCACGAGCGGCTCATCACCGTCGAGCGCGCGCTGGAACTCGGCCTCGACACCTTCCACGACCTGCACCCGAACGTCGTCGCGTTCGAGGAGCGGCTGCCCAACTCCGAGGGGCAGGGCACCATTTCGATGGCCGAGCTGGTCCGCCGTTCACTGCGTATGAACCCGTCCCGGGTCATCGTCGGTGAGGTCCTCGGCGACGAGATCGTCACCATGCTCAACGCGATGTCGCAGGGTAACGACGGGTCCCTCTCCACGATCCACGCCAACAGCTCCAGCGAAGTGTTCAACCGTATCTCGACGTACGCGCTCCAGGCCTCCGAGCGACTGCCCATCGAGGCCAGCCAGATGCTGATCGCGGGCGCGGTGAACTTCGTCGTCTTCATCCAGCGGCGCAACAACTACCAGACCGGCGGCCGCCTCCAGCGCATGGTCACCTCGGTCCGTGAGGTCAACGGCGTGGACGGCCGGGTGCTGTCCAGCGAGGTGTTCGCGGAGGCCCCCGACGGCCGGGTCGTACCGCATGCGCCCATAGCCTGCCTGGAGGACCTGATGGCCTACGGCTACCAGCCGCACGGGGCGTGGGGGTGACGTGACATGAACCTGGGTTCCCTGGGCTCCATGGGCGGCCTCTTCTCCGTCCCGGTCCTCTACGCCCTCGGCTGCGGTGTCGCCGTCGGCGGCGGGCTCGCGCTGCTGATCCTCGCCATCCGCGGCCTGCCCGCCAAACCCGACCACGAGAAGCAGAAGGCCAACGAACGGGCCGCCGAGCTCATCCGGTTCGCCGGTCAGCGCGGTTCCCTCGCAGCCATCATCGGCCTCGCCGTGCTGCTGCTGACCCGTTGGGCGGTGGCCGGTGTCGCCGCCGGTGTCCTGGTCTTCTTCTGGGACAAGCTGTTCGGCGGCGCCGCCGAGGAGCGGGCCGCCATGAAGCGCGTGGAGGCGCTCGCCTCCTGGACCGAGTCGCTGCGTGACACCATCGCCGGCGCGGTCGGCCTGGAGCAGGCCATCCCGGCCTCCGCCCGCGCCGCCGCGCCGATCCTCCGCCCACACCTCGACGCCCTCGTCGACCGGCTGCGCGCCCGCACCCCGCTCCCCGACGCGCTCCAGCACCTCGCCGACGAGATCAACGACGCGTCGGCGGACATCATCGTGGCGGCGCTCATTCTCAACGCCCGCCTCCGGGGCCCGGGTCTGCGCCAGGTGCTCGGCGCGCTCGCCAAGTCGTCGCGCGAAGAGGTCGACATGCGCCAGCGCGTGATGGCCCAGCGGGCGTCCACCCGGCGCTCGGTGCAGATCGTGGTCGCCGTGTCGGTGGCGTTCGTCCTCGGCCTCGCCGTCTTCAACCGCGACTTCGTCTCGCCGTACGGCACCGCCGTCGGCCAGCTCGTCCTCGCCCTGGTCTGCGCTCTGTTCGCGCTCGGCTTCTGGTGGCTGCGCAAGCTGTCCACCATCGAGACCCCGGAGCGGTTCCTGGTCCGCGACCAGTCCTCCGTTCAGTTCGTACGACCGCCCCGCACCGCGCCCGGGCAGCCCGGTCAGCCGGGCCAGCAGCAGCTGCCCACCGAGGAAGGAGTACGCCGATGAACCTCACGATGCCGATCCTCGTCGGCGTGACCCTCGGACTGGGCGTCTACGCCCTGATCCGGGCCCTGATGCCGTCCAAGCGCAGCGCCGTCGCCCAGGTCGCCCGTATCGACGCGATGCGGGCGCGCGGCGCGGCCTACGAGTCGGCGCGGGGGACCCGGGACACCGGCCGAATCGGCTCACTGCGCGCCGACGTCGGCGAACGGGTCGCCGAGTTCTACCGGCAGCAGGGCTGGGAACAGCGCTCACTGCGGGCCGACCTCGCCGTCCTGGACCGCAGCTGGGAGAAGTTCCTGGCGACCAAGGTGCTGCTCGCGGCCGGCGGCCTGATCTTCGGGCCGTTCCTGTTCGCCGTCGTCTACACGATGGGCTTCGGCCACAGCCCGGTCATCCCGGTCTGGCTGGCCCTGGTCTGCTCGGCCCTGTTCTTCTTCCTGCCCGACCTGGAGGTACGACGGGACGCGGCCGAGAAGCGCCGGGACCTCAAGCGGGTCATCGGGGCTTACCTCGACCTGGTGTCGATGAGCCTCGCCGGCGGCCGTGGCCTGCCCGAGGCGCTGATGGCGGCCGCCGAGATCTCCGACGGCTGGGCCAACCAGCGCATCCGCAACGCCCTCTCCGACGCCCGGATCACCGGCGTCAGCCAGTGGCAGGCCCTCGGCGCGCTCGGCGAGGAGCTGGGCGTCGAGGAACTGAAGGACCTGTCGGCCTCGCTGGCACTGGTCGCGGACGACGGCGCCAAGGTCCGTGAGTCCCTCGCCTCCCGCGCCGAGACCATGCGCCACCGCGAACTCGCCGAGATCGAGGGCAGCGCGGGCGAGAAGTCCCAGTCGATGCTCGTCGCCCAGCTGCTGCTGTGCGCCGGCTTCCTGGTTTTCCTGATCTTCCCGGCGGCGATGCGGGTGTTCCAGGTGTGAGCTGTTCCAGAGACCTTCGACAACTGCTGATTCGATCAAAGTAACGGGAGAACCCACCATGAGCGGACGGAACCTGACCGGGAGGAACTTCAGCACCGGGATCCCGGCGATGGACTTCCTCGTCACCTTTCTCCAGGGCCGCGTGCAGCGTGCCCGCTCCGGCGAACTCGACCGCGGTGCCTCCGCCGTCGAGTGGGTCATCATCTCCGCGGTCGTCGTGGCGATCGTCGGCGTCGTGGCCGCCATCATCAACGCCGCGCTGAGCGACGGCGCCAAGAAGGTCGGCGACTGCATCAAGGGCGCCAACGCGAGCGGGACCTGCTGAGCGCACGTACGACGACGGGGGTGACGGGGATGTCTGTGGGCGTGAGCAGAGGCCTGCGCGGCTGGGTGCGCCGCCGGGCTGCCGCCGCGCGCGGTGACTCGGGCATGACCGCGATCGAGTTCGTGTTCCTCACCCCCGTCCTCTTCTTCATGATCTTCGCGACCGTGCAGTTCGCGCTGTACTTCTTCGCCGACCACGTGGCCCAGGCGGCGGCCCAGGCCGGCGCCCGCAAGGCCCGTGCCACCGCCGACGCCGAGCCCGGCGCCTGGCGCGGCGAGGCGCAGGACGTGGTCGACTCCTACATCAGCCAACTCGGGCCGCAGCTGGTCCTGTCGCCCGACGTCAAGATGCTCCAGCCGGAACAGAACACGGTCGGCGTCGAGATCACGGCTCGCATCCCTACGGTGTTCCCGGGCCTGGACCTGACGGTGCACGCGCAGTCCTCGGGGCCGGTCGAGCGGTTCGTGGAGGATAAGAACTAGATGTCCTCCGTAAGGGAAAAAGCCGTGGACGACCGGGGGTTGTCGACCATCGAGGTGGTCATCCTCGCCCCGGTCATGATCCTTTTCATTCTCGTCCTGGTCGCCTTCGGCCAGCTCGTCGACGGGCGGGGCGCGGTCGACGGCGCCGCGCGCGACGCGGCCCGCGCCGGGTCCATCCAGAAGGACCACGCCACGGCCATGTCGGAGGCCCGCAAGGCCGCCGAGGCCGACCTGTCGGACGTCTGCTCCGGCCCGGTCTCCGTCGTCCAGACCAGCGCGGGCTTCGAGCCCGACACCATCTTCACGGTCGAAGTGAGCTGCGAGGTGCGGGGCCTGGCCATGCTGGGCCTGGACATCCCGACCACCCTCACCGCGAGCTTCTCCTCGCCGCTGGACCCGTTCCGGAGGTCGGCGTGAGCATCGCGCTGCTGCGCAACTGGTGGGCCGTGCGCCGGCTCCGTCTCGACGACCGGGGCTCGGGCGCCGGCGCGGTCATCATCTTCGCCCTGGTGTTCCTGTCGTTGTCCGCCTTCGTCATCGACGGCGGCCTGTCCATCTCCAAGCGCGAACGCGCCGCCGACATCGCGGAACAGGCGGCCCGGTACGCGGCGCAGGACATCGACAGGGAGAAGCTGTACGAGGGTCAGGGCACCGCGCCGATCAACTTCCAGGACTGCGACGCCCGGGTGAAGACCTTCGCCCGCGAGATGGACATGTCCGGCGCCGACATCGCCGCTACGCACTGCGTCGCTGCCGACGCCCAACAGGTCCAGGTCGAGGTCCAGTTGACCTACGAACCGGTCTTCACGGGCATGTTCTACGGCGGCGCCATCGTGGTGCACGGCCAGGCGACCGCCGAGAACGAGGTCGGCTGAGGGCTACCCGGCGGACGGCTGTTGCCGCTGCTGCTGCGGGACTTGGCCGTTATGTTTGCCGTTGCCGTTGCCGTTGCCGTTGCCGTTGCCGTTGCCGTTGCCGTCGCCGTGCCCGGGTGTGCAGTCGTCGGCCGGTGGGGTGGCCGGAGCCGGGTCGGGGTCCTCGGTCGGCGGGGTGTCCACGGGGGCCGGGTCGGTCGGCTCGGCAGGGGGAGCGGGGTCTTCCGGCTCCGCCGGGGGAGTCGGTTCGGTGGGTTCCGTCGGTGGAGCCGGGTCGGCCGGGGGAGTCGGGTACGTGGGCTCGGACGGCGTCGGCTCGGTCGTCACGGGCGGCGCGGCCTGGCCGTCCCCCTCGCCTCCCGAGGCCGCCCCGCCGGCATCCGACGCGGCCCCACCGGTGTCCGACGGCCGGGTGACGACCGTACGCACCTGCTCGGCCGTATCCCAGGACCCGCCCACACGCTCAGCCCGTGCCGCCCCCGCACCGCCGCCCTTCCCAGTCGCCGCGGGCGCCTCCTCCGGCACCACCGGCGTCCCGGTCACCGGGACTTGGGTCACCGGCGCGTCGGCGACCGGTGTCCGCAGGGCCGGGACCGAGGCGGACCCGCCCGGGCCGAGTATGAGCACCAGCGCCGCCGCACCGGCCACCATCGCGCCCGCCGCGATCGCCACCGGCGCCTTCGTACCGCCGACGGTGGTGACCTGCCGTACGCCGTGCAGCAGGCCGCCCCCGAGTCCGCCCCCGCCCGCGTGCCCGCCCGCCGCGGCCCCGGCGGCGGTCAGGGTGAGCAGGAACTTGCCCGCCGTACCCCCGACCGCGAACACCAGCAGGGCCGGGCCGACGAGGGCCGGGAGCCGGTCGTTGGCGGTCATCAGGGCGGCGAGGCGGGCGCGGCAGTCGTCGCAGGCGTCCACGTGGCCGAGCAGCCGGTCGGACTGCCGTTCCGTCGCGGTGCCCCGCACGTAGGCCGGCATCCGGCTCCAGTGGACCTGGCAGGCGGGGTCGTCCGGCGCGCCGGTCTGCGTGCGCAGGAAGGCCTGCCGCATGCCTTCGCGGGCGCGGTGCAGCAGGACGGCGGTGGCGCCCTCCTTGGTGCCCAGCTGCGGACCTATCTGCGCCAGCGGCTGGCCCTCCGCCTCGGCCAGCCACAGGACCTTGACCCAGCGTTCGGGCAACTGGGCCAGTACGCGCACGAGCAGATCGACGGAGGAGACCTGCTCGGCCGGGTCGGCGCCGTGCCGGCCCGGCTCGGCCTGCTCGTCCTCGTGCGGATCCCGGGGCGTCTCGCGGACGGCACCGCCGGCGGCGTACGCGAGGTGCCGGACGGTCGTCATCAGATACGCCGACACGTTGTCGATCTCGTGCCCCTCGGCCAGTCGCCGCCACACCCTGAAGTGCGCCTCGGCGACGAGGTCTTCGGCGACCCAGGCGTTCCTGGTGAGGGAGCGGGCATACGCGACGAGACGTGGCTGCTGTTCCTCGTAGATCCGGGCGTAGGCGGTGGTGCTGATGACTGCAGAGGAACCGTCGTGCATGGCGGAACGCTCCAGTTGCCGGCGTGGGGCGGGGAAGGATTTGTCACTGTAGATGGCAAAACTTTCAAGCAAAGTTTCAAGCACCTGGAAAAGTGACACATGTCACTCAACTCGCTTGTGTTTCCCGCGTAATCAAACGGACGCCGGGCGCTCTCACAGTTACGACGACCTGCATCGCACCGCACCGCACCCGGAGAATCCCGTGCCCATCACGCTCGAACAGCCCACCGGTGCCCGTCTGCTCACCGCGGACGAGCAGGAGGTGGCGGTCCCCGCGACGCTTCGCTACACCTCGGCCGACCCGCAAGCCGTGCACTTCGTCTTCCCGCCGTGGATCTCCCTGGACGGCGAGGAGGTCACCTGGAGCTTCGCGCGAGCCTTGCTGGAGGAGGGCCTGGAGGGTCCGGCCGCGCTCGGCAATGTGCACGTACGTCCGTACGGCCCGGCCCGCACGGTCGTCGAACTCCGCGCGGAGGAGGGCGTGGCGGCGATCAGCTTCGCCACGTCCGCCCTCACCCGCTTCCTGCTGTCCTCCCTGAGGGTCAGCGGTTGACGGACTGGATCTCCCCTGGGCGGTGATCTCCAGGGCGGTGATCTCCAGGGCGGTGATCTCCTGGGCGGTGATCTCCTGCGTGGTGTCGAAGGTGCCGTCGGGGAGTTCGCGTGCTCTCGTCCGTGCAGTAAGTGACGGCGCGCCCCTGCCGCCGCTGCCCACGACGACCTTGGGGTCGAAGACGGGCAACTCGCCGATGACGGTGAGGTTCTTGCCGGTGTACGTCTTGATCCACGCCTTGGTCTGCCCGGCCGCCAGGACGGGCAGGGTCGGGGTGCGGCTGGCCACGGTTGAGTCCCCCCGGAGTTCGGCATGTGTGCGGCTGTGAACGAAGCTGGCAGGGGGGTATGACAGTCCCTTGTGCGCTGGTGGGGGGTTGTGTGGGGCATGTGGAGAGGCGGTGTGCGGGCCGGGTGGCGGTAACTCCGGCCAATGGGGCCCCATTTGCCGAAAGGGGAGGAAACGGGCCGCCGTTCGCGGCTCTTCCCTTCGACGCTGTCGGTGCCAGTCAATAGGATCGTCAGGGGGACCTCGATAGGCTCGATGCGCCCCCGGCCCACTCCTTCCACACACGACCCCAGGACACCCGCCATGGCGCGACGCAGCACATCAAGCTCGACGGGAAGACCGACGGGGAACCCGTCGGGTCCGCGGAACCGGACCCCGCAGCCGGTGCGGGTGCGACGGCGTACGTTCGGGGACTTCGTCAAGGCCTTCCTCGCCTTCGTGGCGCTGCTCGTGCTCGTCGTCGGCGTCCCCGGCGCCCTCGCCGTGACCGTCGGCTGGCCCCTGCCGCACAGCGCGCCGAAGATGGACTGGCTGTCGCAGCCGATCGGCGTCGACACGTTCCTGAACACCCTGACGGTCATCGTGTGGCTGGCCTGGGCCCAGTTCACGGCCTGCGTGCTGGTGGAGGTCAAGGCCGCCGTCTCCGGCGTCGGCCTGCCGAGCCGTGTCCCGGGCGCCGGTCCCAGCCAGCTGCTCGCCCGGCAACTGGTCGCGGCCCTGCTGCTGCTCGGCGCCACCGCCGCCAGCCTCACCCCGGGCCTGTCGCAGCTCGGCCACAGCATGGAGGGCAACCAGAAGGGGACGGTGGCCGCCGCCCAGGCGACCCCAGGCCTCCTCGCCCAGCAGCAGGAGCAGGCCAAGACCACCGCCGCCGCCCTCGCCGAGCAGGCCGGCCATGTCGCCGCCCAGGCCCAGGCCGAGCACGGCTCCACCGCCGCCACGCACGGAGCGACGAAGTACTACCGGATCCAGCCGCCCGAGGGCCGTCACCACGACTCCCTCTGGGAGATAGCGCAGCGCCACCTCGGCGACGGCCGCCGGTACAAGGAGATCTACGAGCTCAACAAAGACCGCATCCAGCCCGACGGCTCCCGGCTCTCCGAGGCCAGCCTCATCCGGCCCGGCTGGATCATGGAGATGCCCGGCGACGCCCACGGCGGTGAACTCGTCGAGAACCCCGACGCGCACGTCTCGCCGGACGTCCAGCAGCAGATCAGCGAATACGCCAGGACCGGCGACCACGCCCAGCAGCACCAGCAACAGCGGCAGGGCGGGCAGCACGCGGGCGAGGACGGGGCCACCGCGCAGATCTCGGTGCCCAGCCAGCGCCAGGCCGGTGACGCCGGCACGGCCGCCCATGCACACGACGCCTCCGGCCACTCCTCCTCCGGATCGGCTTCCGGATCGGCTTCCGGATCGGCTTCCGGATCGGTCTTCGGGTCCGCCTTCGGGCTGTCCGAGGCGCTGCTCGGTGCCCCGCTCCTCGCCGCCGGGCTCCTCGCCGCCCTCGGTCGGCGGCGCCGGCAGGCCCTGTGGCAGTCGGCGCTCGGCGCCGTCGGCGGCCGGCGCGGCATGGAGCCGCCGACCCCGACCGGCGACGCCCAGGACGTGCAGGACGCGCTCCTGGTCGGCGCGGACCCGGAAGGCGTACGGCTGCTCGACCGGTCCCTGCGCGGACTCGCCGCAGCCCTCACCGCCGAGTCACGTTCGCTGCCGGTGGTCTACGCGGCCTGGCTCAGCCACGGCGATCTGCATCTGCAACTCGCCCAGCCCGCGGGCAAGCCCCCCGCGCCCTGGCAGCTCGGCCAGGACCAGACGTTCTGGACGCTGACCCGCGCCGACGCCGAGCGCTACGAGGACACCGACGCCGCGGCGCCGTACCCCGGCCTGGTCAGCCTCGGCACCATGGACGACTCGCGGCTGCTGCTCAACCTGGAGGCCGTGCCCGGCATCGTCTCGCTGAGCGGCCGGGAGGCCGACCGGGCCGCCGTGTTCGCCTCGGTCGCCGCCGAACTCGCCACCAACGGCTGGTCGGACCGCATGACCATCACCCTGGTCGGCTTCGGCGCCGATCTCACCCCGCTCGCGCCCAACCGGCTGCGGCACCTCGACGACGTGGACGCGCTGTTCGAGGCGATGGAGGCGGAGACCCGGCAGCGGCGCGGCGCGCTCGGCGCCGCGGGCCACGACTCGGTCCTCACCGGCCGCACCGGCCCGGCCCAGCACACCCGCTGGGCGCCGAACCTGGTGCTGCTCGCCGCCCAGCCGTCCGCCGAGGACGCGGTGCGGCTCGCCGAACTCGCCGCCGACGCCGCCCGGTTGGGCATCGGCTATCTGGTCGGCACCGAGAGCGCCGACCTGCCGGGCGCCTCCTGGGCGATGGAGATCACCCCGGACGGCAAGCTCCTCGCCCCGCTCCTCGGCCTCGAACTGGACGCCCAGCTGCTGCCCGCCGTGCAGCAGCGCGCGGTCGTCGAACTGTTCGTGGAGGCCGACCCCGAGCGAGACCCGGACGGGCCGACCAACGCCCCGCCGTTCCTCGTCGACATCAGCGAGCAGGGGCGGCCCGCGGTGTACGCGCGGCTGGTGGGACCGTACGAGATCATGGGCCTCGACACCCCGGACGGGGACCGCAGCGCGCTTCTCCACGAGGCCCTGGCGCTCCTCCTGCTGCACCGCGAGGGCGTGCACCCGCGCGTGCTGTCGTCCGCGCTGTGGCCGCGCGGGGTGACGGAGGACGTCCGCGACGCGCTCCTCGAGCGGCTGCGGGCCTGGCTGGGCACCGACCCCGACGGCAGCCCGCGGCTGCGCGCCGACGCCACCGGCCGTCTCATGCTCGCCAAGTCGGTGGTCTCCGACCTGGACGTGCTGCGCTCCCTCTACTACGAGGCCACCCAGGGCAAGGGCGTCGACAGCCGCGCCGTCCGCGGCCGCCTCCTCACCGACGCGCTCGTGCTCGTCCGTGGCCCGTTGCTCGCCGACCGCGCGGAGAGCCGGTACCGCTGGCTCACCCACGAGATCATCGACGCCCAGCTCCCGCTGCTGGTCGCCGACATCGGCCTCGCCCTGTCCGCGTTCCACCTGGAGAAGGACCGCGCGGAGAAGGCGATCGAGGCGCTCGGCGCGGCGCTGAAGACCGCCGCGGCCGACGAGCGCCTCTGGAACGAGCTGCTGCGCGCCACCCACGCCACCGGCGACCCGGACCGCGTCCGCGCCCTCGCCGCCGACCTCGTCACCCGCAGCGGGGCGCGCGGCCTGCCCCCGCGTACCGAGGCACTCCTCGACGAACTCCTGCCGACCTGGCGCGAGGGCGCCGCCGCGACAGGATGACCGCCCTGGACCTCGCCCTCCCGGCCGCCGCCGCCCTCTGGGGTGCGGCGGCCGGCACCCTGCTGCCCCGCGCCGCGTACCGCTTCTCGGCGCCGACGGGGGAGCAGTGGCGCACCACCTGCCCCGCGGGCCACCCGCTCAGGGGCTGGCTGGGCCGCGCGCGCTGCGCGGAGTGCACGGAGCGCCCGACAGACGAGGGGGCGCAGAACTCCCCCCTCACACCGGCGCACACGACCGACCCCACGCCACCCCCCGACAAGCACCCCACACCGGCCCCCGACGACAGCCCCACGCCCGGCGCTCACCCCGTCCCGCCCGCGCCTGTGGACGGGTCCGCGCCCGGTGCTCACCCCGTCCCGCCCGCGCCTGTGGACGGGTCCGCGCCCGGCGCCCACCCCGTCCCGCCCGCGCCTGGCGACGGGTCCGCGCCCGGCGCTCCCCCCGTCCCGCCCGCGCCCGGGAAGCGGCGCACGCCCCCCGCTCGTCCCCGCGCCGTCTACGGCCCCCGCACCACCCCCCTAGCCGTCACCACCGCGCTGGTCTGCGTAGCCCTGGCGCTCGCCACCGGTACCCGTCCCGAGCTGGCCGTCTGGCTGGTGCTCGCGCCGGTGGGCGTGCTGCTCGCGGTGGTCGACTTCCGGGTGCAGCGCCTCCCCGACCCCCTCACGCTCCCCCTCGCGGCCGCGGCACTCGCCCTCCTCGGTGGGGCCGTGCTGCTCCCCGAGCACGCCGGTGACTGGCTCACCGCCCTCTACGCGGCCCTCGCGCTCGGCGGCGCCTACTTCGTCCTCTTCCTCATCAACCCCGGCGGGATGGGCTTCGGCGACGTGAAGCTCGCGCTCGGCATGGGCGCCGTCCTCGGCTGGTACGGCTGGCCCACCGTGCTGCTCGGGACCTTCGCCGGCTTCCTGTTCGGCGCGCTGTACGGCGGTGCGCTCGTCGTCGTACGGCGGGCCGGACGCAAGACGGCGATCGCGTTCGGGCCGTTCCTGATCGCGGGCGCCTTCGCGGGGCTGCTGGTCGGCGCGTACACGGCCTGAGGTCGGGCCGCTCGGAGGCCTGGCGTAGGCTGGCCAGGTCTGTCCACAACCCTTGACGAAAGGGACGCCCTGGTGACCGAGAAGGCCGACCTCCAGTCTGTCCTCGACCGTGCCGCCGCCGGTGGGCGGATCACTCCGGAAGAGGCGCTCGACCTCTACCGCGACGCGCCCCTGCACGCGCTGGGCGCCGCCGCCGACGCCGTACGCCGCCGCAGGTACGCGGGTACCGAGCACATCGCCACGTACATCATCGAGCGGAACATCAACTACACGAACGTGTGCGTCACGGCGTGCAAGTTCTGCGCCTTCTACGCGGCCCCCAAGGACACCGCGAAGGGCTGGACCCGCGACCTCGACGACATCCTGCGCCGGTGCGCGGAGACGGTCGAACTGGGCGGCACCCAGATCATGTTCCAGGGCGGCCACCACCCGGACTATGGCGTCGAGTACTACGAGAAGCACTTCAAGGCGATCAAGGACGCGTTCCCGCAGCTGGTGATCCACAGCCTGGGGGCGTCCGAGGTCGAGCACATGGCCCGGATCTCCGGCGTCACGATCGAAGAGGCCATCACCCGCATCCACGAGGCCGGCCTCGACTCCTTCGCGGGCGCCGGCGCGGAACTCCTTCCCGCACGCCCCCGCAAGGCCATCGCGCCCCTCAAGGAGAGCGGCGAGCGCTGGCTGGAGATCATGGAGACCGCGCACCGGCTGGGCGTGGAGTCCACGTCCACGATGCTCATGGGCACCGGCGAGACCAACGCCGAGCGCATCGAGCACCTGCGCATGATCAGGGACGTACAGGACCGCACGGGCGGCTTCCGGGCCTTCATCCCGTACACCTACCAGCCCGAGAACAACCACCTGAAGGGCCGTACCCAGGCCACGCTCTTCGAGTACCTGCGGATGATCGCCATCGCCCGCCTCTTCATGGACAACGTCGCCCACATCCAGGGCTCCTGGCTGACCACGGGCAAGGAGGTCGGCCAGCTCTCGCTCCACTACGGCGCCGACGACCTCGGCTCGATCATGCTGGAGGAGAACGTCGTCTCGTCGGCCGGCGCCAAGCACCGCTCCAACCGCCTGGAGATCATCGACCTGATCCGCAAGGCGGGCCGCGTCCCGGCGCAGCGCGCGACGACGTACGAGCACCTCGTGGTCCACGAGGACCCGGCGAACGACCCGGTGGACGAGCGGGTGATGTCCCACATCTCCTCGACGGCGATCGAGGGCGGGACGGCGCACCCGGAGTTGAAGCTCCTCACCTCCAACTGACCGGACCGTGGAGACGATTCACGCGGCGGACCGGGTCTTCGCCGCCTGGGACTGCGAACCGATCGAGAACGGCGCCGTGGTGGTCGTACAGGACCGGATCGGTGCCGTGGGTACGTACGAGGAGCTGTGCGAGGGGTTCCCGCAGGCGCGGGTGCGCCGGTGGCCGGGGTCCCTCGGCCCCGCCCGGCTCCACGACGGCCCCCTCCCGGACGCCCCCAGCCCGCGCGAGCGCGTGCACGCCGTGCTGAAGCTGGGAGCGGTGGTGGTCCTGGACGCGTACGTCGACTCACCCGGACTCCGGGCGGCGGCGGAACGCAATGACGTCTCCGTGGTCTCCGCACCGCGCCCCGCACGGCTCGTCGTGACAGCCAGAGCCGACCTGGCCGTCTTCGACGAGGCGGGGGCGTGCATCGCGACGGTGTGCGCGGGGCGACTTGTCCACCGACGGAAGTAGCGGCACCCCGCAAGGGGCGCGGGCTGCATCAGCATGCGGCTCCGCCGCGTGGGCGCGACCAGCCCCCACCGGCCCGCGGACGGCACTCAGCCCGCGAACACCTTCGCGAACGCCCCCGAACTCTGACTGACACCACTGCAGTTGGTCGCGGCGTCGTCGTCACCCGAACTCCCGCTCTCGCACTGCTGGTCCCGGAACGTCGACCACATCGAGACCCAGGCGATCCCCTTCTCCTCCGCGAAGCTCCGCACGTCGGCGGCGTCCGACAACGTGAGCGTCTCCCCGTCCACGTCGTTCACCCCGATCATCGAGGTCAGCGCCATCCCGCCCCACGCCCCCGCGTCGGACAGCCCGAACACCTTCTTCAGCTGCGTGTGCGTGGCCTTCGCCGAGGTGACCGCGTAGTCGCCCATGTCCCCGTCGTACGACTCGCCGTAGTTCATGGTCATGATGTCGACCGTGGAGACCTGCACGTCGTACTTGTTCGCGGACTCCAGCAGCGCGAGGCCGTCGGAGTCGAGCCCCGACGGCATCACCGGCAGGGTGAAGGAGACCTCCAGGTCCGGCCGTTCCTTCTGGAGCCGCGCGATCGCCTGCGACCGCAGGGCGACCGAGTCCGAGTCGGTCAGCGTGTCGCCCTCGATGTCGAAGTCGGCCTGGGTGGAGCCCGCGGCGTCCAGCGCTGCGCCGTACGCCGCGGCGAGCTTCGAGGCGCTGGAGCAGGTCGTCGCGAGTTCCTTGCCGGAGGCCCCGCCGAAGGACACCCGGACCGACGCGCCGTCCTGCTTCAGCTGGGAGATCCGGGACTTCACGGCCGAGCTGCCGATCGCGGTCGTCCCGTTCCACTGCGGAGTGCAGCTGCTGCCGCCGGAGATCACGAAGGCCAGGTTGTACGTCGACGGTGAGCCCGCGTCGTCCGTGCCGGCGGCCTCCGTCGCGCTGACGTAAGGCGCGTAGGACGTACTCGATGTATCGGATGTGCCTGATGTATCCGATGTGCTGGACTCGTCGGTGGCGCTCGGTGAGGCCGAACCCCGCTTCGACGGTGCGGGCGCCGCGTCCGACGTGCCGTCGGAGCCCGAGGAGCACCCCGTCACTGCCATGGCAAACAGGCAGGTAAGCCCAGCGGCTGGCCTCAGGAAACCCCGCATTAAGATGCACCCGCTCTCGTGATTTGTGTCTCAGAGTCGAAACAAACCCTGATTCGAAAGGAAAACGTCTCACACGTACATGGTGTTCAACCGTTCGATCGATACATAGAAAACTCATGGAATGAAAGGTGTGGATCGGGCGAATGGTGCGCCACAAAAGGGGTGTTGAGCAGGTTTTCCCTCCGTGGTGCTCTCCGCAGGTGTTCACAGAATCTCTCAGTGAAAAGACAGGTTAAGGCGTTTCTCATGGGCACCTCACAAGAACTCCGAAGGCGGTCACATAAAGGCTCCCTAATATCTCGGGATATGCAATCCGAGCCTGCCATCGAAAGCCGCGCCGTCGGGCGCGGTCGCCGCCGCAAACAAGGCAACGGGTCTGCCGAGGGGCCCGTGTTCGTCGACTCCTCGGGACGCCGGTCCAAGCTGCTGCGCCGCGTCGGCCTTCTCCTCGGCGTCGTCTGCCTCGCCTACACGGGCGTGCTCGGCGCCGCCTTCATGGGCTGGGGCACCTCGCTCACCCCGGACTCGCTGATCCCCGGCTTCGCACGCGCGGGCAACGCCCCCGGCGGAGAGCGCCCGCAGGGCGGCATCGGCCGTCAGGCCGGCCTGCCCAGCGGCCGCCCGTCGGCGCCACCCTCGACCGCCGCCACCCCGTCGGTATCCGCATCCGCATCCGCATCCGTGTCCGCCTCCGCCACCGCCAACTGACCGGAACGCAGGCCCTTTTCCCATGACTACTCCGACCTCCGCACGCGGCCGCAGGCGCGCCCCCTCCCGCATCGAGCGGGCGGCCGGCCGGGCCGCGGCGCTGCAGAAACCACGTGTCATCCTCGCCCTGCTGCTCCTGCTGGCGCTGACCTGCGTGATGCTGCTCGACGGCTATCTGCGCGCAGAGGTCGGCGGCGACCAGCGGGTCCGCACCGGAGCCAGCTCCAGCAAGGTGCCGGACAAGATCCTCGACGGCGGCCCGATCCTCACCTTCCGGGGCGGCCAGGCGACCACGGTCTCGGTCCCCTCCAAGACCATCGCGCTCACCTTCGACGACGGCCCGAACCCGACCTACACCCCGCAGGTCCTCAAGATCCTCGACCAGTACGACATCCCGGCCACGTTCTTCCTGGTCGGCTCGATGGTGTCGCGCTACCCGAGCATCGTGAAGACCATGGTCGAGCAGGGCAACGAGGTGGGCATCCACACCTTCACGCACGTCGACCTGTCGTACCAGAGCGACGCCCGGATCAACCGCGAGATGCAGCAGACCCAGCTCGCGCTCGCGGGCGCGGCCGGGATCACGACGACCCTGTTCCGCGCGCCGTACTCCTCGGAGACGGACGCCATCGACAACTACAGCTGGCCCGTCTACCAGAAGCTCGGCAAGGAGGGCTACACCAGCGTCTTCGTCGACACCGACAGCGACGACTGGAAGAAGCCGGGCGTCTCCAAGATCGTCAACTGGGCCACGCCGAAGAAGAACAAGGGCGCCTCGGTGCTCTTCCACGACGCCGGTGGCGAGCGCTCGCAGACGATCAAGGCGCTGCCGCAGTACATCAAGAAGATGAAGGCGAAGGGCTACACCTTCACCACCATCAGCGGTGTCATCCAGAAGCAGGGCACGGGCAACGGGCAGTCCGCCACGACGGCCGGCGGCACCGGAGGTACCGGCGGCACGTCCGCCACCGGAGTCGCCGAGGCCGGCGCCCTCACCGGCACCGGAACGGGTTCCGGCAGCGGAAACGGCAGCGGAAATGCCGGCGGAAACGGCACCGGCACCCCGCCCGGCGCAGCCACTCCGAACGCCGAGAACGCCCCGAACACGGGTACGGGCACGGGCAACGGCACAGGCAACAGCAACCGCAACCCCCTCACCACCGGCCTCCAGGCGGCCCACCGCACGGCCACCGGCATGACCCTCTACGAGGGCAAGGCGCTCCTCGTGGCGGTCGCGATCGCCGAATGGGCGCTGCCGGTGCTGTCGGTCCTGCTCCTCGTCGTCGGCGTCGCGGTCATGGGCCGCTTCGGCATGATGCTGCTCATCGCCCGCCGCCACCACCGGCTGCGCAACAAACGCCGGTTCAGCTGGGGGCCGACGGTCACCGGACCGGTGAGCGTGATCGTCCCGGCGTACAACGAGAAGGAGTGCATCGCCAACACCCTGGAGTCGCTGGCGCAGAGCACCCACCCGATCGAGATCATCGTCGTCGACGACGGTTCCACGGACGGCACCTCGGAGATCGCCCGCGCCGCCGCCGACAAGCTCGGCATGACCAACGTCCGGGTCATCCGCCAGGAGAACGCCGGCAAACCGGCCGCCCTCAACAACGGTGTCCGCAGCGCCAGTTACGACATCGTCGTGATGATGGACGGCGACACGGTCTTCGAACCGGAGACGGTACGGCACCTCGTGCAGCCCTTCGCCGACCCCGAGGTCGGCGCGGTCGCCGGCAACGCCAAGGTCGGCAACCGCAACACGATCATCGGTGCCTGGCAGCACATCGAGTACGTGATGGGCTTCAACCTCGACCGCCGTATGTACGATCTGCTGCGCTGCATGCCGACGATCCCCGGCGCGATCGGCGCGTTCCGCCGTGAGGCGGTGCTGGAGGTCGGCGGGATGAGCGAGGACACCCTCGCCGAGGACACCGACATCACCATCGCCATGCACCGCGCGGGCTGGCGGGTCGTCTACCAGGAGCACGCCAAGGCCTGGACCGAGGCGCCCGCTTCGCTCAAGCAGCTGTGGTCCCAGCGCTACCGCTGGTCGTACGGCACCATGCAGGCCCTGTGGAAGCACCGCAAGTCCCTGACGGACAAGGGCCCCTCGGGCCGCTTCGGCCGGGTCGGCATGCCGCTGGTGGTGCTCTTCCAGATCGTCACGCCCGTCTTCGCCCCGCTCATCGACGTCTTCACGGTCTACTCCATGATCTTCGTCGACTTCGAGGCGGCCCTGCTGGCCTGGCTGGCCGTCCTCGGCATCCAACTGGGCTGCGCGGCCTACGCGTTCCGGCTGGACAGGGAGCGGTACCGCTACCTCCTGATGATGCCGCTCCAGCAACTGGCCTACCGTCAGATGATGTACCTCGTCCTCATCCACTCCTGCATCACCGCCCTCACCGGCGGCCGCCTGCGCTGGCAGAAACTCAAGCGCACCGGCGAGGTAGGCACCCCGGCGGGAGTGAGCGGCTGATGACCTGGGACCAGCAGCAGAACCCGTACCAGCAGGGCTACGACTACGACCACGGCGGCTACGACCACGGCTACGACCACGGCGAATACGGTCAGCAGCCGCAATACGGCCAGCAGTCGCAGTACGGTCAGCAGCCGCAGTACGGCCAGCAGCCTTACGCGCAACAGCCGTATCCGCAGCAACAGCAGTACGTCGAGTACGGACCCGCCACGGTGGTGGAGCAGACCGCCCCGCTTCCGGCGGTGGAACCAGAACCAAAACCAGAACGCGAACGCGAGCCCAAGCCGGAGCCCGGGCCCGAGCCCAAGCCGGAGTCTCCTGCCGGGGAACCGGCACCCGCTCTTGATCCGCAGCCCAAGACCCCCGGCAGGGACCGCTACTTCGACACCCTTCGCGCGGTCGCCCTGATCCGTGTCGTCACCTACCACACCTTCGGCTGGGCCTGGTGCGGCATGGTGTTCCCCTCCATGGGCATCATGTTCGGTCTGGCCGGCACGCTGATGGCGAAGTCCCTGGAGCGTCCGGCGCTGAAGGTGGTCAAGAGCCGGCTGCGCCGTCTCCTCCCGCCGTTCTGGTTCTGGGGCCTGTTCGTCGTGCTGGCGATGCTGGTCCACGACTGGATGCCGGGCTGGCAGATCGTCTACTGGGTCGTGCCGCTCGGCGACCCGCCGGGCAACGCGTGGGGCGAGCAGGCCTGGGAGATCCTCTGGTACCTGCGGACGTACCTCTGGTTCGTCCTCCTCTCCCCGGCCCTGCTGTGGATCTTCCGCAAGGCGCCCGTCCCGGTCCTCGTCCTCTCGCTCGTCCCGATCCTGGTCCTGAACTTCGTCTGGTCCGGCCCGGACAACCGGCTCGGCAGCGCTCTGTGGGACCTGTCGACGTACCTCTTCTGCTGGATCCTCGGCTTCGCCCATCGTGACGGCGTGCTCCAGCGGATCAAGCCGGCCCTGGTGGTCGTCGCCTCGCTCGCCGCGATGGGGTACGGCGGCTGGTACGCCTTCTCGCACCAGGCCGACTTCGGGACCTACGACCTGGACGAGAATCCCCTCGCGCAGGCCTTCTGGTCGGCCGGGTTCGTGCTGCTGCTGATGTGGGCGAAGGCGTACTTCAGGATCGACTTCGCCTGGCTGACCCGCTTCCGGCGGCTGGACCGCACGGTCACCGTCTTCAACGCCCGCGCGGTGACGATCTACCTCTGGCACGAGATCGCGCTGATCCTGGCGGTGCCGCTGATCGACCAGATGTGGAACGTGCCCGCGTTCGAGAAGTGGCTCCCGCTGGACAGCCAGTGGTTCATGTTCGGCGTCGGCTGGATCCTGATCGCGGTGTTCATCCTGCTGTGCGGCTGGGTGGAGGACGTGGCGGCGAAGAAGAAGCCCCGGCTTCTGCCGTGACGGCGGGCTGCAAGAATGGCGGGGTGACCCGCGCCTCCCTGAACAAGCAGCCGCACGAAGTCGCCTCGATGTTCGACGACGTGGCGGAACGGTACGACCTGACCAACGACGTGCTGTCGCTCGGCCAGGACCGGCACTGGCGGAAGGAGGTTGCCCGGGCGGTCGACGCGCGGCCCGCGCAGAAGATCCTCGACCTGGCGGCCGGCACGGGCACCTCCTCCCAGCCGTTCGTCCGGGCCGGCGCCTACGTCGTCCCCTGCGACTTCTCCCTCGGCATGCTCCAGGTCGGCAAGCGGCGCACCGCCTGGATGCCCTTCACCGCCGGGGACGCCACCCGGCTGCCGTTCAAGGACGACACCTTTGACGCCGTCACGATCTCCTTCGGCCTGCGCAACGTCCAGGACACCGACGCGGCCCTGCGGGAGATGTACCGGGTGACGCGACCCGGCGGCCGGGTGGTGATCTGCGAGTTCTCGCACCCCACCTGGGCGCCGTTCCGGACCGTCTACACCGAGTACCTGATGCGCGCGCTGCCGCCGGTCGCCCGCACGGTCTCCTCCAACCCGGACGCCTACGTCTACCTCGCCGAGTCCATCCGCGCCTGGCCCGACCAGCCCACGCTGGCCGGACGGCTGCGTGAGGCGGGCTGGGCGAAGGTGGCCTGGCGCAACCTCACCGGCGGGGTCGTCGCCCTGCACCGGGGCTTCAAGGAGGCCTGAGCCCGTCCCGGGGAGGCCCGAGCCCCGTCCCGGGCGTCACCCGCCGATCACCTCGAAGGCGTCACCGGGCTGGTCCAGCTCCCGTTGCAGCCCGCCCGTCGGTGGCCGTGGGATGCGTGGCTCGCGCACGCCTCCGCCGCCCTCGCCCTCACCGAAGTCGAACCACACGTACACCATCGAGTCCCGCGGCACCTCGGCGCCGGCCTGCGGGAACTGGCGTACGACGTAGTCGACGACCGCGAGATGGAAGTCCGGCCGGTCCGGCGCGTTGAGGAACAATCCCCGCGCCTGGGCGGTCTCGCGCGCGTCCACGGCCATCAGTCCGACCAGCCGTGGCACGCGCACTTCGGGTGTTTTGGGTGTTATACGCACAGATGTCACCCCCAGCGGTACTGGAAGGGTAACCCCCGACGCACGGCACCCGGAAGCGCCGAGTGTCTTTCTGTAACAGATCGTTACTCTGTGTTACCGACTTGCAGGTCGAGCCGGAAGCAGAGCGCGTCCTCCTGGAACCGCGGATGCGGGAACGTCTCCGCGAGTTCCATCCCGAGGCGCCGGGCGACCGCGACCGACCGCTCGTTCCCGGGCCGCACCATCGCCACCACCCTCGGCACGCCCGCCGCCCGCAGCCGCTCCAGCGTCGTCAGCGCCGCCGCCGTCGCGTACCCCTGGCCCCAGTGCTCCCGGCCCAGCCGCCAGCCGATCTCGATTTCGCCCTTGGGCCCCCAGTCCCGCGGCCACGGCTGGGCGCCGGTGAAGCCGATGACCCGCCCGGACTCGTCGGCCATCGTCCACAGGCAGAAGCCGAGCTCCGCGTCGTGCCGGCGCTGCCGGGCGGTGAGCTCCTCGTAGACGGACAGCTCCGCGGACCTGCCGCCGTGGAACTCCATGACGTCCGGGTCGTCGAAGACCTGGTACCAGGCGAACGCGTCCTCGTGCGTGGGCACACGCAGCCGTACCGCGGGGAGAGCTCGGTTCACAGGGGCAGCCCTTCAGCCGGGTGATCAGTACTGCTGAATAGACTGCCCATGTCCAGTGCCGGTCGGCACGCAGATTTCGAGCCTTGGGGAGCCCCCGCCGTGACCGAGCCCCTCTCCGAAAACACCGCCGATGTCATCGTCGTCGGCGCGGGGCCAGCCGGCTCCACGACGGCGTACCACCTCGCCAAGTCCGGTCTGGACGTACTCCTGCTGGAGAAGACCGAGTTCCCGCGCGAGAAGGTGTGCGGCGACGGACTCACCCCGCGGGCGGTGAAGCAACTGGTCGCCATGGGCATCGACATCTCCGAGGAGGCCGGCTGGCTGCGCAACAAGGGACTGCGCATCGTCGGCGGCGGCACCCGCCTCCAGCTGGACTGGCCGGATCTCGCCTCCTTCCCCGACTACGGCCTGGTCCGCAAACGCGACGACTTCGACGAACAGCTCGCCCGCCAGGCGCAGAAGGCGGGCGCCCGCCTCTTCGAGCGCTGCAACGTCGGCGCCCCGATCATCGACGACCGCACCGGCCGGATCACCGGTGTGCACGCCAAGCTCGGCGAGGAGAAGCGCGAAGTCACCTTCCACGCGCCGCTCGTCGTGGCCGCCGACGGCAACTCCACCCGCCTCTCCCTCGCGATGGGCCTGCACCGCCGCGAGGACCGCCCGATGGGCGTGGCCGTCCGGACCTACTTCACCTCCCCCCGTCACGAGGACGACTACCTGGAGTCCTGGCTGGAACTCTGGGACCGCCGCGGCCCCCAGGACCGCCTGCTGCCCGGCTACGGCTGGATCTTCGGCATGGGAGACGGCACCTCCAACGTCGGCCTGGGCGTCCTGAACACCTCCGACTCCTTCAAGGAACTGGACTGGCGCGAGGTCCTCAAGGCCTGGTGCGCCTCCATGCCCGCGGACTGGGGCTACACCCCGGAGAACATGACCGGCCCGATCCGCGGCGCGGCCCTCCCCATGGCCTTCAACCGCCAGCCCCACTACACGCGCGGCCTGCTCCTCGTCGGCGACGCCGGCGGCCTGGTGAACCCCTTCAACGGCGAGGGCATCGCCTACGCCATGGAGTCCGGCCAGATCGCCGCCGACGTCATCGTCCAGGCGCACGCACGGGCCACGCCCGGCCAGCGCGAGACGGCCCTGCAGCGCTACCCGCAGGTCCTCAAGGACACCTACGGCGGCTACTACACGCTGGGGCGCGCCTTCGTGAAGCTCATCGGCAACCCGAAGGTCATGCAGATCGCGGCCCAGCGCGGCCTGACCCACCCCCTGCTGATGAAGTTCACCCTGAAGCTTCTGGCGAACCTCACCGACCCGACCGGCGGCGACGCCATGGACCGCATCATCAACGGCCTGAGCAAGGTGGCCCCGAAGGCGTGAGCGCCGCTACGAGGTGAGTGCCGGTAGCGCTATCGGGTGTGTGCCGGTACGCGGCGAGCGCCGCTAGGCGGTGAGCGCCTCGATGTTGGCGGCTCTGCGGGCGTAGACCTCCTCCCGCCGGGCCGCCACCTGCCGCAGTGCCTCCTTCCGGTCCCGCCCCGAGAGCCGGTCGAGAAACACGCGTCCGTTCACATGGTCGGTCTCGTGCGCGAGACAGCGGGCGAAATACCCCGTTCCCTCAAGGGTGAGTGGATTGCCGTCCTTGTCCTGTCCGTGCACGACCGCCCGGTCGGGGCGCGGCACGGCCATGACGGCCCCCGGCACCGACAGGCAGCCCTCGCTGTCCTCGAGCAGCCGCCGCCCGGCCGGGTCCGGTGTCTCCAGCGCGGGGTTGACGATGTGTCCGACATGTCGGACGCCGTCGTCATCGGGGCATTCGCGGACGACCCGCGGTGGGGTGACCCGCGGCCGGGCGAACTGCGGTGGGGGGACCCGCGGCCGGACGGCCCGCCATGGGGCTCCGCCGTGGGGTGGCCGCATGTGGCCGTCAGGGGGCGGGCGTGCCGGAAGGGCCGCTGCCCCCGAGCGGCTGCGGCCCTACCGTGCTTGTGCGATGCCCGAGTTGCCTCGGCTTGTCTCGGGTTGCCCTTGTTGTCAGAGCACCCGCACCGCGCCGGTCGGCGGGTCGTAGTCCAGCGGGTGCTCCCCGACGCCGCTGGAGGGGTTCTGCGCGCCCACGAACATGCCGTCGCCCACGTACACGGCCACGTGGTACGCGCTTCCGGCGCTGCCCCAGTAGAGGATGTCGCCGGGCTGGAGGTTGCTCAGCGAGACCTGGGTGCCCTGCGTCGACTGGTCCTGGGAGACGCGCGGCAGGCTGACGCCGACCGACTTGAAGGCGGCCTGGACGAGACCCGAGCAGTCCCACGAGTTGGGGCCCGTGCCGCCGGAGACGTAGGCGTCGCCGATCTGTGCCTTCACGAAGGCGACCACGGCGGCGGCCGAACCGGTCGCCGTGGACGTGCTCGTGGAGGCGCTGGAGCTCGCGGAGGTGGCGCTGAGCGTGGTCCGCTCGGCGCTGCGCGAGGCGGCGCGCTCAGCGGCCTCCTTGCGGGCCTCCTCGGCCTTCTTCTTGGCCTCGGCCTTCTTCTTCGCCTCAGCGAGGTCCGACTTGGCCTGCTTCGCGGCCTTTGCGGCGGCCGCGTCGCGCTCGGCCTGGAGTGCGTAGTTCGCGGCGGCCTGCTGGGTGGCGTCGGCGGACTGAGCCACCTGGGTGGCCAGATCGGCCGTCAGAGTGGGCAGTTCGAGCGTCTGCGTCACGGGTTCGGCGGCGCTCGCCGAGGCCGCGCCCGCCGCTGCCATGCCGAGGACGCCACTGGCAACTCCGGCGCGCACGGCGATGCTTGTCGTCGCGCTGCGGCGGGGTTTCCGGTGGCTGCGTATGTGAGCGGTGTGGGACATGGGAACAACCGGTACCAGGGGCTCCTTCATATCTTCAAGAAACGTGTGCTGCGCCACAGTTGTTCAATCGGGGCTGTGAAAGCTGTGCGTGTCGTTCTTTATTGACGCCGTAACGGACATTGCGGGCGCCCGTGATCATGCCTGTGATCACGTTCTTTCGCCATAACGCCCGAATTGCCCCCCGCCTACCATCGGTTGAGATGATTGGCCAAGCCTGGTTCTCACGGGTCTCTCATCAATGTGGCGGAGGTCACGGAACGGTTACCGGGAGGGGTGCGTCTCGTGCGCGGGTCGTGCCCGCCCGAGTTCGTGAACGTGCGCACGCGTCCACATCGCCACCCGCGCCTCCCTCGCATGTGTGAATGCGGTCCTCTATCAGGACGGTTCGTCCACCGCGAATTTGCATGCAGAGGAACCCTCTTGATATAGAGACGCTCGCTCGACACCGGCTCCCGCCTGCGGGGACGATCGAAAATGTCACCTCTGGTGATCAGCTGAACGCTTCGGGTGCGAAGATCACCACTCATCCGACTTCATGATCGATCGTCAGGTGGTGGAGATCACAAAGCTTGTGTAATACCCCGTGTCGCAGATCACAGAGCGACAGGCATAAGATGCGAGGCAGCTGGGCTTGTGACCTGCTTCACATGTTCGCGATCTTCGCCCGGGACGCGCGGGGTTCGTGTGACGGATGAGGCGAGTGGGCCCGGTCGAACCGCCACCAGTCAGTGCCGACTGAGAGGAGCGAGGAGCGGTGAACGCGTATGCGCCCATCCTCGTACTGGGAGCCCTCGGGGCAGGCTTTGCGATCTTCTCCGTGGTCATGGCCACGCTGATCGGTCCGAAGCGGTACAACCGCGCCCGGCTCGAAGCCTACGAGTGCGGAATCGAGCCGACCCCCACGCCGGCCGGCGGCGGGCGTTTCCCGATCAAGTACTACCTGACGGCGATGCTCTTCATCGTCTTCGACATCGAGATCGTCTTCCTCTACCCCTGGGCCGTCACCTTCGACGCCCTGGGTGTTTTCGGGCTCGTGGAGATGCTGCTCTTCGTGCTCACCGTCTTCGTCGCGTACGCGTACGTATGGCGGCGCGGCGGCCTGGAATGGGACTGAGGGGCTTTAAGTCATGGGACTCGAAGAAAAGCTGCCGAGCGGTTTCCTGCTGACCACCGTCGAGCAGGCCGCGGGCTGGGTACGCAAGGCGTCCGTCTTCCCCGCCACCTTCGGCCTCGCCTGCTGCGCCTTCGAAATGATGACGGCGGGAGCCGGCCGGTACGACCTGGCACGGTTCGGCATGGAGGTCTTCCGCGGCTCACCGCGCCAGGCCGACCTGATGATCGTCGCCGGCCGGGTCAGCCAGAAGATGGCGCCCGTCCTGCGGCAGGTCTACGACCAGATGCCCAACCCCAAGTGGGTGATCTCCATGGGCGTCTGCGCCTCCTCGGGCGGCATGTTCAACAACTACGCCATCGTCCAGGGCGTCGACCACATCGTCCCGGTCGACATCTACCTGCCCGGCTGCCCGCCCCGCCCCGAGATGCTGATGGACGCGATCCTCAAGCTCCACCAGAAGATCCAGAGCTCCAAGCTCGGCGTCAACGCGGCGGAAGCGGCCCGCGAGGCGGAGGAGGCGGCGCTCAAGGCCCTGCCCACGATCGAGATGAAGGGGCTGCTGCGGTGAGCGACGCGAACGGCCACCACGGGGCCAACCCCGAGAAGGACCTCGCAGCCGACAACCTCCCCGGCCAGCGCGGCCAGGGCGGCGAGGAGATCCGTGTCCAGCGCGGCATGTTCGGCGCCAACAACGGCGGCGACACCTCCGGCTACGGCGGTCTGGTCCGCTCGGTCCGGCTCCCCGGGCCGGCGACCCGACCGTACGGCGGCTGGTTCGACGAGGTCGCCGACGAACTGGAGGGCGCCCTGGAGGAACAGGGCCTGCTGCCCGGCAACGCCATCGAGAAGACGGTCGTCGACCGCGGCGAACTCACCTTCCACATCGAACGCGAGCACCTGCCGCGCGTCGCCCGCACCCTGCGCGACGACCCCGCGCTCCGGTTCGAGCTGTGCACCGGCGTCAGCGGCGTCCACTACCTCCACGACAAGGGCCGCGAACTGCACGCCGTCTACCACCTGCGCTCGATCACCCACAACCGGCTGATCCGGCTGGAGGTCAGCGCCCCGGACGCCGACCCGCACATCCCGTCCCTGGTCTCCGTCTATCCGACCAACGACTGGCACGAACGCGAGACCTACGACTTCTTCGGGATCGTCTTCGACGGTCACCCGGCCCTGACCCGGATCCTCATGCCGGACGACTGGCAGGGCCATCCGCAGCGCAAGGACTACCCCCTCGGCGGCATCCCCGTCGAGTACAAGGGCGCCCAGATCCCGGCTCCGGACCAGCGGAGGTCGTACTCGTGAGCACACAGTCAGCATCCGCCGCGTCGACCGCCTCGGCGCGCGAGACCACCGAGGGCACCGTATACACGGTCACCGGTGGCGACTGGGACGAGATCGTCCAGTCCGCGGCCCGCGCCGACGACGAACGCATCGTCGTCAACATGGGTCCCCAGCACCCCTCCACCCATGGAGTGCTCCGGCTGATCCTGGAGATCGACGGCGAGACCGTCACCGAGACCCGCTGCGGCGTCGGCTATCTGCACACCGGCATCGAGAAGAACCTCGAGTACCGCACGTGGACGCAGGGCTCCGCCTTCGTCACGCGCATGGACTACCTGACGTCCTTCTTCAACGAGACCGCCTACTGTCTCGGCGTCGAGAAACTCCTCGGCATCGAGGACCAGCTCCCCGACCGCGCCACGATCATCCGGGTGCTCCTGATGGAGCTGAACCGGATGTCCTCGCACCTGGTCGCCATCGCCACCGGCGGCATGGAGCTGGGCGCCACCACGCTCATGATCTACGGATTCCGTGATCGTGAAATGATTCTCGACCTCTTCGAGCTGATCACCGGCCTGCGGATGAACCACGCGTACATCCGCCCCGGCGGACTCGCCCAGGACCTGCCGCCCGGCGCGGTCGACCAGATCCGCGAGTTCATCAAGAAGATGCGGAAGAACCTCCCCGAGTACGACAAGCTCGCCACCGGGAACCCCGTCTTCAAGGGCCGTATGCAGGGCATCGGCTACCTGGACCTGGCCGGCTGCATGGCCCTCGGCGCCACCGGCCCCATCCTGCGCGCCACCGGCCTGCCCCACGACCTGCGCAAGTCCCAGCCCTACTGCGGCTACGAGAACTACGACTTCGACGTCGCCGTCGCCGAGACCTGCGACGCCTACGGCCGCTTCCTGATCCGTCTGGAGGAGATGCGCCAGTCGCTCAGGATCGTCGAGCAGTGCCTGGACCGGCTCCAGCCCGGACCGGTCATGGTCGCCGACAAGAAGATCGCCTGGCCCGCGCAGCTCGCCCTGGGACCGGACGGACTCGGCAACTCCCTCGACCACATCAAGAAGATCATGGGCACCTCCATGGAGGCCCTCATCCACCACTTCAAGCTGGTCACCGAGGGCTTCCGGGTCCCGCCCGGACAGGTCTACACGGCCATCGAGTCACCCAAGGGCGAACTCGGGGCGCACGTCGTATCCGACGGCGGCACCCGCCCCTACCGGGTCCACTTCCGCGACCCGTCCTTCGCCAACCTGCAGGCCATCGCGGCGATGTGTGAGGGCGGCCAGGTGGCCGACGTCATCGTCGTCATCGCGTCCATCGACCCGGTACTGGGAGGCGTCGACCGGTGAACACCTCTTCTTCGGAGCGGGGCGTCAGCCTGGGCATGCCCGAGCTGCCCGCGCCCGCGTATCCGGACGACGTCCGGGCCCGACTGGAGACGGACGCGCGCGAGATCATCGCGCGCTACCCCGACTCCCGGTCCGCCCTGCTGCCGTTGCTGCATCTCGTGCAGTCGGAGGAGGGGTACGTCACGCGCACCGGGATGCAGTTCTGCGCCGACGTACTGGAGCTGACCACGGCGGAGGTCACCGCGGTCGCCACCTTCTACACGATGTACCGGCGCAAGCCCTCCGGCGACTACCAGGTGGGCGTCTGCACCAACACCCTGTGCGCGGTGATGGGCGGCGACGCCATCTTCGAGACCCTCCAGGAGCACCTGGGCGTCGGCAACGGCGAGACCACCGACGACGGCAGCGTCACCCTGGAGCACATCGAGTGCAACGCGGCCTGCGACTTCGCGCCGGTCGTGATGGTCAACTGGGAGTTCTTCGACAACCAGACCCCCGCGAGCGCCCGGCGCCTGGTCGACGACCTGCGCGCCGGCCGGGACGTCGAGCCCACGCGCGGGGCCCGGCTGTGCACCTTCAAGGAGACCGCGCGGATCCTGGCCGGCTTCCCCGACGAGCGGCCCGGGGCCGTCGAGGAGAGCGGAAGCGCCGGACCCGCGTCCTTGGTGGGCCTCCACCTGGCCAGGGGAGAGTCCGCACCCGCGCGCGTGGTCCATCCGCGGCCGGGGCCGCAGGACCGGACGGTGCACGAGCCGTCACCGGCCGAGCACCTCAGTTCCCATGACGCGCCGCAGGAGACCTCGGCCTCCGACCCGTCGCACCCGGCAGGGCCTGCCGCCGAGGAGGGGGAGTGATGACGGTGGTACCCGACCTCAAGGACACCAGCCCCGAGAAGCTGCTCGCACCCGTGCTGTCGGCCTTCTGGGACGAGGATCGGTCCTGGTCCCTGGACGTCTACCGAAGGCACGAAGGATACGAGGGGCTCCGCAAGGCGCTCGCCATGTCTCCGGACGACCTGATCGCCTACGTCAAGGAGTCCGGGCTGCGCGGCCGCGGCGGCGCGGGATTCCCGACCGGAATGAAGTGGCAGTTCATTCCGCAGGGAGACGGCAAACCGCACTATCTGGTTGTCAACGCCGACGAATCGGAGCCCGGGACCTGCAAGGACATCCCGCTCCTCTTCGCGAACCCGCACAGCCTCATCGAGGGCATCGTGATCGCGTGCTACGCCATCCGGTCGTCGCATGCCTTCATCTACCTGCGTGGTGAAGTCGTCCCCGTCCTGCGGCGGTTGCACGAGGCCGTGCGCGAGGCCTACGCGGCCGGCTACCTCGGCGAGAACATCCTGGGCAGCGGTCTCGACCTGAACCTCACCGTGCACGCCGGCGCCGGCGCGTACATCTGCGGTGAGGAGACCGCACTGCTCGACTCACTCGAAGGCCGCCGTGGTCAACCGCGACTGCGCCCCCCCTTCCCGGCTGTCGAAGGGCTCTATGCCTGCCCGACTGTTGTGAACAACGTCGAGTCCATCGCCTCGGTTCCCGCCATCCTGAAAAACGGCAAGGACTGGTTCAGGTCCATGGGGAGCGAGAAGTCACCCGGCTTCACGCTCTACTCCCTCAGCGGCCATGTCGCCAGTCCCGGCCAGTACGAGGCACCGCTCGGCATCACCCTGCGCCAGCTCCTCGACATGAGCGGCGGAATGCGCACCGGCCACCGCCTGAAGTTCTGGACCCCGGGCGGCTCCTCGACGCCCATGTTCACCGACGAGCACCTCGACGTCCCTCTCGACTACGAAGGAGTGGGGGCCGCCGGTTCCATGCTCGGCACCAAGGCCCTCCAGTGCTTCGACGAGACCACCTGCGTCGTGCGCGCCGTCACCCGCTGGACCGAGTTCTACGCCCACGAGTCCTGCGGCAAGTGCACCCCGTGCCGCGAAGGCACCTACTGGCTGGTGCAGTTGCTGCGCGACATCGAGGCCGGCAAGGGCGTGATGTCCGACCTCGACAAGCTGAACGACATCGCCGACAACATCAACGGCAAGTCCTTCTGCGCCCTCGGTGACGGCGCCGCGTCCCCCATCTTCTCCTCACTGAAGTACTTCCGCGAGGAGTACGAACAGCACATCACGGGCCGGGGCTGCCCCTTCGACCCGGCCAAGTCGACGGCCTGGGCGGACCGCCCGGAGGTGAACGCATGACCGTGACCACGAGTTCCCCCTCCTCAGGGGGAACGGCGGCGGTCCCGCCGCAGGACCTCGTCACGCTGACGATCGACGGCGTGGAGATCAGCGTGCCCAAGGGCACCCTGGTCATCCGCGCCGCCGAGCAACTCGGCATCGAGATCCCGCGCTTCTGCGACCACCCCCTGCTGGACCCGGCCGGTGCCTGCCGCCAGTGCATCGTCGAGGTCGAGGGCCAGCGCAAGCCCATGGCGTCCTGCACGATCACCTGCACCGACGGCATGGTCGTGAAGACCCACCTCACCTCCCCGGTCGCCGAGAAGGCCCAGCACGGGGTGATGGAGCTGCTGCTCATCAACCACCCCCTGGACTGCCCGGTCTGCGACAAGGGCGGCGAGTGCCCGCTGCAGAACCAGGCGATGTCGCACGGCAACAGCGAGTCCCGCTTCCACGGCAAGAAGCGCACCTTCGAGAAGCCCGTCCCGATCTCCACCCAGGTGCTCCTCGACCGCGAACGGTGCGTGCTGTGCGCGCGCTGCACCCGGTTCTCCAACCAGGTCGCCGGCGACCCGATGATCGAGCTCCTGGAACGCGGCGCGCTCCAGCAGGTCGGCACCGGCGAGGGCGACCCGTTCGAGTCGTACTTCTCCGGGAACACCATCCAGATCTGCCCGGTGGGCGCGCTGACCTCGGCGGCGTATCGCTTCCGCTCCCGCCCCTTCGACCTGATCTCCTCGCCGTCCGTGTGCGAGCACTGCTCGGGCGGCTGCGCCACCCGCACCGACCACCGGCGCGGCAAGGTCATGCGGCGGCTCGCCGCCAACGACCCCGAGGTCAACGAGGAGTGGATCTGCGACAAGGGACGCTTCGCGTTCCGCTACGCGCAGCAGAAGGACCGCCTGGAGACCCCGCTGGTCCGCAACGCCCAGGGCGTGCTCGAACCCGCCTCCTGGCCGGAGGCGCTCGACGCGGCCGCCCAGGGACTGGCCGCCGCCCGCTCCCGGGCCGGCGTGCTCACCGGCGGCCGGCTCACCGTCGAGGACGCCTACGCGTACAGCAAGTTCGCGCGCGTGGCGCTCGACACCAACGACATCGACTTCCGCGCGCGCGTGCACAGCAGCGAGGAGGCCGACTTCCTGGCCGCCCGGATCGCCGGCCGCGGCCGCGATCTCGACGGCACGGGCGTCACCTACACCGCCTTGGAGAAGGCACCGGCCGTGCTGCTGGTCGGCATCGAGTCCGAGGAGGAGGCGCCCGGCGTCTTCCTGCGGCTGCGCAAGGCCTGGCGCAAGCGCAAGCAGCAGGTGTTCTCCCTCGCCACCTACGCCACGCGCGGCCTGGAGAAGACGGGCGGCATCCTGCTGCCGGCCGCCCCCGGCACCGAGACCGAATGGCTGGACGCCCTCGCGGGCGGTGTCGGCCTGGAGGAACCGGGCACACAGGCCGCCGAGGCGCTGCGCGCCGAGGGCGCGGTCATCGTCGTGGGCGAGCGGCTGGCGTCGGTCGTCGGCGGCCTGACCGCCGCCGTACGGGCCGCCACCGCCACCGGCGCACAGCTGGTGTGGATCCCGCGCCGGGCCGGGGAGCGCGGCGCGATCGAGGCGGGCGCGCTGCCGTCGCTGCTGCCGGGCGGCCGCCCGGCCACCGACCCACGCGCGCGTGACGAGGTCGCCGCCGCCTGGGGCGTGTCCGAACTCCCGCTCCGCTACGGCCGCGACACCGGCCAGATCATCGAGGCCGCCGCCCGCGGCGAACTGTCCGCCCTCCTGGTGGCCGGCGTCGAGGTCACCGACCTGCCCGACCCCACGCGCGCGCGTGCCGCCCTCGAGGCCGTCGGCTTCCTGGTCTCGCTGGAACTGCGGCCCAGCGAGGTCACCGAGCGCGCCGATGTCGTCCTCCCGGTCGCCGCCGTCGCCGAGAAGGCCGGCACCTTCCTCAACTGGGAAGGCCGGGTGCGGTTCTTCGAGGCCGCGCTCAAGCCCGAGCAGATGACCCGGCGGCTGGCGCCCACCGACGCGCGCGTGCTGCAGATGCTCGCCGACGCCATGGACGTCCACCTCGGCCTGCCCGACCTGCGCACCACGCGCGCGGAACTCGACCGGCTCGGCGCCTGGGACGGGCCGAAGGCCTCCGAACCGCTGGAGACGGCCGGACCGCTGCCGCGGCCGGCGGCCGGCGAGGCCGTGCTGGCCGGACACCGGCTCCTGCTCGACCAGGGCGTCCTCCAGGAAGGCGACGAGGCGCTCGCCGGCACCCGGCACGCCGCCCACGCGCGCCTGTCCGCCGCCACCGCCGCCGAGGCCGGCCTCGCGAACGGCGACCTCGTCGCCGTCACCTCGACCGTCGGCACCGTCGAACTCCCGCTCAGGATCACCGAGATGCCCGACCGCGTGGTCTGGCTCCCGCTGAACTCCGTGGGCGGCGGTGTCGCCTCCGACACCGGGGCGCTGCCCGGCGCACTCGTCCGCATCGGCCCGGCGGCCACCGCCGATGAGGCCCCCAAGGAGGTGGAGGCATGAGCCCGTACCCGTACCTCGCTGCTGAAGACCTCTCCATGTTCGGCCGCGACCCCTGGTGGCTGGTCGTCGTCAAGGCGGTCTTCTGCTTCGCCTTCCTGATGGTGACCGTGCTGATCTCCATCGTCATGGAGCGCAAGGTCATCGCCTGGATGCAGTTGCGCATCGGCCCCAACCGGCACGGCCCCTGGGGCATGCTCCAGTCGCTCGCCGACGGCGTGAAGCTGATGCTCAAGGAAGACCTCATCGTCAAACGCGCGGACAAGGCCGTCTACATCCTCGCGCCGATCGTCGCGGCCATCCCCGCGTTCATGGCCATCGCGGTCATCCCGTTCGGACCGGCCGACAACGAGGTCTCGATCTTCGGCCACCGCACCACGATGCAGCTCACCGACTTGCCGATCGCGATGCTCTACATCCTCGCGGTCGCCTCCGTCGGCATCTACGGCATCGTCCTCGCCGGCTGGAGCTCCGGATCCACCTACCCGCTCCTCGGCGGCCTGCGCTCGTGCGCACAGATGATCTCCTATGAGATCGCCATGGGCGCCGCGTTCGCGTCGGTGTTCCTGTACTCGGGCTCCATGTCGACGTCCACGATCGTCGCCCAGCAGCACGACCGCTGGTACATCCTGCTGCTGCCGGTCTCGTTCATCCTCTACGTCGTCACCATGGTCGGCGAGACCAACCGCGCCCCCTTCGACATGCCGGAGTCCGAGGGCGACCTGGTCGGCGGCTTCAACACCGAGTACTCGTCGATCAAGTTCGCGATGTTCATGCTCGCCGAGTACGTCAACATGGTGACGGTCTCCGCCGTGTCGACGACGCTGTTCCTCGGCGGCTGGCGCGCCCCCTGGCCGATCAGCACCGTCTGGGCCGGCGCCAACCACGGCTGGTGGCCGATGCTCTGGTTCGTCGCCAAGGTCGTGGTGCTGCTGTTCGTCTTCGTCTGGCTGCGCGCCAGCCTTCCGCGGGTGCGCTACGACCAGCTGATGAAGCTGGGCTGGAAGGTCCTCATCCCGGTCTCGGTCGTCTGGCTGATGCTCGTCGCCACCGTACGGACCCTCCGCAACGAGAACTACGGCTTCGCCGACATCGCCCTCTACGTCGGCGGCGGAGTCCTCGCCCTGCTGCTCCTGTCCTTCGTCGTCGACATCTTCCGCGACAAGGGGGGCAAGGAGGCCGCGCAGGCCGCCGCCGAACCGGTCGCGTTCGACCCGATGGCAGGCGGATTCCCCGTACCGCCGCTGCCCGGACAGGAGCTGCCGCCGGTGCCCCGGCGCAGCCCGCGCCGGGAGCGTGAGCTGATTGTCAGTGGTGGACCGGACACTGTCAGTGACGGATCTACGGATGGAAAGGAGGCGTCCGATGGCTGAGGAGCCCAAGGAGACCGAGCCCGGTTTCCTGAACCCCGTGGCCGGCTTCGGCGTGACCTTCAAGGCCATGTTCAAGAAGCGGCTGACCGAGCAGTACCCGGAGCAGAAGAAGACCACGGCCCCGCGGTTCCACGGACGGCACCAGCTCAACCGCCATCCGGACGGCCTGGAGAAGTGCGTCGGCTGCGAACTGTGCGCCTGGGCCTGCCCCGCCGACGCCATCTACGTGGAGGGCGCCGACAACACCGACGAGGAGCGCTACTCGCCGGGCGAGCGCTACGGCCGCGTCTACCAGATCAACTACGCCCGCTGCATCCTGTGCGGCCTGTGCATCGAGGCGTGCCCCACGCGCGCGCTCACGATGACCAACGAGTTCGAACTCGCCGACACCAGCCGCGCCAACCTCATCTACACCAAGGAGCAGCTGCTCGCCGGCCTCGAGGACGGCATGGTCGACAGCCCGCACGCGATCTTCCCGGGCACCGACGAACAGGACTACTACCGGGGCCTGGTGACCGAGGCCGCGCCCGGGACCGTCCAGCAGGTGGCCGTCTCGAAGGGCGAGAAGCCGGAGGAAGAGGGGGTGGAGGCATGATGGGCCCGCAGCTCGCCGCCTACGCCACCTCCACCGGGGAGGCCCTCCAGTTCTGGGTCCTGGGCACCGTCGCCGTGATCGGCGCCCTGTGCACCGTCCTCATGAAGAGGGCCGTGCACAGCGCCCTCTGCCTCGCCGGCACCATGATCGTCCTGGCGGTGTTCTACCTCGCCAACGGCGCCTACTTCCTGGGCATCGTGCAGATCGTCGTCTACACCGGCGCGATCATGATGCTGTTCCTCTTCGTGGTGATGCTGGTCGGCGTGACCGCCGCCGACTCCCTGACCGAGACCATCAAGGGCCAGCGCTGGCTGGCCCTTGTGTGTGGGGCCGGCTTCGGCGTCCTGCTCTTCGCGGGCATCGCCAACGCCTCCCTCAAGAACTTCAACGGCATCGGCCAGGCCAACGCCAACGGCAATGTGGAGGGCCTCGCCGCCCTCATCTTCACCAAGTACGTCTTCGCCTTCGAAATCACCGGCGCCCTGCTCATCACCGCGGCCGTCGGCGCCATGGTGCTCACCCACCGCGAGCGCACCGAACGCGCCAAGACCCAGCGCGAGCAGTCCGAACAGCGCGTCCGCGAAGGCAAGCACCTGCCGCCGCTGCCCGCCCCCGGCGTCTACGCCCGGCACAACGCCGTCGACATCGCCGGCCTGCTGCCCGACGGCACCCCGTCCGAGCTCACGGTCAACAAGACGCTGCGCGACCGCGGTCAGATCCGTGACGTGTCCGCGGAGGCCCTCAACGACCTGCGGGCCCTGGAACAGCGCGCCGAGGAACGGCTGGAGCGGACCCCGATCGAGCCGGAGAACCTCAAGCGGCCCGAGGAGGCGTCGAAGTGAACCCGGTCTACTACCTCTATCTCGCCGCCCTGTTGTTCACGATCGGCGCCACCGGTGTGCTGATCAGACGGAACGCGATCGTCGTCTTCATGTGCATCGAGCTGATGCTCAACGCCTGCAACCTCGCGTTCGTCGTCTTCTCCCGGATGCACGGCAATCTCGACGGCCAGATCATCGCCTTCTTCACGATGGTCGTCGCCGCCGCGGAGGTCGTGGTCGGGCTCGCGATCATCGTGTCGCTGTTCCGTACCCGCCACTCGGCCTCGGTCGACGACGCCAGCCTGATGAAGTTGTAAGGGGTCGCTGAATCGTGGAGAACCTGATTGCGCTGCTGATCGCGGCGCCCCTGCTCGGAGCGGCCGTCCTGCTGGTCGGCGGCCGCCGCCTGGACGGCGTGGGCCACTGGATCGGCACGCTCCTGTCGACGACCTCGTTCGTGTTCGGCGTGATCCTCTTCGCCGACCTGCTGGGCAAGGACGCCGAACACCGCACCCTGATGGAGCACCTGTTCACCTGGGTCCCGGTGGCCGGCTTCCAGGCGGACGTCACCTTCCGCCTCGACCAGCTGTCGATGACGTTCGTCCTGCTGATCACCGGCGTCGGCTCGCTCATCCACCTGTACTCGATCGGGTACATGGAGCACGACGAGCGCCGCCGCCGCTTCTTCGGCTACCTCAACCTGTTCCTCGCGGCCATGCTGCTGCTCGTCCTCGCCGACAACTACCTGCTGCTGTACGTCGGCTGGGAAGGCGTCGGCCTCGCCTCGTACCTGCTGATCGGCTTCTGGCAGCACAAGCCCAGCGCGGCGACCGCGGCCAAGAAGGCCTTCCTCGTCAACCGCGTCGGCGACATGGGCCTGTCGATCGCGATCATGCTGATGTTCACGACGTTCGGCACGTTCGCCTTCGGCCCGGTCCTCGGCCACGCGACCGACGCCTCCGAGGGCAGACTCACCGCGATCGGCCTGATGCTGCTGCTCGCCGCCTGCGGCAAGTCCGCCCAGGTACCGCTGCAGTCCTGGCTCGGGGACGCCATGGAGGGCCCAACCCCGGTCTCGGCCCTTATCCACGCGGCGACCATGGTGACCGCCGGCGTCTACCTCATCGTCCGCTCCGGAGCGATCTTCAACGCGGCCCCGGACGCCCAACTCGTCGTCACCGTCGTCGGCGCCGTCACCCTCCTCTTCGGTGCGATCGTCGGTTGCGCGAAGGACGACATCAAGAAGGCCCTCGCCGGCTCGACCATGTCGCAGATCGGCTACATGGTGCTCGCCGCCGGCCTCGGTCCGATCGGCTACGTCTTCGCGATCATGCACCTGGTGACGCACGGCTTCTTCAAGGCCGGGCTGTTCCTCGGCGCGGGCTCCGTCATGCACGGCATGAACGACGAGGTCGACATGCGCAAGTACGGCGGCCTGCGCACATACATGCCGGTCACCTTCATCACCTTCGGTCTCGGCTACCTCGCCATCATCGGTTTCCCGGGCCTGTCCGGCTTCTTCTCCAAGGACAAGATCATCGAGGCGGCGTTCGCCAAGGGCGGCACCGAGGGCTGGATCCTCGGCGCCTGCGCTCTGCTCGGCGCGGCCATCACCGCGTTCTACATGACGCGCGTGATGCTGATGACGTTCTTCGGCGAGAAGCGCTGGCAGCCCGACGAGCACGGTCACAAGCCGCATCCGCACGAGTCCCCGAAGGTCATGACCATCCCGATGATCGTGCTGGCGATCGGCTCGGTATTCGGCGGCGCCTTCTTCAGCATCGGCGACCGCTTCCTGCACTGGCTGGAGCCGGTCACCGGCCACAGCGAGGGCGACTCCCCGCTCAGCGCGGCCACCGTCACCGGCGCCACCATGGTGTGCCTGGTCATCGGCGTCGGCATCGCCTACCTCCAGTACGGCCGCCGTCCCGTCCCCGCCGTCGCCCCGCGCGGTTCGCTGCTCACCCGCGCGGCCCGCCGCGACCTCCTCCAGGACGACTTCAACCACGTCGTCCTGGTCCGCGGCGGCGAACACCTCACCCGCTCCCTGGTCTACGTCGACCACACCCTCGTCGACGGGGTCGTCAACGGCACGGCGGCGGGCTTCGGCGGACTGTCCGGCCGACTGCGCAAGCTCCAGAACGGCTACGCGCGCTCGTACGCGGTCTCGATGTTCGGCGGCGCTGCCCTCCTGGTCGCCGCGACCCTGCTGATGAGGGCGGTCTGATACCGATGTCCTTTCCTCTGCTGACAGCGACGGCGGCGCTCCCCGCCGTCGGCGCGGTCGCCACCGCGGCCGTACCGGCCGCACAGCGCACCGCCGCCAAATGGCTCGCCCTGCTGGTCTCGCTCGCCACTCTGGTGCTCGCGATCGTCGTCCTGGTCCGCTTCGACCCGGGCGGCGCCCGCTACCAGCTCACCGAATCCCACGCCTGGATCTCGGACTTCGGTGTCCGCTACGAACTGGGCGTCGACGGCATCGCGGTCGCCCTGCTCGCGCTGACCGCCCTGCTGATCCCGTTCATCATCCTGGCGGGCTGGCACGACGCCGACCCACTGGAGACCGGCAGCAAGCGGTGGCGGCCCACCCAGGGCTTCTTCGCCCTGATCCTGGCCGTCGAGGCGATGGTGATCATCTCCTTCGAGGCCACCGACGTCTTCCTCTTCTACATCTTCTTCGAAGCCATGCTGATCCCGATGTACTTCCTCATCGGCGGCTTCGGAGACCGTGCCCACGCGGGCTCCGACGAGAAAGCGGCGGCCCAACGGTCGTACGCCGCCGTGAAGTTCCTCCTCTACAACCTGGTCGGCGGCCTGATCATGCTGGCCGCGGTGATCGGCCTCTACGTGGTCGCCGGGAACTTCTCCCTCGCGGAGATCGCACAGGCCCGCACGAACGGCTCGCTGCACATGGCGACCAGCACCGAACGCTGGCTGTTCCTCGGCTTCTTCTTCGCCTTCGCGGTGAAGGCGCCCCTGTGGCCGCTGCACACCTGGCTGCCCAACGCCATGCAGGAGTCCACCGCCCCGGTCGCCGTGCTCATCACGGCGGTCGTCGACAAGGTGGGCACGTTCGCGATGCTCCGCTTCTGCCTCCAGCTGTTCCCGGAGGCCTCGAAGTGGGCGACACCCGTCATCCTCGTCCTCGCCGTGATCAGCATCATCTACGGCGCGCTGCTCGCCGTCGGCCAGCGGGACATCAAGCGCCTGGTCGCCTACGCGTCCATCTCGCACTTCGGCTTCATCATCCTGGGCATCTTCGCGATGACCAGCCAGGGCCAGTCCGGCGCCACCCTCTACATGGTCAACCACGGCATCTCCACGGCCGCGCTGATGCTGGTAGCCGGCTTCCTGATCTCCCGGCGCGGCTCGCGGCTCATCGCCGACTACGGCGGTGTGCAGAAGGTCGCCCCGGTACTCGCCGGCACCTTCCTGATCGGCGGTCTGGCCACCCTGTCGCTACCGGGTCTCGCCCCCTTCGTGAGCGAATTCCTTGTCCTCGTCGGCACGTTCACGCGCTACCCGGCGATCGGCATCATCGCCACCCTCGGCATCGTCCTCGCCGCGCTCTACACCCTCGTCCTCTACCAGCGGACGATGACGGGCCCGGTGAAACCGGAGGTCTCCGCGATGCCCGACCTGCGCGCGCGTGAACTCGTGGTCGTCGCCCCGCTGATCGTTCTGCTGATCTTCCTGGGCGTCTACCCGAAGCCGGTCACGGACATCGTCAACCCGGCGGTCAAACAGACCATGTCGGACGTACACAAGACCGACCCCAAGCCCGCAGTGGAGGCGGCCAAGTGAGCGCAACAGCCGTCCACAGCCTGTGGACAACCGCGGCCGAGCCGATCTCGAAGATCGACGCGCCGAAGATCGAATACGGACAATTGTCCCCCACCCTGATCGTGCTCGGCGCGGCGATCGTCGGGGTGCTCGTCGAAGCGTTCGTCCCGCGCAAATCCCGCTACTACGCGCAGGTCTTCGTCTCCGCCGTCGCGCTGTGCGCGGCCTTCGCCGCGGTCGTCGCACTGGCCGCGGACGGATACGGCACCACCAAGGCCCACATCGCCGCGATGGGCGCGATCGCCGTCGACGGACCGTCCCTGTTCCTGCAGGGCACGATCCTGCTGGCCGGCCTCCTCGGCCTGTTCACCTTCGCCGAACGCCGCCTCGACCCGGCCGCCCACGGCAACCGCGTCGACTCCTTCGCCGCACAGGCCGCCTCCGTGCCCGGCAGCGACAGCGAGAAGGCCGCGGTGAAGGCGGGCTTCACCACCACCGAGGTCTTCCCGCTGCTCCTCTTCGCGGTCGCCGGCATGCTGGTGTTCCCCTCGGCCAACGACCTGCTGACGCTCTTCGTGGCCCTGGAGGTCTTCTCCCTCCCGCTCTACCTGATGTGCGCCCTGGCCCGCCGCAAGCGCCTGATGTCCCAGGAAGCCGCGGTCAAGTATTTCCTGCTCGGCGCCTTCGCTTCCGCGTTCACCCTGTTCGGCATCGCCCTGCTGTACGGCTACGCAGGCTCGGTGTCGTACGCCACCATCTCCCGGGTCGTCGACGGCACCGTCACCAGCATCGACCCCGCCCTCGCCGACACCATGGGCAACGACGCACTGCTCCTGATCGGCACCGCGATGGTCGTGATGGGCCTGCTCTTCAAGGTCGGCGCGGTCCCCTTCCACATGTGGACGCCCGACGTCTACCAGGGCGCACCCACCCCGGTGACCGGCTTCATGGCCGCGGCGACCAAGGTGGCCGCGTTCGGCGCGCTGCTGCGCCTGCTGTACGTCGTCCTGCCCGGCCTGCGCTGGGACTGGCGGCCGGTCATGTGGGGCGTCGCGATCATCACCATGCTCGGCGGCGCGATCGTCGCGATCACCCAGACCGACATCAAGCGACTGCTCGCGTACTCGTCGATCGCGCACGCCGGATTCATCCTGGCGGGTGTCATCGCGACCTCGAAGGACGGCGTGTCGTCCGTCCTGTTCTACCTGGCCGGGTACTCCTTCGTGACCATCGGCGCCTTCGCCGTGGTCACCCTGGTGCGCGACGCCGGCGGCGAGGCCACCCACCTGTCCAAGTGGGCCGGCCTCGGCCGCCGCTCACCGCTGGTCGCGGCCGTCTTCGCGGTGTTCCTGCTGGCCTTCGCCGGTATCCCGCTGACCTCCGGTTTCGCCGGAAAGTTCGCCGTGTTCAAGGCGGCGGCGGAGGGCGGGGCGGCCCCGCTGGTCGTCGTCGGTGTGATCTCGTCGGCGATCGCCGCGTTCTTCTACATCCGCGTGATCGTGCTGATGTTCTTCAGCGAGCCCAGGCCCGACGGCCCCACGGTCGCCGTCCCGTCACCGCTGACCATGGCGACGATCGGCGTCGGCGTCGCGGTCACGCTGGTACTCGGTGTGGCACCGCAGTACTTCCTGGACCTGGCGAGCCAGGCGGGAGTCTTCGTGCGCTGACCCCTCCCGTACGGCCGTGGGCCCCGGTTCCCCGCGAGGAACCGGGGCCCACGCGCGCGTACCCAGCACAGAGCCGCAGGGGTACAGGGCCGGGGCCGCAGGGATACGGGGCCGCAGGGATACGGGGCCGCAGGGATGACCTGCACGTCGCCACGCCGGCCGCGGCTACGGGCAGGTCACCGTCGGGTTCCACGGCGCGAACAGACCGCTCGGGTTGTCCTTCCAGATCCAGGCGCGCAGCGTGTACACGGAGCCGACGCCGGGCAGCGTCTCCGGACCCTGGAACGTCTGTCCGAACAGCGTCGGCGCGGTCGCAGCGGTGCCGGCGCGCACGATCCACTCAGCCCCCACCAGGGCACGGCCGCCGTCGCTGTCGGTCTCGTACAGGAGACCCGCGGGCTCGGCCGGGTCGAGGCTGCCGACATGGGCGAGGTTCACGTAGTGGTAGCCCGCGCCTCCCTTGCCGGCCGCGGTGTCCTTGGTGCAGTCGCCGGTGCGGGAGTACCCGTCCGTGACCGCGAACGGCTCGTACTGGTAGTCCGCGGTCGCCGTGTACGTCGGGGTCACATCCGTCCACACGAACGGGTCGGCCTCGGGGACGGGAGTCGCGTCGGCGGGAACCGCGGCCAGAGCGAACGGCACGGCCAGCGCCAGCACGGCGCCGGCGGTGCGGGACCTGAGAGACATCCTGATGCTCCTTGGGGCGGAAGAGGCACGCGAGTGCGGCGCCTCCGTACAACGCGGGCCTCCCCGGTCCCGCCCGTGCAGCATGGCCCGCGCCGCTTCTAGGCCGCCACGCGAGGACGGCCAAAGGACTGAGGACACCGCACGCCGGGGGACCTCGCCCCCGATCCCTCCCGTGTCCGTCCCCGTGCCCCTCCCTGTGCCCCTCCCTGTGCCCCTCCTCGCGTCCGTACCCGCGTCCCTTTCCGGGGCGGCGGGCCTGTGGATAACTCGGCGCTGTCGGTCCGTGCCCCTATCGTGGAGGCAGTGGTCGAGGGACGACGTACGGGGGACACGACGATGGGTGGGACGGGCGGAACCGACGAGATGCCAGGGACGACCGAGCCGCCGGGAACGCGGCAGACGCCCGACCCGGCGGACAGCGAGGCACTGGCCACGCTGCACAGGGTTTTCGGGTACGACGCCTTCCGGGGCGAGCAGGAATCGATCATCGAGCATGTGGTGGCCGGCGGAGACGCCGTCGTCCTTATGCCCACCGGCGGCGGAAAGTCGCTGTGCTACCAGATCCCCGCCCTGGTCAGACCCGGTACGGGAATCGTGGTCTCACCGCTCATCGCGCTCATGCAGGACCAGGTGGACGCCCTGCGCGCCCTCGGCGTGAACGCCGGATTCGTCAACTCCACCCAGGACTTCGACGAGCGACGCGTGGTCGAGGCCCAGTTCCTCGCCGGAGAGCTCGACCTGCTCTACCTGGCACCGGAGCGGCTGCGCCTGGACTCCACGCTGGACCTGCTCGCCCGCGGCAAGATCGCCGTCTTCGCGATCGACGAGGCGCACTGCGTCTCCCAGTGGGGCCACGACTTCCGCCCCGACTACCTGACGCTCTCCCTCCTCGGCGAGCGCTGGCCCGACGTCCCGCGCATCGCGCTCACGGCCACCGCCACCCACGCGACCCACGCGGAGATCACCCAGCGGCTGCACATGCCGGACGCCCGGCACTTCGTGGCCAGCTTCGACCGGCCCAACATCCAGTACCGGATCGTCCCCAAAGCCGACCCCAAGAAGCAGCTGCTCACCTTCCTCCGCCAGGAACACGAAGGCGACGCGGGCATCGTCTACTGCCTCTCCCGCAAGTCGGTCGAATCCACGGCCGAATTCCTGACCCGCAACGGTGTGGAGGCCGTCCCCTACCACGCCGGCCTGGACGCCGCCACCCGCGCGGCCCACCAGTCCCGCTTCCTACGCGAGGACGGCCTGGTCGTGGTCGCCACCATCGCCTTCGGCATGGGCATCGACAAACCCGACGTCCGTTTCGTCGCCCACCTCGACCTCCCCAAGTCCGTCGAGGGCTACTACCAGGAGACCGGCCGCGCCGGCCGCGACGGCCTGCCCTCCACCGCCTGGATGGCCTACGGCCTCAACGACGTCATACAGCAGCGCAAACTCATCCAGTCCGGCGAGGGAGACGAGGCGTTCCGCCGCCGCGCCCAAGCGCACCTCGACTCCATGCTCGCCCTGTGCGAGACCGCCCAGTGCCGCCGCGGGCAACTGCTCAAGTACTTCGGCCAGGACCCCGCCCCCGAGGGCTGCGGCAACTGCGACAGCTGCCTCAGCCCGCCGGAGACCTGGGACGGCACCGTCGCCGCCCAGAAGGTCCTCTCCACGGTGGTACGACTGCAGCGCGAACGCGGACAGAAGTTCGGCGCCGTCCAGATCGTCGACATCCTGCTCGGCAAGCGCACCGCCAAGGTCATACAGTTCGACCACGATCAGCTGTCCGTCTTCGGTATCGGCACCGACCTGGACGAAGGCGAATGGCGGGGCGTCGTCCGGCAACTGCTCGCCCAAGGGCTGCTGGCCGTCGAGGGCGAGTACGGCACGCTGGTGCTCACCGAGGCCAGCGGCACGGTACTGCGGCGGGAACGGGAGGTTCCGCTCCGCAAGGAGCCGAAGAAGCCCGTGGTCTCCCGGCCCTCCGGGACGTCCGGGTCCTCCGGCAAGGGCAAGGCGAAGGCCGCTGTGGCAGAACTGCCCGAGAACCTGCTCCCCGCATTCGAGGCACTCCGCGCCTGGCGTGCCGAACAGGCCCGCGAACAGGGCGTACCGGCGTACGTGATCTTCCACGACGCCACGCTCCGGGAGATCGTCGGCCGATGGCCCGAGTCGATCGCCGAACTCGCCACCGTCGGCGGCGTCGGCGAGAAGAAGCTCATCACCTACGGGGAGGGCGTGCTCGCAGTGCTGGCATCCCTAAAGACACCGTCCTCGCCCGCCCCCGCCCCGGCCCCCGCGAGAGCCGGGACCGAGGACGAGGACCACTGGCCCGAGATGGACGCGGAGCCGGAACCGGAGGACTGGATGTAGCCCGATCCGGCCCCGGCGCGAGTGCCCTGCTCAGAGCCCCCGCGCCGCATACGCCCTGACATCCGCGTCCGAGTCCGCCGTCGCCGTGGCCAGCGCCGCACGGGCCTCCTCGGCACCGGAATGCCGGATCAAAGCGAGGACGGCCGCCTTGCGGACGTCGGCGTTCGCATCGGCCAGCGACTTGGCTAGGGCGGGCACCGCCACGGCGGCACCGGCCGCGCCCAGCGCCCGGGCGGCACCGACGCGCACCTGCCAGGCCGGGTCGGCCAGCGCGGCCACGGCACTCCCGGCCAGCGGCGGCGGGCAGCCGACGCCGGCCAGTGCCTCGTAGGCGGCGCCGCGCACCAGTACGTCGAGGTCACCGGCGAGGGCGGTGAGGGCGTCCAGGACACCGTCCACCTGAGCAGCGGCTCCGGCGGCTCCCACTGTCCCGAGGGCCTTCGCCACCGTCACCCGTACCTCCCTGGACGGGTCGGCGACGGCGTCGGCCAAGACCTCGGCAGCATCCACCGAGACCAGCGCCCGCACCGCCTCGATCCGCACCGCCGGATCGGCGTCGGGCAGGGCGGCGGCGAACAGACCGGCATCACCCAGGCGCAGCGCCCGCAGCACGTCCAGCGCCGCGGCCCGGACGACCGGGTCGGCCACCGCGAGCGCGCCCGCCAGGGCGTCCCGCAACGCAGGTTCGGGCGGAAGCGTCTCGACCAGCTCACGCAACGAGGCCGCGGCGACCGAACGCACCCCGGCATCGGGATCGGCCAGCGCACCGGCCAGCGCCCGCCCGGTGCCCACCGGAGCCGTCTCCGTCAGCACCGACACGGCGGTACGGCGGACCGAGGCATCGAGATCAGTCAAATAAGGCTCAAGAAGAGCGAGTTCGGGCTCCTCCTCGGCGAGAGCGAGGAGCTCCAGAAGACGAGGCGAGGCCGGCTCGGCCCGGTCGGGCTCCACGGGCCGGACGGCACCGGCCGCCACCGGCCCCGTGGCCACCGGCGGCACATCACGGGCACCGGCCGTGGCCACGTCCAGCGGACGCACCTCGCCGATGTGCCGGGACGGACCGCCGACCGGGGTGAACTCCTCGACCGGCACCAGATACGGAGCCACGGGACGAGCCGTGAACTCCATCGCACCAGAGGGGGACTTGTGCAGATCGAGATGATGGAACCAGGAGGCGTCGTCACGCTCGGGGTGATCGAGCCGGTCGTGGTAGAGACCCCAGCGGGACTCCGTACGGGCCAGCGAGGCACGAGCAGCCATCTCCGCGCAGTCGCGGATGAAACTCACCTCGGCGCAGCGCATCAGCTCGTGCGGGGTGCGGGCACCCATGGCGGCGATGTCGTCCCGCATCCGCTCGAAGGACTCCAGGGCGAGCGAGAGCCGGGCCCCGGACTTCGGCGGAGCCACGTAGTCGTTGACGAAGCGGCGCAGCTTGTACTCGACCTGGGTCTGCGGCGGGCCGTCCGGGTTGCGCAGCGGACGGTAGATCAACTCGTGCGCCTCACGCACCTGATCGGCCGGCAACTCCCCCTCGTACGCCGTGTACTGGGAGGCGTCCGCGCCGGCGAGATCCCCGAAGACGAACGCGCCGATCATGTAGTTGTGCGGGACGCAGGCCAGGTCACCGGCGGCGTACAGCCGGGGAACGGTCGTCCGGGCATGGTCGTCGACCCGGACCCCGGAAGCGGAGTGCCCGCCGCACAGGCCGATCTCGGAAATGTGCATCTCGACGTCATGGGTCCGGTAGTCGTGCCCCCGCCCGGAGTGGAACGTGCCACGGGTGGGCCGCTCCGTGGAGTGCAGGATGGACTCCAGGGCGGAGACCGACTCCTCCGGGAGATGACTCAGCTTCAGGTAGACCGGGCCACGGTCGGAGGCGACCTCGGCGGCGAACTCGGCCATCATCTGCCCCGACCAGTAGTCGGAGTCGACGAACCGCTCACCGTGCCGGTTGACCTGGTAACCGCCGAACGGGTTCGCGACGTACGCGCAGGCAGGCCCGTTGTAGTCCTTGATCAGGGGGTTGATCTGGAAACACTCGATCCCGGTCAGCTCGGCACCGGCGTGGTAGGCCATGGCGTAACCGTCACCGGCGTTGGTCGGATTCTCGTACGTCCCGTACAGGTAGCCGGAAGCGGGCAGCCCCAGCCGCCCGGCCGCACCGGTCGCAAGAACCACCGCACCCGCCCGGACGGTCACGAACGCGCCGGTGCGCGTGTTGAACCCCACCGCACCCACCGCGCGCCCCTGCACCGTCAGCACCCGCATCGGCATCACCCGGTTCTCGATACGGATCCGCTCCCGCATCTCACGACGCCGCAACTGCCGGTACAGGACCTTCTTGACATCCTTGCCTTCCGGCATCGGCAGTACGTACGAACCGGAGCGATGCACCTGGCGGACCGCGTACGCGCCATGCTCGTCCTTCTCGAACTTGACCCCGTACGACTCCAGGCGCTGGACCATGGCAAAACCACGCGTCGCCGTCTGCCGGACCGTGGACTGGTCGACGATCCCGTCGTTGGCACGGGTGATCTCGGCGACGTAGTCGTCGGGCTCGGCACGTCCCGGGACGACCGCGTTGTTGACGCCGTCCATCCCCATGGCGAGCGCCCCGGAGTGCCGGACGTGGGCCTTCTCCAGGAGCAGCACGTTCGCACCGCGCTCGGCGGCGGTCAGGGCGGCCATGGTGCCGGCGGTGCCACCACCGACGACGAGAACGTCACAGGTCAGTTCCTCGACGTCGGTGACGGCGGGAATCTCCAGGGGGGCGGGCGCGGGGGCGTTCGCGGGGGTGGTCACCGGGATGCCTTTCAGATGCCGAGCGAGGAGAGGACGGCGCGGCGCAGGGCCACGCGGGCCGGGTCGTCCAGGGCGCCCCGGTCACGGGGACGCGGAACGTCACATACGGAGGTCACACGGCCGGCGGCGAGCAGAGCGACCCGGTCGCCGAGGAAGAGCGCCTCGTCCACGTCATGGGTGACGAAGACGACGGTCGCACCCGTGCCGCCCAACACCTCCACCAACAGGTCCTGCATGCCGGAACGCGTCTGGGCGTCGAGCGCGCCGAACGGCTCGTCCATGAGCACGGCCCGGGGCGAACCCGCCAGCGCCCGCGCCAGCTGCGCCCGCTGGCGCTGCCCACCGGACACCCGGTGCGGCAACTGCCCCGCCTGCGCTGCCAGTCCGACCCGGCCCAGCCAGGAAGCGGCCTGCGAGCGGCGCTCGGAACGCCCAACCCCCGCGATGGAGAGCGGCAGTTCGACATTGCCCCGCAACGTGCGCCAGGGCAGCAGCGCATCCTCCTGGAAGACCAGCGCCCGATCGGCCGACGGCCCCGTCAACGGTTCGCCGTCCTGCTCGACCGTCCCGGCCAGCGGGGACAGCAGCCCGGCGAACGTCCGCAGCAGCGTCGACTTGCCGCATCCCGACGGGCCCACCACAGTGAGGATCTCGCCGGGACGGACATCCAGCTCGACAGCGTGCAGCACCGCCGCGTCCGGTCGGCCGAGCACGGCCGCGCCCAGGGTGAGCCGGGCCCCTCGCGCTAGCGCCGGAGCGGCGACCTCAGACGAAGTGCTCATCGCGCGCCTCCTGGTCGGTGTCACTGCGGCCCTGCTGCTGGGCATCGGCCTGCTTCTGGGACTCGCCGTCGGCCGCCACTGCGACCGGGGCGGCGACAGCGGCCACCGGAGTGCGGGGCCGGCCGCCGGGGACGTACGACGTGCGGGGCAGCCAGCGGGTCAGACGCCGGCCGAGGAACTCGACGGCCGTGGAGGTGACCCAGCCGAGCACACCGATGGTCACCATTCCGACGAACACACCCGGGTAGTTGACGATCGTGTAGTCCTGCCAGGTGCGGTAACCGACGCCGTACTGGCCGGAGATCATCTCGGCGGAGATCACACAGATCCACGACACACCGATACCGACCGACAGACCACCGAAAATGCCGGGCAGCGCACCCGGCAGCACGACCGAACCCAGGATCCGCCACCGGCCACCGCCCATGGTGCGCACCGCCTCCTCCCACACGGGGGTGAGGGCGCGCACCGCGTGCCGGGTGGAGACCAGGACCGGGAAGAAGGCGGCGGTGCAGGTGATGAAGACGATGCCCTGCTCATTGGAGGGGAACAGCAGAATCGCGACGGGCACGAGAGCGATCGCCGGGATCGGGCGGATCATCTCCAGGACCGGGCCGAGCAGATCCTCGGCGAGGCGCGAGCGGGCCACGAGCACGCCCGTCGCCACCCCCAGGACGGCGGCCAGCAGGAAGCCGGTGAGGATCCGGGTGAGGCTGTCGGTGAGGTCCGTCCAGTAGTCGCCGCGGGAGACCCGGTCGGCGAAAGCATGAGCGATGTCGGTGACCGTCGGGAACTGCGAGAAACGCAGCCATAGGTCGACCTTGAAGCTGGTCAGCAACTGCCACAACCCGAGGGCGGCGGCCAGCGACGCCACCCGCAGGACGTACCGGCTCACGACGCCCGCCGCAGCGCGTCGGCGTAGCTGACGACCTCGGCGCCGCCGTGTGCGTCGACGTACGCTTGCGCGGTCGCCCGGGCCACGAACGGCAGCACCTGCTCACCGTCGGCCACCCACACCGCCTTGTCGGCGAACCAGAGCGTGCCGGTGGTGGCGTCGGGTACGTAAGCGGCACGAACGCCGTCACTGTGCTGGGCGACGTACGCGAGCAACGCCTTGGGGGAGTTGAAGCTCGTCGTTTTCTCGCTTCCCTTGGACCACACCTCGCTCGCGGACGCCGCCGGCGTGGCGGCGAGACGCTTGGTGTAGTCGGAGCCGCCCAGGGCCTTCTTCACGTACCGGTCGTCGACGAACGAGTCCACGTCCACGTCACCGGTCAGCTCGGCGGCCTTGAGAACTGACACGTCCTGCTTCAGCGCGGAGACGAGCGCGGGCTTGACGGCGGCGTCGAACGTGGCGATGCCGTGCGCGCCGTTGTAGAGGTAGACGACCTCGGCGGGCAGATCGGTCGCATCGGCGACTTTCTCGGCGGCGGTCACCGGGTGGGCGTTGAGGTAGTCGGTGGCCTCCGCCTGCGCCTTGAGAAACGCCTCCAGCACGGCGGGCCGCTGCTTCGCGAAGTCCTCGCGGGCGGTGACGCCGTGGAAGGTGGGGAGGTTCAGCTTGGCGCCGTCGTACAGCGCCTTCGCCTTGCCCTGGTAGGCGAGCAACCCCGGCCAGGCCACGAACTGCGACAGCGCGTCCACGCTGCCCGCCGTCAGTGCCGAAGCGCCCACCGCAGGCTGCTGGTTTAGTTTGGAGATGTCTTTGTTCGGGTCGATGCCGGCGCGCTGGAGGGCACGGACGAGGGTGCCGTCGGCGGCGGAGCCGATGCTCGTCGAGACCTTCTTGCCCTTCAGGTCCGTCAGGGTGGTGAGCTTGGAGTCGGGTGCGGTGACCACGGTGTTGAGGCCGCCGCGCAGGTTGTAGCCGGTGACGGAGACCAGACGTGTGGGCTGTCCGAGTTGTTTGCCGCGGGCCGCGTTGAGCAGTAGCGGGAAGTCGCCCATCGAGCCGATGTCGATCTTCCCGGCGGTCATCTGCGCGGTGATCGGTGCGCCTGTGGCGTAGTCCTGCCAGTCGACCTTGTAGGTGTGGCCGTCATGGAGGGCGTTGAGCTGCTGCTCGAAGTAGCCGAGGGAACGCAGCAGGGTGCCCGCCGTGACGGTGTTGATGGTCTTTGACTGGTAGCCGACGGTGATGGTGACCGTCTTGCTGTCGCCCGCCACGGCGCTGCCGCCGCAGGCGGCCAACGGCAGCAGAAGGAGGGCTGCGGATGCGGCGATCGCTGTGCGTTTCATGGGATTTGTAGGCCTCTCACCGGAGCAGATAGGGCATGTTGACCGTGACGGCTCCGGTGGGGCAGCGGGCCGCGCACGGGCCGCAGTACCAGCACTCGTCGACGTGCATGTAGGCCTTGCCGTTGCTCTCGTCGATGGCGAGGGAGTCCAGCGGGCACATGTCCACGCAGAGCGTGCAGCCGTCGATGCACTTCGACTCGTCGATGGTCACGGGCACGTCGGCCCGCTGGGGCGCCAGAGGCATGGCTGTCTCCAGGAAACGGGTCAAGCGGAAGGGGTCAGAGGGAGCGGCGCAGGAGGCCGCTCATGGTGATGCGGTCGCCGCGGAAGCGGATGAACTCCAGGTCGACGGACCGGCCGTCGGCGAGGTGGGTGAGCCGTTCCAGCATCAGGACGGCCGCCCCGCGCGGGGCCTGGAGCACGGCGGCGGAGTGTGCGTCCGCGTTCACCGCCTCCAGGGTGATCTCGGCGTGGCCCAGGGGCTGGCCGGTGATCGACTCCAGGAGCCGGAAGACGTCGTTGTTCTCCAGGTCGGCGCCGAGGAGCGCGGTGCCGATGTCGAGGGGGATGTAGGTGAGGTCGAGGGAGAGCGGGAGGCCGTTGAGCCGGCGCAGGCGTTCGATGTAGAGGACGTCGGCGCCGGGCGGGACGCGGAGGCGTTCGGCGACGGGGGCGGGCGCCGGGGCGGGGCCCATGGTGCGGACCTCGTTGGTGACCTGGCCGTGTTCGCGGAGGGTTTCCGCGAGGCCCATCAGACGGTCGAGCCCGTGTGGGTATTTCCGGGCGACGACCACGGTGCCCACGCCGGGGAGGCGATCCACCAGGCCTTCCGCCCGCAGCAGGTCCAGGGCCTGGCGGACGGTGTTTCGGCTGGCGCTGTAGTCGGTGGCGAGAGTGGTCTCGTGGGGGAGGCTGCCGTCCGGGAAGGCGTCGGCGAGGATCTGGTGGCGCAGAAGATCGGCGAGCTGCCGGGCCTGGTCCGCACGCAGCCGGCGACGCGTCCGGTGGGCGGCGACCGTGGTGGCGGCGCCCTGACCGGCGTGGTCTCGGATGCGGTCGGTGGCTGGCATGGCTCGAACCATACCTACGAGGTAGGGAATGGGGTGTTGCCGGATTGTTGCGCCACCTGAGACCTCATCGGACATGCCGTTGAGCTGGTGCTTCGGGGCGGTGTGGTGAAGATCTGCCACCAGGGTGCGGGTTCGTTCACTCGCGCGCCCCGGGGCTGTCGCGAAGGTAGATCCTGAATGATCAGGCCCGTGAGGCGCGGCGGTCTCACGGAAAGCCAGTAGGCCCGGCTGTTCCGGACTTCAGTCCTCGACGAGGACTACCGTGCCGTCAGAGGGCTGGGCCCGGATCGCGGTGCGGGCCTGCTCGATCCACCCCGCCACGTTCTTGGCGCCGCAGCTCTCGGCGACCGCTTCCGCCTCGTCGAGGTGCTGGAGCGCGACCGATCTGTTCCCGGTCTCGGCCGCGAGGTAGGCCAGTGCCACCAGGCCGGCCGCTTCCCCCGACCTGAAGCCGATCGCCCGGCGCAGCGACACCGACTCGGTCAACCGTTCACGGGCCTGGTCGAAGTCGCCCGCGTCCCGGTCGTCGAAGCCGAGATGGCGTATCGCGTAGGACATCGTCATCCGGTCGTCGACGGATTTCGCCAGCGCGTACGACTGCTCGAAGTACGGCCTGCCGGTGGTGCCGTCGCCCTTCACCACCTGGTGCCAGCAGCCGATCCAGAACAACGCGCCCGCCTCACCCGACGCGTCCCCCAGCCGCTTGTACAGCTCGGCCGCCCGCTCGAACAGCACCAATTCCCGGCCGTTCTCCTCGCGGTCGTTCAGGAAGCGCACGTGCAGTACCTTGCCCCGCGCCATGGAGAGCGGCGCCTCCACAGCGTCCAGCACGTCGTCGGAACGGTCCAGCGCGGATGTGTCGCCGCCGAACATCGCCGCTTCGAAAAGCTCTCCCGCGTGCGCGACCCAGTCCTGCCCTTGCATGCCCAGCATGTCCTGCCCCTCCCCGTCGGACGATGGCAGTGCCGAGGCTATCTCCGAGTCCCTGGCGGCAGCCGAGGGATTTCGCGGGTGGCTGAAGCACGAGCCCGCCCATGGGCCCGCGCGTAAGCCTTCCCTTGCGCTGCGCGGCCTTCGCCTGCCTTACAGGGAACGACAGATGCCCTACCCGAGCGCTGTCAGCCCCGGTGCGAACGTGATCAGCAGCGGTAGCAGGGGTACCAGTGCGGCCACCGTCGTCGTCAGGGCCCGCTGGCGACGCAGCAGCCGTGGTGGTGGCTCCAGGAGCCGGTCGACCCGCTCGCCGAGCAGTCGGCGGCTGGACGCGCAGGACAGGACCCCGCGGTGCTGGTTCAGTTCGATCAGGGCCAGAGCGGTCGTCAGGTGGCCGCAACGGCGGGATGCCGCGTCGTCCGCGGCGAGTTCGACGAGCCGGTGGGTCTGGTCGCAGAAGTGGGAGAACAGCGGCACGCGCGGGAAGCCCGTGGCCAGCGCACTGGACAGGTGGAGCAGCCAGTCGTGGTGGGCGCGGGCGTGACCCCGCTCGTGGGTGAGTACGGCGTCGAGCTGGTGGTCGGTGAGTCGATGCAGTGCCCCGGTCGTCACGACCAGCTGCGATGGATGCCCGGGCATCCACCAGGCGTCCGGGTATTCGTCCTCCAGCACCAGCATCGGCCCGCGTGCCGCCGGCAGCCCCCCCGGCAGTTCCGGTGCCCGTTCGCGCAGGTGTGCGCGGGTCTGGCCGCGGTGCCGCCGGGCCTCGACCAGCTCGCGGGCGAGCATCGCCGTCGTCCACGCGGCCCCGCACGCGAGGATCACCGTAAGGGCGACCGCCCACAGGGGCGCGGCGGACAGGTCGTACGCCGCGGTGACCGCCGGTGGCGCCGGCGCGAACACCCGGTCGCGCACGGTGTGGAAGACGGCCGCCGCGCCCAGGACGAGCGCGGCCAGGCAGCACATCAGCACGGTGGCGACCAGGCACTGCCACACCCACAGCGCGACCACCGGCTCCCGCTCGGGCCACAGGGACTGCACCAGCGCACGCGGCGCGGGCACCGCGGCCGTCAGGGCGACGACGCTCAGCAGGAGCAGGCAGACGGTCATGCCGAGGCTCCCTTTCCCGATCGGAGAGGTGTGCGGGTGGTGAGGGAGTGATGCGCCGTTGCACGACAGGGTGCGTGCGCCGACGCATCACGTGATGCGTGCGCCGTCGCCTCGCATGGTGCGCGTGCGGGCGCATCGTATGGTGCGTGTCCCGTCAGTATGACGGGACGGAGGGCTCCCAGTCAGGTGCCGAGGAGGATCCGGGGTGTCCTCCTCGCCGAACCCCGACGGACGGCGCACCCCCGCTCCTGCGCGCGCTCCCCGGCCCGGCCGCCCCTCACCCCGCCACGATCCGCCCGCTGACCTCGCCGAGTCCCACCCGGCTTCCGCCCGGCCCCGGCGCCCACGCGGACAGCGTCACCACGTCGCCGTCCTCCAGGTACGCCCGCTTGCCGTCCGGGAGTTCGAGCGGGTCCCGCCCGTTCCAGGTGAGCTCCAGCAGCGATCCGCGCTCCGCGGGTTCCGTACCGCTCACCGTGCCGGATCCGTACAGGTCGCCGGTGCGCAGTGAGGCGCCGTTGACGGTCAGGTGGGCGAGTTGCTGGGCGGCCGTCCAGTACATGGTGGAGAACGGCGGCTCGGACACCACCTGACCGTTGATCGCGATCGACATCCGCAGGTCGTAACCCGCGGGTTCCTCGGCGGAGTCGTCGAGGTACGGCAGCAGCGGGTGCGTCCGCCGCGGCGGGGCGACTCGTGCGTCCTCCAGCGCGTCCAGCGGGGTGATCCACGCCGAGACCGAGGTGGCGAACGACTTGCCGAGGAACGGGCCGAGCGGGACGTACTCCCAGGCCTGGATGTCGCGCGCCGACCAGTCGTTCAGGAGCGTGAGCCCGAACACGTGCTCACGGAAGTCCCCCAGCGCCACCGGCCGCCCCCGCTGCGACGGCGTGCCGACGACGAAGCCGACCTCGGCTTCGATGTCCAGCCGGACCGACGGGCCGAACACCGGCGCCTCCGAGGGGTCCGAAGACGTCTTCCGCTGGCCCGACGGCCGTACGACGTCCGTCCCCGACACCACGACCGTGCCCGCGCGGCCGTGGTAACCGATCGGCAGGTGCTTCCAGTTGGGGGTGAGCGGATCGGCGGCGTCGGGCCGGAAGATGCGGCCGGCGTTCCGGGCGTGGTTCTCGGAGGCGTAGAAGTCGACGTAGTCGGCGACCTCGAAGGGCAGGTGCAGGGTCACCGCGTCCAGCGGGTGGAAGAGGGGTTCGATCACCTCGCGGTGCGCGGGCACGGTCACCCAGGCGGTCAGGGCGCGCCGTACGTCCGACCAGGTGGTGCGGCCCGCGGCCAGCAGCGGGTTGAGGGTCGGTCGGGCCAGCAGCGAGGCGTACGGGGAGCCGAGCGCGAGAGCCGTGGCACCGGCGTCGAGGACGTGGTCGCCGAGGCGGACGCCAACCCTCCGTTCCGTGCTCTCGGGAGTCGAGAACACGCCATACGGAAGATTGTGCGGGCCGAAGGGGTCACCCTCGGGGACCTCGAAGGGGGGCAAGGGGGGCATGGGGTGGCTGCCTCGCTCTCATCCGTGCCGCGCCGGGTGGACTATGTGGTGACGTCGCTCTGACGGTGCGCGGCATTCCATGTGGTCGCGCCACACGTTACGGGTGAGTTGGCGGTCGTGGCAGTGTCTAAAGAGTTCGCAATGTCCGAATAGACCTTGTCGGAGGGGGCAATTCCGGCTTAGCGTCCTTTGGGGGACACGGACGGGGTGGGTCCGGTCCGTAGGGGGGACACGTGGGGGGACCCGTGGCCAGGAATGCCGTCAGCATGCCGTTCGATGCGGATCGCGACGTACCGGGCCTGATCGTCAAGTTCGGCGACTATCCGCTGCACCATGGCGGGGTCGGGGCGATTCGCAGTCTGGGCCGCCTGGGCGTTCCCATGTACGCGATCACCGAGGACGCCTACACGCCGGCGGCCTCCTCCCGTTATCTCAAACGGGCGTTCGTGTGGCCGACCACAGGCGCCGAGGCACCGGATCACCTGGTCGAGGGACTGCTGCGCATCGGCCGCCGCATCGGCCGTCCGACCGTGCTGATACCCACCGACGAGGAGGCCGCCGTCCTGATCGCCGAGCACCAGGACGCGCTCGGCGACCGTTTCCTCTTCCCGCGCGTGGAGTCCGCACTGCCCCGCCGGCTCGCCAGCAAGCAGGGGCTGCACGAACTCTGTGTGGAACACGGCGTCCCCAGTCCGGCGGCCGCGTTCCCGCAGTCGTACGACGAGATCGTCGACTTCGCGGAGAAGGCCCGCTTCCCGATCGTCGCCAAAAACCGCGAGGCGTTCGTCCGGCGCAGTCAACCCGCCGTCAACGGCACCACGAAGGTCGCCACCCGCGAGGGACTGCTCGCTCTCGCGCGTGACTGGGGAACCCATCCGGGTGTCATCCTCCAGGAGTACCTCCCGAGGGAGGACGCCGAGGACTGGATCGTGCACGCCTACTTCGACGCCGACTCGAACCCGCGGGCCCTGTTCACCGGCGTCAAGGTGCGCTCGTGGCCGCCGCACGCGGGCATGACCGCGAACGCGTACGTCGTCGACAACCCGGAACTCGCCGACCTCGCCGCGCGCTTCATCAAAGAGATCGGCTTCAGCGGCATCATCGACCTCGACCTGCGCTTCGACCGCCGTGACGGGCAGTACAAGCTGCTCGACTTCAACCCGCGCATGGGCGCCCAGTTCCGGCTCTTCGAGAGCGAGTCGGGGGTGGATGTGATCCGTGCCATGCACCTGGATCTGACCGGGCGCCGCGTTCCGGAGGGGGAGCAGCGCGCCGGACACCGGTACGTCGTGGAGAACATCGATCTGCCCGCATTCCTCGCCTACCGCCGCAGCGGCTATACGACGCCGCACGCGCCCGAGCGGCCCAGCGGGACCGAGCTGGCCTGGCTCGCGGGTGACGACCCGCTGCCGTTCGTCACGATGCTCGCCCGTTTCGTGCGTCCGGGCGCGAAGCACCTCTATCAGCTGTGGCGCACCAACCGCCGCGGCGGCACCTCCTCGAAGTAGGCAGCACGTTCCTGGGGAGGGACTTCGTGATCCGACCGGTGCGGTCATAGGTGCCGGGCCCTCCGGCCTGTCCACCGCCGCCCGTCTGCGGGCGCGTGGCATCCCCGTCCGGGTCTTCGGCGACCCGACCCCATGGTCGCTGGCGCGGGCTATGCCTCCTCGGCCGCCCGCTGCCTGGCCGGGAACTCCTCGATCAGCTCGGTCGGGTTGGCCGCCTCCATGGCCTCGGCCTCCCAGCCCGGGCAGTGCATGTCGCAGACCACCACCGGCAGCGGCCGCCCGAGTACCTCCACGCGGCCCCCGGCAGGCAGATCCTGGGCCGGCCGTATGCACGTGCCGGCGAAGTGCAGCCCCAACAGGTCATGCTTCGCGTCCAGTTCGGCGTCGTCGCCGTCCCCGTCGAACCAGAGTCCGAGCCGCCGGACCTTTTCGGCGTACGGCGCGACGCCGACCAGGCCTCGGGACGGTTGCCGAGCGTCTCGAAGCCGTCGAGGAGCCGGCACGCGTAGTTCCAGCGCGTCCCGCCCGGGTCCGCCGGGTTCCGTTCGGTCTCGTACTGGTTCTCGGGGTTGTGGCCGATCGCCCCGTACGGTCTGCGATCGTCGCCCTCCACACGCCGGATGCCGAACGACAGCGCGTAGGCCTGCGGCCGCGTGCTCACGCGGGAACCGCTCCGGCACCCCGGTCGCCCGCGTCCAGCGGATGCGCCCGGGAGTCTGCCGGTCCGTCCCCGCACCACCGCCGCCCCCGTCCGGTCGGTGCAATCAATCCATCGCCAACGTAACGCGCCCCACTGACATCGCCCCATCACGGCGACGGCGGGCGCCACTTGAGGCCGAAACGCACAGTGAGTCTCAGGGGCGTGCTGTCCGTATTCTCTGATCATGGTCGCACCCACCCCGTACGCACTGATCGCCACCGACCTGGACGGCACGCTGCTGCGCGCCGACGACACCCTGTCGGAGCGGTCGCTCGCCGCGCTCGCGCGGGCCGGCCGGGCCGGTGCCCGGCATCTTGTGGTGACCGGCCGTCCCGCGCCGAGAGTGCGTCCCCTCCTGGACGACCTCGGCTGCACGGGTCTCGCGGTCTGCGGCCAGGGCGCTCAGGTGTACGACGCCGGCGCGGACCGGCTGCTGTGGTCGGTCACCCTGGACCGGGAACTGGCGGAGAACGCCCTCGGCAAGATCGAGGCCGAGGTCGGGCAGGTGTACGCGGCGGTCGACCAGGACGGCGTGGACGGCCTCACGCTCATCGAGCCGGGCTATCTGATGCCCCACCCCACCCTGCCCGCGCTGCGCGTGGGCCGGCGCGACGACCTGTGGTGCGCGCCGATCAGCAAGGTGCTGCTGCGCCACCACACCCTGTCCGACGACGAACTGGCGGCGACCGCGCGTGCGGTGGTGGGATCGCTGGCGACGGTCACCATGTCGGGGCCGGGGACCGTCGAGCTCCAGCCGTGCGGGGTGACCAAGGCGACCGGGCTGGCGCTGGCCGCCGGCCATCTGGGGCTGAGCCCCGAACAGGCCATCGCCTTCGGGGACATGCCCAACGACATCCCCATGTTCGACTGGGCGGCCTACGGGGTGGCCATGGCCAACGCCCATCCCGAACTCAAGGCGGTGGCCGACGAGATCACCTTGTCGAACGAGGACGACGGCATCGCCGTCGTCCTCGAAGGACTCTTCGGCTGACGGCGCCGGTCAGTACGCGCCGTGCACGTTGTCCATCGAGCCGTACCGCGCGGCGGCGTAGTTGCAGGCGGCGGTGATGTTCGCGACCGGGTCGTAGATGTCGAACGACGTGCCGTCCACGTGGTACGTCTTGAACGTCGGGTCGATCACCTGGAGCAGGCCCTTGGAGGGGATGCCGGCGGCCGCGTTGGAGTCCCAGAGGTTGATGGCCCGCGGGTTGCCGGAGGACTCACGCATCACGTTGCGGTAGATGCCGTTGTAGCTGCCGGGGATGTTCTTCTCGGCCATGATCGCGAGCGACTCGCGGATCCAGCCGTCGAGGTTGTTCGGGTACCCGGCGAGTGTCGTCGAGGCCGTCGAGGTGCCGGAGGTGGCGGCGGAAGCGGCCGTCGCCCCGATGAGCGGGAGGGCGAGAACGGCGGCGCTGGTGCCGGCGATGGCGAGCGTGCGGATGATGCGGTTACGGCGGGGACAGCGGTGCTGGGCGGCAGCAGACATGGCGTGGTTCCTCTCCGTCGCCTGCGAGGTGAGCTGTCGGGTTCGGGCCCGGGGAGTGCCCGGCCGCCCCGCCCTAAGGCGAGGCGACTTCACCCCTAGCCGTTCCGGTTCGACGTCCGTCGGTGACATCGGTCGCCCGGTCCGGCGACTTACCTGGTTTCCCCGCTCCTGCCGTGCGAATGGACTCGTCGATGGGTCGCGACGGGCGGCGGCAGGATTCGGCGTCCGCCCGGCGAGCGGGAACGTATGCGAGAGCACATGTCCGGAACAAGTGCCTGATTCACACAACACACCGATTGACCTTGATCTGAGTCGTATGGGTCACTTGATCCTTTGCGGCCGCCAAGCCTCAACTCGCCCACAGAAAAGGAGAGAAAGGGGGCCCTGCCGCCGTCGTGACACTCCGGGTTGCGTGACCTACTTCACAAAATGGCAATTAAGGCGAATCGGACAATAGGGGTTCGCGGAATCCGTTTTTCCGGGCATCGGTGGAAAAGCGCCTCGGGGTCATTCGCGCGGATTGTGCTCGTGGGGATGGGTGAAGTGGTCTACGTCACAGGGAATTCAAGAGATTGTCCGAATTGCCTTATTCGGTGGAATTCCGACTCGATGGGGGGACCGGTGGGGCCCAGGCGGGTCCGGCTCGGCGCCGAGTTCTGTGCCTCCGGTTCATCCGGTCGTGTGGCCTCTCCGGCGCGCCCTAGTGAACTCCGTACGGCCCGGGTACGCGCGCGTGCCGTGATCATGCGCGGTGCGGAGGCGGGCGCCCGGAGGCTTCGTCCGCCCGGGCGTCTCGAAGGCCATCGGGCGGCCAAGCCCCCGGAGTGCGCCGGGAGTTCACACGCGACAGGCGTACGTGATTCCGGTCACTTCGGAGGGCGGGGTGCGGGCTCGCCGACCGGGGCGGGCTCGCCGACCGGGTGACGGCCAGGGTGGCAGTCCACGCGCGCGTGTCCACCGCGGGGGCGGAACCTCCGCCGCACCGCGCGTCGTTGTCACAGTGGCCGTCCGTGGAGCGGGCCACGGCGACCGCCTTGAGCGGCTCGGGCGCGAGAGCCGCCGTCCGGAGCGACATGCAGCCGTCTCAGAGAGGTGTCGACCGTGCCCACGCTCGCGGTGCACAGGGGCCACGCCGTCGGCCGCTCGACGGTCGCGGGCCCGCCCTGCCCGTCCGTCGAGACATGTCCGTGGCCCATGGGGCGCGGGTGGGGGGCGGGGGGCGTGCGTGGGATCGTCCGTCACTGGACGCCACACGCGCGTGGGTGCCCGCGTTCGGACGGCGAAGGGTGTGCGGAGGTCCTCGTGCGTGATCTCGTAAGTGACGGGGGTGCGCGTGCGGATCGGTGCGGTATGCCCCCGTCGGCTTTGGCGGGCGGCGAAAGGGGTACCTCCGGGCAGGTGATGTCGGACGGAGGGGGTGTGACCGTCCGCGGTCGGTGGTGTGCCGGACGGTCCAGCGTCGGGCCCGGTGACGGCGCTGGTCCGGGACGCGGTTCACGCCTCGGGCGGGGACACGGCTTACACCACGGTTCGGGACAACAGTCGGTACTTCCTGTTAAGTCATGGGATGTCAGGTCGTATCGGATGATCAAAAACATACCGGTCGTGATCCGATAGCGCCCGGGGTGTAACGGTGGGCGCCCTCGGTGATCGAAACCTGACCGGATACGCTGACTTGAGTGATGGCAGCGACCTATCGACAAACCGTGTAATCGCCAGTGGACACCAGCAGACAGGAGACCCCTCGTGACCGTCGGGCCGTTCGGGCTGAGCGTGCGGGACCAGGCTCTGGAAGCCGATGTCCAGGCCGGATTGACGGCTGTCGAGGAGGGCTTGCTAGAAGCCACCAAGAGTGAGGTCCCGTTCATCACGGAAGCCGCGCAGCACCTCGTGCGGGCCGGCGGGAAGCGGTTCCGGCCGCTGCTGGTGATGCTGGCCGCGCAGTTCGGTGACCCGTACGCGCCGGGCGTCGTGCCGTCGGCCGTGGTCGTCGAGCTGACCCACCTCGCCACGCTGTACCACGACGACGTCATGGACGAGGCGGCCGTGCGGCGCGGGGTCGACAGCGCCAACACCCGATGGGGCAACTCGGTCGCCGTCCTCACCGGTGACTTCCTCTTCGCCCGCGCCTCGCAGATCCTTGCCGACCTCGGACCCGAGGCGGTGCGGGTCCAGGCCCTCGCGTTCGAACGGTTGGTGACGGGCCAGATCCTGGAGACGGCGGGCCCGTCGGACGGGCGTGACCCGGTCGACCACTACCTCGACGTGCTCGGCGGCAAGACCGGCTCGCTGGTGGCGGTCTCCTGCCGCTTCGGCGCGATGATGTCCGGCGCCGACGAGAGGGTCGTGGACGTTCTCACCCAGTACGGCGAACGCCTCGGTGTCGCCTTCCAGCTCGCCGACGACGTCCTGGACATCGCCTCCGACTCCCACGAGTCCGGCAAGACTCCGGGGACCGACCTCCGCGAGGGCATCCCCACGCTTCCGGTGCTTCGGCTGCGGGAGCGGGCGGCGCGGCTGGGGCTGGCCGAGGACATCGCGCTGTGCGAGCTGCTGGACTCCGACCTCACGGACGACGCGCGGCACGCGGAGGCCCTGACGGCTCTGCGGGCACATCCGGCGCTGGAGCAGGCACGCCGGGACGCGGTCCGGTACGCGGAGGAGGCCCGGGCCGCGCTGGCCCCGCTGGCCGAATGCGACGCGAAGGTGGCGCTCCTGGAGCTGTGCGACGCGGTGGTGCATCGGGCGCGCTAGCTAGCCCGCTGCCTGTTCTGCCGACCCGGTTTCCCGGGAGGAGGCCGAACCCCGGCAGCATTCCTTGTGATGCGCGTCACACTCCTGGACTGGGTCCAATCCAGGACCCGATCCGTACTCCTCCCCAGAAGCCGACGCGGGGGGCGTCAGCTGACACAGGGGGAGAAAGCGCAATCACGGTCATCAACGCAACGCGCCGCAGGAGCCTCGTCGCCGCAGCGGTCACCGTGACCGCTGCGGCGGTGCCGCCGTCCCGGCATCCGCCGCCACCAGCCACAGCGCAACCCGGCTCAGCTCCGGCGGCATCCGGCACTCCTTCGTCGCACCCGGCTCCGGCACCCCGCAGTGGGTCGCCCCCGACGACAGCCCGGTCCCCGGGACGGTCCTGGCCAAGACGCCGAACGGCGACGGCAACATCCCCGAGCTGGACCTCAGGGCCACGCAGTCGGGCACGAAGCACGGTCTGCTCGCGCACACCGGGGAGATCCTGCGCCTAAACATCGTCGGTGGCTTCGCCCCGGCCGGCTCCTGCACCCCCGGGTGCCGTCGTCGGCGTGCCCTACCGGGGGGACTACGTGTTCGTGCAGCGACACTGAGTGAAGGGGCACGTGACAGCAAGTGACCAGGAGGCGCCTTCGCCGCGCGACCCCTGCGGGTCGGAGGAGGCGTCTCCACCCTTGTGTCATACCGCAGGCGTACACCGAGTTGGCTCCCGGGTCTGACGCTTGAGAAGCCTTGATTTGGTGAGATGGAAACCACGGAAATCACCACCACTCACCGATTCGGGTGAGAATGGCGGCTCAGGGTGGGAACACGTGCGAGCACAGCCGCCGCCGACGACGGAGGTAAGGCACACATGGCACCGTACGAAACCGAGGACAGCACGGGGGCCGCGCAGGCCGACGACGAGCTGCGCGCCGAGCGGCGGCGCAAGGCCGCGCGATACGTCGTCCCGGTCGCGGTCATGGGGGTGGCCGCGGCCACGATCGGGCTGGTTCCGGCGCTCGCCGACTCCGGCGACCCCGACCTGCCGAAGATCACCGCTCAGGAACTCATCGACAAGATCGCCAAGTCGGACGTGCAGCAGCTGTCCGGCACGGTGAAGATCAGCACCGACCTCGGCCTGCCCGACCTCGGCGGTCTGGAGAGCGGCCTGATGTCCGGCGCGGCCCAGGGCGGCGACGGCTCGTCCGCAGACCCGTCGACCAAGCTCACCGAGCTGGCCTCCGGCACGCACACGCTGCGCGTGGCCGCCGACGGCCCCGAGAAGCAGAAGGTGTCGCTGCTGGAGAGCGGCTCCGAGTACAGCCTCATCCACAACGGCACGGACGTGTGGGGCTACGACAGCAAGTCCAACGAGGTCTACCACTCCACCGCCGCCGACTCCGGCAAGGCCGAGCAGCACGAAACCCCGGCCACACCGAAGGACTTCGCCGACGAGGTCCTCAAGTCGGTCGACGACACCACGTCGGTGAAGGTCGACGGCACCGCCCAGGTGGCCGGCCGGGACGCCTACCGGCTCGTCATCAAGCCCAAGCAGTCCGGGACGACGGTCGGCGCGATCAGCATCGCGGTGGACGCCAAGACCGGTACCCCGCTGAAGTTCACGCTCACCCCGTCGAGCGGCGGCGCGGCCGTGATCGACGCCGGCTACACCCAGGTCAGCTTCGCCCAGCCGGCCGCCTCGACCTTCGACTTCACCCCGCCCAAGGGCGCCAAGGTCACCGAGGGCGACAGCCTCGACAAGGCGAACCGGGCCGACAAGGGTGACAAGGGCGGCAAGATTACGAAGTCGCCCGGCAAGGACACTCCCGAGGAGCTCGGCAAGAACGGCTTCGACGTCCTCGGCAAGGGCTGGAACTCCATAGCGGTCCTGGACACCGGCAGCAAGGACGGGCTGCCCACCGACTCCGCCTCCGGCGGCGGTGACCTCGGCGGCTTCCTCGGCTCGCTCGGCGACCCGGTCTCCGGCAAGTTCGGCAAGGGCACGGTCTTCTCCACCCGGCTGATCAACGCCCTGATGACGGACGACGGCAAGGTGTACGTCGGCGCGGTGGACAAGGCGGCGCTGCTGAAGGCGGCGAACGCGGCGTAGCCAGGGCGGACGGGTACCCCGGTACCCTGTGCCGCACGACGAATCGAGGGAGCCGATGGACCAACCGTCCACCACGGAGCCGGAGTCGGAGGACCAGGGACGGGACGACGACCCGGGCCAGGACGGCCCGGGCCAGGACGGCCCGGCACGCGCGAGCGTCATCGACACCCGCGGCCTCACCAAGCGCTACCGCGGCGGACAGCTCGCCGTGGACGGTCTCGACCTGACCGTCCCGGCGGGCAGCGTCTTCGGCTTCCTCGGTCCGAACGGCTCCGGCAAGACCACCACCATCCGCATGCTGATGGGCCTCATCACCCCCACCTCCGGCACCGCCCGCGTCCTGGGCCGCCCGATGCCGCACGCCTCCCGCACCGTACTGCCCCAGGTCGGCGCCCTCATCGAGGGCCCGGCGCTGTACGGATTCCTCTCCGGCCGCGACAATCTGCTGCGGTACGACGCCGCCGACCCGACCGCCGACCCGCGCACCCGGCGCACCCGCGTCGAGGCCGCGCTGGACCGGGTGGGCCTGACGGCCGCAGCAGCGAAGAAGGCGAAGGCCTACTCCCTGGGCGTGAAGCAGCGCCTGGGGCTGGCCGCCGCACTGCTCCAGCCGCGCAAGCTGCTGGTCCTGGACGAGCCCACCAACGGCCTCGACCCACAGGGCATGCGGGAGATCCGTTCCCTGGTGCGGGAGCTGGCCCGGGACGGCACGACCGTCTTCCTCTCCTCCCACCTCCTCGACGAGATCGAGCAGGTCTGCACCCACGCCGCCGTGATGGCGCAGGGCCGGCTGATCACCCAGGGCGCGGTGGCCGACCTGGCGGCCGGGGCCCGCGGCCGGCTCGTGGTGACCACCCCGGACACCGGCGAGGCGGCCCGGGTACTCAAGGAACAGGGCGTCCCGGATGTCGTCACCGCCGAGGACCGGGTCACCGGCGAGCCGCCCGAACGCGACCTCGCCGAGGTCAACGCGGCGCTCGTCGCGGCGGGCGTGCGCGTACGCGGCTTCACACTCGAACGGGCCTCGCTGGAGGACGCGTTCGTGGCGCTGACCGGGGAGGGCTTCGATGTCGCAGGCTGACGTGGCGGTCGTGGAACGAACGGCCGTACGGCCGAACCCGCTGTGGACCCTCGGCCTGCTCCGCAGCGAGCTGGCCATCACCCTCCGGCGCTGGCGCACCCTCGCGCTCCTCGGCGTACTGGCGGCGGTGCCGGTCCTGGTCGGGGTCGCCGTCAAGATCGAGACGGGCGGCGACGGCCAGGTCGGCGGAGGCGGTGGCGGAGGGGGTGGCCCCGCGTTCATCGCGCAGATCACCAACAACGGACTGTTCCTGGTGTTCACGGCACTGGCCGCGACCCTCCCGTTCTTCCTTCCGATGGCCGTCGGGGTGGTGGCCGGGGACGCGATCGCCGGCGAGGCGAGCGCGGGCACCCTGCGCTATCTGCTGGTCGCCCCGGCGGGCCGCACCCGGCTGCTGCTCACCAAGTACGCGACGACGATGGCCTTCTGTCTGCTGGCCACTTTGGTGGTGGCCGCCTCCGCCCTCGCCGTCGGCGCGATCCTCTTCCCGCTCGGCGACCTGACCACCATCTCCGGTACCCGGATCTCGTTCACCGACGGCCTCGGCCGGGCTCTGCTGATCGCCCTGGTGGTGGCGGCTTCGCTGACCGGCGTAGCGGCGCTGGGCCTGTTCGTGTCCACGCTGACCAGCAGCGGCATCGCGGCGATGGCGACCACCGTCGGCCTGCTGATCACCGTCCAGATCCTCGACCAGATACCCCAGCTGCACGCGCTCCAGCCCTACTTCTTCTCCCACTACTGGCTGTCCTTCGCCGACCTGGTGCGCGACCCCGTCTACTGGGACGACCTGGTCAGAAACCTGGAGCTGCAGGCCCTGTACGTGGCGGTGTTCGGGTCCGCGGCCTGGGCGCGGTTCACGACGAAGGACATCACGGCGTAACGGCGGGGGCAGCCTCCTCCACCGCGAAGCGGGCCAGGGGCGCCTCACCGGCGAAGAACTCCTTGGCCCGCGCCAGCGCATCGGTGTCCTTGAGGACATCCCCTCGCGCGCTGCCGTTGCCGAGCAGTACCCCGCCGAAGCGCATGCCCAGGTAGGCGGCCGAGTTGTGGAGCAGGCCGGCGTACGGGTCGGCGACGGAGGGCTCGTGGTCCGCCAGCACGGCCACCCCCCACAGGGTGCGCCCCGCCAGGGTCGCCTTGAAGTCGAGCCCGGGGGTGCGCAGCCAGCCCGACCAGTAGTCCAGGTAGCGCTTGGTGAGGCCGGAGACCGAGTACCAGTACACCGGCGAGACGATCACGATGTCGGTCGCGGCGAGCGTCGCGTCGAGCAGCAGCCCGGTGTTGGTGTCGGAGGGCGCCCGCACATGGTCGGCGTCGCGTCGCCGATCCACGAAGTCCGGCAGTGGATGGTCGGCCAGGCTGATCCACCGCTGTTCGACGTCCTCGGGCAGCTGTTCGGCGGCTCGGCGTGCCAGCAGTTCGGTGTTGCCGTCGAGACGGGAACTGCCCAGCACGAACAGGAAACGGCGAGTCACGAGATCCCCCAGGTGAGCGGCGTGCGATGAATAACGGTGCCTGCATCTTATGTGTGCGCATTTAAATTGGCCAGGGGGCGCCCGCCAGGCCGACAGGCAGAGCACCGGAACACCGGATGGCCCCCTTCCTGATGCGAGGCTGTGACGTCGCGGTGACGCGTGGGCCGAGGGGAGCGGCCAGACTTGACCGTACGCACGGGTACGACCGGACGGTGACGCCGGGGGAATGAGGGCCGATGTCCCGACTCAGCCGCGAGACGAAGCGGGAAGCTCAGCAGACCGACCGGCCGGCGCAACCGGTCGAGGTCCGCGTGACGGGCGGCGCCGCGACCGTGGACGGCGTACCGCTGTTCCCCGCGCCCGGTGAGGAGCCCCAGCAGGCGGTCCTCAACCACCTCCAGCACCTCGCGCACGCCACCGGCCTTCCTGTCCTCGCCACCGTTCACGACAGCCGCATCGGCTATGTCGTCCGCCTCCAGGTAAACCTGGACGGCTCCAGCAGCTTCACCGGCGACCCGGTACGGATGGCCGTGCCCGGTACGCCGAACGCGCCCGTTCCCCCGGGATCGGCACAGCAGCCCGGCCGGGACCGGCCGACGCACCTCCTGCACGCCGTCGACGAACCGCCGACCGCGGTCACGCCGGGCGCGAAGGCCGCGACCGCGGTCACCCCGGGCGCGAAGGCCGCGGTCGCGGAGGCGGCGATTGCGGACGTGGCGGTTACGGAAACGGCCCCCCTGTTCCCGCTACGGGCGGTCGCCGAGCCGCCGGTCGCGGCACCGTCGGCGCCGGGCACGGTCCAGCCGCCGACCGGGGTGTTCGGCCCGCCGCCCGTCATGGGCGGAACCGCCCCCACCGTTGCGGCCGCCCCCGCCGTCGTACCCGCTCAGCCCGTCACCTGGCCTCAGCCGGCGGCGCCCCGGACCGACCCTCGTGCCGAATCCCGCGTAGAGCCCCTCATAGAACCCCTCCTGGAACTCGGGTCCGCCGGTGTCTTCGACCCCGACCCCAGGCACACCCCGGCCCGCGGTTTCGACGCCGTCGCCGAGGAGGTGCTCGGGGACGAGCCCGTGACCGTGACCGCGGAGGGGGCCGCGCTGCTCACCGAGCCGGTGTCGCGGATCAACGAGGCCGTCCGGGCGGGCCGTATCGAAGTGGCGGCCGAGCTCGCGGAGCGCACCGTCGCCGACGCCTCCGCGACCCTCGGTGACGGTCACACCGAGGTGCTGCACCTGCGCGAGCTGACCGCCTACATCGCCTACCTGTCGGGCGATCCGCTGCGCGCCTTCCACCTCTCCCTCGACCTGGCCCGGCAGCACCGGCAGGCCCGGGACGCCGAGGGGGCGTACGGGAACGTGCGGAGCGCGGCCACCGCCTGGCGTGCGGTGCGCGACCCGGAGCACGGGCTGCGCCTCGGCCGCGACCTGATCGACCTGTGGGCGCAGCTCACCACGGAGGGCGGCCCGGCCGCCGACGACCCGGAGGAACTGGAATCCGCCCGGGCCCGGATGGGCCGCCTCACCGAACGCGCCCGCCGCGCGGCCGGGAACGCCTGAACGTCGGCCGGCCGGCGGGCGGGTCGGCCAGTCGGTCGGTCACTGCACGCAGAACTCGTTTCCCTCCGGGTCGGCCATCACCGTCCACTCCCCGGCCGGCTCGGACACATGCCGCACCACCGTCGCGCCCAGCCCTTCCAGCCGCGCCACCTCGTCCGCCCGCTCGCCCGCCTCGGCGTGCAGGTCCATGTGAAGCCGGTTTTTGCCGGACTTTCCTTCCGGCACCCGCTGGAACAACAGCCGCCGCCCCAGCCCGGTCCCGCGCTCCTGGTCGAACGGGTCGTCCGGATGCCGTACGGCGATCAGGTCACGGAAGGCGGCACGCCCGTGGTACTCCACGGTCGCCGCGCCGTGCAGCGCGCCCAGCTCCAGCAGGCGTTCGACGAACGCGCTGTTGTCCTCGGCCACATAGTGCAGTGCGGCGGCCCAGAAGTCGGCCTGTGCGTGCGGGTCGCGAGCGTCGACGACGAGTTTCCAGTGCAGGGGTGCGGGCGTCTGCGTCATGCCGCCCACTTATAGCCGACGGCCGTCGGCCTCACACCTGACTTCTGGGAGTCTCCGCGGCCGTCGTCACCGGCCGGGATACGGCCGCCGCCGCGAGCGCCCCCGCGGACCGGCGGGCGGTGCGCAGGGCGTCCCAGGTGAGCAGGGTGAGGCGACCCAGACCAGGGCGAAGCCGGCCACGCGCTCCGCGGGCATCGCCTCGTGGAAGTAGAGGATGCCGAGCAGGAACTGGAAGACCGGCGCCAGGTACTACAGCAGACCGAGCGTGGAGAGCGGGACGCGGATCGCGGCGGTGCCGAAGCAGACCAGCGGGAGCGCGGTGACGATGCCGGTGGAGGCCAGCAGGGCGGCGTGCCCGGCACCGTCGTTGACGAAGCGTCGAGCACTCCCGTCTGTCATGGCCGTATCGGCATACGGTCATGACAGACCGGGCGTGGGTCTCCCCGAGCTCCCGGGCCTCCCCGAGCTCCCGCACCTCCGGGCTTCTCGGGGCCTGCCTGGCTCAGGGCCTGCCTGGCTCAGGGTCTACTTCAGCGGGTCTACTTCAGCGCGGCCGCGACGGCCTCGGAGATCGGGGAGGTCGGGCGGCCGGTCAGGCGGGAGAGGTCGCCGGAGTCGACGACCAGCTCGCCCTTGGCGATCGACGCGTCGACGCCGACCAGGATGGTGGCGAACGCCTCCGGCACGCCGGCGCCGGTGAGGATGGACTGGAGCACCTCGCCGGGCACGGAGTTGTAGGCGATCTCCTTGCCGGTCTGCCGCGCGATCTCCGCGGCGTACTCGTCGAAGCTCCAGGCGACGTCGCCGCCCAGCTCGTACGTCTGGTTCTCGTGGCCCTCGCCGGTCAGCACGGCGACGGCGGCGGCCGCGTAGTCCGCGCGGGAGGCCGAGGAGACCCTGCCCTCGCCCGCGGCCGCGACGACGGCGTTGTGCTCCAGTACCGGGGCGAGGTTCTCGGTGTAGTTCTCGTGGTACCAGCCGTTGCGCAGCAGGGTGTAGGGCAGGCCGGAGGCGAGCAGCAGCTCCTCGGTGGCGCGGTGGTCGTCCACCAGCGACGCCTTCAGGCTGGCCGGGGCGCTGGTGTACGCGAGCAGGGCCACGCCGGCCGCCTTGGCCGCGTCGATGACGACCTTGTGCTGCTGCGGGCGGCCCTTGTCGAACTCGTTGCCCGAGATCAGCAGCACCTTGTCGCCGGCGGCGAAGAGGCCGCCGAAGGTCTCGGGGGAGTTGTAGTCGGCGACGGCGATGTTGACGCCCCGGGCGGCGAAGTCGGCGGCCTTGGCCTTGTCGCGGACGACGGCGGTGATCTGCTCGGCCGGGACCTTCTCGAGCAGCTGCGTCACGACGTGACGGCCGAGGTGTCCGGTGGCTCCGGTGACAACGATGCTCATGGTCTGCGATCTCCTTGTGGGGTTCCGATGTCACTAACCCTAGGAGGTGCGCTAACCAAAAGAAAGTACCCACTTTGAGGTAAGGTACTGGCATGGCCGTAAGTACCCCCGCAGTCGAGAACCGTCCCGACGGGCCCGCCGCAAGGGCCGCCAAGTACGTCGTCGGCGAGGCGATGTGCCCGTACCGTCTGGTACTGGAGCACGTCACCAGCCGTTGGGGCGTCCTGGTCCTGATCGAGCTCCTCGACCGCCCCCACCGCTTCAGCGAACTGCGCCGCGCCATCGGCCGGGTCAGCGAGAAGATGCTTACTCAGACCCTCCAGACCCTGGAACGGGACGGCCTGGTCCACCGGGACGCCAAGCCCGTCATCCCGCCCCGGGTCGACTACTCCCTCACCGACCTCGGCCGCGAGGCGGCCCGGCAGGTACGGGACCTGGCGCTGTGGACCGAGCGGCGGATGGCGGACGTGACCCGGGCCCGGGAGGCGTACGACGAGGCGAAGCGCGCCTGAACGCGAAGCGGGGCCCGGACACGGTGTCCGGACCCCGCTCGCACCTCCTGCTCGAGGAGAGTCAGCCGACGACCGTCCAGGTGTCGCCGCCGGCCAGCAGCGCCCCCAGGTCGCCCTTGCCGTGCTGCTCCACCGCCGTGTCCAGCTGCTCGGACATCTGGACGTCGTAGACGGGCCGTTCCACCGAGCGGAGCACGCCGATGGGCGTGTGGCGCAGGGTGTCCGGATCGGCCAGCCGGGAGAGGGCGAAGGCCGTGGTGGGGGAGGGGGAGTGGGCGTCGTGAACGAGGATCTCGGACTCGTTGTCCGGGGTCACGTCGACCACTGTCAGATCACCGGTGTGCCGGTCGCGTACGACCCCGCGCGCGCCGTCGGTGCCGAAGCGGATGGGCTGTCCGTGCTCCAGGCGGATCACCGCTTCCTCGGCGGACTGCTTGTCCTTGAGGGCGTCGAAGGCGCCGTCGTTGAAGATGTTGCAGTTCTGGTAGATCTCGATCAGGGCCGTGCCGGGGTGGGCGGCGGCCTGGCGCAGTACGTCGGTGAGGTGCTTGCGGTCGGAGTCGATGGTGCGGGCCACGAAGGACGCCTCGGCGCCGATCGCCAGGGACACCGGGTTGAAGGGGGCGTCCAGGGAGCCCATCGGTGTCGACTTGGTGATTTTCCCGACTTCGGAAGTCGGTGAGTACTGGCCCTTCGTCAACCCGTAGATCCGGTTGTTGAAGAGAAGGATCTTCAGGTTGACGTTGCGGCGCAGGGCGTGGATGAGGTGGTTGCCGCCGATGGAGAGGGCGTCGCCGTCGCCGGTGACGACCCAGACGCTCAGGTCCCGGCGGGAGGTGGCCAGCCCGGTGGCGATGGCGGGGGCGCGGCCGTGGATGGAGTGCATCCCGTAGGTGTTCATGTAGTACGGGAAGCGGGAGGAGCAGCCGATGCCGGAGACGAAGACGATGTTCTCCTTCGCCAGCCCGAGTTCCGGCATGAACCCCTGCACGGCGGCCAGGATCGCGTAGTCACCGCAGCCCGGGCACCAGCGCACCTCCTGGTCGGACTTGAAGTCCTTCATGGACTGCTTGGCCGCGGCCTTGGGGACGAGCTGGAGCAGTCCGTCGGCGGTGTCAGTCATGGATGGCCTCCTTGAGCGCCTCGGCGAGTTGCTCGGCCTTGAACGGCATGCCGTTGACCTGGTTGTACGAATGCGCGTCCACGAGGTACTTCGCCCGGATGAGGGTGGCGAGCTGACCGAGGTTCATCTCGGGGATCACCACCTTGTCGTACCGCCCCAGGACCGCACCCAGGTTGCGGGGGAAGGGGTTGAGGTGGCGCAGGTGCGCCTGCGCGATCGCCTCGCCGGCCCGGCGCAGCCGCCGTACCGCGGCCGTGATCGGCCCGTAGGTCGAGCCCCAGCCCAGGACCAGGGTGCGCGCGCCGTCCGGGTCGTCGACCTCGATGTCCGGTACGTCGATGCCGTCGATCTTGGCTTGCCGGGTACGGACCATGAAGTCGTGGTTGGCGGGGTCGTAGGAGATGTTGCCCGTGCCGTCCTGCTTCTCGATGCCGCCGATACGGTGTTCGAGACCGGGCGTGCCGGGGATCGCCCACGGGCGGGCGAGTGTCTGCGGGTCGCGTTTGTACGGCCAGAAGACCTCGGTGCCGTCGTCGAGGGTGTGGTTGGGGCCCTGGGCGAACTGGACGCGCAGGTCGGGGAGTTCCTCCAGCTCCGGGATGCGCCAGGGCTCGCTGCCGTTGGCCAGGTAGCCGTCGGACAGAAGCATCACCGGCGTTCTGTACGTCAGCGCGATCCGGGCCGCCTCCAGTGCCGCGTCGAAGCAGTCGGCCGGGGTTCGGGGGGCGATCACGGGCACCGGGGCCTCGCCGTTGCGGCCGTACATCGCCTGGAGCAGGTCGGCCTGCTCGGTCTTGGTCGGCAACCCGGTGGACGGGCCGCCGCGCTGGATGTCGACGACGAGCAGCGGCAGCTCCAGCGACACCGCGAGCCCCACCGTCTCCGCCTTCAGCGCCACACCCGGGCCGGAGGTGGTGGTGACGGCGAGCGAGCCGCCGAAGGCCGCGCCGAGTGCCGCGCCGATCCCGGCGATCTCGTCCTCGGCCTGGAAGGTCCGTACACCGAAGTTCTTGTGCTTGGACAGTTCGTGAAGGATGTCGGAGGCCGGGGTGATCGGGTACGAGCCGAGGAAGAGCGGCAGGTCGGCCTGGCGGGAGGCGGTGACCAGGCCGTAGGCCAGGGCCAGGTTCCCGGAGATGTTGCGGTAGGTGCCCACCGGGAACGCGGTGGTCGCCGGGGCGATCTCGTAGGAGACCGCGAAGTCCTCGGTCGTCTCCCCGAAGTTCCAGCCCGCGCGGAAGGCCGCCAGGTTGGCGTTCATGACCTCGGGTTTGCGGGCGAACTTCTGCTTGAGGAACCGTTCCGTGCCCTCGGTGGGCCGGTGGTACATCCATGACAAGAGGCCGAGCGCGAACATGTTCTTGCTGCGCTCGGCCTCTTTGCGGGTGAGGTCGAATTCTTTGAGGGCTTCCACCGTCAGGGTGGTCAGCGGCACCGGATGGAGGCTGTAGCCGTCCAGTGAGCCGTCCTCCAGTGGGGAGGCGTCGTAGCCGATCTTCTGCATCGCCCGTTTGGTGAACTCGTCCGTGTTGACGATGATCTCCGCGCCGCGTGGCAGGTCCCCGATATTGGCTTTCAGCGCGGCCGGGTTCATCGCGACCAGCACGTTCGGCGCGTCCCCGGGGGTGAGGATGTCGTGGTCGGCGAAGTGCAACTGGAATGAGGAGACCCCGGGCAGGGTGCCTGCCGGGGCGCGGATCTCGGCGGGGAAATTGGGGAGGGTCGAGAGATCGTTGCCGAAGGACGCGGTCTCCGACGTGAACCGGTCACCGGTGAGCTGCATACCGTCACCCGAGTCCCCCGCGAACCGGATGATCACCCGATCGAGGCGCCGGACGGCCTTCACACCGCCCGGCCTGCGCTGTTCTCCCACGACGGTTCCGTCGGCCTGTTCCGTTGTCCTGCTGACCTGGCTGGTCACTGAACTGGACCTCCTTCGAGGCGGCTGTCCGGGCGGGGTCGTCCCACGGACCATCCCGCAATCAACCCTACGTCGGTTAGGGTCGCCTTCCCGTGCCCGCTCACATGATGGACGGCGTTTTGAGACGACCTGTCGCCCTGACTTGTCATGATTTTCTCTCCCCCTGGCTACCTTCCGGCTCCGACACGGTGTCGGCCCGTCAGGAGTTCAGATAGGTCAGAACGGCCAGAACCCGTCGGTGGTCCCCGTCGCTCTGGGAGAGACCCAGCTTGAGGAAGATGTTGCTGACGTGCTTCTCGACGGCTCCGTCGCTCACGACCAGCTGCCGGGCGATCGCCGAGTTCGTCCGCCCCTCGGCCATCAGCCCCAGCACCTCCCGCTCGCGCGGGGTCAGCCCGGCCAGCACGTCCTGCTTACGGCTGCGTCCGAGCAGCTGCGCGACCACCTCGGGATCGAGCGCGGTACCGCCCTCGGCGACCCGCACGACCGCGTCCACGAACTCCCGTACCTCGGCGACCCGGTCTTTGAGCAGATAGCCCACGCCCCGGCTGGAACCGGCCAGCAGTTCGGTGGCGTAGCGCTCCTCCACGTACTGCGACAGCACCAGCACCCCGAGCTGCGGATGCGCCTTCCGCAGCTGTACGGCGGCGCGCACCCCCTCGTCGGTGTGCGTCGGCGGCATCCGTACGTCCGCCACCACCACGTCCGGCAGCGCCCCCTGCGCGTCGAGATCGGCGATGGTCTTGACCAGCGCCTCCGCGTCGCCGACGCCCGCGACGACGTCATGTCCGCGGTCGGTCAACAGCCGGGTCAGCCCCTCTCTGAGCAACACGGAATCCTCGGCGATGACCACCCGCACCCTGTCCTCCACGATCTTCCGGCCCCCCGCGCCCCGTCCGGCACACATGCCTGCCCTCTCCGAAAGACCAGCATTCCAGCATTCGCATCGGAGCGCGGCGCGGTCTTGAGAGGAGACGAACCAAATTCAGCCCGCCCGCCCCCCGGGCAACCCCCTACCAGCCCGCCCGGCACGCGGAAAGAAGGCGGTCCGAGCCCGCTGCCCCGCCCGCCCGGACGACGAGGCCGTTCAGGCCGATGCGGGGGCTGGGGGCAGCCCCTGGGTGCCGGGGTCGAAGGGGGCCGAGCCCCCTGGTGAGGGAACGGGTAGGGGCGGCGGGGGGCGGAGATCCGCGGCCTCAGCTCCGCCAGGGCAGCTCCGCCGTCACCCGCGTGGGCCCGCCCACCGGCGAGTCCACCACCACGATGCCGTCGACCGCGTCCAGCCGCTCGGCCAGCCCCGCCAGCCCCGACCCCTTCGCCGTGTCCGCACCTCCCACCCCGTCGTCCGTGACCTGCAACATCAACCGGTCCTCGCTCCGCCACACATCCACCGCAGCCGCGCTCGCCCGCGCGTGCTTGCTGATGTTCTGCAGCAACTCGGACACCGTGAAGTACGCGATCCCCTCGATCGCCGCCGCCGGCCGCTCCGCCAGGTCGACCTCCACCCGCACCGGCACCGTGCACCGCGAGGCCACCGCCGACAGCGCCGCGTCCAGTCCCCGGTCGGTGAGCACCGCGGGATGGATCCCCCGGGCCAGGTCCCGCAACTCCTGCAGCGCGGTCTTCACCTCACCGTGCGCCTCGTCCACCATCCGCGCCGCGACCTGCGGATCCTCCCGCAGCTTCTCCTTCGCCAGCCCCAGATCCATGGCCAGCGCCACCAGCCGGGCCTGCGCCCCGTCGTGCAGGTCCCGCTCGATGCGCCGCAGGTCCGCCGCGGCCGTGTCGACGACCACCCCCCGGTCGGACTCCAGCTCCACCACCCGCGACGCGAGCTCCGAGGGCCCGAGCAGCCCGCGCACCATCAGCCGGTCCACCAGCGTCAGCGCCCGTACGATCCACGGCGTGGCCAGCGTGAAGAGCAGCCCCACCAGCGCGGTCATGGTGATCTCGAACGGGTTGTCGAGGTAGATGCTGTGATGCGCGTCGCCGTACAGCTGAAGACCGCCCTGCCCGGCGTACATCGGGAAGACCCAGAACCACAGCGGATACGTCAGCAGGGCCCAGCCGTACGCCCAGAAGTTGAGCGCGACGACGAAGGAGAACATCGACCAGGGGAACTGGAGGACCGCGTACAGCAGATGGCGCCAGGACGTGCCGCTCTTCAGTACCGCGCCGATCCAAGCCATCACCCCGGGCTTACGCATCCGCAACGGTTCCGGATCGGCCACCTCCAGGCGCAGCAGCCCGCGCGCCCGCCCCCGTTCCAGCGCCCCGAAGCCCCGGCAGCCGGCGAGGGCCGCGGCCAGCAGGGGAATGCCGATGAAGGTGACCAGCAGACCGACACCGAGGGACACCATCGTCACGGTCCACACGAACAGCGTGACGCCGATCGGAAGGCCCAGCAGCACATAGGCGAACTCACGCCAGCTGCGCGCCTCGAACGGCGCGCGCAGCACGGCCGGCACCCGATGCCGACGCTCACCGTACGGGCCGTGGCCGTATCCGTGGCCCTGCCCATAGCCGTACCCGTACCCGTCGTCCTGCCCGTATCCGTATCCGTGCCCGTGCCCGTACTCCGTGGCCATCGGTGCCGTCCCGTCCGTCCTGTGCTGTCTGTTCCAGCCGTGCCAGCTCGTCCCGTCAGGCCTGTCCCTGTCGTACCTCCACCCTGCTGTGCCGCAGGTCCGCGAACCATGGAGGCCGTCGGCATCTTGAACGGGGGGTTTTCCCTACCCCCGGTCGCGCCAGGGCAGCTCGGCGGTGACCGTGGTGGGACCGCCGACCGGTGAGTCGACGACGAACAGGCCGTCCACCGCGCCCAGCCGGTCGGCGAGCCCGCGCATCCCGGTGCCGCCGTCCAGGCTCGCGCCGCCGTGGCCGTCGTCCGTCACCTGGATCAGCAGCCGGTCGTCCGTGCGCCACACGTCGACCGACGCGCTGCGCGCCCCGCTGTGCTTGCTGATGTTCTGCAGCAGCTCGGAGACGGTGAAGTAGGCGATGCCCTCGATCGCCGGCGCCGGTCTGGACGGCAGGTCGGCGGTCACCTGGACCGGTACCGTGCAGCGCGAGGCGACCGAGGACAGCGCCGCGTCCAGCCCGCGGTCGGTCAGCACCGCCGGGTGGATGCCCCGGGCGAGGTCCCTGAGCTCCTGCAGGGCCAGCTTCACCTCGCCGTGCGCCTCCTCGACCATCGCGGCGGCCCCGTCGGGGTCCTCCAGCAGCTTCTCCTTCGCCAGACCGAGCCCCATGGCGAGGTTGACGAGGCGGGCCTGGGCGCCGTCGTGCAGATCCCGTTCGATACGCCGCAGGTCGGCGGCGGCCGTGTCCACCACGACCCCCCGGTCCGACTCCAGTTCGGCGATCCGGCGCTCCAGCTCGTCGGAGGGCGACAGCAGACCGCGGACCATCGCCCGGTCCGCGTTCGCCAGCCCGCGCGCGATGAACGGCAGCACCGGCCACAGCACGAACAACGACGTCAACACGGTGCAGAAGGTGAGGATGCCCCAGGGCAGCCGGATGAAGTCGTACAGCAGCGTCCGCCAGCCCACCGGATCCTTCAGCGCCATCCACAGCCGCCCAGTGCCCCCACCCCGCTTGGTCAACGGCAGCGGAGTCGGCTCCTCCACCCGCACCCCGAGCAGCGCACGCGCGCGTGCCCGCTCCAGCTTGCCCAGCTGCCGGGCGCCCAGCAGCGTGGCGGCGAGCAGCGGGATGCCGACCACCGTGATCGTGAGCACTCCGCTCACCCACACCGTCGTGAACACATAGATGAAGCCGAACACCGATACCGGCAGATTCAGCAGGAGGTGCGCGATCTCCTTCCAGGTGTGACCGTCGTAGGCGAAGCGGACGGGCGGCAGCCGGTCGCGGTCTTCGCCGCTGTCGGCCAGGCTGCGGGAACGGGGTGCTGGTGCGGTCATATGCGCCAGCGTGCCGTGTGCCGTGACGCAATGCCATGGAGTTCACCGCCCGGGCCACCCTGGGGAAAACCCCACCAGTCGCCCCCGGTGTCACCTCTCACCGCGTGACGGGCTGCTTACCGTGTCTTTATCAGGGCCTAGACTCCCGTGCGTACAGATCGTCGAATCAAGAGTTGACTGAGGTTACGACGCGGGGCCGGGGCAGGCCCGTTGTCTGTCGAGGGAGTGAGGGGACGGACGATGTGGGAGACGGTGGGTGAGCCGACCGTGGTCGTCGCCGCGGGCTACTTCGCGTCCTACTCGGTCGTAGGACTGCTGGCCCTCGTCGGCGTGCTCTTCGTCGCCGCCGCCTTCGGAGCCGGCCGGCTGCTGCGCCCCGTGATCCCCACGCCCGAGAAACTCCTGACCTACGAGTGTGGTGTCGACCCCGTCGGCGAGGGCTGGGCACACACCCAGGTCCGCTACTACGTCTACGCCTTCCTCTACGTCATCTTCGCGGTCGACTCGATCTTCCTGTTCCCCTGGGCGACGGTCTTCGCCGCCCCCGGCTACGGCGCCACCACGCTCGTGGAGATGTTCGTCTTCCTCGGCTTCCTCGCCATCGGCCTGCTGTACGCATACAAGAAGGGCGTCCTGACATGGACGTGACGCCGTCGGAGCCCATGCTGCTACCGGAACCGAAACGGCTGGGCGCGCTCGCCCGCCTCGCCCCCGAGCCGATGAAGGTCGTCCTCAACTGGGGCCGCCGATACTCGCTCTGGGTCTTCAACTTCGGCCTCGCCTGCTGCGCGATCGAGTTCATCGCCGCGTCGATGGCCCGCCACGACTTCATCCGCCTCGGGGTGATCCCCTTCGCCCCGGGTCCCCGCCAGGCCGACCTGATGGTGGTCTCGGGCACGGTCACCGACAAGATGGCCCCGGCCGTCAAGCGACTGTACGAGCAGATGCCCGAGCCCAAGTACGTCATCTCCTTCGGCGCGTGCAGCAACTGCGGCGGCCCCTACTGGGACTCCTACTCCGTCACCAAGGGCGTCGACCAGATCATCCCGGTCGACGTCTACGTCCCCGGGTGCCCGCCGCGCCCCGAGGCCCTCCTCCAGGGCATCCTCAAACTCCAGGAGAAGATCGCGGCGGAGTCCCTGGACGAGCGCTACGCCACCCCCCGCCCGTCCGCCGCCGCCCTCCAGAGCGGCCTGGTGCGGCCGCCGGCCCCCACCGCCGAAGGTGATGCGCGATGACGGCCCCCACCGGCTGGCTCCCCGCACCCGTGGACGAACTCTTCGGCCCGGACGCCACGGCCGAGGAGTCCTACGAGGTCCTCACGGTCGACGTCCCTCCCGCCTCCTGGCTCGCCGCACTGGAGACCGCCCGTACGACCCTGAACTGCACTTTCTTCGACTGGCTGAGCGCGGTCGACGAACCCGGCACCGGATTCCGCGTCTCCGCCCACGTCGTCGCCCTCGCCCCGGTCCGCCGCCTGCTCCTGCGAACGACCGTGCCACACACCGCCCCCGAACTCCCGTCCGCCGTCGGCGTCTACGCGGGCGCCCGCTGGCACGAACGCGAGACCCACGAGATGTTCGGTGTCCGCTTCTCCGGCCACCCCGGACTGGACCACCTCCTCCTCCCGGAAACCTTCGAGGGCCACCCCCTCCGCAAGGACTTCGTCCTGGCCGCCCGCGTCGCCAAGGCTTGGCCCGGCGCCAAGGAACCCGGCGAGTCCGACCACGGCGGCCCCAGGCGCCGCCAGATGCTTCCCCCGGGCGTCCCCGACCCCAACGAATGGGGCCCCCTGAAGGGCCGGCTCCCCGCAGCCCCCGCCCGCCCGGCCCGAGCGGCAGCGGGACGCCCCACCGGCGAACGCCCGGCCGGCCCACCCGGCGAACGCCCGACCCGCACGCCCGGCGAACGCCCGGTACGGCGCTCCCGCACGGCAGCGGAAGGCTCGGCGAGCCAGACGGCCGGGGCGGCAGACCCAGCCGGCCCGACGCCCGCGGCGGAGGCGACGCCGGCTGCGGAGGCGACGACCGCCGAGTCACAGCCGACGTCCACCCCGCGCCGGGCACTAAGCGCGACCGAGGGTTCCGCTTCCCAGCGGGCGGTTCCCGGGGAGCAGTCGCCGGCGGGTCCGCGCCGGGCGCGGAGCGCGGGGGAGGGGTCTGCTTCCCAGCGGGACGCGTCTGAGGTGCAGTCGCCCACGGGTCCGCGCCGCGGGCGGAGCGTGAGTGAGGGTTCCGCTTCCCAGCGGGTTGCCTCCGCAGCGGACGAGACCACTCCGGCGGAGGAGCCGACGGCCGCCGCTCCCCGGCGGCCACGCCGGGCACGTACTGCATCGGGTGGCTCCGCGTCGCAGCGCGCGCAGCAGACGCCACCGTCGGCAGCACCGGCCACCCCGGCCCGCCCCGCCACCCCACGCAGCGCCGATGCCCCGTGGCACCACGCCCGCCCGGCCTTCGACGAACCGGGAGGCGAGGAACGGCAGGTTACGTCGACCGAGCCGACCGAGCCGACCGAGCCGACCGAGCCGACCGAGCCGGCCGAGCCGACCGAGGCACGCCGGGCTGGGCGCGAGACCGAGAAGCCGGAGGCGGGGGAGCCGAAGGGGTCGGAGTCGGCTCCACATGAGTCGGCGCCGCCGAAGTCAGCCGGGCCCGAGTCGGGTGGACCCAAGGCGGCTGGACCGGAGCCAGGCGAGCCGGAGCCGGGCGAGCCGGAGTCTGCCGAGCCGGAGTCTGCCGAGCCGGAGCCGGGCGAGCCGGAGCCTGCCGCACCCGAGGCCCTTGAGGACGCCGAGGCCTCCCAGGACGCCGGACCTGACTCACCCCCTGTCTCCGCCGACGCCTCAGCTCCTGAGGCCCCCGCACCCGACGCTCCTCGCAGCCGCGAAGCCCCGGCCCCGCCTCCGGGCAGCGCCACCACCGAACAACCCGCCCCCCGCGAAGACCGCCCAGGAGGCCCGTAGTGAACGACGCTCTGGACGTCGTCCTGCGACTCCTCGTCGTGTTCGTCGTCTTCCTCACCTTCCCCTTGATCGTCGGTCAGACCGAGCACAAGGTGATGGCCCATATGCAGGGCCGCCTCGGCCCGATGTACGCCGGTGGTTTCCACGGCTGGGCCCAGCTGGTCGCCGACGGCGTGAAGTTCGCGCAGAAGGAGGACGTGGTCCCGGCGGGCGCGGACCGCCGTATCTTCCAGCTGGCGCCCGCGGTGGCCCTCCTGCCGTATCTGCTCGTGCTGCTCGCCATCCCGATCGGCCCCGGCGAGGGTGCCGTCGGCCAGGTCCTGGACGCGGGTGTGTTCTTCGTGCTGGCCGTGATGGGCGTCGGCGTCCTCGGCTCGCTCATGGCCGGCTGGGCCAGTGCCAACAAGTTCTCCCTCCTCGGCGGCCTGCGCACCGCCGCCCAGCTCCTCGCCTACGAACTCCCCATGCTGCTCGCCGCCGCCTCCGTGGCGATGGCGGCCGGCACGGTCTCCCTGCCGGGCATCGTCGGCGCCTTCCACTGGTGGTGGCTGCCCTGGCAGCTCACCGGCGGCCTGATCTTCTTCATCGCCGGCCTCGCGGAACTCCAGCGACCCCCCTTCGACATGCCCGTCGCCGACACGGAGATCATCTTCGGCGCGTACACCGAGTACACCGGCCTGCGCTTCGCCCTGTTCCTGCTCGCCGAGTACGCCGGGATCGTCGTCTTGTGCGGTCTGACCACCGTCCTCTTCCTGGGCGGCTGGCACGGGCCGTGGGGAGCCGACGGCCTCGGCTGGCTGTGGACCCTTCTGAAGACGGCGCTCCTCGCCTTCGTCGTGATCTGGCTCCGCGTGACCTACCCCCGACTGCGTGAGGACCAGCTGCAGAAGTTCTCCTGGACCCTTCTCGTCCCCCTTTCTCTTGCCCAGATCGCCCTCACCGGCATCGTCAAGGTGGTGATCTCCTAACCGTGGCCCCCATTCCCGGCAGTGGCCTCGCCAAGGGCCTGGCCGTCACCCTGCGCACGATGACCCGGAAGTCGGTCACCGAGCAGTACCCGGACGCCCTGCCCGAACTCCCGCCCCGCACCCGCGGTGTGATCGGCCTGTTCGAGGAGAACTGCACGGTCTGCATGCTCTGCGCCCGTGAGTGCCCCGACTGGTGCATCTACATCGACTCCCACAAGGAGACCGTCCCGGCGGCGGCCCCGGGCGGCCGCGAACGCAGCCGCAACGTCCTGGACCGCTTCGCCATCGACTTCTCCCTGTGCATGTACTGCGGTATCTGCATCGAGGTCTGTCCTTTCGACGCCCTGTTCTGGTCCCCCGAGTTCGAGTACGCCGAGACCGACATCCACGAACTCACCCACGAGCGCGACAAGCTCCGTGAGTGGATGTGGACGGTCCCGGCCCCACCCGCCCTCGACCCCGGCGCGGAGGAACCGAAGGAGATCGCCGCCGCCCGGAAGACCGCCGAGAAGCTGGCGGCCGCCCAGGCCGAGCCGCAGGAGGGGGAGTCGTGATCCCCCTTGCCCAGGCACCGCACGGCTTCCTGTCCCCGACCGGCGTGGAGATCGCCTTTCTCCTCGTCGGCCTGGTCACCTTCGGCGCCGCCCTCGTCACGGTCACCACCCGCCAACTGGTACACGCCGCCCTGTGGCTGGTGGTCACCCTCGGCGGCCTCGCCGTCGAATACCTGCTGCTCACCGCGGAGTTCATCGCCTGGGTGCAGGTCCTCATCTATGTGGGCTCCGTAGTCGTCCTCCTTCTCTTCGGGCTGATGCTCACCAAGGCCCCCATCGGCCGCTCCCCGGACGCGGACTCCGGGAACCGCTGGGCCGCGTCGGCCGTCGCCGTGGCCGCCACGGCCGCCCTGGTCTGGGTGGTCGTGGACGCCTTCCGCGCCACCTGGATCGACCTGGACGGCCCTGCCGCCGGTTCCACGAAGGTCACCGGAGAGAGCCTCTTCCAGAACTGGGTCCTGCCCTTCGAGGCCCTCTCCGTCCTGCTCCTCGCGGCCCTGGTCGGCGCCATCGTCCTGTCCCGGAAGGCGAAGGCGGACTCGGCCCCGCCCCCTGTGAACGGCCGGCCCGTCACGCAGAGTTCCCCATCGGTCACAGATTCGGGGATTCACCCGATCGAGCAAAAGACCCAGCAGGAATCCGAGCAGGAAGGCGCCCGCTGATGCACCTCGCCTATCCCGCCGTCCTCTCCGCCCTCCTCTTCTGTACCGGCCTGTACGGCGTCCTCGCCCGCCGCAACGCGATCCTGGTCCTGATGTCGGTCGAGCTGATGCTCAACGCCGTCAACCTCAACCTCGTCGCCTTCGACGTGTGGCTGAGCAAGGCCGCCCGGGACACCCTGCACTCCGGTCAGGCGCTGACCCTGTTCACCATCGCCATCGCCGCCGCCGAGATCGGCATCGGCCTGGCGATCGTCCTCGCCGTCTACCGCAACCGCGGCACCTCCGCCATCGACCGGCTGCGCGACACCGCCGAGGCCCACGAGCACGGCACGCCCACGGACGGGACGGCCGACGAGAAGGCTGAGGCCACCGCGTGACCACGACCAACCTCGCCGTCCTCGTCCCCCTCCTGCCCTTCCTGGCCGCCGCGGCCGGCCTGCTCACGGGGCGCACGGCCCCCGGCTTCGTCCGCCCGCTCGCGGTCCTGCCGACCCTCGCCGCGCTCGCGCTGGCCATCACGGTCGCCGTGGACCAGGGCGGCGGCCGGGCCGTCGACGCCCACACCCAGCTCACCCCGACCGGCTCGGTTCCAATCGAACTCGCCCTGCACATCGACGGCTTCGCCGCCCTCGTCGCCGTCCTGGTCGCCTTCGTCGCCACCTGTGTGCAGATCTACTCGACCGGCTACCTGCGCGACGACCCGCGCTACCCCTCGTACGCCGCCCTCGTCTCCCTCTTCACCTCCGCGATGCTGCTGGTCGTCTACTCCGGCGACCTGATCGTGCTGCTGGTCGGCTGGGAAGTCATGGGCATCTGCTCCTACTTCCTGGTCGGTCACTACTGGGAGACCCCCGAGGCCCGCGCCGCCTCCGTCAAGGCCTTCCTGGTCACCAAGCTCGGCGACGTGCCGTTCCTGATCGGCCTGTTCGCGCTCGCCACGGACGCCGGTTCCTTCCGCATCACCACGATCCTCGGCACCGTCGCGAACGGCGGACTGCACCACCCGGCCCTGGTCGGCCTGCTGCTCCTGTGCGGTGTGGCGGGCAAGTCGGCGCAGTTCCCGCTGCATACCTGGCTTCCCGACGCCATGGCGGGCCCCACTCCCGTCTCCGCGCTGATCCACGCCGCCACGATGGTCGCCGCCGGTGTCTACTTCGTCGCCCGTCTCCTTCCGGTCTTCGAGGCCAGTGCGGCCGTGATGGTCGTCCTCGCCGTCATGGGTGCCGTCACGATGGTCGGTTCGGCCCTCGCCGCCCTCGCCCAGGACGACATCAAGCGCGTCCTCGCCTATTCGACGATCGGCCAGCTCGGCTACATGACCGGCGCCCTCGCCGTCGGCGACCGAGGTGCCGCCGTCTTCCACCTCCTGTCCCACGGCGCCTTCAAGGCACTCCTGTTCCTCGCGGCCGGTGTGATCATCCACGCCGCCGGCACCAACTCGCTGGCCGTCATGTCCCGCACCTCCGGACTGCGCGAACGCGTCCCCGACGCCTACTGGACGATGACCGTGGCGCTTCTCGCGCTGGCCGCGATCCCGCCCTTCAGCGGCTTCTTCTCCAAGGAGTCCGTCCTGGGCGCGGCCGAGCACGCGGCCACCGGCCACACCGCGCACGCCCCCGGCAGCGCCGGCTGGATCGTCCTCGTCGCCGGCCTGGTCACCGCCGTCCTCACCGCCGCGTACGCGACCCGGCTGTGGCTGCTCGCCTTCCGGGGCCGGGGCACCGAGGCCCCCGACCACGGGCGGCAGCCGCTGTCCATGACCGTCGTGCTGTGGGTCCTGACCGTCCCGTCCCTCGCCTTCGGCGGATTCGCCTACCGGTCGCTGCCCGCCTGGTTCGACGGCCGCGACCTCACCCCGACCCTCACCACCTCGATCCTCGGCACCGGTCTCGCGCTCGTCGGCGGACTCGCCACCTACGGCGCTTGGCAGCGCACCAGGGCGCTGGCCGCCCGCGCCCCGATCGGCGCTGTCGCCGCACACCCCGAGGGTGACGCCGGACTGGTCGAAGCCGAGGCCATCGCCGCCCACGAGCCCGCGTTCGGCGACGTCGCCTACGCACCCGACCCGGCGGACCCGGCCCGGCTGCTGCTCGGCCCGCTGCGCCGGCACGCCGCCGAAGGCTTCCACCTGGACGCCGTGTACGACGCGCTGTTCGTCCGACCCGTCCTGGCCGCGGCGAGCCTCGTCCAGTTCCTCGACCGCGAGGTCGTCGACACCTACGTCCGCAGCGCGGCCGCCGCACCTCGGCTGCTCGGCGCCGCCGTACGGCGCGCCCAGACCGGCAACGTCCAGACCTATGTGAGCGCGCTGCTCGCCGGCACCGTCGTCCTGGCGGTCGCCGTCCTCCTCGTCGCCACGGGAGCGTGAGCAGGCGTGATCGATATCAACGAGTCCGTGATGCGGTTCCTTCTGGCATTGATCGTCGTCGGCCCGCTCCTCGGCGCCGTCGCCGCTCTGCTCCCCGCCCCGCCCGGGCTGAAGGGGAAATCACCCGGGCAGGCCGTGCTCCGCCACGGCGTGACCGTGACCGGCGCGATCCTCATCGCCGCGATCGTCCTCGCGCTCGGCTTCGACCACGACCATCCGTCCAGGATGCAGGCCACGACCGACATCAGCTGGATCCCCGCACTCGACGTGCGCATCCACCTCGGCGTCGACGGCATTTCCCTCCCCCTCGTGGTCCTGACCGCGCTGCTGACCTTCCTCTGCGCGCTCTACTCCTACTTCAACATGCCTGCGGGCCCGTCCCCGAAGGCCTTCGTCGCACTGCTGCTCGTCCTCGAGTCCGGCACCCTCGCGAGCTTCGCCGTCCTCGACCTGCTGCTGTTCTTCCTCGCGTTCGAGATGGTCCTCATCCCGATGTACTTCCTCATCGCCCGCTGGGGCGGCGCGGGGCGGACCCAGGCCGCCTGGAAGTTCATCCTCTTCACCCTGCTCGGATCCGTCGTCATGCTGCTCGGCCTGCTCCTGATCGGAATCAAGGCGGGCACATTCGACATGGTGGCACTCGCCACTGACAACGGCCGGTCCCTGACCACATCCGTGCAGGTCATCGCCGTCCTGGCGATCGGGATCGGGCTCGCGGTCAAGACCCCGATGTGGCCCCTGCACAGCTGGCTGCCGGACGCCCACACCGCCGCGCCGACCGTCGGCTCGGTCCTGCTGGCCGGCGTCCTGCTGAAGATGGGTACGTACGGGTTCGTTCGGATCCTGCTGCCAGTCGCGCCCGACGGATTCCGCACCTTCGCGCCGTACCTCGCCGCCTTCGCCGTGGTCGGGATCATCTACGGCTCCCTGGCCTGCCTGAACCTGGCCAAACGGGGCGCGAAGGGCGACCTCAAGCGCCTGATCGCCTATTCCTCCGTCGGCCACATGGGCTTCGTCCTGCTCGGCATCGCCACCATGACCCCGACGGGCGTCAACGGCGCCCTGTTCGCCAACATCGCCCACGGACTCATCACCGGCCTGCTGTTCTTCCTGGTCGGCGGCCTCAAGGACCGCACCGGCACGACCGACCTGGACGCGCTGGCCGAAGAGACCGGTGCCGCGCTGTACGGCAAGGCACCGCGCCTCGGCGGACTGCTCGCGTTCGCCGCCGTCGCCTCGCTCGGGCTGCCCGGACTCGCCGGGTTCTGGGGCGAGATGCTGGCCCTCTTCGGCGCGTTCAAACCCGCCGCCGGCCTGAGCCGCCCCGCCTTCCTGACCTTCATGGCGATCGCCGCCTTCGGCACCCTGCTGACGGCCGCGTACATGCTGGCCGTGGTCCGCCGCGTCTGCATGGGCGCCGCACCGCAGGACATGCCGGAACTCGCCGACGTCCGCACCTACGAGTTCGCGGCCTGGACCCCCCTCGTCGCCCTCACCGTCGTCGCCGGACTGTGGCCGAAGGCCCTGCTCGGGCTGACCGACCCGGCCGTGCAGCAGCTCCTCGCAGGAGGCATCCGATGAGCGCCCTGGCCCAGCCGCTGGCCGCGAACCTCGTCCAGTCCGTCGACTGGCTCGCCATCGCCCCGCCCACCCTCACCGCGGTCGTCGCCCTCGCCGTCCTCGTCGCCGACCTGTTCGTGCCGGAGGCCAGAAAGCCCCTCCTCGGCTGGGTGTCGGTCGCCGGACTCGCCGCGTCCACCGTCCTGCTGCTGCCGCTCCTGGACCACGACCGCAGCACCTTCTGCCTGACGGGCGCCACGCGCGCGTGCAGCTACACGGCCGACCGGTTCACCCTGGTCGTGCAGTTCCTGGTGCTCGCGGGCGGCCTGCTCACGGCCCTGCTGTCCGTCACCACCCTGAAGGACGGCAACCGCCGCTACCCCCAGGGCGAGTTCTGGTTCCTGCTGCTCTCCTCGGCCGCCGGCGCCGCCCTGCTGCCCGCCTCCCGCGACCTTGCCACCCTGATCGTCGCCCTGGAGGTCGCCTCCCTGCCCGCCTTCGCCCTCGTCGGCATCCGGCACGGCGACGCGAAGTCCTCCGAAGCCGCCCTGAAGTTCTTCCTTTCCTCGGTGACCGCGACCGCCGTCAGCCTCCTGGGCATCAGCTTCGTGTACGCCACCACCGGCAGCCTCTACCTCACCCAGGTCGCCGACCGCATCCAGCACGTCGACGGCCAACTGCACACCCTCGCCCAAACGGGTGTCGTCCTCACCCTTGTGGGCTTCGCGTTCAAGACAGCCGCCGTCCCCTTCCACTTCTGGGTCCCCGACACCTACGTCGGCGCCCCGCTCCCCATCGCCGCCTACCTGTCCGTCGTCGGCAAAGCCGTCGGCTTCTCCGGCCTGATCCTGGTCACCGTCGTCGCCTTCCCGTCGTACGCCGACGTCTGGGGCCCCGCACTCGCCGCCCTGGCCGCCCTCACCATGACCGTCGGCAACGTCGCGGCCCTGCGCCAACAGGCCACGCGCGCGTACAGCGCGGTACGACTGCTCGCCTGGTCGTCGGTGGGCCAGGCCGGCTACCTGCTCGTGCCGATCGCCGCCGCCGGATACGCCAAGAACCCCCAGAAGGCCGTCGGCTCCACCGTCGCCTACGCCCTCATGTACGCGGCCGTGAACCTCGGCGCCTTCGCGGTGGCCGCCCTGGTCGGCCGTACGAAGGAACTCAACCGGCTCTCCGACTACCGCGGCCTGTACGGAAAGAACCCGCTGACCGCACTGCTCCTGGCGTTCTTCCTACTGTGCCTGGCCGGACTCCCGCCCGGCATCATCGGACTGTTCGCCAAGGTCACCGTCTTCTCGGCGGCCGTCGACGCCGGCCTCGGCTGGCTGGCCGTCGTCATGGCCGTCAACGTCGTGATCGCCCTCTACTACTACCTCCAGTGGACGACCCTGCTCTTCCGCGCCCCCGAAGGCGACACCGCCACGCACCGCCTCCCGGCCCCCCTCACTGCCGCGCTCGCCCTCACCGGCGCCCTCGGCATCGCGCTTTCCGGCGCACCCCAGCTGGTGCTCCGCTTCGCCGCCACCGGCCTGTTCTGAAGCCCTTCACGCGCGCGTGCGGACCACCGACGCGGGCGCGGCGAAGCTGGTGCTCCGCTTCGCCGCCACCGGCCTGTTCTGGCGCCCTTCACACGCGCGTGCGGACCATCGACGCGGGCGCGGCGCGACTTTCACCCGGCCGGCTCACGCGGCGCACAGCGGACACAAGGGAACTAGCGGCCGTCGCTTGGCGTTGACCAGTGCGGAAGGGTCCACTGGACGTGACACCACGACACCGGTGGCATCGCAGATCGGAAGGCAGCACCGCAGGCAAAGGGTTCCCCTGCCGCACGACTTGGAGGGCGTACCGTGCACCGCCGGCACAACGGACTCAGAACGGCAGTTCTCCTCGGAGGACTGTCGGCACTCATCATCGTCATCGGCAGCTTCTTCGGCCGGACGGGTCTGATCGTCGCGGTCCTCGTCGCCCTCGGCACGAACGCGTACGCGTACTGGAACAGCGACAAACTGGCGCTACGCGCGATGCGCGCACGCCCCGTGAGCGAATTCGAGGCCCCGGCCCTGTACCGAATGGTCCGCGACCTCTCCACCCAGGCCCGCCAGCCCATGCCCCGCCTGTACATCTCCCCGACAGAGGCCCCGAACGCCTTCGCGACGGGCCGCAACCCGCGCAACGCCGCCGTGTGCTGCACCGAGGGCATCCTGCGCATCCTGGACGAGCGCGAACTTCGAGGTGTGATCGGCCACGAGCTCAGCCACGTCTACAACCGCGACATCCTCATCTCGTCGGTCGCCGGCGCCCTCGCCTCGGTGATCATGTTCCTGGTCAACTTCGCCTGGCTGATCCCGGTCGGCCGCTCGGACGACGACGACGGCCCCGGCATCCTCGGCATGCTGCTGATCATGATCCTGGGCCCGCTCGCCGCGACCCTCATCCAGCTCGCCATCAGCCGCTCCCGGGAGTACCAGGCGGACGCCTCCGGCGCCCAGCTCACCGGCGACCCGCTCGCCCTCGCCAGCGCCCTGAGCAAGCTGGAGGCCGGCACCAAGCAGCTCCCGCTGCCCCCCGAGCCCCGGATCGAGACCGCGAGCCACATGATGATCGCGAACCCCTTCCGTCCGGGCCAGGGACTGTCCAAGATGTTCTCGACGCATCCGCCCATGGCGGAGCGGATCGCCCGGCTAGAGAAGATGGCAGGTCGCCCGCGGTGAAGACCATCCTGAACGTCATTTGGCTCGTCCTGAGCGGCTTCTGGCTGTTCCTCGGCTACCTGCTGGCGGGAGTGATCTTCGGGATCGTCCCTCAGGGTGCAGCATCGCGCTCGGGTCGACTCGCCCTTCGATGATCATCGGCGGTAGGAGCTGAGGTTCGGGAAGAGGGGTCTGCTGCACGTCCGACAGCGCGGCGTTCACGCGGGCCCACGTGTCATCGGATGTCCAGGCGTTGAAGTGCTTCGAAGCCTGGATTGTGGCGCCGGTGTCCTTGATCACTTCAGGCCACGATTTTCCGGTACGCGCCTTGTAGAAAATGGCGTCCAAGGACCGGCGGACGGTGCCCCTGCGGCCCTTGGGCAGTAGGGGAGCTACCCTGGCCCATTCCGAGGCGGCTCGGCAGCTGCTGAGCGACGACTACCGTCAGCGCCCGCCGAATCCCTGATCCGACGGGACTACCTCACGCCCGAGCGGCATGAGTGAGATCGGGATGAGCTTCAGGTTGGCCCACCCGAACGGGATCCCGATGATCGACAGGAACAGCGGGATGCTCGTGATCAGGTGGGCCAGAGCCAGCCACCACCCCGCGAAGATCACCCAGATCACGTTGCCGATGAAGGATCCGGCGCCGGCGTCCGGCCGCTCCACTGTGGTCCGCCCGAACGGCCACAGGACGTAGCCGGCGATACGTAGGGACGCGATGCCAAACGGGATGGTGATGATCAAGACGAAGCAGATCAGCGCTGCGATCAGGTAGCCGAGCGCCATCCAGAAGCCGCAGAAGACGAGCCACAGGATGTTGAGCAGCAGGTTGAACAGCTTCATGGTCGGTACCCTCTCCAGGTCACTCCGTCGGCATGCCTGCTGTCACGAGTATCAGCCGGTCAGGCGTCCAGGCGGAAGCGCAGCGCCTTTGTAGCGTGATTGGGAACGTCCCGAGACGATCCCGTTCGGCGTAGCGGCGTTCCGTATCGGCGTCTACGCCCTGTGGCCCTTCGGGTACACGACCGTCGAACGGCGGGACGCCGGCGCCCCCTCCTGTGTCGGCAACGTCCTGTGGCTGGTCCTCGCGGGCTGGTGGCTGGCTCTCGCCCATATCGTCACCGGTGTCGTGATGTGCCTGACGATCATCGGGATCCCGTTCGGCATCGCCAACTTCAAGCTGATCCCGGTCTCCCTGCTTCCGCTGGGACGCGAGATCGTGCCCACGGACCAGCCGTTCGCGACCCGCTGACCACACCTCATCCGGCGCTTGCCGCCCACGAGTTGTCCACAGGCCCGCACCCGGGCCGGGGGTTGTCCACAGGCCGCCGCGAATGTCAGCGGCGGCCTGCATCATGAAGTCATGACCGAGATCGAGCAGTTGCTGACACGGGTGGCCGTACAGGCCCGTGACTTCCGTCCGTGGGGCTGGCCTTCGCTCCCCGCGCCCGTCGACGCAGCCACCCTCGACCGTGCCCGCGAGGCCCTGGGCTTCCCCCTGCCTCCCGTCCTCGCCGCGCTCTACGAACAGGTGGGGGACGGAGGCTTCGGCCCGTCCTACGGCCTGCTGCCCCTGCTCGACGCCGCCCCCTCCGGTGAACCGGCCGCCGTCGCCCAGTACCTCGCCAACCGCGAGTACGGCCGCAAGAACCCGGAGTGGCCCTGGCCGGAGGGCGTCCTGCCGATATCCCACTGGGGCTGCGGTATGTACGCCTGCGTGGACTGCCGCACCCCGCAGGCCACGGTCCTGCTCTACGAGCCGAACGCCGACGGCGCCTGGTTCGTGGACGCGCCCACCCTCACCGACTGGCTGTGCGTCTGGCTGAACGGCACGGGCTGGTACGAGGAGACCGACGAGGGCACGGATCTGGCGCCGTGGGATGACGTCCGGAGACGCACGGCTCCGGCTCCGGAGCAGGCTTCCTGAGACCGGGCCTTCTGAACGCGGTCGCCGGCTACCGAGCCGTCACCGGCCGTCGTACGGCGTACGCCACCGCGCCCGCGGCCAGCACGGCAGCCCCGGCGGCCACCGACGCCAGCGGCAGCGCGAAGGCCAGCGCCGCACAGCCCAGCAGACCGGCCACCGGAACCACACGGGCACGCGGGGCCGGATCGAGCGTCCAGGCCGAGGCGTTGGCCACTGCGTAGTACGCCAGTACGCCGAAGGAGGAGAAACCGATGGCACCCCGGACGTCCACCGTCGCCGCCGCCACGGCGACCACCACGCCGACGGCCAGCTCCGCGCGGTGCGGGACCTGGAAACGCGGATGCACGACGGCCAGCGCCGGGGGCAGATGGCCGTCACGGGCCATGGCGAGCGTGGTCCGTGACACGCCCAGGATTAGCGCCAGCAGCGAGCCGAGCGCGGCCACCGTCGCCCCCACCCGCACCACGGGCACCAGCCCCGGCACCCCGGCCGCCCGCACCGCGTCGGCCAGCGGCGCCCCCGCCCGTCCCAGGGCGTCGGCGCCCAGCATGGAGAGCACGGCCACCGCCACGCACGCGTACACCACCAGCGCGATACCCAGGGCCAGTGGGATCGCGCGCGGGATGGTGCGCGCCGGATCCCGCACCTCTTCGCCGAGGGTCGCGATCCGCGCGTACCCGGCGAAGGCGAAGAACAGCAGGCCGGCCGCCTGAAGCACACCGCCCACACCCGAGGACAGGCCGATGTCCAGCCGCCCGGCGTCCGCTCGCCCGGACGTCAGGCACACGACCACCACGGAAGCGAGGACCGCCAGCACCACGGCCACGATCACCCGCGTCAGCCAGGCCGACTTCTGGATGCCGCCGTAGTTCACGGCGGTCAGCACCACGACGGCCGCGACCGCAACCGCGTGCGCCTGCCCCGGCCAGGCGTAGGCGCCCACGGTGAGTGCCATCGCGGCGCAGGACGCCGTCTTGCCGACGACGAACGCCCAGCCCGCGAGGTATCCCCAGAAGGCGCCCAGCCGCTCCCGCCCGTACACGTAGGTGCCGCCAGACTGCGGGTAGCGGGCGGCGAGGCGGGCCGAGGACATCGCGTTGCAGTAGGCGACCAGGGCGGCGACGGCCAGCCCGGGCAGCAGACCCGACCCGGCCGCGTGGGCCGCCGGGCCCAGGGCCGAGAAGACGCCGGCCCCGATCATCGAGCCGAGGCCGACGAGCACGGCGTCGTGCACGCCCAGCGTGCGCCGTAGACCGGGAGAGGAGGAGGACATGCGCCGCACCCTACTGATCGCTGCAACCGTGAGGAGTCGCCATGGCGTCCTCATCATCGACAGGGCACGAACAGATGCGCGACGGCTGTCTGCGGGCGGCTCGGACGACCTGTCCGGCACAGCCGGCCGAGAACGAAATCACAGGGCCGGAACAGTGCGAACACAGCGCGGAAGGGCAGGTTCAGGGCATGGGCATCATCAGTTGGATCATCCTGGGACTGTTGGCCGGCGCCGTCGCCAAGATCCTGCTGCCGGGACGCGACCCGGGCGGCTTCATCGGCACGACCCTCATCGGCATCGTGGGCGCGTTCCTCGGTGGCTGGATATCGGCCCGCTGGCTGGACCACCCCATCACCAAGAACTTCTACGACGGTGCCACCTGGGTGGCGGCGATCGGCGGCTCGCTGGTCCTGCTGATCGTCTACCGCTTGCTGTTCGGCAATTCGCGCGACTGAGCGCCGTTGCCGCAGACCGGCAGACGAGAAGGGTGGGTACCAGGGGTGCCCACCCTTCCTCGTACCTCGGCCGGCGGTGACTACCGGTAGTTCACGAACTGGAGAGCAAAGTCGAAGTCCTGGCCCTTCAGGAGCGCGATCACGGCCTGGAGGTCGTCGCGGCTCTTGGAGCTGACGCGCAGTTCGTCGCCCTGGACCTGGGCCTTCACACCCTTGGGGCCCTCATCGCGGATGATCTTCGCGACCTTTTTCGCGTTCTCCTGAGAGATGCCCTCCTCGATCGACGCGAAGATCTTGTACTCCTTGCCGGAGAGCTGCGGCTCGCCCGCGTCCAGCGCCTTCAGCGAGATGCCGCGCTTGATCAGCTTCGACTGGAAGACGTCGAGGATCGCCTTGACCCGCTCCTCGGAGTTCGCCTGCATCAGGATCTTCTCGCCGGACCAGGCGATCGAGGCGCCCACGCCCTTGAAGTCAAAGCGCTGCGAGATCTCCTTGGCGGCCTGGTTGAGGGCGTTGTCGACCTCCTGCCGCTCGACCTTCGAGACGATGTCGAAACTGGAGTCGGCCATGTCCTGTGGCTCCTTGTATCTGGGGGCGTAACGGGATGCGTTCCGGCGCGCGACGGCGGCCGCGCCTGGTTGTGGGGACCGGGCCGCATCCGCACCAGCCTAGCCACCCCACGTCTCGCGAGCGCCGATCAATCGGGTGGCGGAGCACCCCTCGGGATCGGGTATTGTTTACGTCGTTGCCAGGGAGCACCGCCGAAAAACGGTTCGACTTGGTGGCAAACCCCGGCGGTGTGCCCGAGCGGCCAAAGGGAGCAGACTGTAAATCTGCCGGCTTCGCCTTCCCAGGTTCGAATCCTGGCGCCGCCACTTTGGGGAAGACCCCCTCTGATCAGGTTAGTGGCCTGGTTAGAGGGGGTTTCTTGTTGATCGGCCCCGTTCGGTTCAGCGTGGACGGGACGTGGACGTGTCCCACCTCGTATCGCCCGCATCCACTGTTGATCGTCGCGCGTCCCCCAGGTGTCCCCCTCGGGGGGTGAGCATGATCACTGGGGCTGGTTCCACTCCTGAAGTGCTGCATCGATCCGGCTGTTGGTACGTTCCCGGTCTGGTCAAGCACCCTGGCCTACACCTTGTGCAGTACCGCGATGCTGCGCCCGGCCCGCCGGGCGCACTCCATGGCGTCCACCCCGCAACTGAGCCAGAACGACGCCCTGGCATGCCGCCGGCCGTAGGGGCGGCGGGTGAGCGGTGAGGATGTCTCCGCTTCGGGCAGCACATGTCGGCAAGCCTTCGCCCGTACCTCGCCGTAACCGGTCTCCTGGAGCAGGCCGTCACGGATTGTCCGGAAGATCGGCCTTCACGTGCCGTGCCGTGCGTGGCGATGTGCTCCCTCAGTGTCCGGGCGAAGTGCGGCGGGATCGGCACCGGACCGCAGTCCTTGTTGGCGTGCGCCTTCAGATGGCCTCTCATGCGCTGTCCCGTCGTTGGTCCAGCTTCGCCCCTGCCCGAACGATGCCTGGCGCGGAGTGAGCATCCCCCATCCCTATCCCGGGAGGTGGCACTTCCAGATGCCGCCCGGCCTGACCCCTGCTCGCGTACGCCCGCCGGCACTGCTCGCACCTGGTGGGGACTGGCGACGCACTCGGGGTCCCTCGCCTCAACTGACTGCTGAAGTACTGCTCTTCGACGCCGAGTCTCTGAACGTCGCTCAGGCACGCCCGCATTCGCTTCGCTGTAGGCGGTGACGCCTCCTCCCTGTTCAGTCGCAGGGAGAGAGCGTCCAGGTCCAAGGTGGAGGGTCGCTGGTTCTTCAGGGGGGAGACCGGGATGGGGTGCTTGGCGAACCATGCGGGGCGCCGGCCACATCGTCCGGCGGGACCTCGTTCCGACGGTTCCGGCTGTACGCCCATCCGTAGCGGGCGCGTCGCAGAACTGCCGGGGTGGGTATTCCGGTCTTCGCCTTCACGAGTGCTGGTGTGATATCCGCCAGCGCGTCGGCATAGTTCTTCCGTGACTTTCGCGGGTGCCAGTGCCGCACTCGGTAGAACGCGGCGCGGCTCATCTCGATTTCTTCGAGGACTTCGGGGAGGTTGAGCATCTTGGGGCGGGCCAAGGCGGCCACTCTTTCGTTCTCTTTCTCCTCGGGGGGATCCGCCGCGTCCGTCGCGCCACTACATCGCAGGTCAGCGCCTTGATCGTGTGGTAGATGGCGGTTCTGTGGCTGATAAGTGCCGCCATGTCGCCGCCAACGAGCCGGAAGGGTCCATCAGTGAGCTGATGGACCCTTCCGGCTCGTTCTCGGTTGGCCCCGTACCTCTATTGCTGCAGGCCAGGGGCGCCCATCACGTTTCGACCACCACACGAAACAGGGCATTGCGCGCAAGTCTGCGGTAAATCTACATAGTTCAGAAAACAGGCAGCCTTTTTCGGGCGATCCCCATCTGAAATGTGGCATTGCGTGAAAGTCTGGAGTTAAGCCCATAGGGCTCATGAAACAGGCGGGGTGTTTTCGGACAGCCTTTTAGGAGCTGTTGACTACCGTCATTTCCTGGCTGAAGATCACTAAGCAACTCCTACGGGGGAGTTGGGGAGGAAGGAAATCTCGTGAGAATATCCGGTAGATCGCTCGCTCTCGGCTTTGCGAGTCTGGTAGTCGCAGTATGCAGCTTTGCCACGCCGGCCGCCGCAGACAGCCCTCAGGCTGCGACCGTTACCGCGCACGGCACTGTCGTTGCCGCGGATGGTTCCACGGTTGGCCAGATCGCCTTCCATAAGCGTGGTGACGGCACGAAGGCGCCCGCCGAGCTGGGCAACCCCTCTGTGTGGGGTGTGGCGACGATCAAGGTGGCGGCTTCGGCGAACACCGTTTCGCCGATGTCAGAGGCCTGTGTCCCTGCCAGTGGTGGAAATTGGTGCTACGGCTATTACCTGAACACGTCCGGTAAGTACTGCTACTCGAACTACTACCACCACGACAAGGTCCACAAGTCGTCGGTGAAGATTGCCGGCGGGACGGTCGACAGTGGTTGGGTGGCAGCCAACGACTACTCCAATGCCCACCGCACGGCGGGTGCTGCCTACACCTGCGAAACCTACTACAGCATCAAGTAGGTTCCGGTCCCCGCACTCAGGCGGTAACCCCTCGATAGTGGGGTACGTTGGTGCGCCACTCGGCTCTGCCGGCTGCCCGCGCAGTGCCGGAGTGGCGCCCCTCCAATTCTGAGCCAGTTGCTGGATGGGGAAGAGAAATCGCGCACTCCTGCGCACTCGCGGTTATCTGTTGAAAGATCTGAGTGTCAGCATCCCGGCCGGACTGACAGCAGGATCGGGCCGCTGCAAATCTGTCGGCTTCGCCTTCCCAGGTTCGAATCCTGGCGCCGCCGCATTGGGAAAGACCCCCTCCAAACTGTGGAAGCACAGACCGGAGGGGGTCTCTTCGTTGTGCCATGGGCAACGTCGAGCGGAGGCGTGACGTGCCCCACAGCGGGGGCGAAGTGGCCGCTTCCGAAAGCGTGCGAGAAGACGGAGGCGCGTCGAACCGAGGGCGCCTGAACGCACCTGCGTCCCGGCGCCGTCGCCGCCCCGTGGAGCAGGCCCTCGTAACCGGCCGGGCGTCACGGGCGCACCGTCGGCGCCCGCACCACCGGCCTCGGGGACGCTCGGATCAGGCGCTCCAGGAGCCCCACGGCTCCCGATATGTGGGCCCCGCCCCGGGGCACACTGGGCACATGTCCTCCCGACGCAGAACCTGTCCGGTGTGCCGCCGTGAAATCGCCGTCGTCGCGGGGCGCTTCGCGCGGCACGACCCGCCCGGGGCGCGGGAGACCGGCGACCTGGTCTCCTGCTCCGGCTCGCGGCGGCAGGCCCAACTCGGGGCGGACCAGCCATCCTTGGACGGCTACACCGTGCCGGACTTTCCCGGACAGCTGTCGCTGTTCTGAGGAGCCCGCCCGGCCGTCGTCCCCGTCACAAGTCCCAACGGCCGGGATGGCGGGCCGGTCCCGGTGCGTTCAGTTCCCGGCCACCGACTTCACGGCCACCGTGACCGGCGTCGAACCGCCGATCAGCTCCAGGGTCAGGCCTGCCGTCGCCGACGTGTCCACCAACTCCGCAAGTACGGCGGCCACGTCGTCGCGCGTGACCGAACCCGGGCCCGTGTGTGCCTCCAGACGCACCAGGCCCTTGCCCGGCTCGTTCGTCAGCGAACCGGGGCGCAGGATCGTCCAGTCCAGGGCACTCTGCCGGGCGACGTACGCGTCGGCCTCGCCCTTGGCCCGCAGGTACACGTCGAAGACCTCGTCGCCCTGGTGCGCAGGGTCCGCGCCCATCGCCGAGACGACCACGAAACGGCGCACGCCCGCGCGCACGGCCGCCTCCACGAACAACACCGCCGCGCCCTTGTCCACCGTCTCCTTGCGGGCGGTGCCGCTGCCCGGGCCCGCGCCCGCCGCGAACACCGCTGCGTCCGCTCCCTGCAGATGCGCCGCGACATCCTCGACCGACGCCGACTCCAGGTCGAGCAGCACCGGTTCGGCACCGGCCGCCCGCAGATCGTCGCTCTGCTCGGCCTTCCGGATGATTCCCGCGACCTCGTCCCCACGCGCGGAGAGCAGTCGCTCCAACCGCAGCGCGATCTGACCATGACCACCAGCGATGACAATGCGCATGTTTCCGACCGTACGCCCGAAGCCCCGCATCCGCTGCACGACTTCACGCGCCCCACGCGCCCGCGTAGGTCCCGAGAAGCGCCCTGCAGGCTTCGAGCCTTCTCTGCGGACACACTCCTTCGCACCGCGCGCCCCCGCGCACTCATCCGCACACCGGCGCCCACGCTCCCGAACGCGCGCCCCAGCGCCCACGAGGCGCCGTCGCCTGCCCGCACCCGCCGCCGCGCGCCCTTCCCACCGACCGAGCCCTCCCACCGACCGCGCCCGCTTCCGCGCCGGCCGCGCCGCCCGCGCCCGCTTCCGCGCCGCGCACCCCCGCGCACGGCCACCCCCGCGAGCCCGTCACTCCGCCCCGGCGCCCGCTCGCACTCCCTCGTCACGCGCCCCGTGCCTCCGCCCCGGGCACCCCCTCAGGACACCTCGCCCCGCCCCTGCCGAGGCAGGCCCAGCTCCGCTGTCGCCGCCGAGTTGCAGTACTCGCGGACCGCGCTCGTGCGTGCCACCACGCGCCCCCGGTGCACCACGATCCGGCTGTAGGCGAGGGAGAGGGCGCCGGCCAGGTGGTCGCCGCGTACGGCGAGTAGCTCGGCGGGGAAGCCGGCCTCGACGCGGACCTCGGGAAGGCCCAGTGCGGCCCGGGAGGAGGCGCTCACGGTGTCGTAGGCGTCCTCGGGGCGCAGGCCGTGGCGGGAGGCCAGGAGGTAGGCCGCCTCCAGGGGGTCGCCCCGGCCGACGGGGTTCGACAGGTCGCGCAGGGCGCCGCTACCGGCGGCGACCCGTACCCCGGCGGCGCGCAGCAGCCGTACCGGGGCCGTGCCGCGGCGGTCGACGGAGCCGCAGCCGCCCTGAGGCAGGCACACCACCGTGACGCCGGCCGCGGCGAGCTGGTCCGCGACCCGGGCGGCCGCCTCGGCGGGCAGGCGTGCGAGCCCGGCGCACGGGCCGAGCGTCACGCCGGGGCGCATGCCACCTGCCATCGCCGCGAGCCTCGCCAGCCGGGCCGGGTCGACGGCGTCCGTGTGCAGATCGACCGGGCAGCCGTGCTCGGAGGCCACCTCCAGAACGGCCTCCGCGTAGCCCGTGGGGTCGGGGTCCAGGTCGGGGCAGCCGCCCAGCACGGACGCGCCCATCTTCGCGGCGTCCCGCAGTATCGCGAGCCCCTCGGCGCCGGCCACCCCGGTCAGCACGCGCGGCATCGCGACCGCCGTCAGTTCCGCGAGCCCGCGCAGCGAGCGGCGCGCCTGGAGAACGGCGGCAAGGGCGGCCAGCCCCTGGACGTCGCCCACGCGCACGTGCGCGCGTACCGCCGTCGCGCCGTGGCCGAGTTGCAGCAGGACGGCCTCGGTGGCGCGCCGCTGGACGTCGTCGGGGTCGTACGAGACGGGGCCGTCGCGATCGGCGGAGAGCGCGGTGTCGCCGTGGCCGTGGGGTTCGGCCGGGGCCGGGAGGAGCAGGTAGCCGCTCAGGTCCACGCGCGCGCCGCCCGCGCGGGCCGGACCCGGAGCCAGGCTGCCGGCCGTACCGACCGCCTCGATGCGCGCGCCGCCCAGCCGTACGTCCACGGTCCGGCCGTCGGTGAGCCTTGCCCCGCACAGCAGGAGCCCGGTCGGCTCGGACTGTCCCGAGGAGCCCGGGGAGTTGGACGACGACGAGTGCGGCTGCGGCTGGCTGTCGGGCATCGCGCTCCAGGAAGGTCGGTCCGGGCGGGGACTCAAGATCACGCAGAGTGAGTCGAGCCTAGGGTGGCGAGCCGCGTGCGGCGGGGAGGAGCGCAATAGTCGTACCGGCGTCGTCGGACCGGTCGGGAGCGGTTCGGTACGCGCGCGTGGGAAGCGTCGGGAGGGGCCCGGGAGGCCGCCGTGAGCCGGGCGGAAGGGGCCCGGTGGGGCGGTGGGAAACGGATTTGGGTGAACGGCGGCCGAGCGTGTAATGTCTTCATCGCTCGCCCCAATAGCTCAGTCGGCAGAGCGTCTCCATGGTAAGGAGAAGGTCTACGGTTCGATTCCGTATTGGGGCTCTGGTGTGAGAGGTCCCGTCGCGAGGCGGGACTGATCTCATCAAAGCGGTGTAGCTCAGTCGGTAGAGCAAGCGGCTCATAATCGCTGTGTCACCGGTTCAAGTCCGGTCACCGCTACTGACAGTAGCCGATTGTGGGGTCGGTCCTTCGATCGGCTACTCTTTTTGTGTTGAATCAGTCCATCCGTTCGTCTTAGGAGCACTCACGTGGCTGCCACCGACGTCCGCCCGAAGATCACGCTGGCCTGCGTGGAGTGCAAGGAGCGGAACTACATCACCAAGAAGAACCGGCGTAACAACCCGGACCGTCTTGAGATGAAGAAGCACTGCCCGCGTTGCAACGCGCACACTGCGCACCGCGAAACGCGATAACAACAGGCTCGTTCGTGAGGCCGTCCCCGGCTCGGGGGCGGCCTCACGGCGTTTCGGCAGATGGCTTTCCCGCTAGTTTGTGGGGCATCACAGCAGACATCAGGAGGTGCCGGGCCAATGGCGCTCGACCAGTCCTTCGTGGGACGGACCTATCCACCCACCGAGCCCTACGAGGTGGGGCGGGAGAAGATCCGTGAGTTCGCCGAGGCGGTCGGCGACACCAACCCCGTGTACTCGGACCCGGAGGCCGCCAAGGCGCTCGGCTATTCCGATGTGATCGCCCCGCCGACCTTTGTCTTCTCGATCACTTTCCGGGCGGCCGGGCAGGTCGTCCAGGACCCCCAGCTGGGCCTGGACTACAGCCGGGTGGTGCACGGCGACCAGAAGTTCGCGTACCGGCGTCCGGTGCGTGCCGGCGACCGGCTGACCGTCGTCTCGACGATCGAGGCCGTCAAGTCCCTCGCGGGCAACGACGTCATCGACATCCGCGGCGACGTCCACGACGAGGGGGGCGAGCTCGTGGTGAGCGCCCTGACCAAGCTGGTGGCCCGCGCCGCGGACGCCGCAGAAGGCGAGGCGTGAGGATCCGATGACGTCGAAGATCGCGTACGAGGACGTCGAGGTCGGCACCGAACTGCCCGCCCAGACCTTCCCCGTGACCCGTGCCACGCTGGTGCGGTACGCGGGCGCCTCCGGGGACTTCAACCCCATCCACTGGAACGAGAAGTTCGCCAAGGAGGTGGGCCTGCCGGACGTCATCGCGCACGGCATGTTCACCATGGCCGAGGCGATCCGCGTGGTCACCGACTGGACCGGCGACCCGGGCGCGGTGACCGAGTACGGCGTGCGCTTCACCCGGCCCGTCGTCGTCCCGAACGACGACCAGGGCGCCCTGATCGAGGTCAGCGGCAAGGTCGCGGCCAAGCTCGACGACAACACCGTGCGCGTCGACCTGACGGCGACCAGCGCCGGGCAGAAGGTGCTGGGCATGTCGCGGGCGGTCGTACGGCTGGGCTGAGCCCGGCGGCGTACGGCTGGGCTGAGGCCGGCGGCGTACGGCTGGGCTGAGGCCGGCGGGTCTTTGGTAAGGGGCGCTCGCCGTTGCGGGGCGCCCCTTACGCGTGTGCGGCCCCTACCCACGAAACGGCCCGCGAGGAGAGGGCGTTCCCGGTGCGCGTTCCCGGTCTGCGTTCCCGCCCCTTGACTTGGTTAGTGATTGAGTACTAACTTATCCGCATGGTCAGGATGAGTGCTGAGGAGCGGCGCGAGAGCGTCGTCCGCGCGGCGATCGCGGAGTTCTCGCAGAGGGGCTACTACGGCACCTCCACCGAGGCGATCGCCAAGCGGGTCGGGGTGTCGCAGCCCTACCTCTTCCGGCTCTTCCCGGGCAAGAAGGCGATCTTCGCCGCCGCCTCGGAGCGCTGCATCGACGACATGCGCGAGCTCTTCGAGAAGGTTGCCGAGGGGTTGCGGGGCGAAGAGGCCCTGCATGCCATGGGTGACGCGTACGTGCGGCTCATCCAGGAGCGGCCGGAGCGGCTCCAGATGCAGATGCAGACGTACATCACGGTCGCGGCGGCCGAGGCGGAAGGCGAGCACGAGTTCGGCGAGCTCGTGCGGGCCGGCTGGGGGCGGCTGTGGGACACCGTCCATCTGCTCTCGGGGGCCGACGTCGACCGCACCACGACCTTCCTGGCCAAAGGAATGCTCATCAACACCTATGCGGCCATGGGGTTTCCGCCCGGGCACCGGGTCTGGCAGGGGATGTATGCGGACGCCGGGGCCACCGGGCGGCTGGAAGGGTGCGGCGACGGCTGAGAGGGGTCCGCCCTTCCTGGTCCGGGCCCTTTCGCGGGCGCAGAAGTTAGTGACTCATAACTAATCAACTCTTGCAACACGCTCTGGGGGAGCGATGTCACAGCAGACCGCACAGCAGACCGCACGCAAAGGGAGCGTCGTATGGGCGCTCGTCATCACCAGCGTCGCCGGATTCATGGCGGCCCTCGACAACCTCGTCGTCACCACCGCACTGCCGTCCATCCGCAAGGATCTCGGTGGTGCCCTGGACGACCTCGAATGGACCGTGAGCGCCTACACGCTCACCTTCGCCGTCCTGCTGATGTTCGGCGCGGCCCTCGGCGACCGCTTCGGCCGCCGCCGGCTCTTCCTCGCCGGAGTCACCCTCTTCACCGCCGCCTCCGCCGCCGCGGCCATGGCGCCGGGCATCGACTCACTGATCGCCGCCCGCGCGGTGCAGGGAGTCGGCGCGGCCGTGATGATGCCGCTGACTCTCACCCTGCTGACGGCGGCCGTGCCCGAGGCCAGGCGCGGGATGGCGTACGGCATCTGGGGCGCCGTCAACGGGCTCGCGGTCGCCTCCGGGCCGCTCATCGGCGGCAGCCTCACCGAACACGTGTCCTGGCATTGGATCTTCTGGCTGAACGTCCCGCTCGGTCTCGTCCTGCTGCCGCTCGCCCGTCTCCGTCTCGCCGAGTCCCACGGCACCGGCGCCCCGCTCGACTTCCCCGGCACCCTGCTCGCCAGCGGCGGTCTCTTCGGGATCGTCTACGGCCTGGTGCGCGGCCCCGCGGACGGCTGGACCAGCTCCCTCGTGCTCACCGGGCTGTTCGCGGGCGGCGCCCTGCTCGTCGGCTTCGTCATCCACGGCAGCCGCGCCAAGAACCCCATGCTGCCGATGCGGCTGTTCCGGTCCCGCGCCTTCTCCGGGATCAACGCGGCCAGCCTGCTGATGTTCCTCGGGATGTTCGGCTCGATCTTCCTGCTCAGCCAGTACATGCAGGGCGTCCTCGGCTACTCGCCCACCGAGGCGGGCCTCAGGATGCTGCCCTGGACCGGCATGCCGATGCTCGTCGCACCGATCGCCGGGATCCTCTCCGACCGGATAGGCGGCCGCCCGGTCGCCGCCGCCGGACTCTTCCTGCAGGCCGCCGGGCTCGGCTACATGGCCTCGGTCGTCACCGCCCACGCCTCCTACGGTGTCCAGCTGCCCGGTCTGATCATCAGCGGCATCGGCATGGCGCTGTACTTCGCCCCGGCCGCCAACCTCGTGATGTCCGCCGTGCGCCCGCAGGAACAGGGCATCGCCTCCGGCGCCAACAACGCGCTGCGCGAGGTCGGCGGCGCGCTCGGTATCGCCGTCATGTCGTCCATCTTCGCCGCCCAGGGCGGCTACGAGAGCGCCCAGAGCTTCGTGGACGGGCTGCGGCCCGCCCTGGTCACCGGCTCGGCGGTGGTCGCCCTCGCCGGGATCGCCGCCCTGCTCATCCCCGGCCGGCGACGCGCCGCCCGGACGGTGACCGAGGGGGAGCCCGCCCCGGCTCTGGAGGCCGTCGGCAGCTGACGGCACGCGCGCGTGGGGCCCCGTCTCCGGTGGACGGGGCCCCACGCGCGCGTGCGGCTCGTGACGGGTACAGCACGGAGGGAGTGCCGGTGACGTCTCGTAGTCTTGGGCGCGTGCAGGAACTCCACGACGCCCCCCTCGCCCCCCTCACCACCTTCCGGCTCGGCGGCCCCGCCACCCGGCTGGTCACCGCGACCACCGACGCCGAGGTGATCGCCGCCGTCCGCGAGGCCGACGACAGCGGCACCCCGCTGCTGGTCATCGGCGGCGGCTCGAACCTGGTCATCGGCGACAAGGGCTTCGACGGCACCGCCCTGCGCATCGCCACCACCGGCTTCGAAGCACGCGGTACGACGCTGGAGCTGGCGGCCGGCGAGGTCTGGACCGACGCGGTCGCCCGTACCGTCGAGGCGGGCCTCGCGGGCATCGAGTGCCTCGCCGGAATCCCGGGGTCCGCGGGCGCCACGCCGATCCAGAACGTCGGGGCGTACGGCCAGGAGGTCTCCTCGACCATCACCGAGGTCGTCGCCTATGACCGGCGGGCCGGCGAGACGGTGACGCTGGCCAACGAGGAGTGCGCGTTCTCGTACCGGCACAGCCGGTTCAAGGCCGACCCCGAGCGCTTTGTCGTCCTGCGCGTGCGCTTCGGGCTGGAGGACGCGGCCGGGCTGTCGGCGCCGGTGCGGTACGCCGAGACCGCGCGGGCGCTCGGAGTGGCGCAGGAAGACCGGGCGCCGCTGGCCCGCGTACGCGAGGCCGTGCTCGAACTGCGCGCCGGAAAAGGCATGGTGCTCGACCCCGAGGACCACGACACCTGGTCGGCGGGGTCCTTCTTCACCAACCCGATCCTCACGGACGAGCAGCTCGCGGACTTCCACGCGCGCGTGCGAGAGCGACTCGGGGACGAGGCCGAGCCGCCCGCCTACCCGGCAGGCCAGGGGCGTACCAAGACCTCGGCGGCCTGGCTGATCGACAAGGCCGGGTTCGGCAAGGGGTACGGCAGCGGGCCGGCCCGGATCTCCACCAAGCACACGCTGGCGCTGACCAACCGGGGCGGGGCCACGACCGAGGATCTGCTGGCGCTGGCCCGTGAGGTTGTCGCCGGTGTCCACGAGGCGTTCGGTGTGACGCTCGTCAACGAGCCGGTGACCGTGGGCGTGAGCCTGTAGCGGTCGTACACCTTCGCCGCCGCCTCCCGGCTGCTCGGCGCCTGCGCCCAGCGCGTCTTCGCCTTCGAGGCCACCCCGACCGGCCGACGCCCGCCGGTGGACACGTTCGCCGCCCGGCTCGTCCGCACCCTGCTCGCCGGAATCTCCGTTGCCGAGGAACCCGACCGCCCGCGACCCTGATGCCATGAGGCACTCCGTATGCGGCTGAGACTCAGCGAGTTCCGGCCCCGCACCGGTCCGCACGAGCACCGCGTCGTCCAGCCCCGGCAGCCCCTGCGCCACACCTCCCTGCGCCGGCCCGCGCCCGTCGGCACGCTCATGGGCGACCACGACGGGCTCAACCGGCTCGCCGGGCTGTTCTCGTTCGCCGCCCACTCACCGCACACGATCGTCCATGTGCCACTGCGGGACGGGGTGCCGCCCGACGAGGGGCAGGGACCACTCGTCGATCTCGTCCTGGCCCACGGCTCGCTGGGCCTGCGCGCCTCGCAGTGGCCCGGGCTGCGCAGGCGGCTGCGGCAGGGCGGCAGCCCGCTCACCGTCCGCACCGACGAGGCGCGCACCGCGCGGGACGCCGCCGCCTGGCGCGCACGGCAGCGGTACCGCGACCGCCGGGACGAGCTACGGCACACCACCCACGCGAACACCTTCTTCCTCTTCGGCACCCGGGACGTCTTCGCCGAGGCCGCCATGTCCCTGGCCTACACGGCCGGCTGGGGGCCCCGGCAGAAGCGGGTGGCCGAGGGACACTCGGCACTGCTGTCGGGGCTGTGGGGCCTGCGACAGCCGCCCGGCGGCGGGCACCCCGTCGAGGTGCTGGTCTGCTTCAAGGCGTACCCGCCGTACACCCAGTTCCGCAGGCCCTGACGAAGACCCCGGACCCCCGAAGACCCCGGCCCCGGAAGACCCCGGACCCCCGAAGTCCCCGGACCCCCGCAGTCCCCGGACCCCCGAAGTCCCCGGACCCCGGAAGACCCCGGACCCCCGAAGACCCCGGCCCCGGAAGACCCCGGACCCCCGAAGACCCCGAACCCTCGAAGACCCCGAGAACCCGATCAGGACACCGGCGCGGTGAGCCACTCGTCGACGCCCGCCAGCAGTTTCGACTTCACGTCCTCCGGCGCCGCCGAACCCCGTACCGACTGCCGGGCCAGCTCCGCGAGTTCGGCGTCCGTGAAACCGTGATGCACGCGCGCGATGTCGTACTGGGCGGCCAGGCGGGAGCCGAACAGGAGCGGGTCGTCGGCGCCGAGCGCCATCGGGACGCCCGCCTCGAAGAGGGTGCGCAACGGGACGTCCTCGGGCTTCTCGTACACGCCCAGCGCCACGTTGGAGGCCGGGCACACCTCGCAGGTGATGCCCCGGTCCGAGAGGCGCTTGAGCAGCCTCGGGTCCTCCGCCGCCCGCACGCCGTGCCCGATCCGGGAGGCGTGCAGGTCGTCCAGGCAGTCCCGCACCGACGCCGGGCCGGTCAGCTCGCCGCCGTGCGGGGCCGCCAGCAGGCCGCCCTCGCGGGCGATGTGGAACGCCCGGTCGAAGTCCCGCGCCATGCCGCGCCGCTCGTCGTTCGAGAGCCCGAAGCCGACCACACCCCGGTCCGCGTACCGCACGGCCAGCCGCGCGAGCGTGCGTGCGTCCAGAGGGTGCTTCATACGGTTCGCGGCCACCAGGACGCGCATCCCGAGGCCCGTCTCCCTTGACGTCGTCTCCACCGCGTCCAGGATGATCTCCAGCGCCGGGATCAGCCCGCCCAGGAGCGGCGCGTACGACGTCGGGTCCACCTGGATCTCCAGCCAGCCCGAGCCGTCCCTGATGTCCTCCTCGGCGGCCTCCCGGACCAGGCGCCGGATGTCCTCGGGCTCTCTCAGACAGGAGCGCGCAGCGTCGTACAGCCGCTGGAAACGGAACCAGCCGCGTTCGTCGGTGGCCCGTAGTCTCGGTGGTTCGCCGCTGGTCAGGGCATCGGTGAGCGCCTCGGGGAGGCGTACGCCGTACTTGTCGGCCAGCTCCAGGACGGTTGCCGGCCGCATCGAACCGGTGAAGTGCAGATGCAGATGAGCCTTCGGCAGCTCAGAGACATCACGTACGTGCTCCATTCCAGGATCCTGCCGTACGCGGCCGCCGTACCGGTAGCCGATTCCCCGTTAGTGGCCTTGCTCGCACACGAGAACGGGCATCCGTAGGCGGCTCACGTGAACGGCCACACGCGTGCGGGCCGCCTCCCCGGAGGGAGACGGCCCGCACGCGCGCGTGCTGCGCACCTTCGTGGAAGACGTCAGTCCTGGGCTTCCGCGAGCAGCTTCTGCATCCGGCTCACGCCCTCGGCGAGGTCCTCGTCACCGAGCGCGTACGACAGCCGCAGGTAGCCGGGCGTGCCGAAGGCCTCGCCGGGTACGACCGCGACCTCGGCCTCCTCCAGGATCAGCCCGGCCAGCTCCACCGAGGAGGCCGGGCGCTTGCCGCGGATCTCCTTGCCGAGCAGCGCCTTGACCGACGGGTACACGTAGAAGGCGCCCTCGGGCTCCGGGCAGACCACGCCGTCGATCTCGTTGAGCATCCGCACGATGGTCCTGCGGCGCCGGTCGAAGGCCTCGCGCATCTTCGCCACGGCCTCCAGGTCGCCGGAGACGGCGGCCAGGGCGGCGACCTGCGCCACGTTGGAGACGTTCGAGGTGGCGTGCGACTGGAGGTTGGTGGCCGCCTTGACGACGTCCTTGGGGCCGATGACCCAGCCGACCCGCCAGCCCGTCATCGCGTACGTCTTGGCGACACCGTTGACGACGATGCACTTGTCGCGCAGTTCGGGCAGGATCGCCGGCAGCGAGGTGAACTTCGCGTCCCCGTAGACGAGGTGCTCGTAGATCTCGTCGGTCAGCACCCACAGGCCGTGCTCGACGGCCCAGCGGCCGATCGCCTCGGTCTCGGCCTCGCTGTAGACCGCGCCGGTGGGGTTGGACGGGGAGACGAAGAGCACGACCTTCGTCTTCTCCGTGCGCGCCGCCTCCAGCTGCTCCACGGAGACGCGGTAGCCGGTCGTCTCGTCCGCGACCACCTCCACCGGCACACCGCCGGCGAGACGGATCGACTCCGGGTACGTCGTCCAGTACGGGGCGGGAACGATCACCTCGTCGCCCGGGTCCAGGATCGCGGCGAAGGCCTCGTAGATCGCCTGCTTGCCGCCGTTGGTGACGAGGACCTGGCTCGCGTCCACTTCGTAGCCGGAGTCGCGCAGCGTCTTCGCGGCGATCGCGGCCTTCAGCTCGGGCAGACCGCCGGCCGGCGTGTACCGGTGGTACTTCGGGTTCTTGCAGGCCTCGATCGCGGCGTCGACGATGTAGTCCGGGGTCGGGAAGTCGGGCTCACCGGCGCCGAAGCCGATCACCGGGCGCCCGGCGGCCTTCAGGGCCTTGGCCTTGGCGTCCACGGCGAGGGTGGCGGACTCGGAGATCGCGCCGACTCGGGCGGAGACCCGGCGCTCGGTGGGAGGGGTTGCAGCGCTCATGGGGCCCATCGTTTCAGACCGGAAACCTGCCCGGCACGCCGGTTTCACAGACTGAACAACCACGGGCCAGACCGTGAACAAGCGTGCGGATCCCGCCCCCGGCCAGGACGATCTTCCGTGCGGTCGCCCCGGACTGCCGCTTTCTGTTCGACGCGGCGCCGTGGACCACGTACACTCTCTCCTCGTTGGCCTTCAGCAGGCGCGACCGAGCGGGTGCACTCCGAGCACTCGGCCGGATGCGGTACGTTGGGGGACACAGCAAAGGGTCGTAGCTCAATTGGTAGAGCACCGGTCTCCAAAACCGGCGGTTGGGGGTTCAAGTCCCTCCGGCCCTGCTACACACACCGCCAGGATGTGTGCGCATGTACGTACAAGCATTGCACCGCCGTGCGGCTCAGGAACCGGGCGCGGCACGGCCACGACCCGGGATCAGGTGAGGATGAATGACGGACGCCGTGGGCTCCATCGATACGCCTGATGCCCAGGACGAGGTGTCGGAGTCCAAGAAGAAGGCCCGCAAGGGCGGTAAGCGTGCCAAGAAGGGTCCGCTGAAGCGCCTTGCCACCTTCTACCGCCAGATCGTCGCGGAGCTCCGCAAGGTCGTCTGGCCGACTCGTAACCAGCTGACGTCGTACACCACCGTGGTGATCTTCTTCGTCGCCATCATGATCGCTCTGGTGACCGTGATTGACTATGGACTCAACCACGCTGCCAAGTACGTCTTCGGCTGAGCACAGAGCGAAGGGCGCCGTGGTACCGGCGCCCCTTTTCGCATGTTCCACCCCTATGTATCCAGGAAGAAGCAGCCATCGTGTCTGACCCGAACCTGAACGACGACGCCACCGAGCCCCGTGGGCAGGCGGCCGAGACGGTCGACGACGAGCTCGACATCGTCGAGGGCGCGGACGAGCAGGACGAGTTCGAGGCTGCCGAGGCCGAACTGGGGGAGCCGGCCGAGGAGGCCGCGGTCCACGTCGAGGACGAGGACGAGGATGTCGACGCGGAAGACGCCGACGCGGCTGCCGCGGAAGACACCGACGAGGTCGAAGAGGCCGCCGAGGAAGAGCCCGCGGAGCCGGTCGACCCCGTCCAGGCGCTCCGCGAGGAACTGCGGCTGCTGCCGGGCGAGTGGTACGTCATCCACACCTACGCCGGCTACGAGAACCGCGTGAAGACCAACCTCGAGCAGCGCGCCGTCTCGCTGAACGTCGAGGACTACATCTTCCAGGCCGAGGTGCCGCAGGAAGAGGTCGTCCAGATCAAGAACGGCGACCGCAAGACCATCAAGCAGAACAAGCTGCCCGGTTACGTGCTCGTCCGCATGGACCTGACGAACGAGTCCTGGGGTGTCGTCCGCAACACCCCGGGTGTCACCGGCTTCGTCGGCAACGCCTACGACCCCTACCCGCTGACCCTGGACGAGATCGTCAAGATGCTCGCGCCGGAGGCCGAGGAGAAGGCGGCGCGTGAGGCGGCGGAGGCCGAGGGCAAGCCGGCGCCGCAGCGCAAGGTCGAGGTCCAGGTGCTGGACTTCGAGGTGGGCGACTCGGTGACGGTGACCGACGGTCCGTTCGCCACGCTGCAGGCGACGATCAACGAGATCAACCCCGACTCCAAGAAGGTCAAGGGTCTGGTGGAGATCTTCGGGCGTGAGACGCCTGTCGAGCTTTCGTTCGATCAGATTCAGAAGAACTGAGTCGGTCGTTCGTCGACCGCGGGTCGCTGGGGCTTGTTCGCGCCCGCGCGGCGGAGCCGCATATCAATGCGGCTCCGCGCCCCTAAGAAGGACAGGTCAGGGCCGGCTCCGGAGGGAGCTCCCTGACCTCCTCGTTTTTGGCCGCGCATCCATACCCGTTATCGTTGTGCGGTATGCCTGTGTCCGGGTGGTCCCCGGGTGTGGGCAGGACCCGAATGGAAAGGACCCGGAGAGCTATGCCTCCCAAGAAGAAGAAGGTCACGGGGCTTATCAAGCTCCAGATCAACGCCGGTGCGGCGAACCCGGCTCCGCCGGTCGGCCCCGCGCTCGGTCAGCACGGCGTCAACATCATGGAGTTCTGCAAGGCCTACAACGCCGCGACCGAGTCGCAGCGCGGTTGGGTCATCCCGGTGGAGATCACGGTCTACGAGGACCGTTCCTTCACCTTCGTCACCAAGACCCCGCCGGCCGCGAAGATGATCCTCAAGGCCGCTGGTGTCGAGAAGGGCTCCGGCGAGCCGCACAAGACCAAGGTCGCCAAGATCACCGAGGCGCAGGTCCGCGAGATCGCCCAGACCAAGCTGCCCGACCTCAACGCCAACGACCTGGACGCCGCGTCGAAGATCATCGCCGGCACCGCCCGCTCCATGGGCATCACGGTCGAGGGCTGAACCCCACCTTCGTAGAACCACCGTGGTAGGGCCTGCTCGGCCCGTACACCACGACTCCTTCAGAACCCACAGGAGCAAGTTGTGAGCAAGCGCAGCAAGGCCCTTCGCGCTGCGGACGAGAAGATCGACCGGGAGAAGCTGTACGCCCCGCTCGAGGCCGTCCGTCTCGCCAAGGAGACCTCCACGACCAAGTTCGACGGCACCGTCGAGGTCGCCTTCCGCCTGGGTGTCGACCCGCGCAAGGCCGACCAGATGGTCCGTGGCACCGTGAACCTCCCGCACGGCACCGGTAAGACCGCCCGGGTCCTGGTCTTCGCGACCGGTGACCGTGCCGAGGCCGCGCGTGCCGCGGGCGCCGACATCGTCGGCTCCGACGAGCTGATCGACGAGGTGGCGAAGGGCCGTCTGGACTTCGACGCCGTCGTCGCCACCCCGGACCTCATGGGCAAGGTCGGCCGCCTCGGTCGCGTCCTCGGCCCGCGTGGTCTGATGCCGAACCCGAAGACCGGCACCGTGACCCCGGACACCGCCAAGGCTGTGACCGAGATCAAGGGCGGCAAGATCGAGTTCCGCGTCGACAAGCACTCGAACCTGCACTTCATCATCGGCAAGACGTCCTTCGAGGACGACAAGCTGGTGGAGAACTACGGCGCCGCGCTGGAGGAGATCCTCCGTCTGAAGCCGTCCGCCGCCAAGGGCCGCTACATCAAGAAGGCCGCGGTCAGCACCACCATGGGCCCCGGCATCCCGGTGGACCCGAACCGCACCCGCAACCTCCTCACCGAGGAGGACCCGGCCGCCGTCTGAGCCCGCGCTCGGTCCGGCAGCCGCGTCAGGGACGCGTCAGCAACAGGACGGGCCCCGCAATCCGAGAGGGTTGCGGGGCCCGCCCCGTTTTCCGCCGCGGGCCCGACCCGTCCGCCGCGCTCTCGGGCGCCCCTCCCGCCCGCTCTTCGGGTGCGGGTGCCGCCTGGCCTTCGGGCGCGGGTCCCGCCTGGCCTTCGGTCGTGGGGCCCACCCTGCTTTCCGCGGACGCCGCCCCTCCCTTGACCGACTTCGGCCGCGGCTGTCAGTGGCCTGGGTTAGCGTCGGGGGTGCGGGACTCGTATGGGGGTGGGCCGAGATGACGAGGTCGGGTGTGCGCCGGGTGGCCCTGGCGTTCGCGGTGGCGACCGCGCTGACCGGGGTGGCCGCCTGTACCTCCTCGGCGGCCCCGGACGCCGAGGGCGGCACCGCCCACCAGGCCCGCGCCATGACCGCCCTCCGCTCCGCCGAGCGGTCCACGCACCGGGCCCGGTCGGTGCGGGTCCGCTCCACCACGGCGCTGGGCTCCCTGATGTCCACCAGGGCCGAGGGCACCCTCGGCTGGACGGACGGCCTCACCGGCACGCTCAGCATCACCTACACCGGCGGCAGCACCGCCGACCTGATGCGCCGGCTCGACTCCACGTCCCTGGAGACCCGGTACCTCCGGGACGCCTACTACGCCAAGGTCGGTCCCGCCTTCGCCCGGCAGCTGGGCGGCAAGCACTGGATCAAGTACCGGTACGACTACCTCGCCACCCTGGGCGGCGGCTCGGGCGCGATGGTGACCGACCTGATGCGCAACACCACGCCCGACCAGTCGGTACGGCTGCTGCTCGCCTCCGCGGACGTGCACAGGACGGGCGAGGAGCAGGTCTCCGGCGTGCACACCACCCACTACTCGGGCACGGTGAGCGTCTCCGACCTGAGCGGCGAGAGCGAGCTGCGCAACCAGCTCACCCGGGCCGGCGTCGGCACCGAGACCGTCGACATCTGGGTCGACGACAAGGACCTGCTGGTCAAGAAGGTCGAGGAGGCCGCCACGGCGAACGGCGCGATGACCCAGACCGCCTACTACAGCGACTACGGCGTGCGGGTCACCGCCGAGCAGCCCCCGGCCGGCGACACCGAGGACTTCCGGACGCTGCTGAGGAAACAAGGCGGCACCGTCTCCTGAGCGGCAAGGACCGGCAAGCAGCGGCAAGCAGCGGCAAGGAGTGCCAAGGAGCGCCAAGGAGCGCCGAGGAGTGCCAAGGAGCGCCAAGGAGCGCCGAGAGAGCGCCAAGGAGCGCCAAGGAGCGCCGAGAGAGCGCCAAGGAGCGCCAAGGAGCGCCGAGAGAGCGCCAAGAGAGCGCCGAGAGAGCCTCCAGGGCCGCCCAGGAGCGCCCGGGCGGAGCCGATTTGCTTGACAGTGCACCGGTCCCGTACGCTCCTAACGAAGCCAAAGACCGCTGGTCGTTGCCGTGTGCTCGTAAGAGTGTGCGGTGGCCGAAGGATCCGCTGAACCGCGGACGACCCGCGCAGGTGACTGTGGAAATGCTCCCGGGACACATGCTCAGGTGTGTGTGTTCGGTCGAGCTACGCCCCGTGCGCCTGCGCCGGGGCGTTTCGTTTTCTCAGCCCCTTCTGAGCGGTCCTCATCACCCGGAAGGAGGCCGACGCTCTATGGCAAGGCCCGACAAGGCTGCCGCGGTAGCCGAGCTGACGGAGCAGTTCCGCAGCTCGAACGCCGCCGTGCTGACCGAGTACCGGGGTCTCACCGTGGCGCAGCTCAAGACGCTGCGCCGTTCGCTCGGTGAGAACGCCCAGTACGCCGTGGTGAAGAACACGCTGACCAAGATTGCGGCCAACGAGGCCGGGATCTCGACGCTCGACGACCTGTTCAACGGTCCGACGGCGGTCGCCTTCGTCACCGGTGACCCGGTGGAGTCGGCGAAGGGTCTTCGTGACTTCGCCAAGGACAACCCGAACCTCGTCATCAAGGGCGGTGTCCTTGACGGCAAGGCGCTGTCCGCCGACGAGATCAAGAAGCTTGCGGACCTCGAGTCCCGCGAGGTTCTGCTCGCCAAGCTGGCGGGCGCCATGAAGGGCAAGCAGACGCAGACTGCTCAGCTCTTCCAGGCGCTTCCCTCGAAGCTCGTCCGCACCGTGGACGCGCTCCGTGCCAAGCAGGACGAGCAGGGCGGTGCCGAGTAATTCGGCCCCCGAAATGACCGCCGCCTGAGGCTCGCCGTCCCAAGCGATCCGCCCGAGGCAGAGGTCGTTAGCGGGCCGAACGTACGCCCGCCAGACATGTACATCGGCACCAGCCGAATTAGTGGAAGGAAAGCCATCGTGGCTCTCACCCAGGACGAACTGCTCGCCGAGTTCGAGGGCATGACCCTCATCCAGCTCTCCGAGTTCGTGAAGGCGTTCGAGGAGAAGTTCGACGTCACCGCCGCCGCCGCGGTTGCCGTCGCGGGCCCGGCCGGTCCGGCCGCCGCCGCCCCGGTCGAGGAGGAGAAGGACGAGTTCGACGTCATCCTCACCGGTGCCGGCGACAAGAAGATCCAGGTCATCAAGGTCGTGCGTGAGCTGACCTCGCTCGGCCTGAAGGAGGCCAAGGACCTCGTGGACGGCGCCCCGAAGCCCGTCCTCGAGAAGGTCGCCAAGGACGCCGCCGAGAAGGCCGCCGAGTCCCTCAAGGGCGCCGGCGCCTCCGTCGAGGTCAAGTAAGGCCTCTGAGGTCGACCAGACCTCTGTGCGCTGAAACACGTCCTCCAGGGCTGTAACGCGCGGACCGCGAAGAGCGATCATCCATCCGGGTGGTCGCTCTTCGGCGTTCCTGGGAGGCCGACCACGGTTACCTTGCACCCGCCCCGGCGGGGGGTATGGTGATCTTCGTCGTGTCCCTGGCGCACCGGGTTTGCGCAGGGGGGCCTTGACGAACCGCACGCAGCGCGCAATTCTCAGGACGCGTCGCCAGAACGGTCCGAATCCGAGGCATGGATCGGCGGCGAAGAGGGCAGTATCAACGTGCGTTGAGGGCAGGCAGGACGCAGGCGTTGACGATGGCGAGGGTCTCAGAAAATGGAGACTGGACATCAGTGTGCCAAGTGGCTACACTGACCCTTTGCGCTGCCTGTTAGCTGTCCCCTGCCCGTCACCAGGGGTCTGCCCTCACCCGAATGCCGACGACCGAACCTCCTCTGACTTGGGGTTTCCGTCTCTGTGTCCGGGAAGGGACCGGGGAGCGCGTAGTGAGTCCGAGCCCTCGGAAGGACCCCCTCTTGGCCGCCTCGCGCACTGCCTCGAACGCGAATACGAACAACGGCGCCAGCACCGCCCCGCTGCGCATCTCCTTTGCAAAGATCAAGGAGCCTCTCGAGGTTCCCAACCTGCTCGCGCTGCAGACCGAGAGCTTCGACTGGCTGCTCGGCAACACCGCCTGGCAGAGTCGGGTCGAGGAGGCTCTGGAGTCCGGTCAGGACGTCCCCACCAAGTCCGGTCTGGAGGAGATCTTCGAGGAGATCTCCCCGATCGAGGACTTCTCCGGGTCGATGTCGCTGACGTTCCGCGACCACCGTTTCGAGCCGCCGAAGAACAGCATCGACGAGTGCAAGGAGCGCGACTTCACGTACGCCGCCCCGCTCTTCGTCACGGCCGAGTTCACCAACAACGAGACCGGTGAGATCAAGTCCCAGACGGTCTTCATGGGCGACTTCCCGCTCATGACGAACAAGGGCACCTTCGTCATCAACGGCACCGAGCGTGTCGTGGTGTCGCAGCTGGTCCGTTCCCCGGGTGTCTACTTCGACTCCTCGATCGACAAGACGTCCGACAAGGACATCTTCTCGGCCAAGATCATCCCGTCCCGGGGTGCCTGGCTGGAGATGGAGATCGACAAGCGCGACATGGTCGGTGTCCGTATCGACCGCAAGCGCAAGCAGTCGGTCACCGTGCTGCTCAAGGCGCTCGGCTGGACCACCGAGCAGATCCTCGAGGAGTTCGGCGAGTACGAGTCCATGCGCGCCACCCTGGAGAAGGACCACACCCAGGGCCAGGACGACGCGCTGCTCGACATCTACCGCAAGCTGCGTCCGGGCGAGCCCCCCACGCGCGAGGCCGCGCAGACGCTCCTGGAGAACCTGTACTTCAACCCGAAGCGTTACGACCTCGCCAAGGTCGGCCGCTACAAGGTCAACAAGAAGCTGGGCGCGGACGCCCCGCTGGACGCCGGCATCCTGACCGTCGAGGACATCATCTCGACGATCAAGTACCTGGTGAAGCTGCACGCGGGCGAGACCGAGACGGTCGGCGACAGCGGTGGCTCGATCGTCGTCGAGACCGACGACATCGACCACTTCGGCAACCGTCGTCTGCGCAGCGTCGGCGAGCTCATCCAGAACCAGGTCCGTACGGGTCTGGCCCGTATGGAGCGCGTCGTGCGTGAGCGCATGACCACCCAGGACGTCGAGGCGATCACGCCGCAGACCCTGATCAACATCCGGCCGGTCGTCGCCTCCATCAAGGAGTTCTTCGGCACCAGCCAGCTGTCCCAGTTCATGGACCAGAACAACCCGCTGTCGGGCCTCACCCACAAGCGCCGTCTGTCGGCTCTTGGCCCGGGTGGTCTCTCCCGTGAGCGGGCCGGCTTCGAGGTCCGTGACGTGCACCCGTCGCACTACGGCCGTATGTGCCCGATCGAGACGCCCGAAGGCCCGAACATCGGTCTGATCGGCTCGCTCGCCTCCTACGGCCGCGTCAACGCGTTCGGTTTCGTCGAGACCCCCTACCGCAAGGTCGTCGACGGCCAGGTCACCGACGAGGTGGACTACCTGACCGCCGACGAAGAGGACCGATTCGTCATCGCGCAGGCCAACGCCGGCCTCAACGACGACATGCGCTTCTCCGAGAACCGCGTCCTGGTCCGCCGCCGTGGCGGCGAGGTCGACTACGTCGCCGGTGAAGACGTGGACTACATGGACGTCTCGCCGCGCCAGATGGTGTCGGTCGCGACCGCCATGATCCCGTTCCTGGAGCACGACGACGCCAACCGTGCCCTCATGGGCGCGAACATGATGCGCCAGGCCGTGCCCCTCATCAAGAGCGAGTCCCCGCTCGTCGGCACCGGCATGGAGTACCGCTCCGCCGTCGACGCCGGTGACGTGGTCAAGGCCGAGAAGGACGGTGTGGTCCAGGAGGTCTCCGCGGACTACATCACCACCGCCAACGACGACGGCACGTACATCACGTACCGGCTGGCCAAGTTCTCCCGGTCCAACCAGGGCACCTCGGTCAACCAGAAGGTCATCGTCAACGAGGGCGACCGGATCATCACGGGCCAGGTGCTCGCCGACGGTCCGGCCACCGAGAACGGCGAGATGGCCCTCGGCAAGAACCTGCTCGTGGCGTTCATGCCGTGGGAGGGTCACAACTACGAGGACGCGATCATCCTGTCGCAGCGCCTCGTGCAGGACGACGTCCTCTCCTCGATCCACATCGAGGAGCACGAGGTCGACGCCCGTGACACCAAGCTCGGCCCCGAGGAGATCACCCGGGACATCCCGAACGTCTCCGAGGAGGTCCTCGCCGACCTCGACGAGCGCGGCATCATCCGGATCGGTGCCGAGGTCGTCGCCGGTGACATCCTCGTCGGCAAGGTCACGCCCAAGGGTGAGACCGAGCTGACGCCGGAGGAGCGCCTGCTGCGCGCGATCTTCGGTGAGAAGGCCCGTGAGGTCCGTGACACCTCGCTGAAGGTCCCGCACGGCGAGATCGGCAAGGTCATCGGCGTCCGCGTCTTCGACCGCGAGGAGGGCGACGAGCTGCCGCCCGGCGTCAACCAGCTGGTCCGGGTGTACGTCGCCCAGAAGCGCAAGATCACCGACGGTGACAAGCTGGCCGGCCGGCACGGCAACAAGGGTGTCATCTCCAAGATCCTGCCGATCGAGGACATGCCGTTCCTGGAGGACGGCACCCCGGTCGACATCATCCTCAACCCGCTGGGTGTCCCGTCCCGAATGAACCCGGGACAGGTCCTGGAGATCCACCTCGGCTGGCTCGCCAGCCGCGGCTGGGACGTCTCCGGCCTCGCCGACGACTGGGCCCAGCGCCTCCAGGCCATCGGCGCCGACCAGGTCGCCCCGCGCACCAACGTCGCCACCCCGGTGTTCGACGGTGCCCGTGAGGACGAGCTGGCGGGTCTGCTCCAGCACACCATCCCGAACCGCGACGGCGACCGCCTGGTGCAGCCGTCCGGCAAGGCGCGGCTGTTCGACGGCCGTAGCGGTGAGCCGTTCCCGGACCCGATCTCCATCGGCTACATGTACATCCTCAAGCTGCACCACCTGGTCGACGACAAGCTGCACGCCCGGTCGACCGGCCCCTACTCGATGATCACCCAGCAGCCGCTGGGTGGTAAGGCCCAGTTCGGTGGCCAGCGGTTCGGCGAGATGGAGGTGTGGGCGCTGGAGGCTTACGGCGCCGCGTACGCCCTCCAGGAGCTGCTGACCATCAAGTCCGACGACGTCACCGGCCGCGTGAAGGTCTACGAGGCCATCGTCAAGGGCGAGAACATTCCCGAGCCCGGCATCCCCGAGTCCTTCAAGGTCCTCATCAAGGAGATGCAGTCGCTCTGCCTGAACGTGGAGGTGCTGTCCAGCGACGGTATGTCCATCGAGATGCGTGACACCGACGAGGACGTCTTCCGCGCGGCGGAGGAGCTCGGCATCGACCTGTCCCGGCGCGAGCCGAGCAGCGTCGAAGAGGTCTGACGGGAGTCCGGTAGGGGCCTCGCCACCGTGTGAGGCCCCCGCCGACCCCCAGGCCCCCGTATCAGACCAAAGACTCACAACCCTGAGAGGGATTGACGCATAGTGCTCGACGTCAACTTCTTCGACGAGCTCCGGATCGGCCTGGCCACCGCTGACGACATCCGTCAGTGGAGCCACGGCGAGGTCAAGAAGCCCGAGACGATCAACTACCGCACCCTCAAGCCGGAAAAGGACGGGCTCTTCTGCGAGAAGATCTTCGGCCCCACCCGCGACTGGGAGTGCTACTGCGGCAAGTACAAGCGTGTCCGCTTCAAGGGCATCATCTGTGAGCGCTGCGGCGTCGAGGTGACCCGTGCCAAGGTGCGCCGTGAGCGGATGGGCCACATCGAGCTCGCCGCCCCCGTCACGCACATCTGGTACTTCAAGGGTGTCCCGTCGCGCCTGGGCTACCTGCTCGACCTCGCCCCGAAGGACCTGGAGAAGGTCATCTACTTCGCGGCGTACATGATCACGTTCGTCGACGAGGAGCGCCGCACCCGCGACCTGCCCTCCCTGGAGGCGCACGTCTCCGTGGAGCGCCAGCAGGTCGAGAACCGCCGGGACTCCGACCTCGAAGCCCGCGCCAAGAAGCTCGAGGCCGACCTGGCCGAGCTGGAGGCCGAGGGTGCCAAGGCCGACGTGCGCCGCAAGGTGCGCGAGGGTGCCGAGCGTGAGATGAAGCAGCTGCGCGACCGTTCGCAGCGCGAGATCGACCGCCTCGACGAGGTGTGGACCCGCTTCAAGAACCTCAAGGTCCAGGACCTCGAGGGCGACGAGCTGCTCTACCGCGAGCTGCGGGACCGCTTCGGCACCTACTTCGACGGCTCGATGGGTGCCGCGGCGCTACAGAAGCGCCTGGAGTCCTTCGACCTCGACGAAGAGGCCGAGAAGCTCCGCGAGATCATCCGCACCGGCAAGGGCCAGAAGAAGACCCGTGCCCTGAAGCGGCTGAAGGTCGTGTCCGCGTTCCTGCAGACCTCCAACAGCCCCAAGGGCATGGTCCTGGACTGCGTCCCGGTCATCCCGCCGGACCTTCGCCCGATGGTGCAGCTGGACGGTGGCCGCTTCGCGACCTCCGACCTGAACGACCTGTACCGCCGTGTGATCAACCGCAACAACCGCCTGAAGCGCCTTCTCGACCTCGGTGCGCCCGAGATCATCGTGAACAACGAGAAGCGCATGCTCCAGGAGGCCGTGGACGCGCTCTTCGACAACGGTCGTCGTGGTCGCCCGGTCACCGGCCCCGGTAACCGCCCGCTGAAGTCCCTCAGCGACATGCTGAAGGGCAAGCAGGGTCGATTCCGTCAGAACCTGCTCGGCAAGCGTGTGGACTACTCCGCGCGTTCCGTGATCGTCGTCGGTCCGCAGCTGAAGCTGCACCAGTGCGGTCTGCCGAAGGCGATGGCGCTGGAGCTCTTCAAGCCGTTCGTGATGAAGCGCCTGGTCGACCTGAACCACGCGCAGAACATCAAGAGCGCCAAGCGCATGGTGGAGCGCGGCCGCACCGTCGTGTACGACGTCCTCGAAGAGGTCATCGCCGAGCACCCGGTGCTGCTGAACCGTGCGCCCACCCTGCACCGCCTCGGCATCCAGGCCTTCGAGCCGCAGCTGGTCGAGGGCAAGGCCATCCAGATCCACCCGCTCGTCTGCACCGCGTTCAACGCGGACTTCGACGGTGACCAGATGGCCGTCCACCTGCCGCTCTCCGCGGAGGCGCAGGCCGAGGCGCGCATCCTGATGCTGTCCTCGAACAACATCCTCAAGCCCGCCGACGGCCGTCCGGTGACGATGCCGACCCAGGACATGGTCCTCGGTCTGTTCTTCCTCACCACCGACAGCGAGATGCGGGACGTCAAGGGCGAGGGCCGGTCCTTCGGCTCCGCGGCCGAGGCGATCATGGCGTTCGACGCGGGCGACCTGTCGCTCCAGTCGAAGGTCGACATCCGCTTCCCGGTGGGCACCATCCCGCCGCGCGGCTGGACCCCGCCGGCCGTCGAGGAGGGCGAGCCGGAGTACCAGACGGGCGACAGCTTCCGGCTGCGTACCACCCTGGGCCGCGCGCTCTTCAACGAGCTGCTGCCCGAGGACTACCCGTTCGTCGACTACGAGGTCGGCAAGAAGCAGCTCTCCGAGATCGTCAACGACCTCGCCGAGCGCTACCCCAAGGTCATCGTGGCGGCGACGCTCGACAACCTGAAGGCGGCCGGCTTCTTCTGGGCGACCCGTTCCGGTGTCACCGTGGCCATCTCCGACGTCGTCGTTCCCGAGGCGAAGAAGGCGATCGTCGCCGGGTACGAGGCCAAGGACGAGAAGGTCCAGAAGCAGTACGAGCGCGGTCTGATCACCAAGGAAGAGCGCACGCAGGAGCTCATCCAGATCTGGACCCAGGCGACCAACGAGGTCGCCGAGGCGATGAACGAGAACTTCCCGAAGACCAACCCGATCTTCATGATGGTGAACTCGGGCGCACGAGGCAACATGATGCAGATGCGTCAGATCGCCGGTATGCGTGGTCTGGTGTCGAACGCCAAGAACGAGACGATCCCCCGTCCGATCAAGGCCTCCTTCCGTGAGGGCCTGTCGGTGCTGGAGTACTTCATCTCGACCCACGGTGCTCGAAAGGGTCTGGCGGACACCGCTCTGCGTACCGCCGACTCGGGTTACCTCACCCGTCGTCTGGTCGACGTCTCCCAGGACGTCATCATCCGCGAGGAGGACTGCGGCACCGACCGCGGCCTCAAGCTCCACATCGCGGAGGTCGGCGCCGACGGCGTGCTGCGCAAGGCGGAGAACGTCGAGACGTCCGTGTACGCGCGCTGCCTCGCCGAGGACATCGTGGTCGACGGTCAGGTGCTGGCCCCGGCCGGCACCGACCTCGGTGACGTGCTCATCGACGAGCTGGTGGCCCGTGGTGTCTCGGAGGTCAAGACCCGCTCGGTCCTGACCTGCGAGTCCGCCGTCGGCACCTGCGCCATGTGCTACGGCCGTTCGCTGGCCACCGGCAAGCTGGTCGACATCGGTGAGGCGGTCGGCATCATCGCCGCCCAGTCCATCGGTGAGCCCGGTACCCAGCTGACGATGCGTACCTTCCACACCGGTGGTGTGGCCGGTGACGACATCACCCAGGGTCTGCCGCGTGTCGTCGAGCTCTTCGAGGCCCGTACCCCGAAGGGTGTCGCCCCGATCTCCGAGGCCCAGGGCCGCGTGCGGATCGAGGAGACCGAGAAGACCAAGAAGCTCGTCATCACCCCGGACGACGGCAGCGACGAGACGGCGTTCCCGATCTCGAAGCGCGCCCGGCTCCTGGTCAGCGAGGGCGAGCACGTCGAGGTGGGCCAGAAGCTCACCGTGGGTGCCACCAACCCGCACGACGTGCTGCGCATCCTGGGTCAGCGTGCCGTCCAGGTCCACCTGGTCGGCGAGGTCCAGAAGGTCTACAACTCGCAGGGTGTGTCGATCCACGACAAGCACATCGAGATCATCATCCGGCAGATGCTCCGCCGCGTGACGATCATCGAGTCCGGCGATGCCGAGCTGCTGCCCGGCGAGCTGGTCGAGCGCTCGAAGTTCGAGCACGAGAACCGTCGTGTGGTCCAGGAGGGCGGTCACCCGGCCTCCGGTCGTCCGCAGCTCATGGGTATCACCAAGGCCTCGCTGGCCACGGAGTCCTGGCTGTCGGCGGCGTCCTTCCAGGAGACGACGCGAGTCCTCACGGACGCGGCGATCAACGCCAAGTCCGACTCGCTCATCGGCCTCAAGGAGAACGTCATCATCGGTAAGCTCATCCCGGCCGGTACGGGTCTGTCCCGCTACCGCAACATCCGGGTTGAGCCGACCGAGGAGGCGAAGGCCGCGATGTACTCGGCCGTCGGCTACGACGACATCGACTACTCGCCGTTCGGCACGGGCTCCGGCCAGGCCGTTCCGCTGGAGGACTACGACTACGGTCCGTACAACCAGTAGTAGTTGGTTCTGAAGGGCGGCCACCCCGTTGCATACGGGGTGACCGCCTTTCGGCGTTTACGGACTCGCCGCTCATTGCCTACGTTTCACCATTGAGTGGTGAATTTGTCGAGCGTGCCGGAGAGATGGAATGGTTGTTCACCTGGCCCGTCAGCTCAACACGGCATGATGTGGCCTGTGACCTGCGCAGACTCCGTCTGGAGTGCCGTCTCACCGGGGCGCGGAAACGCAGAGCACGACCGCGGAGAACCGCCTTCCGGAATTCCGACCGCACCGGTCCTGACCCCACCCGCCAGGGAATGGCTCGGCCACCGAGAACGGCTTATCGCCGCCGCCGGGCCAGGAGAAGAGAAAAGACGGGGAGCGGAAAGCGCGGGGACCGAGACGAGGAGCGCGGAGCCCGTAGAGGCCGGCGCCGGTGGTCTCCGAGACCCCTCGGATCAGACCCGGGTGGACGAGGAAAGGGCGCCGGGTTCTGTGCGGCCGTGAACCGACCGCCCGGGGCGAGGGGCTGCCGGGGCCCGGGTGGTGGCCCTTCTCCGCGACCTGGAGGGACCAGCCGGTTCAGGTGGACAGGGCGTTCCGCCAGTGCGTGCCGCCGCGGAAGCGTGGGTCCTTGCGGCGGTCGGCGCCGGCGTCAAGGAGCCGGGCGAGGGCCGGGAGTCCGGTGGGGGCTCGGCGGCGCCGTAGCGGGCGAGGGGCGGCCGGTGGCACACGGAGGGCGCGGGCGGCTCGGCGGGTCCCCGGTGGCCGTCCCGGCGCCGTTCTGAGCCGTGCTCACGACCGTGATGCCCCCTGAGGAACGCCGAAGGAAGGGCTGCGCCTCGCCGCCGGCATCTCCGGGGCCGTGGTGGCTGGTCGCGCCCACGTGGCGGAGCCGTGAACCCCACCCGGCCCCGCATCCCCGAAGGGGTGCCGAGGCGAACCGGCGCACGGAAGATCCGATCGGCCCCGCACGGGTCGCGAATCCGGGCGCCGTCGGCCCGCACCGCTCTCCGTTCGCGTGTCGTCCGCCTTCGTGGTATATCGGGACCCCTCACAAAACCGCAGCTCAGCCCCTCCACGGCCGGTCCCGCTTCTTTTGTTTTGACCGAAGTGATTGCGCTGGGTACGCTCAGACCTTGTGCCTGGGGTGTGCCCTGATCCTCGTGCGTGCCTTCAAACCGCACCGGAGTGACGAAGTGGCCACCGCGATCCGCGCCCCCTTCTGCCGTTCGGCAGGAGTCCGCGGAATCCGACACACCCGACCGCGTGGGTCGGCGACGTTCCAGGTTAGCTTCACCATCGGCACACAGAAACCGGAGAAGTAGTGCCTACGATCCAGCAGCTGGTCCGCAAGGGCCGGCAGGACAAGGTCGAGAAGAACAAGACGCCCGCACTCGAGGGTTCCCCTCAGCGTCGTGGCGTCTGCACGCGTGTGTTCACGACCACCCCGAAGAAGCCGAACTCGGCCCTGCGTAAGGTCGCGCGTGTGCGTCTGACCAGCGGTATCGAGGTCACTGCTTACATTCCGGGTGAGGGACACAACCTGCAGGAGCACTCCATCGTGCTCGTGCGCGGCGGCCGTGTGAAGGACCTGCCCGGTGTTCGCTACAAGATCATCCGCGGCTCGCTCGACACCCAGGGTGTCAAGAACCGCAAGCAGGCCCGCAGCCGCTACGGCGCCAAGAAGGAGAAGTAAGAATGCCTCGTAAGGGCCCTGCCCCGAAGCGCCCGGTCATCATCGACCCGGTCTACGGTTCTCCTCTTGTCACCTCGCTCATCAACAAGGTCCTGCTGAACGGCAAGCGCTCCACCGCCGAGCGCATCGTGTACGGCGCCATGGAGGGCCTGCGCGAGAAGACCAGCAACGACCCGGTCATCACGCTCAAGCGCGCGCTGGAGAACATCAAGCCCACGCTTGAGGTCAAGTCCCGCCGTGTCGGTGGCGCCACCTACCAGGTGCCGGTCGAGGTCAAGCCCGGCCGCGCCAACACCCTGGCGCTGCGCTGGCTGGTCGGCTACTCCCGCGCCCGTCGCGAGAAGACCATGACCGAGCGTCTGCTCAACGAGCTTCTCGACGCTTCGAACGGCCTCGGTGCGGCCGTCAAGAAGCGCGAGGACACCCACAAGATGGCCGAGTCCAACAAGGCCTTCGCGCACTACCGCTGGTAGTCGCTACCCACATCGAGACCGAGAGAAGACTGAAGCCTTATGGCTACCACTTCACTTGACCTGGCCAAGGTCCGCAACATCGGGATCATGGCCCACATCGACGCGGGCAAGACGACCACTACCGAGCGGATCCTGTTCTACACCGGTGTGTCGTACAAGATCGGCGAGGTGCACGACGGCGCCGCCACCATGGACTGGATGGAGCAGGAGCAGGAGCGTGGCATCACGATCACCTCTGCTGCCACCACCTGTCACTGGCCGCTGGAAGACGTCGACCACACGATCAACATCATCGACACCCCGGGCCACGTCGACTTCACCGTCGAGGTGGAGCGTTCGCTCCGCGTGCTCGACGGTGCCGTGACGGTGTTCGACGGCGTCGCTGGTGTCGAGCCCCAGTCCGAGACCGTTTGGCGTCAGGCGGACCGCTACGGCGTGCCGCGTATCTGCTTCGTCAACAAGCTCGACCGGACCGGGGCCGAGTTCCACCGCTGCGTGGACATGATCAAGGACCGTCTGGGCGCGCAGCCGATCGTCATGCAGCTCCCGATCGGTGCCGAGGCCGACTTCCAGGGCGTCGTGGACCTGGTCCGCATGAAGGCGCTCGTGTGGTCCGCAGAGGCCACCAAGGGCGAGATGTACGACGTCGTCGACATCCCGGCCACGCACACCGAGGCTGCCGAGGAGTACCGCGGCAAGCTGCTGGAGGCCGTGGCCGAGAACGACGAAGAGATCATGGAGCTGTACCTGGAGGGCGAGGAGCCCTCCGAGGAGCAGCTGTACGCCGCGATCCGTCGCATCACCATCGCGTCCGGCAAGTCCAAGGACATCACGGTCACCCCGGTGTTCTGTGGTACCGCGTTCAAGAACAAGGGCGTCCAGCCCCTGCTCGACGCGGTCGTGCGCTACCTCCCCTCCCCGCTTGACGTCGAGGCCATCGAGGGCCACGCCGTCAACAACCCGGAGGAGGTCGTCAAGCGCAAGCCGTCCGACGACGAGCCGCTGTCCGCGCTGGCGTTCAAGATCATGAGCGACCCGCACCTCGGCAAGCTCACCTTCGTCCGGGTCTACTCGGGCCGCCTGGAGTCCGGCACCGCCGTGCTGAACTCCGTCAAGGGCAAGAAGGAGCGCATCGGCAAGATCTACCGCATGCACGCGAACAAGCGTGAGGAGATCGACTCGGTGGGCGCCGGCGACATCATCGCCGTCATGGGTCTGAAGCAGACCACGACCGGTGAGACGCTGTGCGACGACAAGCAGCCGGTGATCCTGGAGTCCATGGACTTCCCGGCGCCGGTCATCCAGGTCGCCATCGAGCCCAAGTCGAAGGGCGACCAGGAGAAGCTGGGCGTCGCGATCCAGCGCCTGGCCGAGGAGGACCCGTCCTTCCAGGTCCACTCGGACGAGGAGACCGGCCAGACCATCATCGGTGGTATGGGCGAGCTGCACCTCGAGGTGCTGGTCGACCGTATGCGCCGTGAGTTCAAGGTCGAGGCCAACGTCGGCAAGCCGCAGGTCGCGTACCGCGAGACGATCCGCAAGGCCGTCGAGCGCGTCGACTACACGCACAAGAAGCAGACCGGTGGTACCGGTCAGTTCGCCAAGGTGCAGATCGCGATCGAGCCGATCGAGAGCGGCGACGCCTCGTACGAGTTCGTGAACAAGGTGACCGGTGGCCGCATCCCGAAGGAGTACATCCCTTCGGTGGACGCCGGTGCGCAGGAGGCCATGCAGTTCGGCATCCTCGCCGGGTACGAGATGACGGGCGTCCGCGTCACGCTTCTCGACGGTGCCTACCACGAGGTCGACTCCTCCGAGCTCGCGTTCAAGATCGCCGGTTCGCAGGCCTTCAAGGAGGCCGCGCGCAAGGCGTCCCCCGTGCTCCTTGAGCCGATGATGGCCGTCGAGGTCACCACGCCCGAGGACTACATGGGTGAGGTCATCGGCGACATCAACTCCCGCCGTGGTCAGATCCAGGCCATGGAGGAGCGGGCCGGTGCCCGCGTCGTGAAGGGCCTCGTGCCCCTCTCGGAGATGTTCGGTTACGTCGGCGACCTGCGCAGCAAGACGTCCGGCCGGGCCAGCTACTCCATGCAGTTCGACTCCTACGCCGAGGTTCCGCGGAACGTCGCCGAGGAGATCATCGCGAAGGCCAAGGGCGAGTAACGCACCGCGCTACGACGCTTTAGGCTTGACCCCGGAGCCTCACGGGCCGTTCCTCCGCATTCGTGGCGGAATGGCCCGGGGCCCGGGAACCAACAGCAAAGATCACCTGGCGCCGATCGAATCAAGGCGTACAGAACCACTCCCAGGAGGACCCCAGTGGCGAAGGCGAAGTTCGAGCGGACTAAGCCGCACGTCAACATCGGCACCATCGGTCACATCGACCACGGTAAGACGACCCTCACGGCCGCCATTACCAAGGTGCTGCACGACGCGTACCCGGACCTGAACGAGGCCACCGCGTTCGACAACATCGACAAGGCGCCCGAGGAGCGTCAGCGCGGTATCACCATCTCCATCGCGCACGTCGAGTACCAGACGGAGACCCGTCACTACGCCCACGTCGACTGCCCCGGTCACGCGGACTACATCAAGAACATGATCACCGGTGCCGCGCAGATGGACGGCGCGATCCTCGTCGTCGCCGCCACCGACGGTCCGATGCCGCAGACCAAGGAGCACGTGCTCCTGGCCCGCCAGGTCGGCGTGCCGTACATCGTCGTCGCCCTGAACAAGGCCGACATGGTGGACGACGAGGAGATCCTGGAGCTCGTCGAGCTCGAGGTCCGTGAGCTCCTCTCCGAGTACGAGTTCCCGGGCGACGACCTGCCGGTCGTCAAGGTCTCCGCGCTCAAGGCCCTCGAGGGCGACGCCGAGTGGACCCAGTCCGTCCTCGACCTGATGAAGGCCGTCGACGAGTCCATCCCGGAGCCCGAGCGTGACGTCGACAAGCCGTTCCTGATGCCGATCGAGGACGTCTTCACGATCACCGGTCGTGGCACCGTCGTCACCGGTCGTATCGAGCGTGGTGTCCTCAAGGTCAACGAGACCGTCGACATCATCGGCATCAAGACCGAGAAGACCACCACCACGGTCACCGGCATCGAGATGTTCCGCAAGCTGCTCGACGAGGGCCAGGCCGGTGAGAACGTCGGTCTGCTCCTCCGTGGCATCAAGCGCGAGGACGTCGAGCGCGGCCAGGTCATCATCAAGCCGGGTTCGGTCACGCCGCACACCGAGTTCGAGGCGACCGCGTACATCCTGTCCAAGGACGAGGGTGGCCGTCACACGCCGTTCTTCAACAACTACCGCCCGCAGTTCTACTTCCGTACCACGGACGTGACCGGCGTCGTGACCCTCCCCGAGGGCACCGAGATGGTCATGCCGGGCGACAACACCGACATGAAGGTGGAGCTGATCCAGCCCATCGCCATGGAGGAGGGCCTGAAGTTCGCCATCCGTGAGGGTGGTCGCACGGTGGGCGCCGGCCAGGTCACCAAGATCAACAAGTGATCTCGGCCCGCAAGGGCTGACCAGGTAGGTATCCGAAAGGCCCGTACGACTCCGGTCGTACGGGCCTTTTGGCGTGCCGATGGCCCGAAACTATTCGGGGCGTACGACCCCTGGCTCCCGGGAGCCACTCACCCCACCATTTGTCATGCCGCTGACCAAATTCAGGTGGAGGGGTGAGGCATGTCTGTGAGCCGCAGAACCGTGCTGGGCGCGGGCGCCGCCGCCGTACCGGTGCTGTCGTCGGGTCTCGCCCGGGCGGGCGGCGACGGCGAGCCGAGGGTGACGGACCCCGGGGCGTACATCACCTTCACCGGTGGGGCCTTCCCGCTCGTCGGCGCCCCGGTCGTGGTGAGCGCCGGGGATCACCCCGGAGTCGTACGGGTGGCGGGTGACCTCCGTGCCGACATCGAGCGCGTGACCGGCGTTAGGCCGGGCTCGACGATCGCCCGGCACGTGGTGCTCGTCGGCACGATCGGCCGCAGCCCGCTGATCGACGGCCTGGTGGCGTCCGGCAAGCTGGACGTGACGGGCGTGCGGGGCAGGTGGGAGACCTCGCTCCAGACGGTCGTCGACCGTCCCCTCCCTGGCGTGGAGAAGGCCTTCGTCATCGCGGGCAGCGACCCGCGCGGCACGATCTTCGGGGCGTACGACGTCTCCTACGGCATCGGGGTCTCGCCCTGGTACTGGTGGGACGACGTGCCGCCGGTCCACCGCGACCGGGTGTGGGTGCTGCCGGGCCGCCACACCCAGGGCACGCCGGCGGTGAAGTACCGCGGCTTCTTCGTCAACGACGAGAACCCGGCGCTCGGGACCTGGGCCCCGGGCCACTTCGGGCCCGGCAAGGCCCCCGGCTACCCGGGCGGCTTCAACGCGGACTTCTACGCCCGTGTCTTCGAGGTGCTGCTCCGTCTGAAGGGCAACTACCTCTGGCCGGCGGTGTGGGGGCGGGCGTTCGCGGAGGACGACCCGGAGAACCACCGCAGGGCCGCGGAGTACGGCGTTGTCATGGGCACGTCTCACGAGGCCCCGATGATGCGGGGGATCGAGGAGTGGAACCGCCACGCGACCGGCGGGACCGACCCCTACGGGGGCACCGGCGAGTGGTCGTACCTGCGCAACCCGAGCGCGATCAGGGCCTACTGGCGGGCCGGCATCCAGCGGATGGCCGACCAGGGCTTCGAGGGCGTGGTCACCCTCGGCATGCGCGGCAACGGCGACACCGGCCTCCCCGACGGTGACGGCATCGAGCTGATGCAGGAGATCATCGCCGCACAGCGGCAGATCATCGAGGAGGTCACGGGCAGGCCGGCCGCCGAGACCCCTCAGGTGTGGACGCTCTACAAGGAGGTCCAGCGCTACTGGGACCGAGGGCTGAGGGCGCCCGACGACGTCACCGTGGTCCTGACGGACGACAACTGGGGCAACATCCGCAGGCACCCGTCCCCGGCGGAACCACGGAGCGGCGGATACGGCCTGTACTACCACTTCGACTATGTCGGAGCCGGCCGCAACTACAAGTGGGTCGACACGGCCAACCTGCGCAACGTCTGGGACCAGCTCCACCAGGCGCACGCCTACGGCAACCACGGCCTGTGGGTGGCCAACGTGGGCGACCTGAAGGGCAACGAACTGCCGACCCAGTTCTTCCTCGACTACGCCTGGAACCCGGAACGCTGGGACATCGACCGGCTGGGGGAGTGGGAGCGGGGGTACGCGCGCCAGAACTTCGGCGCGGAGGCGGCCCGGGAGGTCGCCGAAGTGCTCGCCGCCTACGGCCAGTTGCAGGCGCGCCGCAAGCCGGAGCTGCTGAACCGCCGGATCACGCTCGCGGACGACGGCCAGGTGGTGTACGACGATCAGCAGACGCCCTTCTCCTTCGAGCACCGTGAGTTGGAGCGGGTGACCGAGGAGTGGCGGGAGCTGGGGAGAAGGGCGACGCGGATCGAGCGCCGGCTGCCGGCGGCGGTTAGGGACGCGTGGTTCGAACTGGTCGGGTACGAGGTGACGGCGACCGCCAACCTGTACGCGCTGCGGGAGGCCGAGTTCACGAACCTGCGCTACGCCCGGGAGGGCAGAGCGGCGGCCAACGACCGTGCGGCGGAGGCGGAGCAGGGCCTGCTGCGGGACTTCGCCCTGGCCGAGCGCTTCGACTCCGCTGTGGCGGGTGGCAAATGGCGGGGTTTCCAGACCCAGCCGCACATCGACTACGGGGACGTGGACCGGTACGGCCCCAACGCGCCCTGGCAGCAGCCGGAGAAGGACAACGTGGCCCTGCCGGACGTCCTGTTCCCGGCGGTACGGCGGATCGAGGTGCCGGAGGCGGCGGGGCTGGGGGTGTCGGTGGACGGGGACGCGCCGAGTCTGCCGTCGTTCAGCCCGTACCAGACCCGGCCGCAGCAGTACGTCGAGGTGTTCAACCGGGGCCGTACCCCCTTCGACTACCGGGTGGAGACGTCGGTGCCGTGGCTGCGGGTGGACCGTCCTCGGGGCCGGGTGGCGCGGCAGGTCCGGGTGGAGGTGCGGGTGGACTGGTCCCGGGCACCGGCCGGGCGGTCCGCGGGGTCGCTGACGGTGAGCGGGGCGGGGGAGTCCGTGACGGTGGGATGCGTCGCGGAGAAGCCGTCGGCGCGGGGGCTGCGGGGCTTCGTCGAGGCGGGCGGCTATGTGGCGATCGACGCGGAGCACCACGACCGCGCGGTCGGCGGCTGGCGCCGGCTGGAGGGCATCGGCCGGACCGGCGCGGGAATGACGGCGTGGCCGGTGACGGGGGGCTGGGGAGACGCGTGGCCCCGGCTGGAGTACGAGGTGACCCTGCTGTCGGCGGGGGACGTGACGGTGTGGGCGTACCTGTCCCCGCGGAATCCGGCACTGCCGGGCACGGTCGGGCTGCATTACGCGGTGTCGTTCGACGACGCGGACCCGGTACCGGTGGACATCACGACCGGCGCGGACGACGGCCTGCTGAACGTGGTGTGGGCGCGGAACACGTCGGACAACGTGAACCGGACGGCGACTCGCCACACGGTGGGATCCGGGACCCACCGCCTGCAGTTCTGGGCGGTTGACCCCACGGTGGTGGTACAGCGGCTGGTGATCGACACGGGCGGGCTGACGCCGACGTATCTGGGGCCGTCGGAGAGCCGACGGCTATGAGGGAACAGGCTGCGATTCCGGCAGGCCCGGGCCATCCGGGACACAGGTGTGCCAGGGGGACCGCCTCGGTTCAGTCCTTCGGGGCGAAGAGCAGGTTCCGGGTGCGCGGGGGCCGGGGCTCGTACCAGGGCACCAGCGTGCCGTCGGCCTCGGTGATCCAGTGGGCGTCGTAGCCGAGCGGCTCGAACTCCGCGAAGAGGTCGTCGAGGGGGGCGTTGGCCAGGGCCTCGATCACCAGGGCCGGCCGGTCGCGCTTCAGCACCTGGCGGGCCCCGTGCAGCACGGACATCTCATGGCCCTCCACGTCGATCTTGACGAGGTCCAGCTTGGTGTCGGCGAAGACCTCGTCGAGCGTGACGAGCTGGATGTGCTGGAGCCGGGCGTCGGAGGCGACGCCCTCCAGGGTCGAACCGGTGGACAGCAGGTTCCCGGAGAAACGGACACTGATGTCGGCCCAGCCGGGCTTGCTGGAGACGCCGGCCTGGTAGAGCTTGACGTTCTGGACGCCGTTCGACCGGACGTTCACGGACAGCCGCGAGTGGATCTGGTCGACCGGCTCGAAGGAGTGCACCTTCGCTTTCGGACTGGCGTGCGCGGCGATCATCGAGAAGTAGCCGACATGGGCACCGACGTCCGCGATCGTCGCGCTCCGCGCCGCCAGCCGGGACCAGGTGCCGAGGGTTCCGGGCTCGTAGCCGAACCTCCCGTTCCACAGGGTGTCCATGGCGACCGCATCGTCGTTCACACAGAGCATCACAAACGGCGGACAGTACGGCGACTCGATGTCGACGTAGCCGCGGTACGGGAACTTCTTGCGGTGTTCGCGGATGATGTCCTTGGTGGTGACCGGCCTGACCGATGGTGCGTGGGCCAGCATGCGGGCGTTGGCGGCTTCGACCTCCGAAATACGCATTGGGCGATGGTAAAGCCGAGGTCAGAAAATGTCACAGGGTTTGAAAATGATCAGGAAGGGAAACTCGCAGGTTTTTGTGAGCGGAAATTCCGGAGGCTGTTCATTTCGAATAACCCGGAATTAACCCGTCCTTTTACTTGGTTACTTGGGCTGCATGAAGAGCTCGGCCGTGGTGGTGGCTGTGGCGGCGCGGGTGAGCCAGGTGGTGAGGGTGTCGTGGTCGTCGCAGGTGGTGATGCGGTCGCGGGCTTCGTCGCTGATGTCGATGCCGCGACCGGCGAGGACGACGAGGAGGGCTTCGGCGAGGCCTTCGGCGCGCAGGGCCTTGGCCGTCTGGGACTGGAAGATGGAGAGGTCGACGGCCATGAGGTGCCTCCAGAGGTCCGCGGCCGGCGTCTTGCCCCCGTCGGCCGGTTGTACGACACCGTCCGCGAGACCACCCGGCCGTTCGGCAGCCGTTCGCGCGTCCGGGACAGGTAGCCGTGGGCCTCCAGTTCGCGCAGTGCCGCCGCGATCCGCACCTCGCCCTCCGGGAAACGCCCGGTCAGCGACTTGATGTCTACGCGGGCGCCGGTCGGCAGCGACTGGATGTGGCCGGCGAGGCCGATCGCGGTGAGGGAGAGTTCGCGGTGCTGGAGGAGGCGGTTGTCGACCACCGTGTACCGCGTGGTGAGCCGGACGTTGACGTGGGTCACCCCGTACGAGGGGTTCGACCCGGGAACGGCTGACCGGGCGCGCGAGGGCGCGCTAGTGTGCTCTGCATCCATCGGGAAGGTACTGCTTCCTGGGTGGTCAGGCCCTCGATCGGGATCGCTAGTCCCGGCCGGGGGCCGTCGTATGTGCGTCGCGGGTGACCGTACGTTGCCCTATCGGTCACCCGGTGTTGTCGCGGCGAGCATATGCCGGGCAACCGGCACCGAATCCAGCCCAGTTGGCCATGTTCACTCCGGAGAGTGACGGGCGGCGCCGGGGAGGCGGGTGGGGTTGGGGAGGGGAATTTCCCTGGGTTTTTAACTACTTGGCGTCGGGCGTCACCGCCTCGCGGCGGACCGTGTGACGGTGAGTTCGGCCCAGACGGTCTTGCGGGGGCGGGGTCCGAGGGAGACGCCCCAGCGGTCGGCGAGGGCCTCGACGATCACCAGCCCGCGGCCGTTCTCGTCCTCCCCGGAGGGGAGTTGGAGGCGAGGGTGGCGCTCCTCGCAGGTGTCCGTCACCTCGACGCGGACCGTGTTCCCGACGACGTACATCAGCAGCCGGAAACCCCGGCCCGCCGTCCGACCGTGCGTCGCCGCGTTGGCCGCCAGTTCCGCGACGACGTGCGCCGCGTCCTCCGACGGCAGCCCCCACGACCGCAGCTGCTCCGTCGCCAGCAGCCGCGCCAGCCGCGCTCCTCTGCGCGTGGGTGACAGCAGCACGCTGAAGTTGCGGATCGGGCAGTCGAGGGGGGTGGAGATTTCCTGGTTCACGTCACTCAGCGTGGCCGCGTGTGTCTACCGTGAACAGTGACGGAGCCGTTGTGTACGGTCACTGTCCGCTGCTTGTCCGGTGCTGTCCGGGCTGTCGGACACGGGCGTACGGGTAGGGCGTCGTCGAGGCACGGTCGTACGACGGAGGGGTGCGGGATGAGTGTGGACGGCGCGGTGGCGCGGCTCAAGAGCGAGGCGGACGAGCCGGGTTGGGAGGTGGATCCCGATGACGACTGGGGCCTCGCGGTCATCGCGACCGTCGGGCGGCAGCTGAAGCTGCGACGGGAGGCGGTGGGGATGCGCGCCGCCGAGTTCGGGGTGGCGGTCGGGTACGGCGAGGACATGGTCTACAAAATCGAGGGTGGGAAGCGGATTCCGCGGCCGGAGTATCTGGACAGGGCGGACGAGGTGCTGGGGGCGGAGGGGCTGCTCTCGGCGATGAAGGAGGACGTACGGCGGGTCCGGTACCCCAAGAAGGTGCGGGACCTGGCGCAGCTGGAGGCGAGAGCGGTGGAGCTCCAGCTCTACGACCCGCTCCACATCCACGGGTTGTTGCAGACACCTGAGTACGCGCGCGGGCTGCTCCTGATGCGTCGCCCGGCATACACCGGGGACGAGGTGGAGCGGTTCATCGCCGCGCGCGTGGCCCGTAAGGCCGTCTTCGAGCGGGACCCGGTGCCCGAACTCAGCTTCGTTCTGGAGGAATGGACGCTTCGGCGTCCGCTCGGCGGGCGGACGGTGCTCCGTCGGCAGCTGGAACACCTGCTGGAGGTCGCGCAGTTGCGGAACGTCGAGCTTCAGGTGATGCCGATGGACCGTGAGGAGCACGCGGGGGTCGACGGCGGTATCGAGGTGCTGAAGACCGAGGACGGTTCGGCGGTGGGGCGTTCGGTAGCAGTGGCCAACGGCCGACCGGTGTCCGATGCGAAGCAGCTCCGTATCCTTGAACTGCGGTACGGCATCATCCGGGCGCAGGCGCTCACGCCACGTGAGTCGACTGCCTTCATCGAACAACTGCTGGGGGAGACATGATCCGCAAGACCACGGCCGAGGACGCCTCCGGTCTGACGTGGTTCAAGAGCAGCTACAGCAGTGGCAGTGAAGGCGACTCCTGCGTCGAAGTCGCCGTCAGCCCCGCCACCGTCCACATCCGCGACTCCAAGAACACCGCGACCCCGTCCCGCGGCCCCCACCTCACCTTCCCACCCGCCACCTGGACGGCCTTCCTCTCCCACGCGGCCGCCGCCGACGAGTGAGGTAGGCCCGCAAGTTGTGGACGGTGTCGGCAGGTCACCCCACCCGTGAGGCGTCGAAGCGGACCTCCGCCGCCGGAGCCACGGTGACCGACCGCCCCGCGTACTGGATGACCGAGAAGACGCCGTTGTGGTGCGCGACGATCTGTGCAGCGGTAGGCCGGTCACCCGCCGGACGTTCCATCGTGGTGTGGCCGTCGGCGACGAGGACGAGGTCGTAGCCGTGGGAGAGGGCGCTGCGGCTGGTGGAGTCGACGCAGTAGTCGGAGGCGTAGCCGGTGACGACGAGACGGTGTACCGCCAGCTCGGCCAGGACTTCGCCGAGTGCCGTGCCGAGGAACGAGTCCGCGCTGTCCTTGTCCAGGACGACGTCCCCCGGCCGGGGTGTCAGCGTCGGATGCACTTCGAGCCACTCGGCGGGCATGCCGGCGAACCGCTGTCGCAGATAGACGACCGGCACCCCGGCCGCGCGCGCCCGATCCGCGAGCTCGGCGACCCGCCCCAGGCAGGCTTCGCCGTCGTGGGCGTCCTTCAACAGGGCACGCTGCATGTCGATGACGAGCAGTGCGGTGTCCGGCATGTCGTGAGTCTGTCCCCGAGCCGGACGGACTACTCCGCCTTGTTCCCGCCACCACCCTGTTGCTGCTGGCCCTCCGGCCGCACCGCGTCCTTCGCCTTCTTCGCGAGGTCGTCATCCAGTTTCTTGAACTCGCGGACCACGGTGTCGGACATGTCGGCGAGGGAGTCGATCTGCTTGGTGATGTCCTCGCGGCCGTCGTGCCAGTTGGACTCGAAGTCGTCCAGGGCGTCGTAGACCGTGCCGCTGCCGACGTCGTCCTTGTAGGACTCGAACATCTTCTTGGTGTGGTTGAGGCGTTCCTTGATGGAGCGCAGCTTGCGGCCGTAGTCCTCAAGCTCGCTCAGCGGTATGGCGAGATCGCTCTTGCCGTTGCCCACGTGACCGTCCCCCGTTCGCGCGTCTCGTAGTCTGGGCCGCACCGTATATCAGATCATCGGGGGAGGGGTGGCGTACAGCATGGCCCGCTACATGGAGACGCTCACGATCGAGCGCGGCGGCTTCCGGATCAAGGTGCCGGAGTCGTGGTGGGAGTTCGACGTGCGGCCGGAGTCGCGGGACGACTCGATCCGGCGGATGGTGAACGAGCGCATCGCCCAGTACCCGGAGCTCGCCCCGTACCGGGACACGTACGTCGGCTTCCTGCGCAAGTCCGCGACCGACGCGTGGAAGTCGGGCGCGATGTACTGCGGCTGCATGGCGGAGAGCTTCGGCGGCGACACCCCCATCACCGGCTCGGTCACGGTGTCGCTGGTCGGCGGCCGCACGCGCGAGGGCGCGCCGCTCTCCAACGACCCGGCCGCCATCGCCGCCCAGCTCGCCCCCAAGGAGGCCCACCGGGAGGGCGACTCCTGGCGCAAGGTGACGACCGTCGACATCCCCGGCGTCGGCCCCGCCGCCCGTACCTACGGGATCGAGGACATCCCGGTCCCCGAGGACAGCCTGGGCCGCACCATCCGCGCCATCCTGATGCAGACCTTCATCCCGGTCCCCGGCCAGGAGGGCAAGGTCGCCCTGGTCGCCGGCAGCAGCCAGGTTCTTGACCTCGCCGACTCCTTCTTCGACATCTTCGACGCGATCACGTCGACGTTCCGGTTCGCGGACTGACCCTTTGCGGTGGGAGACGCGGTGGCAGACCGGCGAGGGTCTGCTGGGGCTCGACGACCCTGCGGAGTGGGACGCCGCGTTCGAGCGCGGCGAGGATCATCTCGGCACGGCGGTGATCGGGCTGGCGTTCCACTGCCCGCTGGAGGAGGCGTCGCCCCGGATCGTGAGGGCGATGAAACTCCCGGACCAGGAGGAGCGGGGGTACGCCTGCACGGCGGCGGGCACCGCGGCCCGCCTCAACGGCCGGCTGACCCCGGAACTGTTTGCCGCGCTGCGCGCCGAGGGGCCGGTCGGTACGGCCGAGGACGCGATCGGCGACACGCTCACCTTCGTGCCGTTCCGGGACCTGCCACCGTGGTTCAAGAGTCGGTGGGTGTACGTGACGGTGCGCGGCGCGCTGGAGCACTGGTGGCTGCGGTATACGGACACGGTCGAGGACGCTCGGCGGATCCTGCGTGGACGCCGCCCTCGCTGAGGGACTGAAGCGGAGCGTCCTGCATCCCCGGGTAAGCGACTTGATCTACTACTCGGACCGGAACGCACGGCCGAGGAAGTGGTGGACCAGGCTCTGGCCTACCGCCCGATCGCGTTGTGAGCCTGACCCGCCGGGCTTCACCTCGAACGGCCGTTCCTAGTAAGTTCGCGTGTGCACAGGCTTGTTGACGGGGCGTACGCGACGGGGGTTGCGGGGACATGGCGGGTTACCGACCGGCGGACTGGCATCCACTCGACCTGGACAAGGACCCGACCCCCGGTGACCCGCAGCGCGTCCGCACTCTCGCCGCGCAGCTGCACACCTTCGCCGACGATGTCTCCGACGCGCTGCGTCTGGTCAAGGGCATGGCCGGCGAGGACACGCTCCTGCAGTGGGCGGGCAAGTCGGCCGAGGTGTTCAAGGAGCAGTTCAAGGATGTCCCGAAGAACCTGAAGAAGCTGAAGAAGTCCTACGAGCTGTGCGGTGACGCGCTCGCGGACTACTGGCCGAAGCTGGAGCGCGCGCAGGCTCTTGCCGACAAGGCCCTGGCCAAGGCGAAGGAGGCGCAGTCGGACCTGTCCTCCGCCAAGTCCCGTCTCTCCTCTGCCGATTCCTGGGTCATCCGGGCGACGAAGGAAGCCGACAAGTACAAGGACGACCCCACCGGCAGCAAGTCCACCGCCGACAAGCCCGACGAGGGCAAGGTCCGCGCCGCGACCCGGGACGTGCAGAGCGCCAAGTCCGCGCACACCCAGGCCCAGTCGGACGTCACCACCGCCCAGAACGCCCTGGACGCGGCGAAGAAGATGGCCGAGGACGCGCGGAAGATGCCACCAGGTGACGAAGGCCTACGACGCCTTCGGCCGGATCAGCAGCGTCACGGACCCGGAGGGGCAGGTGACCAGTTACCGGTGGACACCCGAGGGAAAGCTCGCGCGGAGAGTCGGCCCGGAGGGGGCGACCGAGACGTGGGAGTACGACGGAGAGGGCAACTGCACCCGTCACGTGGACGCGGGCGGCGGAATCACGACGTACGAATACACGCATTTCGACTTGCTGAGTGCGCGGACCGACCCCAATGGAGTTCGTTACGAGTTCTCCTATTCACCGTCCCTGAACCTGACCAGGGTCACCGACCCAAGAGGGCTGACCTGGGAGTACACGTATGACGCGGCAGGTCGGCTGATCGGCGAGAAGGACTTCGACGACCGTCGGGTCCACTACGGCAGGGACGCCGCCGGTCGGCTGGTCCCGCACCAACCCTCTCGGGCAGACCGTCCGTTACAGCCTGGACGCGGTCGGCCGGACCATCGCGAAGGACGTGGCCGGCGAGGTCACCTCGTACGAGTACGACGCGGACGGCCTGCTGAGCCGGGCCCTGGGCCCGGGCTGCGATGTGATCCGTCACAGGGACACTGCAGGTCGGGTCGTCGCCGAGACCACCAACGGTCGTACGCTCTCCTTCCGCTACGACGCCCGGGGAAGGCGCACGGCACGCACCACACCAACCGGCGCGGTCGCCGAGTACACGCTCGACGCGGCGGGCCGGACCACGTCACTGACCACCTCGGGCCACCGTCTCGACTTCGCCCACACCGCGGCGGGACGCGAGACATCGCGCGCGATCGGTGACTCGTTGTTGCTGGAACACGACTGGGATCCGGCAGGGCGCCTGGTCGGCCAGAGGCTGTCGGCCGCACGCGAGACCGTGGAGCAGCGCGCCTACGCGTACCGCCCGGACGGCTACCTCGTGGGCGTGGAGGACATGCTGGCCGGGCCGATCTCGATCGATCTCGACACTGCCGGGCGGGTCACCGGCGTGCGAGCGCATGACTGGATTGAGTCCTACTCCTACGACCAGGCCGGCAACCAGGTCGAAGCGACGTGGCCGCAGCAGGGTGCGAGCTCGGTGCGGTACGACTCCGACGTGGCGGGCCGGGTGACCGCCAGGCGTAAGCGTCGCCTGTCCCGCAAGCCGGACGTCTGGACGTACGAGTGGGATGCCGAAGACCGGCTGACGTCCGTCACCACACCGGACGGGACAGTCTGGCGTTACGGCTACGACCCCATGGGGCGCCGGATATCGAAGACGCGGTGTGCGGCCGACGGTGTGACGCCGGCCGAGGTCACACGGTTCGTCTGGGACGGCACGACCCTCGCTGAGCAGACCACGGTCGCCGACGGCCGGCCGGATCCCGTCACCCTCACCTGGGATCACGACGGCCTGCACCCGCTCACACAGACGGAACGCATCACCGATGCGGCGACCCGGCAGGAGATCGACTCCCAGTTCTTCGCCATCGTCACCGATGTCGTCGGCGCTCCCACCGAACTCGTCGACGAAACCGGCACGGTCTCGTGGCGATCGAGGAGGACAACCTGGGGAGTCACGGCCCAGGCCGGGGAGAACACCGCGTCCACGCCGTTGAGCTTCCCCGGGCAGTACCAAGATCCGGAGACGGGCCTCCACTACAACTATCACCGCTACTACGACCCGGAGACCGGTCGCTACGCCTCCCAGGACCCCGTCGGCATCGAGTTCGCTTTCAATCCGGTCGCCTATGTCCACAACCCATGGCGATGGGTGGATCCGCTCGGTCTGGGACCGTGCAACGGGGTCATCGAGCACAACGGGAACGTCCACTACCTTCCGCTGGACGCCGAGGGGCGGGCGACGGGCGTCAACGCGGTGATCTCGAAGGACATGCTCGACACCGGAACTTCCGCGGCCCAGGATATTCACCCCTCCGGATGGAGCGGGCACGGCACGCAATTCAATGAGGGGCGCGGGCACCTGCTGGCGGATCGACTGGGCGGGCGGGGTGACCTGGAAGAGAACCTGGTGACTTTGACTCAGGATCCGACCAACACGCCGATCATGCGGGATCAGATCGAGCAGAAGATCTATGACGCGGTGTCCGGTGGGGAGACCGTCAGATACGAGGTTCGCGCCCACTATCCTGAGCCCGGCGACGTGGCCCCCCATAAACTCACGTTCCACGCCCGGGGGGACAAGGGGTTCACTCTCGACGAAGAACTGGAGAACCCTGCGGGTATGTTCGGACTCGGAGAAACGGAGATGCTGTGACCGCACGAGAAGAGTTGCTGCGACTGGTGCCGCCCCCGGAGGGCGTGGTGGCAGACATCGATTGGGAGCGAGTCGAGGAAGAGCTGGATATCTCGCTGCCAGACGACTACAAATGGCTGACGGAGCGATACGGGTCAGGCTCCTTCGACCAGTTCATGACCATCCTTCATCCGAGTTCTCGATTTTATCCGACGCGCCTCGTCGATGCTGCCGAACGTGCCGCCGAACTATTGGAGCAAATGCCGGAGAGTCTACAGAAGAGAGTCCCGTACGAGATCGGATCGCTGCTGGCCGTCGGGAAGACCGACAATGGTGACACGATTTACTGGATTACCGATCCAGAAGAAGATCCGAACGCGTGGACCGTGACGGCGAATGGGGCGCGCAACACCAAGTGGCCGCACTTCGAGGGCGGCATTGTGGAATTCCTGGTGGCGATCCTCTCCAAGGCGACCCGGATGGATGTGTTTCCCAGCGATTTCCCGCACCCGCACCCCGTCTTCACTCCGGACCCCGATCCGAGCGCCCTTCGTCGCCGATGAAAGGCGGGGCGGGATAACCGTCCTGTCCGAAGGCGCGCACGACGTAGATGCCGTGCCCGCAGTCCCTGCAACGGACTTCCGCGTAGCCCGTCATGTCGGTTCGCCGCCCCACTTCCCGGCACGTCAAGGCCTGCGAGTCGCAGTCGGGGCAGTGGGCGGCCGTCACCTCGACCTCACCGCGCAGGATCTCCCTGCCCAGCACCGACCACCTGTTGTCGTGCACTGCGTCCATCCGCTGGCCTCCAAGAGGAACGGCGACCCTGCCGGGAGCGAGTTTCGCAACGACAGGCGGAACCTTCAATCGGCGGCGTTGGACGGCCGGTGTGCACGGCAACCGGTCGGCGCGTGTGCCGGACACCTCGATACGAGGTCTTTCATGTACTGGGGCAAGGGTAGTGAGTGGAATAAGTAAATGGTTGATGTAAGTGTGGAAGTGGGTCGGCTGTCCGATCTTGACGAACTCAACGGCCAGGCCGTGGAGGGAGTCCTCACCGCCGCCGGGTGGACGGGGGAGCGCAGGAACCCCGGGGAGGCGTGGGCCACCATCTGGCGGCGCGACGGGGCCAGCGCATGGGTCCAGGGCAACGCACCTGTCGAGGTGCGGTTCACTCTCTGGTCCCGAGACGTGCAGGACGAACGGCCGGATCCGGACAGCTACATCGAAGAGCTCTACGACGCGGCAGTGGCGGAACTCCCGACGGTCGTCTCGCAGCTGACATCGGGAGTCATCGGGCCGCGGCTCCAGGAGTCGGACAGGGATCTGACAGGGGTCGAGGACTTCATCGACCACAGCGCGTGGCTCGTCGAGGACAAGGTCGTCCTGGCCGGGGTCAAGCACGATGACACCGACGCGCCCGTCCAGCTCGTCGTCGTACTGCACGAGGACGCCCCGGATGCCTGCGACGAGGACGACGAGGACGACGACTGGTGACGGGCCCCGAGGCCGGCGGCGTCTGCCGGGCGGAATTCCTGATGGATCTCGACGACGGCATGGCCGAGTACTTCCGCGACATCGCGAACGAGATGGTCTCGCGGTTCGGTATCTCTCGGGCGGAAGCGGTGGCCAGGATCAACGAGCGATATCACGGCGCGGAGATCTCCGCGTACCCCGATCTCATGTGCCACGAGTTCCCGGAGTACTGGTCGTACGGCCTGTACTACTACCCGAACGAGTCCGGGCACCTGCCCACCGGTGATGAGGACGACGACGAGGGCTTCGACGTGTCCGCCCTGCGCGTCCGCCCCGCGCCTCCGACGGACTCGCCCTACTGGACCCTTGAGGCCTGACCGTGCTTCCTTGTCGCGGTCGGGGCAGTGCACCGCCGTCACCTCGACCGCCGCGTCCAGCTGCCGGTCTCCCGGCCGGGCCGGACACCCCGGAAGGAACCATGGATCTGCAGTCCACCGTCACCGCGATCCCGCGGGCCACGCCGATCGACGGCCTGGACCGTGCCTGGACGTGGCGGCTGCACCCGGTGCTGAACTTCGCGGGCGCGCTGACCGCCGACGGCACCCGGCCCCTGGGGATTCTGATCGCGCCCTGTTCTACGCCGAGCGTCAGCGCAAGGTCGGTACCCCGCCCCCTTCCGCCCGGGTCAGCGTGACCCCGGTCAGACCGCGCAGTCGGCGTTCCGCGAGAGCCGCGAGCCGGCCGGCGGACGGTGGGGCGGAGCCCAGGCCGATGGCGTAGCGGACGGGGTTCGCGGTGAAGGGGCGGGGCCAGGCGTGGCAGTCGGGGGCCGACGTCGAGAGGTCGGTGACGAGGGCTCGCATCCTGCCCCGCACCCGGCCCTCGTCCGCGTCCGGGCCCACCGTGAGGACCGCCCAGGCCGCGTGGCGGCGGTGGAGCGGGGGAGGGGCGAGGAGTTCGGCCCGGGGGTAGGGGTCCGTGGTTCCTTCCAGCAACTCCCAGGCACGGAACAGCTCCTGGGTTACCAGGTCGCGCATGCCCGCCGTCACCTGGTCGGTGCAGGGGCGTACGGGGGCGGAGGGTGTCGTGATGGTGAGGGGGAGGTGGGGGCGGGTTCGGTCGGCTGTCCTGCCCACCGGCTCCCGCCAGTCCCAGGCGGCCCACGTCGCGAAGAAGTGCCGTAGGAGATCGCCCGGCGCGAGGTCGCCGGCCTCGGCCGTGGTGCGGGCGGCCAGGACGGACCAGGCCAGGCCGGGCAGGCCGCCGAACGGTGCCGAGTCCAGGCCCCGGGCCCTCGCCCATGCCTTGACCTGCGTGGCCAGCCGGGCGAAGGCAGGCCCGTGCCCGCCCACCGAGGCCAGCACCGCTTCGGCGTCGCTCGCCGCGCTGAGCGCGATCGCGGCCGCCTCGCCCAGCTCGGTCCGGCGTGAAACCGCCTCCGCGGGGTCCGTCGAGTCCGTGGTGACCACGACCAGGTCCACGTCCAGCCCGTCGATCCGCAACCGCAGACCGGGTACGCGGGCCCCGACCACCTCGCGCACATCCGTCGCTTCGGGGAGAGCAGCGGCCAACCGTGCCTGTACGGCGGGGAGTCCGACCGTGCCGGGCAGTACCGCGACCAGGTCCAGGTCCGCACCGGGCAGCGCGCAGCCCAAACGCCGGGAGCCGACGACATGGACGACACCGTCGGAGAACGCGCTCTCGATGCGGCGGGTGGTCTCCTCGGCCACCCGCTCCATGTCCTGGGCCCCGCCCTGCGCGGCCTCCTCCGCCCACCGCACCTCGCCCGTTCCCAGCGTCACCGTGGCCCGCACCCGCATCGGCTCGTCCCCGCGCCGCGAGAGCAGTGCCAGCTCGCCGACCCTGGCCGGCATCGGGGCGAGCCGGGCCGCGCAGGCCTCGGCCAGGGTGTTCGGGTCGGTGGTGCGACCCAGGCTGAGATGAGGGGTGAAGCCGGTGCGGCGGCCACCGCAGCGGGGGAAGTGGCGCAGGAGCGTGCGGTGCAGGTCGGCCCAGGGCTCATCACCCGAGGCGGCGGGATCGAGCCAGACGGTGGCGTCGTCCCGGTGGCCGAACCACTGCACCCCCTCCAGCCGGGCGTCGAAGGGAGCGGCGGTGGCCGTCGCGAGCACCGCCGCCGCCCGCTCGAAGGTGTGCTCCGGTACGAATCCGAAGAGCAGGTTCACATGCGGGGGCCAGCGGCGGATCTGCGGGTCGTGGTCCCGGCGGATCTCCTGCAGCGGGGCCCACAGCTCCTCGGGCGGGAGCCACGCCAGCGCCGTCCGGGGCGTCGGTCCTTCGGCGAGGGAGTCCAGGGCGTCCGCCTCCGGAGCGCCCAACGCGAGCTCGGCCAGGACACCGTAGTGATCGGAGATGTACGTGCCCTCCGCCGACGGCGCGTTACCGCGAAGTTCGGCGCGCCCTACCCGCAGCCCCTCCCCGCGCAGCAGCACCCGGTCCAGGCGCGAGACCCGGCCCGTCAGCGACGAGATCGCGGCCAGCGGATTGCTGCCCGGGTCGAAGGTCGGGGTCGTGTCGTCGGCGCCGTGCACCTCGCTCCACGCGTCCCGCAGGCCCACCGTCACCTGCGGTGTGTGGCCGCCGTCGTTGAAGTCGCCCATCAGGACCAGCTCGGCGTCCACGCCCGCCAGGCCCTCGGCGATGCGGGTGAGTTCCGCCGTGCGCCGGTCGGCGCCGTTCTCCGAGTGGTCGCTGCTCAGATGGGTCGCCGCGATGACGACGGGCCGTGCGCCCGCCGCCACGACGAGGGCGGTCACCGCCTTGTGCGGGCCCAGTTCGTGGTGCGCGGCCTCGATGACGGGGAGCCGGCTCAGGAGCAGCAGACCGCACGCGTCGACGTCCCGCCCTCGCGGGTCCGTCCCCAGGGTCCAGCCCGCCCGCACCCACTCCTCGCCCAGCAGCAGGGCGAGGAGTTCCGCCTCGACCTCCTGCAACGCGATCACGTCCACGTCCGCGTCGCGCAGGGCCCGCAACAGGAGAGGCCTGCGCCCGGCACTGTCGATGCGGTCGGCGTCGTAACGGTCCCAGAGCGTGTTCCAGGTCAGTACCCGCACACCGCCGGATACCCGAACACCCCCGGATAGCCGAGCACCGCCGGACGCGTCTCCGCGCCGCGCGGGCGCGGGCCCCCAGTCCGCGCCGTCCCACGCGTACGGCGTACGGGCCGTGAAGAACGGCGCCCGGAGCAGCCGGGCCTCGTGAACCCGCCCCGCCTCCGTCGCGTCGATCCGGTCCGCCCCCGTGGCCCGGTCCCACACCACCTCGCCGTCGGCCTCGATGAACAGCACCCGGTGCCAGGGGATCTCGCCCCCGGGCACGAACGCGGGCAGCGGGACACGCTTCGGCGCGGCGCCGCGCTGGAGGACGCCGAGGACGAAGCGGGCGGGGTCGAAACGCGCGTCCCAGCGCACCCGGTGATAGATCTCCTCGCTCGTACGCACGCGTCACACCTCTTCCTCGACGGTCCCGGCCGCCCCGAGGTACCAGGTGCGATGAGCGTCGCCGGGGTACGGCGGGACGAAGCGCCGCAGCTGGCTGGTGAGCACGTCGGGCGGCACCGGGTGCTCGCGGCGGGTGTTGCGCCGTACCAGCTCGTCCTCGTCCACCAGGACCATGGCGTGCGTGATCAGGGCGTCACGGCGGTGGGCGATCCCGTGCACCAGCGAGCGCTGCTGCTTGGTGAGGGACGTGGCGTCCCACACCACGGTCCCGCCGCCGGCCAGGGCCCGGTCCAGCCGGCCGAGCCCCTCGCGGAGGACCTCGCCGTTGGCCCGCTGGTCGGCGCGCGCGCCGCGCGCCTCGCGCAGGTCGTCCAGGGAGACATACGCGTCCACGCCCGGGAGTCCCCGTGCGAAGGTGCTCTTGCCGCTGCCGGCCGGGCCGACCGTCTGGATCAGCTTCGGGAACGCACCGGACCGCCAGCGCCAGGTCGCGGCGACGGCCTCGTCGGCACTGCCGATCCGCCCCAGCGCGTACGCCTCCCGGGCCTCGGCCCGGCACCGGGCGGCCGTGTCGGCCGGCAGCCCGGCGAACGCCTCCCGCAGCCCGAGGCTGCGCACGTCCTCGGCGTGCAGCGCCGACCACTCCACCTGCTCGCGCGCCGCGTCCGTGTGCGCGGTGGCCCGGGCGACCGCATGCAGCAGGCCCAGGTCGGCCGCGTACGACAAGCGCACCAGACCGGCCCGTCGGTCCTCGTCCGGATACGGCCGGTGCAGAGCCGGGTACAGCCCCACGAGGTCGGCGACCCGGCGGGCGAGCGGAATGCCCGCCACCGTGGCGAGCCGCGCCGCCAGCCGTCCCCGCCTCACTCCGTGCAGCAGCGCGGCCAGGACGCCGGCCAGCAGGTCGTCCCCGGACCGCCCCGCCGGATCGAAGCGGCCGACGGCCCGTGGGTCCCCCTCGCCGGGCAGCCCCACGGCCTCCTCCAGCGCCCGCACGTCGACGGCCGCTCCCGATCGCACTGCCCACAGGGCCGCCCCGGCCCCGAGCCCGTTCTCGACGACGGCCGCGTGCATCCAGTGCGTGTCCGTCCGTACATGTCCCACCCGCACCCACTTGGCCACGCGCTCCCCGAACTCCTGCGCGCCGAACCCGTCCGCGACCCGGACGACGTATCCCTCCTGCCGCCCGGGATCCAGCCGCAGAGCACGCAGCGCCCGTTCGTCGAACACGCCCCGCCACAAGACCCGGGGAACGGGAACGCCGAGCCCGCGCAGGAAGACCACCGTGCGGTCCCAGTCCAGGCAGCGGCCCTCCCCGTCCCACACCGAGAAGCCGTAGAAATAGCTCTCCAGGTCGTCGTACGCGATCGAGTGCCGGGCGAACATGTTCTCCCCGCACACCCGCCACCCCTCCGGGACGGCGTGGCCGATCCGGGCCTGGAGTGCCTTGACCCAGGTACGGGAGGGATGGTGGGCCGAGTCCAGCGAACGGGCGTGCAGGCCGTCGGCGTAAAGTGTGGTGTTCTCGCCGTCCAGCTTCTCGGTGACGACGACCTCGCGACCGCGCAGACCGGACAGGTCGGTGATCCGGAGGTCGTCGGCGGTCGCTCCGGGCGACCAGGGCAGATGCCGGGTCCGTGGATAGTGCGTACGCATGGTGAACGTCCCCCGTGACAGCCGTCGTGCCTGTTCAGCGTAGGGGTGCCGGGTTACGGCGGGCGAGCGGATTACGGTGCGGCCGGGACCGGCCGAGGCCCTCGGGAACGCCGCTGGGGAGGGCCTGGGTTTGACCTGCGTCACTCCGGGGGTAAGCTCCCCGGCCCGATTGGCCAGCCCCCTGCCCTCTATGGCAGACTGTCGGAGTTGCTCGGTCGAGTGTTGATGCTGTGCGCCTCCCGCCGGGAGGACCGGAAGCGAGTCCCACAGTACTCGTCGTCCTAACTGCCATACGGCAGCACTGGGGCGGACGTACGGGAATCTTTCGGGAAGTGTGGTGCGGCACCGACCAGGCGCCCGGTGGGCCTTCCGCCCCCGGCTTGCGGTTCCGGAAGGGCCGTGTGCATTCCCCGCAGGGATGTTCGAACAAGGGGCATCTGTGTCAGCGGGAGCGCGACACGCCCGACCGCGTGGGTCGGAGAGAACGAAGGCAGCAGCAGGAATCCGCCGGGTTCCGGAGCGTAAAAAGAGACAGGACTACTGAGTAGCCATGGCGGGACAGAAGATCCGCATCCGGCTCAAGGCCTACGACCACGAGGTCATCGACTCCTCGGCGAAGAAGATCGTCGAGACGGTGACCCGCACTGGTGCGTCGGTCGCGGGCCCGGTGCCGCTGCCCACTGAGAAGAACGTGTACTGCGTCATCAAGTCGCCGCACAAGTACAAGGACTCGCGCGAGCACTTCGAGATGCGCACCCACAAGCGCCTGATCGACATCCTCGACCCCACCCCCAAGACCGTTGACTCTCTGATGCGACTCGACCTCCCGGCCGGTGTCGACATCGAGATCAAGCTCTGAGGGTCGGTGAGCTGAGAATGGCTAAGCAGATCAAGGGCATCCTGGGCGAGAAGCTCGGCATGACGCAGGTGTGGGACGAGAACAACCGTGTTGTTCCGGTCACCGTCGTCAAGGCCGGCCCCAACGTCGTCACCCAGGTCCGTACCAACGACGTCGACGGCTACGAGTCGGTCCAGATCGCCTTCGGCGAGATCGACCCGCGCAAGGTGAACAAGCCCCTCAAGGGCCACTTCGCCAAGGCCGACGTCACCCCCCGCCGTCACCTCGTCGAGATCCGTACGGCCGACGCCTCCGAGTACACCCTCGGTCAGGAAGTCACCGCCGAGGTCTTCGAGGCCGGCGTGAAGGTCGACGTCACCGGCAAGAGCAAGGGCAAGGGCTTCGCCGGTGTCATGAAGCGTCACAACTTCAAGGGCCTCGGCGCCGGTCACGGCACCCAGCGCAAGCACCGCTCGCCCGGTTCCATCGGTGGCTGCGCCACCCCGGGCCGTGTGTTCAAGGGCCTCCGCATGGCGGGTCGCATGGGCAACGAGCGTGTCACCACCCAGAACCTGACCGTCCACGCCGTTGACGCGGAGAAGGGTCTGCTGCTCATCAAGGGCGCGGTTCCCGGTCCGAACGGCGGCCTCGTCCTGGTCCGCACCGCGGCCAAGGGGGCCTGAGGTACCGATGAGCACTGTTGACATCCTTTCGCCCGCTGGCGAGAAGGCCGGTAGCGTCGAACTCCCCGCGGAGATCTTCGACGTAGAGAAGGTCAGCGTTCCGCTGCTTCACCAGGTCGTCGTCGCACAGCTGGCCGCTGCCCGCCAGGGCACCCACAAGACGAAGACCCGTGGCGAGGTCCGTGGTGGCGGCAAGAAGCCGTACCGCCAGAAGGGCACCGGTCGCGCCCGTCAGGGTTCGACCCGCGCCCCGCAGTTCGCCGGCGGTGGCGTCGTCCACGGCCCGCAGCCGCGTGACTACTCGCAGCGCACCCCGAAGAAGATGAAGGCTGCCGCTCTGCGTCACGCCCTCACCGACCGGGCGCGCCACAACCGCATCCACGTCGTCTCCGGCGTGGTCGAGGGCGAGAACCCCAGCACCAAGGCCGCTCGGACGCTGTTCGGCAAGATCTCGGAGCGCAAGAACCTGCTCCTGGTCGTCGACCGCGCCGACGAGGCCGCGTGGCTGTCCGCCCGCAACCTGCCCCAGGTCCACATCCTGGAGCCGGGCCAGCTGAACACGTACGACGTTCTCGTCTCGGACGACGTGGTCTTCACCCAGGCCGCTTTCGAGTCCTTCGTCGCCGGCCCGAAGGCCAACGACACCGAAGGGACCGAGGTCTGATGGCTACCCGTCACCCGAGCATCGCCTCGAAGGCTGCCAAGGCCGCCAAGGCCGCGCGCGTCGCCAAGGCGCGTCGCCACGCAGCCGAGGGCAAGAACACCGTCGAGACCCCGCTGAGCAAGTCCTTCACGGACCACCGTGACGTGCTGCTCAAGCCGGTCGTCTCGGAGAAGAGCTACGCGCTCCTGGACGAGGGCAAGTACACGTTCATCGTCGCCCCGGGCGCCAACAAGACCCAGATCAAGCAGGCCGTCCAGGCGGTCTTCGACGTCAAGGTCACCGGGGTCAACACCCTCAACCGCCAGGGCAAGCGCAAGCGCACCAAGACCGGTTTCGGTCAGCGCGCGGGCTCCAAGCGCGCGATCGTGACCCTCGCCGAGGGCGACCGTATCGACATCTTCGGCGGTCCGACCGCGTAAGCGGGTCGGATCGTCCGATATCGGACGAGGACTGAGAAATGGGAATCCGCAAGTACAAGCCGACTACGCCGGGCCGTCGTGGCGCCAGCGTCGCCGACTTCGTCGAGGTCACGCGGTCCACGCCGGAGAAGTCGCTGGTCCGCCCGCTGCACAGCAAGGGCGGCCGTAACAACGCCGGTCGTGTGACCGTTCGCCACCAGGGTGGCGGACACAAGCGCGCCTTCCGAGTGATCGACTTCCGTCGTCACGACAAGGACGGCGTGCCGGCGAAGGTCGCGCACATCGAGTACGACCCCAACCGCACCGCGCGCATCGCGCTGCTGCACTACGCGGACGGCGAGAAGCGCTACATCCTCGCCCCGCGCAACCTGCAGCAGGGCGACACCGTGGAGAACGGTCCCGGGGCCGACATCAAGCCGGGCAACAACCTGGCCCTCCGCAACATCCCGGTCGGTACCACGATCCACGCGATCGAGCTCCGTCCCGGTGGTGGCGCCAAGTTCGCCCGTTCCGCGGGTGCCTCGGTGCAGCTGCTCGCCCGTGAGGGCGCCATGGCGACCCTCCGTATGCCGTCCGGCGAGATCCGCATGGTGGACGCGCGCTGCCGCGCCACCGTCGGTGAGGTCGGCAATGCCGAGCAGTCGAACATCAACTGGGGCAAGGCCGGCCGCAAGCGGTGGCTGGGCGTTCGCCCGACCGTCCGTGGTGTCGTCATGAACCCGGTCGACCACCCGCACGGTGGTGGTGAGGGCCGGACGTCCGGTGGTCGTCACCCCGTCTCCCCGTGGGGCAAGAAGGAAGGTCGTACTCGTTCGCCCAAGAAGGCGTCGAACAAGTACATCGTCCGCCGCCGCAAGACGAACAAGAAGCGTTAAGGACTGGTTGAGATGCCTCGTAGCTTGAAGAAGGGGCCCTTCGTCGACGACCACCTGATCAAGAAGGTGGACGCCCAGAACGAAGCCGGCACCAAGAACGTCATCAAGACCTGGTCCCGCCGCTCGATGATCGTCCCGGCCATGCTGGGTCACACCCTCGCGGTGCACAACGGCAAGACCCACATCCCGGTGTTCGTCACCGAGTCGATGGTCGGCCACAAGCTCGGCGAGTTCTCGCCGACCCGCACCTTCCGGGGCCACGTCAAGGACGACCGGAAGTCGAAGCGCCGCTAGTAGCGGATCGCATTCAGACACGTAAGTAACTGAGAGGGACAACCATGGAAGCCAGGGCCCAGGCGCGGTACATCCGCGTTACGCCCATGAAGGCCCGCCGCGTGGTGGACCTTATCCGTGGCATGGATGCCACGGAGGCTCAGGCTGTTCTGCGATTCGCTCCGCAGGCAGCCTCCGTGCCGGTCGGCAAGGTGCTCGACAGCGCCATCGCCAACGCCGCGCACAACTACGACCACACCGACGCCGACAGCCTCTTCATCTCCGAGGCGTACGTCGACGAGGGTCCGACCCTGAAGCGGTTCCGGCCGCGTGCCCAGGGCCGTGCCTACCGGATCCGCAAGCGGACCAGCCACATCACCGTGGTCGTCAGCAGCAAGGAAGGAACCCGGTAATGGGCCAGAAGGTTAACCCGCATGGGTTCCGGCTCGGTGTCACCACGGACTTCAAGTCCCGGTGGTACGCCGACAAGCTGTACAAGGACTACGTCAAGGAAGACGTCGCCATCCGTCGGATGATGACGTCCGGCATGGAGCGCGCCGGTATCTCGAAGGTTGAGATCGAGCGCACCCGTGACCGCGTGCGGGTGGACATCCACACCGCTCGTCCGGGCATCGTCATCGGCCGCCGCGGCGCCGAGGCCGACCGCATCCGCGGTGACCTGGAGAAGCTGACCGGCAAGCAGGTCCAGCTGAACATCCTCGAGGTCAAGAACCCGGAGACGGACGCTCAGCTGGTGGCCCAGGCCGTCGCCGAGCAGCTCTCCTCCCGCGTCTCCTTCCGCCGCGCCATGCGTAAGAGCATGCAGTCGGCGATGAAGGCCGGCGCCAAGGGCATCAAGATCCAGTGCGGTGGCCGCCTCGGCGGCGCCGAGATGTCCCGCTCGGAGTTCTACCGCGAGGGCCGTGTGCCCCTGCACACGCTCCGCGCGAACGTGGACTACGGCTTCTTCGAGGCCAAGACGACCTTCGGCCGTATCGGTGTGAAGGTCTGGATCTACAAGGGCGACGTCAAGAACATCGCCGAGGTCCGCGCCGAGAACGCCGCTGCCCGCGCCGGCAACCGCCCGGCCCGTGGTGGTGGCGCTGGTGACCGCCCGGCCCGTGGTGGCCGTGGTGGCGAGCGGCGCGGTCGCAAGCCGCAGCAGGCTCCCGCTGCCGAGGCCCCCCAGGCCGAGGCCGCTGCCGCTCCGGCTGCTGAGAGCACCGGAACGGAGGCCTGACCGACATGCTGATCCCCCGTAGGGTCAAGCACCGCAAGCAGCACCACCCGAAGCGTCGCGGTGAGGCCAAGGGCGGTACCACGGTCGCGTTCGGCGAGTACGGCATCCAGGCCCTCACGCCGGCGTACGTGACCAACCGCCAGATCGAAGCGGCTCGTATCGCGATGACCCGCCACATCAAGCGTGGCGGCAAGGTCTGGATCAACATCTACCCGGACCGCCCGCTGACGAAGAAGCCTGCCGAGACCCGCATGGGTTCCGGTAAGGGTTCTCCCGAGTGGTGGATCGCGAACGTGCACCCGGGCCGGGTCATGTTCGAGCTGTCCTACCCCAACGAGAAGATCGCCCGTGAGGCCCTGACTCGCGCAGCCCACAAGCTGCCGATGAAGTGCCGGATCGTCAAGCGCGAGGCAGGTGAAGCGTGATGTCGGCCGGTACCAAGGCGTCCGAGCTGCGCGAGCTGGGCAACGAGGAGCTTCTTGGCAAGCTCCGCGAGGCCAAGGAAGAGCTGTTCAACCTCCGCTTCCAGGCGGCGACCGGTCAGCTCGAGAACCACGGTCGGCTGAAGGCCGTCCGTAAGGACATCGCGCGGATCTACACCCTGATGCGTGAGCGCGAGCTGGGCATCGAGACGGTGGAGAGCGCCTGATGAGTGAGAGCAACGTGACTGAGCAGACTGCAGAGGCCCGCGGCTTCCGCAAGACCCGTGAGGGTCTCGTCGTCAGCGACAAGATGGACAAGACCGTCGTCGTCGCCGTCGAGGACCGCGTCAAGCACGCGCTGTACGGCAAGGTCATCCGCCGTACCAACAAGCTCAAGGCGCACGACGAGCAGAACGCTGCCGGCGTCGGCGACCGGGTCCTCCTCGCGGAGACCCGCCCGCTGTCGGCGACCAAGCGCTGGCGCGTCGTCGAGATCCTCGAGAAGGCCAAGTAAATCTCCTGCGGGGCATTCCTCGCAGGACAGTTCCGCCAGGCTCCGGGCGGGTGTGTAACCTTCGCACCCGCCCGGGGAACCGGCAGACAAACAGGAGATAGACGTGATCCAGCAGGAGTCGCGACTGCGCGTCGCCGACAACACTGGTGCGAAGGAAATCCTTTGCATCCGTGTGCTCGGTGGCTCCGGTCGCCGCTACGCGGGCATCGGTGACGTCATCGTCGCCACCGTCAAGGACGCGATCCCCGGCGGCAACGTGAAGAAGGGTGACGTCGTCAAGGCGGTCATCGTTCGCACCGTCAAGGAGCGCCGTCGCCCGGACGGCTCGTACATCCGCTTCGACGAGAACGCCGCCGTCATTCTGAAGAACGACGGCGACCCTCGCGGCACCCGCATCTTCGGCCCGGTCGGGCGCGAGCTGCGCGAGAAGAAGTTCATGAAGATCATCTCGCTGGCTCCGGAGGTGCTGTAAGCATGAAGATCAAGAAGGGCGACCTGGTTCAGGTCATCACCGGTAAGGACAAGGGCAAGCAGGGCAAGGTCATCGCGGCCTACCCCCGCGAGGACCGGGTCCTGGTCGAGGGTGTCAACCGGGTCAAGAAGCACACCAAGGCCGGTCCGACCGCTCGCGGTTCGCAGGCCGGCGGCATCGTCACGACCGAGGCGCCCGTCCACGTCTCCAACGTCCAGCTGGTCGTTGAGAAGGACGGCAACAAGGTTGTCACGCGTGTCGGTTACCGCTTCGACGACGAAGGCAACAAGATCCGCGTTGCCAAGCGGACGGGTGAGGACATCTGATGGCTACCACCACTGCTCCGCGTCTGAAGCTGAAGTACCGCGAGGAGATCGCGGGCAAGCTGCGTGACGAGTTCAAGTACGAGAACGTCATGCAGATCCCCGGCCTCGTCAAGATCGTGGTCAACATGGGTGTCGGCGACGCCGCCCGTGACTCGAAGCTGATCGAGGGCGCGATCCGCGACCTGACCACCATCACCGGTCAGAAGCCGGCCGTCACCAAGGCCCGCAAGTCCATCGCGCAGTTCAAGCTGCGTGAGGGTCAGCCGATCGGTGCCCACGTCACGCTCCGTGGCGACCGCATGTGGGAGTTCCTGGACCGCACCCTGTCGCTCGCGCTGCCGCGCATCCGCGACTTCCGTGGTCTGTCCCCCAAGCAGTTCGACGGCCGTGGCAACTACACCTTCGGTCTCACGGAGCAGGTCATGTTCCACGAGATCGACCAGGACAAGATCGACCGCACCCGGGGTATGGACATCACCGTGGTGACCACGGCGACCAACGACGCTGAGGGCCGCGCGCTCCTTCGTCACCTCGGCTTCCCGTTCAAGGAGGCGTGAGCGAGATGGCGAAGAAGGCTCTGATTGCCAAGGCTGCTCGCAAGCCGAAGTTCGGTGTGCGTGGCTACACCCGCTGCCAGCGTTGTGGCCGCCCGCACTCCGTGTACCGCAAGTTCGGCCTGTGCCGCGTGTGCCTTCGTGAGATGGCTCACCGTGGCGAGCTGCCGGGCGTGACCAAGAGCTCCTGGTAATCCCGGTACTTAGGGATTCCCGAAGCTCTCGGTAAGCAATGGGCGTGTCAGGCGCCCACCCTTTCATGGCTTAGGCTAGGAGGGTTGGGCGCCTGACGTCCCGGACGCCCGCGGGCGTAAAGCCCGCTATTAGACGCTTACTACGCCGTAGGTCCACCGCACCGCACCCGCCTCGTCTCGGATCGAGGAGAGGGATGGGCACCTGGAAACCCCGGCGAGAGAGGCCGAAGGCCAATTCATGACCATGACTGATCCGATCGCAGACATGCTTACGCGTCTGCGGAACGCGAACTCGGCATACCACGACTCCGTGACGATGCCGGCGTCCAAGATCAAGTCTCACATCGCGGAGATCCTCCAGCAGGAGGGCTTCATCACGGGCTGGAAGGTCGAGGACGCCGAGGTCGGCAAGAACCTCGTCCTGGACCTGAAGTTCGGTCCCAACCGTGAGCGCTCCATCGCGGGCATCAAGCGCATCTCCAAGCCCGGTCTCCGGGTGTACGCGAAGTCCACCAACCTGCCGAAGGTGCTCGGCGGCCTGGGCGTGGCGATCATCTCCACGTCGCACGGGCTCCTCACCGACAAGCAGGCCGGCAAGAAGGGCGTGGGTGGGGAAGTCCTCGCCTACGTCTGGTAGCAGAAGGGAACGGAGGAAACAGCTATGTCGCGCATCGGCAAGCTCCCCATCGCGGTTCCCGCCGGCGTGGACGTCACCATCGACGGCCGTACGGTCAAGGTCAAGGGCCCCAAGGGCGAGCTGACCCACACCGTCTCGGCACCGATCGAGGTCGTCAAGGGCGAGGACAGCACCCTGCAGGTGACCCGCCCGAACGACGAGCGTCAGAACAAGGCCCTGCACGGCCTGTCCCGCACGCTGGTGGCGAACATGATCACCGGCGTGACCCAGGGTTACGTGAAGAAGCTCGAGATCAGCGGTGTCGGTTACCGCGTGACCGCCAAGGGCTCGAACCTCGAGTTCGCGCTCGGTTACAGCCACCCGATCCTCGTCGAGGCCCCCGAGGGCATCAGCTTCAAGGTCGAGAACCCCACCCGGTTCTCGGTCGAGGGCATCGACAAGCAGAAGGTCGGCGAGGTCGCGGCCAACATCCGCAAGCTGCGCAAGCCCGACCCGTACAAGGCCAAGGGCGTCAAGTACGAGGGCGAAGTCATCCGCCGCAAGGTCGGAAAGGCGGGTAAGTAAGCCATGGCATACGGACAGAAGATCCTCAAGGGCGACGCCTACAAGCGCGCCGCGATCAAGCGCCGCCACATCCGGATCCGTAAGAACATTTCCGGTACGGCGGAGCGTCCCCGTCTGGTCGTTACCCGCTCCAACCGCCACATCGTGGCCCAGGTGATCGACGACATCAAGGGTCACACCCTGGCGTCGGCGTCCACGCTGGACACCTCGGTCCGCGGTGGCGAGGGTGACAAGTCCGCGCAGGCCAAGCAGGTCGGCGCCCTGGTCGCCGAGCGTGCCAAGGCCGCCGGTGTCGAGGCCGTGGTGTTCGACCGTGGTGGCAACCAGTACGCCGGGCGCATCGCTGCCCTGGCGGACGCCGCCCGCGAAGCCGGGCTCAAGTTCTGAGCCGCTTGTAGCTAGCGGAAAGAGAGAGGTAATCCAATGGCTGGACCCCAGCGCCGCGGTGGCGGTGCCGGTGGCGGCGAGCGGCGGGACCGGAAGGGCCGTGACGGCGGCGCTGCTGCCGCCGAGAAGACCGCGTACGTTGAGCGCGTTGTCGCGATCAACCGCGTCGCCAAGGTTGTGAAGGGTGGTCGTCGCTTCAGCTTCACCGCGCTGGTCGTGGTGGGCGATGGTGACGGCACCGTGGGTGTCGGTTACGGCAAGGCCAAGGAGGTGCCGGCCGCCATCGCCAAGGGTGTTGAGGAGGCCAAGAAGCACTTCTTCAAGGTCCCCCGTATCCAGGGCACCATCCCGCACCCCATCCAGGGTGAGAAGGCCGCGGGCGTCGTCCTGCTCAAGCCGGCTTCGCCGGGTACCGGTGTTATCGCCGGTGGTCCCGTGCGTGCCGTGCTGGAGTGCGCCGGCGTTCACGACATCCTGTCGAAGTCCCTGGGCTCCGACAACGCGATCAACATCGTGCACGCGACCGTGGCGGCCCTCAAGGGCCTGCAGCGTCCCGAGGAGATCGCGGCCCGCCGCGGTCTGCCCCTCGAGGACGTCGCCCCCGCGGCTCTGCTGCGTGCGCGTGCCGGGGCGGGTGCGTAATCATGGCGCAGCTCAAGATTACGCAGGTCAAGTCCTACATCGGCAGCAAGCAGAACCACCGTGACACCCTGCGTTCCCTTGGTCTCAAGGGCATCAACACGCAGGTCGTCAAGGAGGACCGCCCCGAGTTCCGCGGCATGGTGCACACCGTCCGCCACCTCGTGACGGTCGAGGAGGTCGACTGATCATGGCGGAGAACAACCCGCTCAAGATCCACAACCTCCGTCCGGCCCCCGGCGCCAAGACCGCCAAGACCCGTGTGGGTCGTGGTGAGGCGTCGAAGGGTAAGACGGCCGGTCGTGGTACCAAGGGCACGAAGGCCCGTTACCAGGTTCCGGAGCGCTTCGAGGGTGGCCAGATGCCCCTCCACATGCGTCTTCCGAAGCTGAAGGGCTTCAAGAACCCGTTCAAGACCGAGTTCCAGGTCGTGAACCTCGACAAGCTGGCCGCGCTGTACCCGGAGGGTGGCGAGGTCACCGTCGAGGGGCTCGTCGCCAAGGGTGCCGTTCGCAAGAACAGCCTGGTCAAGGTGCTCGGCCAGGGTGAGATCTCCGTGGCGCTGCAGGTGACGGTCGACGCCGTCTCCGGCTCCGCCAAGGAGAAGATCACCGCAGCCGGCGGCACCGTCACCGAGCTCGTCTGAGCATCTCGGACGTCATCGATGACGTAAGCGATCCCGACCGGGGATACCCTCACAGTGGGGTATCCCCGGTTGGTCGTTCCTAGGGGGGCGTGGTCGCCGGTAAGGTGGCCCGCGCTGTTCTTTTTCCTTATTCGTCGAACCTCAAGACCGTCACCCTTGACGCAGTTGCGCGGGGGTCGCAGGAGGCACCGTGCTCACCGCGTTCGCCCGGGCGTTCAGGACGCCCGACCTGCGCAAGAAGCTGCTCTTCACGCTGGCCATCATCGTGGTCTACCGGGTCGGCACCCATATCCCGATCCCCGGCGTCAACTACAAAGCCGTCCAGACGTGTGTGAACGAGGCCTCCGGCAACCAGGGCCTGTTCGGTCTCGTCAACATGTTCAGCGGCGGCGCGCTGCTCCAGATCACGATCTTCGCGCTCGGCATCATGCCGTACATCACCGCCAGCATCATCCTTCAGCTGCTGACCGTGGTCATCCCGCGTCTGGAAGCCCTGAAGAAGGAGGGCCAGGCAGGTACGGCGAAGATCACCCAGTACACGCGTTACCTGACGGTGGCCCTCGCCATCCTGCAGGGCACCGGCCTGGTGGCCACCGCCCGCAGTGGCGCCCTCTTCTCCGGCTGCACGGTCGCCTCCAGCATCGTGCCGGACCAGGCGATCTTCACCACGATCACGATGGTGGTCTGCATGACCGCCGGTACGGCCGTCGTCATGTGGCTCGGTGAGCTGATCACCGACCGCGGCATCGGCAACGGCATGTCGATCCTGATGTTCATCTCGATCGCCGCGACGTTCCCGTCCGCGCTGTGGGCCATCAAGAAGCAGGGCACCCTGGCGGGCGGCTGGATCGAGTTCGGCACCGTCATCGCGGTCGGCCTGGTCATGGTCGCCCTGGTGGTCTTCGTCGAGCAGGCGCAGCGCCGGGTCCCGGTCCAGTACGCGAAGCGCATGATCGGCCGCCGGTCCTACGGTGGCACGTCCACGTACATCCCGCTCAAGGTGAACCAGGCCGGTGTGATCCCGGTCATCTTCGCCTCGTCGCTGCTCTACATCCCGGCACTCGTGGCGCAGTTCGCCGGTGGCAACTCGAGCTGGAAGACCTGGATCGAGACGAACCTGACCAAGGGCAACCACCCGACTTACATCACGCTGTACTTCTTGCTCATCGTTTTCTTCGCGTTCTTCTATGTCGCCATCTCCTTCAACCCCGAAGAAGTAGCCGACAACATGAAGAAGTATGGTGGCTTCATCCCGGGCATCCGGGCTGGCCGACCGACCGCTGAGTACCTGTCGTACGTGCTCAACCGGATCACCTGGCCGGGTTCGCTGTATCTGGGCCTGATCGCTCTCGTACCGACGATGGCGTTGGTTGGCTTTGGGGCAAGCCAGAACTTCCCGTTCGGTGGTACCAGCATCCTGATCATCGTGGGTGTGGGCCTCGAAACGGTGAAGCAGATCGAGAGCCAGCTTCAGCAGCGCAATTACGAAGGGTTCCTCCGCTGATGCGAATCGTCCTCGTCGGGCCGCCGGGAGCCGGTAAGGGAACGCAAGCCGTTCGCCTCGCCGAGAAGCTGAAGATCCCGCACATCTCCACGGGTGACCTGTTCCGGGCCAACATCAGCCAGCAGACGGAGCTCGGGAAGCTCGCGAAGTCCTACATGGACGCCGGCAACCTCGTCCCGGACGAGGTCACCATCGCCATGGCCAAGGACCGCATGGAGCAGCCGGACGCCACCGGTGGTTTCCTGCTGGACGGGTTCCCGCGCAACGTCTCGCAGGCCGAGGCGCTCGACGAGCTGCTGAAGAACGAGGGCATCAAGCTCGACGCCGTGCTCGACCTGGAGGTCTCGGAGGACGAGGTCGTCAAGCGGATCGCGGGCCGCCGCATCTGCCGCAACGACTCGTCCCACGTCTTCCACGTCACGTACACCCCGCCGAAGGTCGAGGGCGTCTGCGACGTCTGCGGCGGCGAGCTGTACCAGCGCGACGACGACTCCGAGGACACCGTCCGTACGCGGCTGGAGGTCTACCACACACAGACCGAGCCCATCATCGACTACTACAAGTCGCAGGGCCTGGTCCGTACGATCTCCTCGCTGGGCCCGGTGGAGGAGGTCACCCGGCGGGCGCTGGACGCGCTGGGGCAGAACGAGGACGACAAGAAGTAGTTCCACGGCGGTTCCGGCCGCGGTGCCCCCTCGGGTGCCGCGGCCGTACTGTTGTACAGGTATCCGGTTGACGTTGACGTGAGTGACGGAGAGCGCAGGCCCCCATGGTGCAGATCAAGTCCCCCGAGCAGATCGCCAAGATGCGGGCGGCGGGCCTGGTCGTAGCCGCCATCCACGCGGCCACCCGCGAGGTGGCGGTCCCCGGTGCCAGCACCAAGGACCTGGACGAGGTGGCCCGCAAGGTCCTCGCCGAGCACGGCGCCCGGTCGAACTTCCTCGGGTACGGCGGCTTCCCGGCCACCATCTGCACGTCCGTCAACGACGTGGTCGTCCACGGCATCCCCGCGGAGAACGTCGTCCTCAAGGACGGCGACATCATCTCCATCGACTGCGGCGCGATCGTCGACGGCTGGCACGGTGACGCGGCCTACACGGCCTTCGTGGGCTCCGGTCACGCTCCGGAGCTGATCGAACTCTCCCGGGTGACCGAGGAGTCGATGTGGGCCGGAATCGCGGCGATGAAGCAGGGCAACCGGCTGGTCGACGTCTCCCGGGCGATCGAGACGTACATCCGCCGGCAGCCGAAGCCGGGCGGCGGCAGGTACGGGATCATCGAGGACTACGGCGGCCATGGCATCGGCACCGAGATGCACATGGACCCGCACCTGCTGAACTACGTCGACCGGCGACGGGGGAAGGGGCCGAAGCTGGTCCCCGGGTTCTGCCTGGCCATCGAGCCGATGGTGTCCCTGGGGACGCCGCGGACCGAGGTGCTGGAGGACGACTGGACGGTCATCACGACCGACGGGACCTGGTCCTCGCACTGGGAGCACAGCGTTGCGCTGACCGAAGAGGGTCCCCTGGTGCTGACGTCTCCCGACGGCGGCAAGGCGAAGCTGGCGGAGCACGGCGTTTCCGCCGCCCCTGATCCGTTGGGCTGACACGTTTTCGGATCTGCGGCCCCGGTGGGTGCTTGGCGCGCCCGCGCGGCGGAGCCGCATGTCGGCACGGCCCCGCGCCCCTGAAGGGGCGCCACCTTCCCGTGCGCTTAACGATCTGCTCTGTGGGGCAGACTTCACCGATTCGTCTTTCCGGGTGCGCTGACGTAGACTGACTCGTCGGCTCTCGTGCACCCGCATGTCCGCATGCGCCCGTGGGGGTATCCCGAGCGGGAAGCGTGGGAGTCGATCAAGGTAGTCGATTCGAAGGGCGAAGCGTGGCCAAGAAGCAAGGTGCCATCGAGATCGAGGGCACTGTCGTCGAGTCTCTTCCGAACGCGATGTTCAAGGTCGAGCTCCAGAACGGCCACCAGGTCCTGGCACACATCAGCGGCAAGATGCGTATGCACTACATCCGCATCCTCCCTGACGACCGGGTCGTGGTGGAGCTGTCTCCGTACGACCTGACGCGTGGCCGGATCGTCTACCGATACAAGTAGATCTTGCCCAGGTCCCGTGTGAGCGGGGCTGCCGGCAACTGACCCGGAGAACCTCAATCCCATGAAGGTCAAGCCGAGCGTCAAGAAGATCTGCGACAAGTGCAGGGTGATCCGCCGTCACGGTCGGGTCATGGTCATTTGCGAGAACCCGCGCCACAAGCAGCGCCAGGGCTGACGCACGACCGATCCCTCTGCATCCATCGCAGAGTTTCGCGCGACGCAAGCTGAATTTGTTCATACGCAGGGCCCGAGCCTCATACGGCTCGACACCCCCGGTTCGGAGGCCGGGGACCCAGGTCGTACCTACTCTTTGGCTGCATCTTTTGAAACAGCGTGAAGAGGCCGGCGGCCGGGATCCGGTCCTGCGGAAGACCTCCGAAGATCACCAGGAGCCATTGAAGTGGCACGCGTTTCCGGTGTTGACATCCCGCGCGAAAAGCGTGTGGAAGTCGCCCTCACCTACGTGTTCGGCATCGGCCGTACGCTCTCCCAGCTGACGCTGGCCGAGACCGGCATCGACCCGAACACCCGCGTCCGTGACCTGACTGAAGAGCAGCTGGTCGCGATTCGTGAGTACGTCGACAACAACATCAAGACCGAGGGTGACCTCCGTCGCGAGATCCAGGCCGACATCCGCCGCAAGGTCGAGATCGGCTGCTACCAGGGTCTGCGTCACCGCCGCGGTCTGCCCGTCCGCGGTCAGCGCACCAGCACCAACGCCCGCACCCGCAAGGGCCCGCGTCGCGCCATCGCCGGCAAGAAGAAGCCGGGCAAGAAGTAGTCCTCAGCGGACAACGCTTCATCAGCGGTCTTCGCTGTAGGACCGACCACCTCCCCGTAGGAGTTACTAGATGCCCCCCAAGGGTCGTCAGGGCGCTGCCAAGAAGGTGCGCCGCAAGGAAAAGAAGAACGTCGCTCACGGCCACGCGCACATCAAGAGCACGTTCAACAACACGATCGTCTCCATCACGGACCCGTCCGGCAACGTGATCTCCTGGGCCTCCGCCGGCCACGTCGGCTTCAAGGGCTCCCGGAAGTCCACGCCGTTCGCCGCGCAGATGGCGGCCGAGTCGGCTGCCCGCCGCGCCCAGGAGCACGGCATGCGCAAGGTCGACGTGTTCGTGAAGGGCCCGGGTTCCGGTCGTGAGACCGCGATCCGTTCCCTGCAGGCCACGGGCCTCGAGGTCGGCTCCATCCAGGACGTCACCCCGACCCCGCACAACGGCTGCCGTCCGCCGAAGCGCCGCCGCGTCTGACGCGACGCCTTCGGGCCTGAGGTTTCCGGGCGGTACGGCTCCGTAAAAGGGCCGTATCGCCCGTACCCTTGCAGTACCAGTAGGGCGTCAAATAGCGGGCGCCCGCAACTGAAGGATCCACACCATGCTGATCGCTCAGCGTCCCTCGTTGACCGAAGAGGTCGTCGACGAGTTCCGCTCCCGGTTCGTGATCGAGCCGCTGGAGCCGGGCTTCGGCTACACCCTCGGCAACTCCCTCCGCCGGACTCTTCTGTCCTCGATCCCGGGTGCGGCGGTCACGTCCATCCGTATCGACGGTGTCCTGCACGAGTTCACCACCGTGCCGGGCGTCAAGGAGGACGTCACCGACCTGATCCTCAACATCAAGCAGCTGGTCGTCTCCTCGGAGCACGACGAGCCGGTCGTGATGTACCTGCGCAAGCAGGGCCCGGGTCTGGTCACCGCCGCCGACATCGCGCCCCCGGCCGGTGTCGAGGTGCACAACCCCGACCTGGTCCTCGCCACGCTCAACGGCAAGGGCAAGCTGGAGATGGAGCTGACGGTCGAGCGCGGCCGCGGTTACGTCTCCGCCGTGCAGAACAAGCAGGTGGGCCAGGAGATCGGCCGTATCCCGGTCGACTCCATCTACTCGCCCGTTCTGAAGGTCACGTACAAGGTCGAGGCGACCCGTGTCGAGCAGCGCACCGACTTCGACAAGCTGATCGTCGACGTCGAGACGAAGCAGGCCATGCGGCCGCGTGACGCCATGGCGTCGGCCGGTAAGACCCTGGTCGAGCTGTTCGGTCTCGCCCGCGAGCTGAACATTGACGCCGAGGGCATCGACATGGGCCCGTCCCCCACGGACGCCGCCCTGGCCGCCGACCTGGCGCTGCCGATCGAGGAGCTGGAGCTCACGGTCCGCTCCTACAACTGCCTCAAGCGTGAGGGCATCCACTCCGTGGGTGAGCTCGTGGCGCGCTCCGAGGCCGACCTCCTGGACATCCGCAACTTCGGTGCGAAGTCCATCGACGAGGTCAAGGCGAAGCTGGCCGGCATGGGCCTGGCCCTCAAGGACAGCCCGCCCGGATTCGACCCGACGGCTGCGGCTGACGCCTTCGGGGCCGATGACGACGTCGACGCCGGGTTCGTCGAGACCGAGCAGTACTAAGGCTCGGGACCGACTGCCCATTCTTGGCTGCGGGACCGTTGTGGCTGGTCGCGCAGTTCCCCGCGCCCCTTGGGGCGCGGGGTCTCCGACAGACGACCGTCTGCTCGGATACTGACTCCGGTACCTGATACGGCCGGGGCAGACACACAGGAGAAGAACCATGCCGAAGCCCACCAAGGGTGCCCGTCTGGGCGGCAGCGCCGCGCACGAGAAGCTGCTCCTCGCGAACCTCGCGAAGGCGCTGTTCGAGCACGGCCGTATCACCACCACCGAGGCGAAGGCCCGCCGTCTGCGGCCGTACGCCGAGCGTCTGGTCACCAAGGCGAAGAAGGGCGACCTTCACAACCGCCGTCAGGTGCTCCAGGTCATCACGGACAAGAGCATCGTGCACACGCTCTTCACCGAGATCGGCCCGCGGTACGAGAACCGTCCGGGTGGCTACACCCGTATCACCAAGATCGGTAACCGTCGTGGCGACAACGCGCCCATGGCTGTCATCGAGCTGGTCGAGGCGCTGACGGTCGCGCAGCAGGCGACGGGTGAGGCCGAGGCCGCGACGAAGCGTGCCGCCAAGGACGCCGAGGTCAAGGCCGAGGAGACCAAGGCCGAGGAGACCGAGGTCGTCGAGGACGCCAAGGCTGACGAGGCCGAGGAGTCGAAGGAGGCGTAAGCCGTCCTTTGGCTGCCGGTCCGTTGGTGGCTGGTCGCGCAGTTCCCCGCGCCCCTGAAAGGGCGCGTGAGCGGGTCCGTCCCTTTCCTGGGACGGGCCCGCTTTTCTTGCCTTGAGAGGATTCTCCTGTGAGTGACGAAGTTCAGCCCGGCCATGTCCGTATCCGTCTCGACCTGTCCTACGACGGCACCCACTTCCACGGCTGGGCCAAGCAGGCCGGGGGGAAGCGGACCGTCCAGGGGGAGATCGAGGACGCGCTGCGGACGGTGACGCGGTCGGGGGAGACGACGTACGAGCTGACCGTCGCCGGGCGGACCGATGCCGGGGTGCACGCCCGCGGCCAGGTGGCGCATGTCGATCTGCCTGGGCAACTGTGGGCGGAGCAGGGGGAGAAGCTGCTCAAGCGGCTGGCCGGGCGGCTGCCCAAGGACGTACGGGTGTGGTCGCTCACGGAGGCCCCCGACGGTTTCAACGCCCGGTTCTCCGCGATCTGGCGCCGGTACGCGTACCGGGTCACCGACCACCCCGGGGGAGTGGACCCCCTGCTGCGCAACCACGTCCTGTGGCACGACTGGCCGCTGGACGTCGACGCCATGAACGAGGCGGCCGGCCGGCTGCTGGGGGAGCACGACTTCGCCGCGTACTGCAAGCGCCGGGAGGGGGCCACGACCATCCGGACGCTCCAGGAGCTGAGCCTTCGGCGGGGGACCGACGGGATCATCACGGCCACCGTGCGGGCCGACGCCTTCTGCCACAACATGGTGCGGTCCCTGATCGGCGCGCTGCTGTTCGTCGGGGACGGCCACCGTGGGCCGGAGTGGCCGGGGAAGGTGCTGGCCGCGGGGGTCAGGGACTCGGCCGTACACGTCGTACGACCGCACGGGCTGACCCTGGAAGAGGTGGGCTATCCGGCGGACGAACTGCTGGCGGCGCGGAACAAGGAGGCGCGGAACAAGCGGTCGCTGCCGGCGTGCGGCGGATGCTGAGAGGGAGTCCCGCCCTCGGCCGGCGGCCGAGGGCGGGACTCGTGCTCACTGCCTGACGGTGAAGTACTGCCAGGCGCCCCAGGTGCTGAGGTTGGTGTTGTCCCTACTGCTCCGGACGTACTCCGCGGCGATGCGGAACCTGCTGCCCACGGAGTTGGTCAGAGACGTCTTGTGGCGGCCGGCGCTGGCGGAACTCAGGGGTGCGCAGGGAGTGGTGGTCTGCGTGTGCCAGGTACCGCTGTAGTAGCGCTGCACGCGGAAGAGGACGCACTGGCCGGCCTTGTCGGGTGTGACCGTGACGTCCAGTTGCTCCTTGGCGGTGTGGTGGTACACCCGGTAGAGAGTGCTGCCGTAGTGCGTGTTCGTGTAGTAGCCGGACAGTTTCTCCGAGACGCGCACATGGGACTGCACACTGCGGGCGACGGTCTTCGGGGCGTACCGGTAGTCGCCGGCGAACACCGCGCTGAACGTGGTGTTGCGGGCGAGCTTGTAGGACCCGGTCAGATTGCCGTGGCTGTCCACCTTCCCCGAATTCACCAGGACCGACGTGCCGCCGAACGGCTGGGCGTAGATCGCCGCCGTGCGCTTGTTGTACGTCGTGCCGAGGTGAGCGGTGACCTTCGCGGTCTGGCCGTACGAGTAGGTCGCGTGGTCGGTGGCGATGGTCAGGGACGTCGAGGCCCGGGAGATCTGGACGGTGGCGTCGGTGCTGCCCGGCTTGTGCGAGACGTCGCCGCCGTAGGTCACCTGGTAGGTGTTGGCGCCGCCGATCTGCGGGGTGTCCGCGAACGTGAACGAACCGTCCGCGGCGACCTTCGCGTCGGCGAGTGCGGTGCCGGAGGTGTGTGCGAGGTCGGTCCTCGTGACCTTGACGACCCCACCGGCGGCGAAGGGCGAGCCGGAGAGCGTGCCGGACACGGTCAGCTGCCGCGCGCGGGTGGCCGTGGCCGGGGCCGTCAGACTGACCGAGGTGGCCAGCTTGGACACCTGGACGAGGGTGGTCGTGCTCGCCGTCCCGTGTGTCGCGTCCCCCGCGTAGCTCGCGGCGTAGGTGTAGGTGCCCTCCGCAGGCGGGGTGTCGGTGAAGGTGAAGGAGCCGTCCGCCTTCGTCGCCGCATCGGGCAGCGCTGTCCCGTTCCGCGTGATGTGCGCGACCTGGCCCGCGGCAAGCGCCGCGGACGAGGTCAGGGTGCCGGCGACGGTCAGCGACCGGCCGGGGACACCGGTGCTCGGGGCGGTGAGGTGGAGCGAGGTCGTCGCCGGTGTCGCCTCGCTGATGACCGGGCCGCTCACCGTCTGCACGTCGGAGGTGGCGCCGGTGGCACCGGAGAAGGCCACGAGCGCGGTGGACGTCAGCGTCGGTGTCGCGTCCATCACCGGCTTCCCGTCGATCCAGACGTACAGGTGGCCGGTGGCCACCTGGATGTCGACCTGGTGGGTGCCCTGGCGCAGGGAGGTGGTGAGGGGGACCACCGACTGGTAGGCGATCGCCGACGAGCCGGCCGAGCTGCGGCCGACGCCCACGAAGTTCTGCACCTTGAGCGTGTTGTTCCAGCCGCTGCCGAGCGCGATCACCGTGCCCGGCCGCCCCGCGATGCCGAGGCTGTCACCGGTCCCGCCCAGTGCCGCGGGGGAGTTCTGGTCCGGGTCGAGCAGCGTGAGCGTCATGCCCCTGCCGCCGGTGCCGGGGCCGAACTTCGCGGTGAAGGTGGTCCGCAGACCGTCGGTGCGCAGCGGCTCGGTGTACACCGCCGTGCCCGCCTGGTTGCCGGTGGCCGGGGTCAGCTGGACCCCGCCGCCGTCGGCCGGGACCGCCGAGCCGTTGGTCCGCCACTTCCCGTCGGCGACCGAGGTGGTCGTGGCGGTGCCGGTGCCGGTGCCCTTGACCTGCACGTACATGGCGCCCTGGCTGTTGCCGTTCGCGTCGGTCCCGGTGCCGGTGACCTCGTAGGAGGCGCTCAGGTCCGCGGCCGAGCGGGGGGTGAACGTCACGCTCTGCACGGCGGTCTGCTCCGGGCCGATGATCAGCCCCTCCGACAGCTGCACCGGGCTGTTGAAGTCACCGGTCGGCGCCTTGGCCTTGGTCACCGTCACCGGGATGTTGCCGGTGTTGGTGAGGGTGAACGACAGCGACTTGGAGCTGCCGATCGGGACCTGGCCGAACTCCAGTGAGCTGGTGGAGAACTCCAGGTGTCCCTGCCCGGTGATGGCCGTCGCGGTTACCGGCACGCTCAGCGTGTGGGTGGCACCGTCGCCGCTGCTGGTGACCACGAGCGCGTCGCCGTCGACCTGGTCGGCGGTCGGCGTGTAGGTGACCGAGAGCACGAACGAGCCACCGGCCGGTACGACCGTCCCCGTGCTCGGCAGCCCCGAGGCGGAGAACGCGCCGCCGGGCGCGTCGACCGAGTCGACGGTCTCCGGTTCGGTACCGGTGTTGGTGATCTGGAGGTTCAGCGTCGAGGTGCTGCCGGTGGGGACCTCCCCGAAGTCCAGGGCGGCGGGTGCCGCCCCCAGGCCGGGCCTGGTGCCGACGCCGTGGAGGGCGAAGACCAGCTTCTGGCCGTCGGAGAGGTTCGCCGTCAGCGTGCCGTTGACGCCGCCGGTGGTGGTGGGGGCGAAGCTGATCGGCAGGTCGAGGGTGGCGTCCGTCGCCAGCGCCGTGGGCTCCTCGGGGGTGGGTACGGCGGACGGGTCGACCGTGAACGCGCCGGAGGCCTTCAGTCCGGTGATGCTGACGTCCTGCGTGGCGGTCAGCTTCATGCCTGCCGAGCTACTGCTGCCCACGCCGACCTGGCCGAAGTCCAGCGAGGCCGCGGTCAGCGCCGTCCGGGCCGGGCTGCCGAAGCCGTAGAGCACACCGTCCCGGGTGCCGACGTACACCTTGCCGCCCTCGGCGGTGGGCGTGCTGAACTTCGTCGCGGTGCCGATCGGTGCCGACCACAGCAGCTGGAGAAGGCCGTTGCCGTCGGGGGTGGGGCTGTAGGCGCGCAGAGTGCCGTCGGCCCCGGAGGCGTTGCCGGCGGACGTCATCCACACCAGGGCACTGGACTCGTCCGTGCCGTTTGACGTGACCAGGGGTGAGCCGCTGGTGTAGCCGAAGGTGTCCTGGCTCTGGCCGGTGAGGGTGAGCGTGGGCGTACCGCCGTTGCGCACGCCGTACTTGAGGGCGCGCAGCGGGCCCTGGTTGCCGACGACGTAGACATAGCCGCCGGCGCCGCCCCAGAACGCGGGGTGCCCCCACATGCCCTGGTAGGGGCCGGACACGCTCACCGCCGCGTCGCCGCCCTGGACGCCCTGGCCCATGCCACCGAGGTTGTCGCGGTCGAGCAGGAACACCCGCCCGTCCTTGCCCTGCTGGACCAGCAGGTGGGGGTGCTCGCTGGTGCCGAAGCCGTCCGGCAGCGCCATCGGGGCGCCGGAGGAGATGTCCTGGTCGTTGAGGTCCAGGGTGGCGGCGTTGCTCGGACTGAAGAAGTCGGCCGTACCGAGCTTGTTGTCCGCGCCGACCTGGAGGCGCACGACGGACTCGGCAAGGGTTCCCTGCACGGTCTTGCCCGAACCGGGCGCCGGGCTGATGCCGTTGCCGGTGCTGAAGAAGATCCGGCCGGGCCCGTCCGAGACCAGCCCGCCGCCCGACTGCCAGATGCCTGCGCCACCGGTGCCGGTACCGGTCACCGTGGACCACATCGAGGTGATGCTGTGCGCGGTGGTGCTCACCCCGACCACATAGCCGCGGTACGGCCATGCGTCGCAGTGGGCGCCGAAGCCCGCGTAGACGACGCCGTCCATCAGCAGCAGGCCGGGGCGCTGCTGCTCGTAGTAGGCGTCGAAGGCGCTGCTCGGGTCGTTGACGGGGCTTCCGGCGATGGTGACCGGCCACCCGGAGCGCTCGGCTCCGGAAGCGGGGTCCACCGCGTGCATCAGCCACTTGGGGTGGCGGTGGGTGGAGGTACCGTCGTCGACCTTGGTGGTGAAGTAGAGGGAGTTGGTGGACGGATCGTAGACCGGCGTCGCGGTCGCGCCGATGTCGGGCACGAGATCCCCGCAGCCGATCGCCGAGGCCGGCCAGGCCGGCCCGTAGTTCTTGCTCCACTCGATCGCACCGGTGGTGCGGTCGAGGCCGTACAGGGTGTTGCTCTCGGTGACGGCGATCACCTGGTCACCGAGCACCAGTGGCTGGGCGTATATCTGCCCGTCCAGTTTGGTGGCGAAGAGCCGGCCGAAGGCGGAGGACTGGACGACCGCCGGGGAGAGCGAGGCCTCGTCCTGATCCCAGTTGGTGCGCAGGTTGTCCACGCCCTGGGTGTTCTGGTCGGCCTGGGCCGAGGGCGCGACCAGGCTGATCGTCGTGCCGATCAGCGCCGCGGTGGCCGCGGCCGCGACGGATACCAACCATGTGCGCGGCCGGATGCGACGATGACGGCCACCGCGTGCGGGCATGGAAAACCAGGGCAATTCGTGACCCCCCTCGTGTTCGCACCCGGAGTGGACACGGGTGCGGCACACATGTGAAGACTAATTGGTTGTTCTTATCATCAGTTGAGGTTTTTGGGCACTATGAGGCGCGTTTCGCTTCGGCATCGTCAGCGGGAACGGCGCGTTCCCGGTCCGCGCCCAGGAGCGTGGCCTTCATGGGCTTCGCGTTGCCGGAGCCGCTCTGCCGCGAGGACGGGACGCCCTGAAGGTGACCCGAGCTGACCGTGACGCAGGCCGAGTTGTCGGCGCGCGCGCCGTACTGGGGGCTCTTGTTGGGGGAGGCGCGGTGGCACCGCCCGCGGCGAGCAGTATCCAGGGCCGCAGAGGTGTGACAAGAAGCGCACAACTAGAGGCATCTGCCCGGGTCGTCCGGATCTGAAACCTGTTGGTTACCCCACTCTTCAACAAAAATAAGGTACATAAAGGGACTTGTCGGGCAATCGTCTCTATGCTGCCCTTACGTCATTCACACCTCTCGGATAACGTTTCCTGTCTGGCCCCTTTGTTCGAAAGGGGTTCTTCTTTGGGGTGGGGAACACATCGGGCACATGGCCCGGAGGGTGGGAATGTCATCCATTGACTCTGCCCGCGTGTCCGGAGTGGCCGGTGCCGGGGGGCATCGATCCACAAGGCGTGGAGGAAAGCGTGGCGCCGAGCAGGCGCCCCTGGGACTTCTGCCCGCGCCGCCGTCGCATGCGGAGAAGTATTCGTACGTCAAGAGGCGCCTGTGGGTGCTGACGCTCGCCTCGATCGTCAGCTTCGGGTGCCTGACCGTCAGCCAAGTGGCGCTGACCAAGGCCAGCCCACTGATGTGGATCTTCGCGCCGCCGCTGTTCTTCACCGTCGTCTACTACCTCGTGTCGCTGCGGGTCAACGGCTTCACGCGCGACTTCGACTTCGAGTACCACCAGCAGCTCGTCCGTGACTGGCGGCCCCGCGTCTACCCCAGCGTCGACGTCTTCCTGCCGGTGTGCGGCGAGCCCATCGAGGTGCTGCACAACACCTGGACCCATGTGCGGCAGCTGGCCGACCGCTACCCCGGCACCTGTGTGCCCTTCGTCCTCGACGACGGCGCGAGCCCCGAGCTGGCCGCCATGGCCCGGGATTTCGGCTTCCGCTACGGCACCCGCGAGAACCGCGGCTGGTTCAAGAAGGCGGGCAACCTGCACTTCGGGTTCGGTCAGTCCGAGGGCAAGTACATCCTGATCCTCGACGCCGACTTCACGCCGCGCTCCGACCTCCTGGAGGAGCTGCTGCCGTACATGGAGGCCGACGAACGCATCGGGATCGTGCAGTCCCCGCAGTACTTCCGGGTGCTGGACTCGCAGAACTGGATCGAGCGCGGGGCCGGTGCCGTGCAGGAGCTGTTCTACCGGTCCGTGCAGGTGTCCCGGCAGAACAGTGACGGCGCCATCTGCGTCGGCTCCTGCGCCATCTACCGGCGGGCCGCGCTGGACACCAACGGCGGCACGACCCTCATCGAGCACTCCGAGGACGTGCACACCGGGTTCGACCTGCGCGGGCTCGGCTGGGACCTGAAGTACGTGCCGGTCGCGCTGTCCACGGGCGTGTGCCCGGACACCGCCGGGGCCTTCTTCAACCAGCAGTACCGCTGGTGCTCCGGCTCGATGTCGCTGCTCGCCAGCAAGAAGTTCTGGGACGCGCCGATCAGTTTCTCCAGCCGGCTCTGCTACATGTCCGGCTTCTTCTACTACATCCACACGGCGCTCTTCACCTTCCTCGCGCCGCTCGTGCCCATCATGCTGCTGCTCACCAGCCCCGAGATGCTGCAGGTCAAGCATCTTGTCTGGGTGCTGCCCAGCATCGCCTACACCACCCTCGTCTTCCCGATGTGGCACAAGGCGCCGTACCGGCTGGAGGCATGGTCGGCACGGATGATGTACGGCTGGGCGCATGTCTTCGCCATCTGGGACATCCTGCGCAAGCAGCGCATGGGCTGGCAGCCGACCGGCTCCAAGGGCGCGAAGAAGAACAAGACCCGCCGGTTCTGGCTCGGCCTGTGGATCTGGGGCGGGGGCACCGCCGTGGTCTGGGTCGGCGCGGCCGTGTACCGGCTGTTCACCGGTTACCCGCCGGACTTCGCTCTCGTCCTGTCCTCCGGGCTGTTCTACGCGCTGGTCGTCGCGCGAGCGCTCATCCAGCCCAAGGAACACACCTCAGCAGGTGAACCCGCATGATCCGCAAGACCGTCCTGCCGCTGTGCGCGGCGCTGATGGCGCTGGCGGCGGTCGCCGGCTGCGGCGTGCTCGGCGGTGACGACCCCGCCGCCGAGGCCGCGAAGAAACCGGCCGCCGGGTCCTCGAAGGGATCGGAGGCGGAGCCTCCGTACGACGTGAAACCGCTGCTGCACCCCGGCAGGGACTACTTCGGGGTGGCCCTGAACGGCGCGCCCAGCTCGCAGAAGCCGGTGGACGCCTTCGCGAAGACCGTCGGCAAGAAGCCCAACATGGTCGGCTCCTTCTCGTCGTGGGGCGACGGCTTCAACGCCGAGGGCGCCCAGAACGTCTTCGGCGACGGCGGCCTGATGTACGTGTCGTGGGAGCCGTTCAAGCCCGGTGTCGACAAGATCGCCGACGGCTCGCAGGACACGTACATCAAGAAGTACGCGGACAGCGTGCGCAAGACGAACGTGCCCGTGGCGATCAGCTTCGGCCACGAGATGAACGGCCAGTGGTACCCGTGGGGCACCAAGGACACCACCCCCGCGACCTTCGTGAAGGCGTGGCGGCACATCCACGACGTCTTCCAGAAGGTCGGCGCCACCAACGTCATCTGGGTGTGGAGCCCGAACGTCATCAACCCGGTCCCCTCCGTGAAGCTGAAGCCGTACTGGCCCGGTGACGCCTACGTGGACTGGGTCGGCATCGTCGGCTACTGGACGCGGACCGGCGCGCACACCTTCGACAGCCTCTACGGCCCGACCCGCAGCCAGATCGACGCGTTCACCGACAAGCCGGTGCTGATCAGCGAGACCTCGTCCGAGCCCGGGGAGCGGCGGCGCGCCGATGTGCGCGCGTTGCTCGGGGGCGTGAAGGAGGACAAGGACGTCATCGGCTTCCTGTGGTTCAACATCGCCAAGCGGGCCGACTGGCGCATCCAGAGCAGCCCGCTCGCCCTGGCCGAGTTCAAGCGCCTCATCGCCGACGACGACTTCGGATTCGAGGTGCCGCGTTCATGACCACGCAGCAGCAGGACGGCGGCTGGTCGGAGCCCGGGCAGCAGCAGGACTGGCAGCAGCAATACCCGCCCTACACCGAGCAGCAGCACCAGGCCTACGGCGAACAGCAGGCCTACGGCGAACAGCAGGCCTACGGCGAACAGCAGGCCTACGGTGATCGGCAGGCCTACGGCGAACAGCAGACCTACGGTGAACAGCAGGCCTACGGCGAACAGCAGACCTACGGTGATCAGCAGGGTTACGGCCATCAGCAGCCGTATGCCGGGCAGCCGTACATTCCGCAGCAGCCGACCGCCGCGCAACAGCACTACGCGCGTCCCTACACGGGCGGTTCCGACGCCGAGTACTACGTCCCTGAGTACACCGTCCTCGACCCCGAGCCGGAGCCCGAGCCCGAGCCGGGCTATGTGCTGCCCGAGGTCCCGGTGTCGGCCTGGTCGGTCGACAACAGCCGCTCGGCGTGGATCAGCCGGGGCGTCCTGCTCCTGATCCTGCTCGTGCAGGCCGGGCTGTCCTTCCGGCTCGACGGCAGCGCCTTCCCCCACGAGGCGAAGTTCCTGACGTCCGACGGCGAGCTGTCGGGCCTGGTCTCCCAGCTCGGCCTCGCCGGGGCCCGGGTGCTGAGCCTGGCGTGGGCGCTGGGGGCCACGGCGCTGCTGTTCGGCGCCACCCGGCTGCTGTTCAACGCGCGAGCCGCTCTCGCGGCCGCCGCCATGTACTCCGTGCTGGAATCGACCGCCTTCACCGGCCGCTACGCCTCCCTGCACTCCCTGTCGCTGTTCCTGCTTGCCGCCGCCCTGTGGCTGCTGGCCCGGACCCGGCAGGCCAGCCCCGCGGCCGTGCTGCTCGCGGCGCCCTTCGCGGCCCTCGCGCCGTTCGCCGCCTACTCGGCAGCCCTGTATCTGCCCACGCTGACCGTGCTCGCCGTACTGACCGCCTACCGCTTCCGCGGCGTGGGAGCCTTCGTGCGGGGCGCGATCTTCGCCGTGGCCACCGGCGCCCTGTGCTTCGCAGGCATCCAGCTCGCCGGCACACCGAGCGGTTGGAACGTGAAGGGCACCGACAGTGCCGTCGAACTGCTCAAGGAGAGCGCCGAGTGGGGCGGCGTCGTTCTGCTCGTCGCCGTGATCGGTGCCGTCGGCTTCATCCGACGGGCCCGGATGGGCGAGATGCCCTGGGCCGAAGGCAGCGCACCGGGCGCGATCCGGCGCTCGTTGCTCGGTCTGACGATGTGTGCCACCGCCCTGCTCGCCCCGCTCTATCAGGCATGGCTGGGCAACGGCAGCTCGCTGTACATCCACGTCGGTTTCGGACTGCTCTTCGCGGTGCCGATGGCCGGTCTCGGTGTCTCGCGGATGATGGGCGCCCACTTCCGGTACCCGCAGATCGGCATCATGCTCTACGTCGCCGCCCTGGTCATCGGCATGGCACAGACCCGGGAGCTGTACCGGCCGCCGGACTCGGCCGCCATGGTCGGCGCCCTGCGCGAGGTCGTGGACACCAAGGGCCAGTACCTGACGGACGACCCGGAGATCTCCGCCTACTACCTTCGGGCGCAGACGAAGGCCGCCCAGTGGCGCCCGGCCGAGCGGGGCGCGGCTCTGGCGGCCCAGGTGAAGAAGGGCTCCTACGACGCGATCGTGCTGCGGGCCGCCTCCGTTCCCGAGGCGCTGCGCGGCAACGCGGACTACCGGCTGCTGGCCGTGCTGCGGCCCTCCGACAAGGACGGCGGACAGGAGCCGTACCGGATCTGGGTGAAGCGATGACTGCGTACACACCGTCGGTCGACGAGACGGCCGCCCAGGAATCCGGGGAGGGAGCGTCCTCCGAGCACCGGCGGTCCGCCGACGGCGCCGGCCGTGGCTCGGCGTGGCTCGCCTTCGTGCTGCCCGCCCTGGTCGCCGCCGCCTGTGTGGTGCCGGGGCTCGGCGGGCGCCAGTTGTGGCGCGACGAGCACGCCACATGGTGGGCGTCCACGATCTCGTGGCACGACCTTGGCCGGCTGATCGGCAGCATCGATGTCGTGATCGCGCCGTACTACGCGGTGATGCATCTGTGGATCGACGTCGCCGGGGACTCTGCGACGATGCTGCGGCTGCCGGAGGCGCTGGCCATGGCGGTCTCGGCCGGTCTGGTCGGGCTGCTGGGGCGCCGGATGTTCGCGGTGCGCACCGGGGTGCTGGCCGGGCTGCTGTTCGCGGTGGTGCCGATGATCACCCGGTACGGTCAGGAGGCCCGGCCGTACGCCTTCGCGACGATGTTCGCGCTGCTGGCCACCCTGTGGCTGATCCGCGCGCTGGACAGGCCGAGCCTGCGCAACTGGACGCTGTACGCGCTCGCCATCGCGGCCACGGGGTTCAGTCACCTGGTGGCCATGGCGGTGCTCGCCGGGCACGTGTGGCTCGTCTTCCTGGCCAAGAAGCGGGGCGACCGCATCGCCCACTACGCCTTCGCCGGCGCGGCCATGCTGGGACTGTCCATCACCTTCCCGATGGTGGCGCAGGGCACCGGGCAGAGCGGCCAGATCGCCTGGAACGTCACCACGACCAAGGACCTGACCCACCTCCCGGAAACCCTGTTCGGGTCGTGGATCACCGGCGGAGCGGCGATCGCCCTCGGCGTGGTCGGCCTGCTGGTGGCCGGGCGGTACTCGGTGCTGCTCGCCGCCTGGGCGGTCCTGCCGCCGGTGCTCACCTTCGTGACCGCCAACCAGCTGCACCTCTTCCTGCCGCGGTACCTGCTGTTCACCATCCCGGCCTGGACGTTGCTGGTGGCCGCCGCGCTCACCCGGCTCGTCGGCAGGCTCGACCCCGACGCCCGCCGGGGGACCGGCGCGCAGGTGCTGAGCGGGCTGCTGGTCGCGGTGGTGGCGGCCGGGTACGCCTTCGTGGCGTGGCCGGCGATCGGCGATGCCGAGAAGGACCTTCCGATGGAACCGGACTTCCGGGGCGCGGCGAACGTCGTCGCGGCGGGCGAGAGGTCCGGCGACGGGATGATCTTCAACGGCGGCATGTCGGAGCGCCGGGCCATGGCGTACGAACTGCGGGACCGCAAGGCCCCCAAGGACGTGCTCATGGAGTACACCCCGCAGCAGAACGGGTCCTACGGCGCCACCGAGTGCCGCAAGCCGGCGAGCTGTCTCAAGGGCACCGACCGGCTGTGGCTGGTCTCCACCATCAGCGACGGGCGCCCGCTGCTCACCGGCATGAACGAGAAGACCGCGGCGGCGATCGAGAAGTCCTTCAGGGCCGGTCGCACGGTGAAGCTGAACCACGTCGTGGTGCAGGTTCTCGAGCGCAAGTAGCGGCCGACACGGAGTTGTGAGGGAGGCTGCTGGATGCGGCTCACTGTCATCGGCACCGGCTACCTCGGTGCCACCCACGCCGCCTGCATGGCGGAGCTGGGTCACGAGGCGCGGGGGGTGCTCGACGCGGACCGCTGGACCGCGGCGGGCTGGCATTTCCGGGCGCTGGGCAGACCCGCGCCCGCTGCGAAAAGGCCCGCTGCGGGCCTCCCTGGGGAGGGGATGAGAACAAGATGACGGAGCTCGACAGACACTCTGGCGCACTGGTCACCGTGGTGATGCCGACCTACAACGAGGCGGCGAACCTGCCTCGGATGGCGGAGCTGGTCCTCGGCCTGCCCGTCGGCGGGCTTCATCTGAAGATCGTCGACGACTCCAGCCCGGACGGCACCGGGCGGATCGCCGAGGAACTCGCCGAGAAGTACAACGCCGACCGGCCCGCCGGGCGGCCGCGCATGAGCGTGCTGCACCGGACCGAGAAGGACGGCCTCGGGCGCGCCTACGTCGCGGGCATGACCGCGGCGCTGGCGGAGGGCGCCGCCTACGTCGTCCAGATGGACGCCGACGGCAGCCACCCCGCCGAGGCGATCACGCGGATGCTCGACGCGGCCGTGACCGAGGGGGCGGGCCTGGTCGTCGGCAGCCGGTACGTGGCCGGTGGCTCACTGGACGAGGACTGGGGCAGGCACCGGGTGCTGCTCTCCCGGTTCGCCAACCGCTACGCCCGGACCGTGCTCGGCACCGAGATCCGGGACATCACAGCCGGATTCAACCTGTGGTCGGCGCGGACGTTGCGCGATGTGGACCTGCTGACCCTGGACAGCGCGGGCTACAGCTTCCAGGTCGAGCTGAAGTTCAAGGCGGTCCGGGCCGGCCACAGCGCCGTCGAGATACCGATCCGCTTCGAGGAGCGGACCGAAGGCGAGTCCAAGATGAACCTCGCGACCCAGATCGAGTCCGCGGTGATGCCGCTGCGGCTGCGCCTGCGCCACCGGCAGAGCCGAACGGGGCGGTGAGCGGGCGGCACGCGCTCCCCTCCCGGCGGGGGAGCCTGTACCGCGAGATCGCGAAGTTCGGGCTGGTGGGGCTCACCGGATTCGTGGTGAACCTGGCGGTCTTCAACCTGATCAGGGCCGTCGTCCACTGGCAGCCGGTGCGCGCGAGCGTGGTCGCGACAGCTTGTGCCGTACTGGGCAACTACGTGGGCCTGCGCTACTTCGCCTACCGGAACCAGGACCGGGACGACGGCAGCGGCCGGAGGGAGCTGGGGCTCTTCCTCTTCTTCAGCGCGGTCGGCCTGGTCATCGAGAACGGGGTGCTCTACGCGACCACCTACGGGTTCGGCTGGCAGGGCACGCTCGCCTACAACGTGAGCAAGTTCCTCGGCATCGGCATCGCCACCCTGTTCCGCTTCTGGTCCTACCGCACGTGGGTCTTCAGGACCGCCGAGGGCGCCCCGCCGCGCACGGTCGCGCGCGGCGGACCCCAGGAGCCCGTGCTCCAGGCCACCTGGGAGCGGACCTGACCGGACGTGTCCGAAATCACTGGCCGGCGTCGGCCGCCGCCGACGCCTGGGCCTCGCCCCGCCTGCGGATCTGCCGGAAGGTGAACTCCGCCAGGTCGTCACCGGTCTGGAAGACCTTGGTGTCCTTGGTGGTGACGTCCTTGCCGTTGAGGAAGCCGGCGGTGGTGAAGTAGGCGTACCGGCCGTAGGAGTTGGTCGTCGTGCGGCAGACGCCGGAGGCGCAGAAGGCCTTCACCCCGGAGCCGGCCAGCGCGGTGACGAAGCCCTTCTTGTCGGCCTCGGTCTTGGCCTTGGCCGCCTGCGCCTCGGTGTCGAAGACGGCCACGCCCACCGTCACCGCTGCGCCGTCCTTGAAGTAGGTGACGCGCAGCAGCCGGGTGCAGTCGTTCTTGGTGAGGATGTTCGGGAGCGTGCCCTTGGCGGCCGTGGCGCACTTCTTGGTGTCGGCCGTGGCGCCCTTCTTGTACACCGTCTCGCCCATGGTCAGCTGGGTGCCCGGGAAGAGGGTCTCGGCGCTGAGCGGCGCCGTGTCCTTCTTCACACTGGATATGAACTCCTCGGGGTCCAGCGGCGGCGGCGCACTGGTCGGCGCGAAGGACGGCGTCGAGTCCGCCGAGTCGCTCGGCAGCGAGGCGCTCGCGGGCAGGTTGCTGGGTGTGCCGGAGGCGTTGTTGTCGCCGTTCGCGGACACCACGGCCATGGCGACGGCGGTGCCGATCGCCAGCGTGGCGACCACGCCACCGCCGATGAACAGCACTCTGCGCCGCTTGTTCCGCGTCTCCGAGGCCTCGGCGAGCGCGGCCCAGTCCGGGGTCTGGTCGGCTCCGCCGTTCCAGGGCTGCTGCGACTGCGGTTTCCAGGGATCCCACTGGGACTGGGGTCCCCCCTGCCCATAGCTCATGGGGCGCATCTTAGACGGGGGCTGAGGGTACCGGTGTGACAGTACGAAGGGTGATAGTGGACCTTTGGGGCAGGGTGGAGCATCCCGGCGTCATCGCGCGCCTCCGACGTCCGCGCGAGCTCGTTTTGACCCGTCAGGGGGCACCCCGGTACTCTGACTCTTCGTTGTGTATTGGCTTGCTCATTCTCACGGGACGGGCCCTTACACCGGTCCACCGGGCCGATGACCAGCAACCCCACGTACGCGGTATGCGTCGCCGCAGTGGCTCAGGCTGTCGTGATCGTTTCGGTGACCTGTTCAGGACCATTCACTCGAAGCGAAGGCTACGAACCGTGCGTACGTACAGCCCCAAGCCCGGCGATGTGACGCGCCAGTGGCACGTCATCGACGCCCAGGACATCGTCCTGGGCCGTCTCGCCACCACTGCGGCGTCCCTCCTGCGGGGCAAGCACAAGCCGATCTACGCCCCTCACGTCGACACCGGTGACTTCGTCATCATCATCAACGCCGACAAGGTGCACCTGTCCGGCAACAAGCGGACCCAGAAGATGGCGTACCGCCACTCCGGCTACCCGGGTGGTCTGCGCTCCGTCCGCTACGACGAGCTGCTGGACAAGAACCCCGAGAAGGCCATCGAGAAGGCCGTCAAGGGCATGCTCCCCAAGAACACCCTGGGCCGTCAGATGCTCTCCAAGCTGAAGGTCTACCGAGGCGAGAACCACCCGCACGCTGCGCAGCAGCCGGTTCCGTTCGAGATCACCCAGGTCGCGCAGTAGTTCCGGCCACCCCCTAAGACTGAAGAGAATCTGAGGAGCATCGTGGCCGAGACCACTGCCGAGCAGCCGCTCGAAGAGATCGACATCGACAGCTACACCACGGAGACGGACGTCCCCGTCGAGGGCGAGTACACCTCCGAGTCCCTCGCGTCCCGTTTCGGCGACCCGCAGCCGGCCGCCGGCCTGGGCCGTCGCAAGAACGCCATCGCCCGCGTCCGGATCGTCCCGGGCACCGGCAAGTGGAAGATCAACGGTCGCACCCTTGAGGACTACTTCCCCAACAAGGTGCACCAGCAGGAAGTCAACGAGCCCTTCAAGGTGCTGGAGCTCGAGGGCCGCTACGACGTCGTCGCCCGCATCGCCGGTGGCGGTGTCTCCGGCCAGGCCGGTGCGCTCCGTCTCGGTGTCGCCCGCGCGCTGAACGAGGCCGACGTCGACAACAACCGCGGCCCGCTCAAGAAGGCCGGCTTCCTCAAGCGCGACGACCGTGCGGTCGAGCGCAAGAAGGCCGGTCTGAAGAAGGCCCGCAAGGCTCCGCAGTACAGCAAGCGTTAATCGCCCGCTGCCTGCCCGTACGCAGAGACGGGCCTGGCCCGCGTATCCGGGCTCTGGCCCGGCGCGTACTCCGAACGCCCCGGCGGCACGCCACATGTGCCGTCGGGGCGTTCGTTTATCCCGGCCAAGGGCGTATAACGACACAAGACGCTCAAAGGCTGGTGTGATCGCATGACTAAGCGCCTGCCATCATTTCCTGGCAGCAAGGACGCTTCTTCAGGAGGACAAGTGGGACGACTCTTCGGCACGGACGGCGTGCGCGGCGTCGCCAACGCGGACCTGACGGCCGAGATGGCGCTCGGGCTGTCGGTCGCGGCGGCGCACGTGCTGGCCGAGGCGGGCACGTTCGAGGGCCACCGGCCGAAGGCGGTCGTCGGACGGGATCCGCGTGCGTCCGGGGAGTTCCTGGAAGCGGCCGTGGTCGCGGGCCTGGCGAGCGCGGGCGTCGACGTCCTGAGCGTCGGCGTGCTGCCCACCCCGGCGGTCGCGTTCCTGACCGGCGCACTCGGCGCCGACCTCGGCGTCATGCTCTCCGCCAGCCACAACGCCATGCCCGACAACGGCATCAAGTTCTTCGCCCGCGGCGGCCACAAGCTCGCCGACGAGCTGGAGGACCGGATCGAGGCGGTCTACGACTCCCACCGCCACGGCGAACCCTGGGAGCGGCCCACCGGCGCGGGCGTCGGCCGGGTACGGTCCTACGACGAGGGCTCCGAGCAGTACGTCGCCCACCTGCTGTCGGTCCTCCCGAACCGGCTCGACGGGCTGAAGATCGTCCTGGACGAAGCGCACGGCGCGGCCGCGGGGGTCTCGCCGGAGGCGTTCCGCCGGGCCGGCGCGGACCTCGTCACGATCGGCGCGGAGCCGGACGGGCTCAACATCAACGACGGCTGCGGCTCCACCCACCTGGACAAGCTGAAGGCCGCGGTCGTCGAGCACGGGGCCGCCTTCGGCATCGCGCACGACGGCGACGCGGACCGGTGCCTCGCCGTCGACCACACCGGCGAGGAGATCGACGGCGACCAGATCCTGGCCGTGCTGGCGCTGGCCATGCGGGAACGGGGTGCGCTGCGCTCGGACACCGTCGTCGCCACCGTCATGTCCAACCTCGGCTTCAAGCTGGCGCTGGAGCGGGAAGGGCTGCACCTCGTCCAGACCGCGGTCGGTGACCGGTACGTCCTGGAGGAGATGAAGGAGCACGGGTACGCCCTCGGCGGCGAGCAGTCCGGGCATGTGATCATCCTCGACCACGCGACGACCGGTGACGGCACGCTGACCGGGCTGCTGCTGGCGGCGCGGGTGGCTCAGACCGGGCGGTCGCTGCGGGAGCTGGCGGGCGTGATGGAGCGGCTGCCACAGGTCCTGATCAACGTGCCGGACGTCGACAAGTCCCGGGTGAAGACCTCCGGGGACCTGGCGGCGGCGGTCGCGGAGGCGGAGCGGGAGCTGGGCGAGACCGGTCGCGTGCTGCTGCGCCCTTCGGGTACCGAGCCGTTGGTACGGGTGATGGTGGAGGCCGCGGACATCGAGCAGGCCCGGTCGGTGGCGGGGCGGTTGGCCGACGCCGTCAAGTCGGCGCTGGGGTAGCTGTTCTCCGGGTTCGGGGTGCCGGGGAGGGCGCGTTGCGGGCTGCGGGTTCGTCGTGGCCTGTCGCGCCCACGCGGCGGAGCCGCACATGTCGCAGCCCCGCATCCCTGACGGGGCGGGGCGCTCTGCCTCAAGTCGCTTTCGTCCAGAGCCATTTCTGGCTCAGCAGAGTCGCCGTACCCGCCAGGACGATCCCCAGCAGGTTCAGCAGCAGTTGCTCCGTCGAGCCCCACGCCTGCCGGTACTCGGTGAAGGCGAAGGCCACTGCCGCGTTCGCCGCTGCCGGGACCGTGGTGACGGAGATCGCCACGCCCACCAGGGCACCTGACTTCGCCGAGGTCAGGGAGAGTATGCCGGCGATACCGGCCAGTACCGCCACCACGAACGAGAACGCGTCGGGGCGGTAGATGAAGTTGGTGTTCGGGCGCTCCGCCTCCAGCTGCACCTTGGTGAAGAGGTTCAGTCCGTCCATGAGGTAGGTGAAGCCGACGGTCACCAGCAGCGCCACGGCGAAGCCGACGAGCAGCGCGGTCAGGGAACGCAGGGCCAGACGGGGGTGGCGCCGCACCAGCGCCGTGCAGATGCCGGCCAGCGGGCCGAACTCCGGGCCCACCGCCATCGCCCCCACGATCAGGATCGCGTTGTCCAGGACGACACCGCAGGCCGCGATCATCGTGGCCAGGGTGATGAAGGCGACGTAGGTGACCGACAGCGTCGACTCCTCGTGGGTCGCGTCCGTCAGCCCCTCCCACAGCACGGCGTCAGCGCCCTCGCCCGGGGCCTCCGCCTCGGCCTTGGCGGCCCGGTTTGACAGGCTCAGGTCGATGTCCTCGACGGCGATCGAGCCGGTGCGGTCGAGATCCAACGCCCGTAGCCCACCGATGAGTTCGTCACCCGCCTCGCGGGCCACGTCGCACATGACGACGTCCCCTGCGGGGTTGCGGGCGGCGCCCGGCACGACCACGAGGTGGGTCGTGCCGACCGTTGTCTCGATCAGCCGGACCACGGCGTCCGTGCGGTCCGCCGGGGTGATCAGGCGCAGATGCAGCATGACGCCTTTTTAACAGGCGGTCTGCGGGCGGGGTGTCAGAGCTTGCGGAGCCGCAGCCGCTGCACCTTGTGGTCCGGGCCCTTGCGGACGACCAGGGTGGCGCGGCCGCGGGTGGGCGCGATGTTCTCGACCAGGTTGGCCTTGTTGATGGTGCGCCACAGACCGCGGGCGTACTCCAGGGCCTCCTCCTCGGACACCTGGGTGTACTTCCTGAAGTACGAGTCCGGGTTCTGGAAGGCGGTCGCGCGCAGCTTGCGGAAGCGGTTGAGGTACCAGCGCTCGATGTCCTCGGCGCTCGCGTCCACGTACACGCTGAAGTCGAAGTAGTCGGCGAGGCCGACCCGGGTGCGGCCGTCCTTGCCGGGGAGGGCGGGCTGGAGGACGTTGAGTCCTTCGACGATCAGGATGTCCGGGCGCCGGACGACGAGCTTCCGGTCCGGCACGATGTCGTAGATCAGGTGCGAGTAGACGGGGGCGGTGACCTCGTCCTTGCCGGCCTTGATGTCGGCGACGAAGCGGGTCAGGGCCCGGCGGTCGTACGACTCGGGGAAGCCCTTGCGGGCCATCAGACCGCGGGCTTCGAGCTCCTTGGTGGGGAGCAGGAAGCCGTCCGTCGTCACCAGCTCGACGCGCGGGTGCTCGGGCCAGCGGGACAGCAGTGCCTGCAGGAGCCGGGCGACGGTCGACTTCCCGACGGCCACCGAGCCGGCCACGCCTATGACGAACGGGGTGCCGGACTGGGAGCCCTGTTCGCCGAGGAAGGTGTTCAGGGCGCCTCTGAGTCCGTCGGTGGCACCGACGTACAGGTTGAGCAGGCGGGACAGCGGGAGGTAGATGTCCCGCACCTCGTCGAGGTCGATGACGTCACCGAGGCCACGCAGCCTCTCGACCTCCTCGGCGGTGAGCGGCAACGGCGTCTTGTCGCGCAGCGCGCTCCACTCGGAACGGGTGAGGTCGACATAGGGAGTCGCCTCCGGCCTGTGCCGGTGGGCGCTCCGGGGCATCGGGGAGACCGGAGAGATCACATTCCATTGTTAACGGAGTTTGAACGGGGTGGGGGGTGGGGTCGGTCACGTGCCGAGCGCGGGACCGGAAGGAGCCCTGCCCAGGACGAGGCTTCTGCCCGCCATCTGTGCGAGCGACTTGGCGCGTGCGACAAAGATCCCCGGATCGTCCATATGAAGTCGCGCACTGTGCGTGCGGGGCCGGTGGGGTGGGATCTGCGGCGACCGGTGACGGCCGGATGAGGTTGGCTGGATTTCCATCGGTGCGAATCGGTGCGATTATTTCCGATTTCGGGCACGCTGAGCCGTGTTCGGGCGGGCGTCGGCACTTAGGCTGCCGCTCATGTGCGGAATCGTGGGATACGTGGGGGCGCAGTCGGCGCTCGATGTGGTGGTCGCCGGGCTGAAGCGGCTGGAGTACCGCGGGTACGACTCGGCGGGCGTCGCCGTGCTCGCGGACGGCGGGCTGGCCTCGGCGAAGAAGGCCGGGAAACTGGTCAACCTGGAGAAGGAGCTGACGGAGCGGCCGCTGCCGGCCGGTGCCACCGGCATCGGGCACACCCGCTGGGCCACGCACGGCGGGCCGACGGACGCCAACGCGCATCCGCACCTCGACAACGCGGGCCGGGTCGCCGTCGTCCACAACGGGATCATCGAGAACTTCGCCGCCCTGCGCGCCGAGTTGGCGGAGCGTGGGCACGACCTCGCCTCCGAGACGGACACCGAGGTGGTCGCGCACCTGCTGGCGGAGGAGTTCTCCGGCAGCGCCGATCTCGCGGAGGCGATGCGGCTGGTGTGCCGGCGTCTGGAGGGCGCGTTCACGCTGGTCGCGGTGCACGCCGACGATCCGGACGTGGTGGTGGGCGCGCGCCGGAACTCCCCGCTGGTGGTGGGCGTTGGAGAGGGCGAGGCCTTTCTCGCCTCGGACGTCGCCGCGTTCATCGCCCACACGCGGTCGGCGATCGAGCTGGGCCAGGACCAGGTGGTGGAGCTGCGCCGGGACGGCGTGACGGTGACGGGCTTCGACGGCGCCCCGGCGGACGTCCGCTCCTACCACGTCGACTGGGACGCGTCGGCGGCGGAAAAGGGGGGTTATGACTACTTCATGCTCAAGGAGATCGCCGAGCAGCCCAAGGCGGTCGCCGATACGCTCCTGGGCCGCATCGACGCGGCCGGCTCCCTGACCCTCGACGAGGTCCGGATCGGCGCCACCGAGCTGCGCGAGGTGGACAAGGTCGTCATCGTCGCCTGCGGTACGGCCTTCCACGCCGGCCTGATCGCCAAGTACGCCATCGAGCACTGGACCCGCATCCCCTGCGAGGTGGAGCTGGCCAGCGAGTTCCGGTACCGGGACCCGATCCTGGACTCGCGGAGCCTGGTGATCGCCATCTCCCAGTCCGGCGAGACCATGGACACCCTGATGGCCCTGCGGCATGCGCGGGAACAGGGCTCCAAGGTCCTGGCGATCTGCAACACCAACGGCTCGACGATCCCGCGCGAGTCGGACGCGGTGCTCTACACCCACGCCGGGCCGGAGGTCGCGGTCGCCTCGACCAAGGCGTTCCTCACCCAGCTGGTGGCCTGCTATCTGGTCGCCCTGTACCTCGGTCAGGTGCGGGGCACCAAGTGGGGCGACGAGGTCGGCGCCGTGATCCGGGACCTCTCGCACATCTCCGGCGAGGTCGAGCGGGTCCTGGAGACCATGGAGCCGGTACGGGCGCTCGCGCGCTCCCTCGCCGACAAGAAGACGGTGCTGTTCCTCGGCCGGCACGTCGGCTACCCGGTCGCCCTCGAAGGCGCCCTGAAGCTCAAGGAACTGGCCTACATGCACGCCGAGGGCTTCGCGGCCGGCGAGCTGAAACACGGCCCGATCGCGCTGATCGAGGAGGACCTGCCGGTGGTCGTCGTCGTGCCGTCACCGCGTGGCCGGTCCGTTCTCCACGACAAGATCGTCTCCAACATCCAGGAGATCCGGGCCCGGGGCGCGCGCACCATTGTGATCGCGGAGGAGGGGGACGAGGCGGTGGTCCCGTACGCCGACCACCTGATCCGCATCCCGGCCACCCCCACCCTGCTCCAGCCCCTCGTCTCCACGGTCCCCCTCCAGGTCTTCGCCTGCGAACTGGCCACGGCCCGCGGCAACGAGGTCGACCAGCCGCGCAACCTGGCGAAGTCCGTGACGGTGGAGTGAGGAGGAGGGGCCGGGCGAGCCCGCGGCGGCCGGGTGGATCGTAGAGTGCCCGGGTGAGCATCATCGGGGTAGGGATCGACGTCGCCGAGATCGACCGGTTCCGGGAGTCGCTGGAGCGGACTCCCGGGCTGGCCGGGCGGCTGTTCGTGGAGCGGGAGTTGCTGCTGCCGAGCGGGGAACGGCGCGGTATCGCCTCGCTCGCGGCGCGGTTCGCGGCCAAGGAGGCGCTGGCCAAGGCGCTGGGGGCGCCGCCCGGGCTGCTCTGGACGGACGCGGAGGTGTTCGTGGAGGACAGCGGGCGGCCGCGGTTGCAGGTGAAGGGGAGCGTGGCCGCCTGTGCGGCGGAACTCGGCGTACGGTCCTGGCATGTGTCGCTCAGCCATGACGCCGGGGTGGCGTCGGCGGTGGTGATCGCGGAGGGGTGACCCGGACGGGGCGGGCGGATGCGCGCCCCACCGGTTCCGGGGGAGACTCGGGGCATGCGGACTGCTTACAGCGTGGAGACGGTACGGGCGGCCGAGCGGGAGTTGATGGCGCGGCTGCCGGAAGGGGCGCTGATGCAGCGGGCCGCCGCGGGGCTGGCCGCCGCCTGCGCCGAGTTGCTCGGACGGGTGTACGGCAGCCGGGTGGTGCTGCTGGTCGGCAGCGGTGACAACGGCGGCGACGCGCTGTACGCCGGGGCGCGGCTGGCGCGGAGAGGGGCGGGGGTCGCGGCCGTGCTGCTCGCGCCGGAGCGCACCCACACCGGCGGCCTGGCGGCGCTGCGCCGGGCCGGCGGCACGGCCGTACTCGCCGGTGCCGCCGAGGAGTTGATCCTGCGGTCCGATCTCGTCGTGGACGGCGTCGTAGGGATCGGTGGGAAGGGCGGGCTGCGGTCCGAGGCCGCCGCGCTGGTCGCCGTGGTGGAGCGGTCGCGGGCCGTCGTCGTCGCCGTGGACCTGCCCAGCGGGGTGGAGGCGGACAGCGGCGAGGTGCGGGGAGCGGCCGTACGGGCCGACCTGACCGTCACCTTCGGGACGCACAAGCCGGGGCTGCTGATCGATCCGGCGCGGGGGTACGCCGGTTCGGTGCGGCTGGTCGACATCGGGCTTGAACTGCCCGAGGAGGCCGAGCTGGAGGCGTTGCAGGACGTGGACGTGGCGCGGCTGCTGCCGACGCCGTCCGCGGAGAGCGACAAGTACCGGCGGGGGGTGGTGGGGATCGCCGCCGGGTCGGCCCGTTATCCCGGGGCCGCGGTGCTCGCCGTCGCGGGAGCGTTGCGGGGCGGTGCTGGGGCCGTACGGTACGTCGGCCCCGCCGGGGACGAGGTGCTGGCGCGCTTTCCCGAGACGCTGGTGTCGGACGGGGGGCCGCGCAAGGCCGGGCGGGTGCAGGCCTGGGTGGTCGGGCCGGGGGCCGGGGACCACGCCGACGTCGTCGCCGAGGTGGTGGAGGCGGACGTGCCGGTGCTGGTCGACGCGGACGGGCTGCGGCTCGCCGACCGGGACGCGGTGCGTGCGCGTACGGCACCCACGCTGATGACGCCGCACGCCGGGGAGGCGGCGGCGCTGCTCGGGGTACGGCGGGAGGAGGTCGAGGCCGGCCGGCTCGCGGCAGTGCGGGAATTGGCGGGGGCGTACCGGGCGACGGTGCTGTTGAAGGGGGCGACGACGCTGGTGGCGGAGCCGGGGGGAGGGGCGGCCGTCCGGGTGAACGCGACGGGGACGCCGTGGCTGGCCACGGCGGGGAGCGGGGATGTGCTGTCGGGGCTGGCGGGGTCGCTGCTGGCGTGCGGCCTCGACGGGCGGGACGCGGGGAGTGTGGCGGCGTATCTGCACGGGCTCGCGGGGCGGTTCGCGGCGGAGGGGGCGCCGACGGTTGCGCATGCGGTGGCTGACGCGTTGGGGGCGGCGTGGAGGGGGGTTTTCCCACCCACGCGCCCGACTCGGTAGGCCAGGACCTCACCGTCACGGGGCCGCGCCGCGGTTCGGGCGCGCGTGGGCGGTTGCTGATCGCGCCCACGCGGCGGTAGATCGCACATCCGATGCGGCCCCGCGCCGCTGAGGGGTGTGCCCTGTTCGCGCCGGCTGCGGAGTTGGGCGTAGGGGCCGGAAGGCGCGTCCCGTTTTCGTCGGGTGCGGGGGCCGGAAGGCACGTCCCGTTTTCGCCGGGTGTGGGGGTCGCCCGTCTCGCCCGAGGTTCCTGCATCCCTCGGGTGAACTGGCCGCGCGGCTTCGCCGGATTCATGGGTGTGCGGGGTTGTCTGATCGCATGATTAATGGACGAACCCTGCGTTATCGGGGCGGTTCTGTTCGTGGGGTCGCGGGGACCCTCGCCGCCGCCGTGCTCGTTCTCTGCCTCGGGGCCGGGAGTGTCGCCGCGGACACCGCCCCCGAACCCCCCACCGCCGTCGCCGAGTCGGAGCTGGTGCCGGGGGTCGCGCCCGGGCCCGGGAAGCCCTGGCAGGTCGACACCCCCGACCAGATGCTGGCGCCGAAGGTGTACACGCCCAGCGCCAAGGAGGACGCCGTCGAGCCCAAGGCCGCGCCGCCGGGGACGTACGACCTCGTCGAGTACGTGCCGCTCAGCGATGCCGTCGCCAAGGTGAGCTGCTCCAAGCTGACCGGGCCGTATCAGAAGCAGATCGAGCAGTGGCTGAAGCTGAAGGTGGACGGGAAGCAGTCCACCGCCGACTGCAAGGCCATCCAGAAGTTCCAGAAGCAGTACAAGATCAAGCCGGCCATCGGGTTCGCGGGGCCCGTGACCTGGTACCAGATGATGCTCCTCTCGGCGAAGAAGAACCCGAACGCCAAGAAGAACTGCCCCGTGAAGTCGTACCGGGTCGCCTGTGTCGATCTCAACCGGCAGGTCACCTGGGTGCAGAAGGGCAGCAAGGTGGTCTTCGGGCCGGTGCAGATGCGGAGCGGACGGAAGGGGTACGCGACCCGGGCCGGGTGGCACTCCGTCTACTGGCGGCACAAGAACCACTGGTCGACCCTGTACAACTCGCCCATGCCGTACGCCCAGTTCTTCGACGGCGGCCAGGCCTTCCACGCCGTCTACGGCTCCATCTACACCACCGTCGGCTCCTGGGGCTGTGTGAACCTCAAGCTCGGCGACGCGAAGAAGCTGTGGGGCGTGCTGAAGAAGGGCGACAAGGTGTACGTGTGGGGGCACCGGACAGGTACCTGAACCGGTGCCCGGCGGGTACCCGAGGGTGACCGGGTCCCGTGCCGGGGCCCGTACCGGGGCCTGTGCCGGAGGGCTCTCAGAGGCCTCTGAGACACTGGGGGCGCGATGACTGAGACAGCTACTGCACCGACCGCGCCCCTGCGCGCCCGCGCCGAGATCGACCTGGCCGCCCTGCGGGCCAACGTGCGGACCCTGCGCGCCCTCGCGCCGGGCGCGGCCCTGATGGCCGTGGTGAAGTCCGACGCGTACGGCCACGGGGCCGTCCGGTGTGCCCGCGCGGCCGTCCGGGCGGGCGCGGGCTGGCTCGGTACGGCCACCCCCGAGGAGGCGCTGGCGCTGCGCGCGGACCCCGGGCTGCCCGCGGACGTGCGGATCATGTGCTGGCTGTGGACCCCGGGTGGGCCGTGGCGGGAGGCCATCGAGGCCGACCTCGACGTGTCGGTGAGCGGGATGTGGGCCCTGCGGGAGGTGACCGAGGCGGCCGCGGAAGCCGGCCGCCCCGCCCGCGTCCAGCTGAAGGCCGACACCGGCCTCGGGCGCAACGGCTGCCAGCCCGCCGACTGGCCCGAGCTGGTCGGCGCCGCCCTGCACGCCGAGGAGGCGGGGCTGATCCGGATCACCGGTGTGTGGTCCCACTTCGCCTGCGCCGACGAGCCCGGCCATCCCTCCATCGCCGCCCAGCTCACCCTCTTCCGCGAGCTGCTCGCCCACGCCGAGGAGCAGGGCGTGCGCCCCGAGGTGCGGCACATCGCCAACTCGCCGGCCACCCTCACCCTCCCCGAGTCCCACTTCGACCTGGTCCGCACGGGCATCGCCCTCTACGGCATCTCGCCCAGCCCCGAGCTGGGCAGCGCGGCCGACTTCGGGCTGCGCCCGGTGATGACCCTCTCCGCCTCCCTCGCCCTGGTGAAGCATGTCCCGGGCGGCCACGGCGTGAGCTACGGGCACCGGTACGTCACCGCCGGCGAGACCACCCTCGGGCTGGTCCCCGTCGGCTACGCGGACGGCATCCCGCGCCATGCCTCCGGCACCGGACCGGTGCTGGTCGGCGGCAAGTGGCGGACGGTCGCCGGGCGCGTCGCGATGGACCAGTTCGTCGTCGACCTCGGCGGCGACGAGCCCGAAGTCGGCTCCGAGGCCGTGCTGTTCGGTCCGGGCGACCGGGGTGAGCCCACCGCCGAGGACTGGGCCCAGGCCGCGGGCACCATCGCCTACGAAATCGTCACCCGCATCGGAACCCGGATTCCCCGCGTCTATGTGAACGGGCAACCGAGTGGGCAGGAACCAGGGGACGGGGACTGACCTTTCCGGGGTTCGGCAACGGCAGAACCCGGTTACATCTGTAACAGCAGCAACAGACGCAACACTGACCTCGTCGGCATCACCCGTATCACCTAACGAGCGAACTGCAGTACGGCGAAGAGGAGCGGTACGTGAGCGAGAGCAGTGCGGAGGCCGTAGCGGACGCCGCGGCGGCCGTCGCTTCCGCCACGGGGGCGGACGGGACGTGGCTCAAGGTCACCGGTATCGCCGGGGCCGCCATAGGCGTGCTCGCCGCCGGGGCGGCCGCGGGGGTCGCCCTGGAGCGGATGACCGTCGGCCGCGGGATGCGCCGCAGGGCCCGGCTCGCCCTGGACTCGGCGGGCCCGTACGGCACCCTGCGCGGCACGCCCGGCACGGCGCACTCCGACGACGGCACCGAGCTGTACTACGAGGTGGACGAGGTGGAGCCCGACCTCGGCCCGGCCGTCTCGCCGCGCCGCCGACGGCTCTTCGGCCGCAAGGCCCCCGCCCCCGTCACCGTCGTCTTCAGCCACGGCTACTGCCTCAACCAGGACTCCTGGCACTTCCAGCGGGCGGCCCTGCGCGGGGTCGTGCGCACCGTGCACTGGGACCAGCGCAGCCACGGCCGCTCAGGGCGGGGCGTCGACCAGCACGAGCGGGGCGTTCCGCTCACCATCGACCAGCTGGGCCGGGACCTGAAGGCCGTCCTCGACGCGGCCGTCCCCGAGGGGCGGATCGTGCTGGTCGGGCACTCGATGGGCGGCATGACGGTGATGGCGCTCGCCGCGCACTTCCCCGAGCTGATCCGCGAGCGGGTCGTCGCCACCGCCTTCGTCGGTACGTCCTCCGGGCGACTCGGCGAGGTCAACTTCGGGCTGCCGGTCGCCGGCGTCAACGCGGTGCGCCGGGTACTGCCCGGAGTGCTGAAGGCGCTGGGCACCCAGGCCGCGCTGGTGGAGAAGGGACGGCGGGCCACCGCCGACCTGTTCGCCGGGATCATCAAGCGGTACTCGTTCGCGTCCCGGGACGTCGACCCGGCGGTCGAGCGATTCGCCGAGCGGATGATCGAGTCCACCCCGATCGACGTGGTCGCCGAGTTCTACCCGGCCTTCACCGACCACGACAAGACCGCGGCCCTCGCCTACTTCCAGGATCTGCCGGTGCTGGTGCTGGCCGGGGTGCGGGATCTCGTCACCCCCAGCGAGCACAGCGAGGTCATCGCCGATCTGCTGCCCGAAGCCGAACTGGTACTGGTCCCGGACGCCGGGCATCTGGTCATGCTGGAACACCCGGAAGTGGTCACCGACCGCCTCGCCGATCTGCTCACCCGCGCGGGTGCCGTGCCGGCAGGGGCTACGGTAAGTGGCTATGGAAGCACCAGCAGCACGGCACAGCCAGGCTGACGGCCTGGCCGGGGCCGGGGCCGGCAACGGCACGGAGTTGATCGTTAACTCTCCCGGGCAGATGGGGGAGCTGGGGCGCCGACTGGCCAAGTTGCTGCGCGCCGGTGACCTCGTGATGCTCAGTGGGGAACTCGGCGCCGGCAAGACGACGCTGGCCCGCGGGCTGGGCGAGGGGCTCGGTGTGCGCGGCGCCGTCACCTCCCCGACCTTCGTGATCGCCCGCGTCCATCCGTCCCTCGGGGACGGACCGCCGCTGGTCCACGTCGACGCGTACCGCCTGGGCGGCGGCCTCGACGAGATGGAGGACCTGGACCTCGACGTCTCGCTGCCCGAGTCGGTCATCGTCGTGGAGTGGGGCGAGGACAAGGTCGAGGAGCTGACCGAGGACCGGCTCGTCGTACGGATTCACCGGGCCGTCGGGGACACGACCGACGAGGTGCGGCACGTGACCCTGGCGGGGCTCGGGGAGCGATGGGCCGCGGTCGATCTGGGGGTGCTGTCCGCCTGACCGGCGAGCGGCACCGGGTCCGCCGTCGCGGTGGGTGTGGGCCGGGGGCCGCGTGAACATTCCGACAAGGCGTCGGCAAGATATTGCGTTTCGTGACGCGGGCGTGGTCACATGGTACCCAGCCCGTGGTTAGGTGTACCTAACTTCGTCCGCCCCCGCAGCTCAGGAGGCGTCCATGCCCGCGTCCACGTCCAAGGAGCGGCGGCCGTTCGCGGTCGCCGGAATTTCCATGCGCGAGCTTCTGGCGTCCTGTGCGGCCGCTGACGCGGTGTCTCGGCCGCCGAGAGCGCCGGAGCTGCCTGTGAGGCCGGTTGAGCGGGGCCGCAGGGCTGCGTAGTGCGTAGGCGGGGCCGGCCGGTTGGTGGGTCGGTGCGGGTGTGTGGGGGCTGAGCGCGCAGTTCCCCGCGCCCCTTGCGGGGGCGCGCTCAGCGGATCACCATCACTTTCACGCCGATCGTTGCGAAGTTCCACATAGCGTTGCCGTCGGGGCGGGTTTCGCGGATGCCGCCTGTTCTGACCGTCGGGTCGGGGGGTTCGATCGTGGTGGTGCCGGTGACCGCGCTGAAGCCGATCGCCGAGCCGTCCTTCGTGGTGGTGAAGCGGACCACGTGTTCGATGGGGAGGCCGTCCGTGCCCGTGACCGCCTTGGAGCGGGACGTCACCCAGTAGGCGCCCACGGGCGGGTCGATCGTGCCGGGCTTCACCGTGAAGGTGCGCTCCACGCGCTCGTGCTCGTTGACGAGCCAGACCCGGTCGTCGTCCACCGAGTACACCACCCGTTCACCCGTTCCGGAGTTGTTCGGCAGGGCGGCGGGGTGGAGCTGGTCGCGGGGTGCCTTGGCCGCCGGCGCTCCCGGTGCGGGGCTCGAGGCGGGCCTGCCGCCGAGGCCGGGCGGTACGGTCGCCGAGGCCTGGTAGGCGAGGAGACCGACCGCCCCGACGGCCGCCGCGGTGAGGCCGGCCACGATTCCCGAGCTGGTCCCTGACACGTGCGTCACCTCTGACTCGCCGTATATGTCGTACTTCGTACAGACCGTAGCAGCCAGTGACCGTCCGCCCCTGGCGGCCGTGCTCGCGGCGTCGGAGCCGTAGGCTGTTCGCGTGCTCTTGCTCGCTCTGGATACCGCCACCCCCGCCGTCACCGTCGCGTTGCACGACGGTGAGGCCGTCATCGTCTCGTCGAGCCAGGTGGACGCGCGCCGGCACGGCGAGCTGCTGCTGCCGGCCGTCGACCGCGTCCTCGCCGAGGCCGGGGTCAGGCTGGACGCCGTCACCGGGATCGTCGCAGGCGTCGGTCCCGGTCCCTACACCGGCCTGCGGGTCGGTCTGATGACCGCGGACACCTTCGGGCTCGCGCTGGGCGTGCCGGTGCACGGCCTGTGCACGCTCGACGGGCTCGCCTATGCGGCCGACGTCGAGGAGGGCCCGTTCGTCGTGGCGACCGACGCCCGCCGCAAGGAGGTCTACTGGGCGACGTACGCCGACTCGCGCACCCGGCTCACGGATCCGGCCGTCGACCGGCCCGCCGACATCGCCGAGCAGGTCGCCGGGATGCCCGCCGTCGGAGCCGGGGCGATGCTCTACCCGGACACCTTCCCCGTCGTGCACGAACCCGAGCACGTCTCCGCGGCCGCCCTCGCCTCGCTCGCCGCCGAGCGGCTGGCCGCCGGCGAGGAGCTGCCCGCGCCCCGGCCGCTGTATCTGCGCCGGCCGGACGCCCAGGTGCCCAAGAACTACAAGGTGGTCACCCCCAAGTGACGGCACAGTTGCGCGAGATGCGCTGGTGGGACATCGACCAGGTCCTGGAGCTGGAGAAGAGCCTGTTCCCCGAGGACGCCTGGTCGCGGGGGATGTTCTGGTCCGAACTGGCACACTCGAGGGGCCCGGAGGCGACCCGGCGGTACGTGGTGGCCCTGGCGGACGAGCGGGTCATCGGGTACGCGGGCCTGGCCGCCCAGGGCGAACTCGGGGACGTCCAGACCATCGCCGTCGCCCGTGACCACTGGGGCACCGGGCTCGGCGGACAGCTCCTCACCGAGCTGCTGCGGGCCGCGACCGCCTTCGAGTGCGCCGAGGTCATGCTGGAGTGCCGGGTCGACAACACCCGCGCGCAGAAGCTCTACGAGCGGTTCGGCTTCGAGGCCATCGGGTTCAGACGTGGCTACTACCAGCCGGGGAACGTGGACGCCCTGGTCATGCGCCTGATGACGAAACCGGGCGGCGCCCCCGCCGACGGCCCCACTTCCGGACAAGGAACCGAGATCAATGGCTGACGAACCCCTGGTTCTGGGGATCGAGACCTCCTGCGACGAGACCGGCGTCGGCATCGTCCGGGGCACCACCCTGCTCGCCGACGCCGTCGCCTCGTCCGTCGATGAGCACGCCCGCTTCGGCGGAGTGGTGCCCGAGGTGGCGTCCCGCGCGCACCTGGAGGCGATGGTCCCGACCATCGAGCGCGCGCTGAAGGACGCGGGCGTGAGCGCAAGGGACCTGGACGGCATCGCGGTCACGGCCGGTCCCGGCCTGGCCGGCGCGCTGCTGGTGGGTGTCTCGGCGGCGAAGGCGTACGCGTACGCGCTCGGCAAGCCCCTGTACGGCGTGAACCACCTCGCCTCCCACATCTGCGTCGACCAGCTGGAACACGGTCCGCTGCCGGAGCCGACGATGGCCCTGCTGGTGTCCGGCGGGCACAGCTCCCTGCTGCTCTCCTCGGACATCACCTCCGACGTACGGCCGCTCGGCGCGACCATCGACGACGCGGCCGGCGAGGCCTTCGACAAGATCGCCCGCGTGCTGAACCTGGGCTTCCCCGGCGGTCCGGTCATCGACCGCTACGCGAAGGAGGGGGACCCGCGGGCCATCGCCTTCCCGCGCGGTCTCACCGGTCCGCGCGACCCGGCGTACGACTTCTCCTTCTCCGGCCTCAAGACGGCGGTGGCCCGCTGGATCGAGGCCAGGCGGGCGGCCGGCGAGGACGTGCCGGTCCGCGACGTGTCCGCCTCCTTCCAGGAGGCGGTGGTGGACGTCCTGACCCGCAAGGCCGTCCGGGCCTGCCGCGACGAGGGCGTCGACCATCTGATGATCGGCGGCGGGGTCGCCGCCAACTCCCGGCTGCGCGCCCTGGCCCAGGAGCGCTGCGAGGCCGCGGGCATCCGGCTCCGCGTCCCCCGCCCGAAGCTGTGCACGGACAACGGCGCGATGGTGGCGGCCCTCGGTGCCGAGATGGTCGCGCGCAACCGGGCCGCGTCCAGCTGGGACCTCTCTGCGGACAGCTCTCTGCCGGTGACGGACCCGCACGTCCCGGGCCACCACCACGACCACGTGCACGAGGTCAGCAAGGGGAACCTGTACACGTGACGGTCGCGTTGATGTGGGAGGCGCGGGCGGTGCCCGGCCGGGGCGCGGAACTGCTGACGTGGGCGCGCGGGCAGGGCCTCGCCGCGCCCCCGCTGCGCCGGGAGACCTTCCGGGCACCGCAGGACCGGGTCCTGGTGATCACCTGGTGGGACGGGTCGTACGACGACTCGGGCCACCCCGAACTCGCCGACCCGCCCGGGGATCTGGTGACCCGTCCGGTGCACCGCTGGCGCTTCGAGTCGGCCGGGGTGGAGATCCCCTAGGGCCTCGGCCAGGTCCGGCGGATCTGGGCGTCGGTCATGGCGGACGTGCGGGCCGCCGGGGCCTGTTCGAGGCCGAAGCCGATGAGCAGGACCTCGGCGTAGCGGAGCCAGGCGTCCGGGGCGATGTCGTGGGTGCGGTCCACGACGGCGCCGACCATGTACAGGTAGGCGTACACGTCGGAGCTGGCGAAGTCCGCGCGGACCGCGCCCGCCGCCACGGCCCGCGCCACCAGGCCGTCCACATGGCCGCCGAGTTCGTCGCGCATCGCGGCGAGCGGCCCGGTGCCGAGGTCGGCGTGCGCGAGGATGACGTCCAGGGCCCGGTCCCCGGCCCGCCACCGCGCCGTCTCCAGCAGGTACTGGCGCAGCGCCCGCCCGGGGTCGGTGTGCTCCTCGGCCGCCGCCGCGAGCCCCAGGAACGTGGTGAACCGCTCGGTGAACAGGGCGTCGATCAGCGCCTGGAGGTCGGCGAAGCGGCGGTAGACGGTGCCGACGCCGACCCCCGCCTCGTGGGCGATCTCGTTGAGGGGGACGACGGCACCCCGCCGCGCGATCATCCGGTTGGCCGTGTCCATGATCAGCCGACGGTTTCGTTCCGCGTCCGCGCGCAGCGGGCGTTGGGTTTCCCGGGTCACACCGGGACATTCTCCAGGACGGCCGGGCGGGGCAGCCGGCCGGCCAGGAGCAGGGCGCCGGTCACGGTGCCCCACAGCAGCCAGGAGTAGACCCCGGCGCGCTCGAACACCCCGGCGGTGCTCGCCGAGAGGCTGACCAGGGTCTCGCTCAGCAGGCCCAGCACACCGACCGTGACACCGAAGACGCGGTACGGCATCGGGGCGCCGAGGCCGCGCAGCGACCCCGCCATGATCACGACGGTGTTCGCGCACAGGATGCCGATGGCGGCCGCGACGACATGGACGACCAGGCCGTAGCCCGGCCCGTGCGCGGAGCCGTGGAAGAGCCCGACCAGGACGAACGCCACGCCGTGGGTGGCGGCGAGGGCGACCACGACGCGCCGCGCACGGCCGCTGACCAGCACGGACAGCAGGATCACGCCGGTCGCGAAGAGAATCCCCTGGGCCATGAACGAGGTGTTCATCAACTGGTGCGCGGGGGAGCAGATCTCGCGCCCCTGGAACTTCGTGCCGCAGTCCGGCACGCCGAGGTCGCTGATGTAGTTGGTGGCGTAGCTGTAGGGCGGATCGTTCCAGGCCGCCGCGGTGACGGCTTCGGCGATCACCCATTGCAGGGCGTTCACCACCAGGACGGCGGCGCCCAGCGACAGCCGACGGCTGCGTGACATCGGGACTCCTCACGTTGCGGACCATGCCGGCACGCACCACCGTAACACTAAGCGGATAATTTCATCCGCTTAGTCTGGTGGCGGGCCGTGCGGAGTGCCCCGCCGCGCTTCAGGAAGCCGTCTGCCGCGCCCCGGCGGTCACACCACCTCCGTCTCGCAGCGCAGCATCCGGTCCGGCCCCAACCGCCTGACCGGCCCCGTCAGGTGCAGCCGCACCACGTCTCGGACCTCCGTGCTCGAGGCGCCCACCCGCAGTTCCAGGGCGCCCGGCTCCACCACCCGGGCCCCCTGCCGGTCGGTGAACGCCGAGAGGTCGGTGTGGAAGCGGAACGTCAGCCGGCGGGACTCGCCAGGCGCCAGCTCCACGCGCCGGTAGCCGATCAGGCGGACGTCCGGGCGGGTCACCGACGCCACCGGGTCGTGCAGGTAGAGCTGTACGACCTCCGCGCCGGCCCGCTCGCCGGTGTTGCGGACCACCACGGTCACGTCGTGCGAACCGTCCGTGCCGATCCCGGCCGTGCCCCGCGACACCAGTTCCCATGCGAACGTCGTGTACGAGCGGCCGTGTCCGAACGGGTACAGCGGGGTCGGGTCCAGGTTGCTGAGCTCGCCCGCCAGGCCGAGCGGGGGCTGGAGGTAGGTCCAGGGCTGGCCGCCGGGCACCCGCGGGACGCTCACCGGCAGGCGCCCCGACGGGTTGACGCGGCCCGACAGCACGCCCGCCACCGCCGGGCCGCCCTCCTCCCCGGGGAAGAACGCCTGCACCACCGCGCCGAGCCGGCCCTGCCAGCGGCCCAGTGCGTACGGGCGCCCGGTGAGCAGGACCAGGACCACCGGGACGCCCGTCGAGAGCAGCGCGTCCAGCAGGCCGGCCTGGACGCCGGGCAGCGACAGATCGGCGACGTCGCAGCCCTCGCCCGACGTGCCCCGCCCGAACAGGCCCGCCCGGTCGCCGAGCACCGCCACGCACACGTCCGCCTCCGCCGCCCGGGCCACCGCCTCCTCGAAGCCCGCGGTGTCCGGGTCGGAGACGTCGCAGCCCTCGGCGAACGTCACCTTCGCGTCCGGGAGTTCGGCGCGCAGCGACTCCAGGACGGTGGGGATGGCGATGCCCAGGTCGACCTCCGGGTGGTGGGTCAGGACATGGGACGGGAAGGAGTAGCAGCCGAGCATGGCCAGGGCGTCGGCCGCGCGCGGGCCGACCACCGCGATGCGGGTGTCGGGGGCCAGCGGCAGGACGCCGTCCGGGTTGTCCAGCAGGACCACCGACTCCTCCGCCAGGCGCCGGGCCAGGTCGCGGTTGGCCGTCGAGTCGAGGTCGACCGAGGCCGGGGGCGCGGGATCCCAGTCCGCGTCCAGCAGTCCCAGTTCGCACTTCTGGAGCAGCACCCGGCGCACCGCCCGGTCCACCAGGGACTCGGGGATCGTGCCCTCCCGCACCGCCGTCACCAGCGGGCGGCCGTAGCACTTGAGGGTCGGCAGCTCGACGTCGATGCCCGCCACCAGCGCGAGCCGGGCCGCCTCCGCCTCCGTGCCCGCCACCCGGTGCAGCGTCTGCAGGAAGCCGATGCCGAAGTAGTCGGCGACGACGGTTCCGGTGAAGTCCCAGTCGTCACGGAGCAGTTCGGTCAGCAGGCGGGGGTCCGCCGACGCCGGAACGCCGTCCGTCTCGTTGTACGCCGCCATCACCGAGCGGGCCCCGCCCTCGCGCAGCGCCATCTCGAACGGGGGGAGGGTGACGTCCGCGAACTCCCGTACCCCCGCCCGGACCGGGGCCAGGTTGCGGGCGCCGGCCGAGGAGGCGTACCCCGCGAAGTGCTTGAGCGTGGCGATGATCCCGGCCGACTCCAGGCCCCGGACGTAGGCCGTGCCGATCGTGCCGACCAGATACGGGTCCTCGCCGATCGTCTCCTCGACCCGGCCCCAGCGCGGGTCGCGGACCACGTCCAGGACGGGGGCCAGACCCTGGTGCACGCCGACCGAGCGCAGATCCGCGCCGATGCTCCGGCCCAGCTCCTCGACCAGCGGCGGGTCGAAGGCGGCGCCCCAGGCCAGCGGGACCGGGTAGGCCGTCGCCCGCCAGGCCGTGAAGCCGGCCAGGCACTCCTCGTGGGCGATCGCCGGGATGCCGAAGCGGCCGGCGGCGGTGATCCGGCGCTGGGCGCGGGCCAGTGCGCGCGCGCCCAGCGCCGGGTCCACGGGGGCGGTGCCGAAGGAGCGGGTCAGCTGGCCGAGGCCGAGGGTGACCAGCTCGTCCCAGTCGTAGTCGGCGGTCATCTCGCGTTGCAGCGGGGCGACCCCGTCGCCGTCGGTGGCGGCGCCCACCCACACGCCGTAGAGCTGGGCGGTCTTCTCCTCCAGGGTCATCCGGGGGAGCAGGTCGTCGACGCGGGCCGGGGCGGGCAGTGCGGGGTCTCGCCAAGGAGCGGTGGTCATGAAACTCCCGTCACGAATGTTTCGTACAACACACCGAATGTTCCGGGAACCTATGGCGTACGCAGGTCTTCGTCAAGGGGGAGCGCAGGGATACGATCGCGGGCATGACGCCTCCGAAGCCCGCAGAAACGCAGACGGCGACGCTCGCCGAAATCGCCCGTGAGGCCGGCGTGTCCGCTCCGACTGTTTCGAAGGTCCTGAACGGGCGTGCCGACGTCGCCCCGGCGACCCGCACCCGGGTCGAGGAGCTGCTGCGCGCCTACGGCTACCGGCGGCGGCGTGCCGAGGCTTCCCGGTCGCCGCTCATCGACCTGGTCTTCCACGAGTTGGAGAGCGCGTGGGCGATGGAGGTCATCCGGGGGGTGGAGAACGTGGCCCGGGACGCCGGGCTGAGTGTCGTACTGAGTGAGAGCGCCGGGCGGCTGAGGCCTGGGCGGACCTGGGCCGACCAGGTGGCGGCGCGGCGGCCGCACGGGGTGGTTCTGGTGCTGTCGGGGCTGGACGAGTCGCAGCGGGCGCTGCTGCTGAGCCGGTCGATCCCGTTCGTGGTGATGGACCCGGCGGGGGACCCGGGGCCGGACGTGCCGTCGATCGGGGCGACGAACTGGCAGGGGGGGCTGGCCGCCACCCGGCACCTGGTCGAGCTGGGGCACCGGCGCATCGGGGCGATCAGCGGGCCCTTCCGGATGATGTGCAGCCGGGCCCGGGTGGACGGCTACCGGGCCGCGCTGGAGACCGCCGGGCTCCCCGTCGACCAGGGTCTGGTCAAGGCCGGGGACTTCCACCACGACGCCGGCTACCGGCTCGGCCTGGAGCTGCTGCGCATGCCCGACCGGCCCACCGCCGTCTTCACCGGCAACGACCTCCAGGCGCTCGGGCTCTACGAGGCCGCGCGCGAGCTGGGGCTGCGGATCCCCGAGGACGTGAGCGTCGTCGGGTTCGACGATCTGCCGGTGGCCCGCTGGGTGGGGCCGCCGCTGACGACCGTACGGCAGCCGCTCACCGAGATGGCCGAGGCGGCGGCCCGGCTGGTGCTGGAGATGGGGCGGGCGGAGGAGGCGACCACGGCGACCCGGGTGGAGCTGGCGACCAGCCTGGTGGTGCGGTCGAGCACGGCGGCGCCCGCGACCGGGTGAGACCGGCCTGGCCGGAAGTTGACGTATTGACGGGTGGTGCGGGCGTCTCCACACTCCACCGAAGCCAATCGGTTGCACGACCGAAAGTTTCGGAGGCACCCGCAGTGAGATCTCTGAGAACAGGCTTGTCCCTGGCGGCCCTCGTCACCGGTGCCGCGCTGCTGTTCACTGCGCCCGCGGCGCACGCCGCCGACACCCCGCTGCGCGACCTGGCCGCCGCCAAGGGCAAGGTCATCGGCACCGCGGTCACCGGCTCCAAGCTCACCGGGACGTACGGTGACGTCGCCGGCGCCCAGTTCAGCTCGCTGACCCCGGGCAACGCCATGAAGTGGGGGTCGGTCGAGCCCACCCAGGGCACCTTCAACTGGACCGAGGCCGACCAGATCGTCGCCTTCGCCCAGGCCCACAACCAGCAGGTACGCGGCCACACCCTGGTCTGGCACAGCCAGAACCCCGGCTGGCTGACGAACGGCACCTGGACGTCCGCCCAGCTGAGCAGCCTGCTGCAGAACCACATCAGCACCGAGGTCGGCCGCTACAAGGGGAAGATCGCCGCCTGGGACGTCGTCAACGAACCCTTCAACGAGGACGGCACCTACCGCTCCACCCTCTGGTACAACGGCCTCGGCGCCGACTACATCGCCAACGCCCTGACCTGGGCACACGCGGCCGACCCTGCCGCCAAGCTGTACATCAACGACTACAACGTCGAGGGCGTCAACGCGAAGTCCACGGCCCTGTACAACCTGGTCAGGTCCCTGAAGGCGGCGGGCGTCCCGATCGACGGGGTCGGGCTGCAGGCCCACCTGATCCTCGGCCAGGTGCCCTCGACCCTCCAGCAGAACATCCAGCGCTTCGCCGACCTCGGCGTGGACGTGGCGATCACCGAGCTGGACATCCGGATGGCGCTGCCCTCCGACAGCACCAAGCTCGCCCAGCAGAAGGCCGACTTCAAGTCGGTGGTCGCCGCCTGCGTGGCCGTGAGCCGCTGCGTCAACGTCACCGTGTGGGGCTTCGCCGACTCCGACTCCTGGGTGGACAGCACCTTCCCGGGGTACGGGGCGGCGACGCCGTACGACGCGAACTACGCGCCGAAACCCGCGTACTACGGGGTCGCGGAGGCGCTCGGCGGGACCACGACCACACCGCCGCCGACCGGTGCCTGCTCGGCCGCCTACAGCGTGGGCAGCCAGTGGAACACCGGGTTCACCGGCCAGGTGACCGTCTCCTGCTCGGGTGCCTCCCTCTCGTCCTGGAAGGTGAACTGGACGTACGGTGCCGGGCAGCAGATCACCCAGGCCTGGAACGCCGTCTGCACCCAGGCGGGCGCGGCCGTGTCCTGCGCGAACGCCTCCTACAACGGGCCCGTGGCGGACGGGGGTTCGGTGACCTTCGGGTTCAACGCGTCCTGGAGCGGGAGCAATCCGGTGCCGACGGTCACGCTGAGTTCGGCATGAGAAGGGTGAGATTTTCCGAAGAAAACCCTCTCGCGACGCTCGCGCTAACAGTCCCCTAATAATTCGGACTTACGTTCCTGTCTCGTGACGGGACACGAGGAGCAAGGCGGCGCGGGCAGACGGGTGGGCCGGCGGTCGAGAGGGCTGAGGATCGTCGGCCTCACCCTGGCGGGGGTCATGACGCTGGGCGTCGCGGGCGGGGGGTGGGTCTACTGGCACCTCAACGACAACATCAAGAGCGTCGACATCAACAGCGCCCTCGGCGACGACCGTCCGGCGAAGGCGGTGACCACACCGACGGCCACCGCGTCCGCGTCGGCCTCCCCGCTGCCCACCGGTTCCGTCAACATCCTGGTGCTGGGGTCGGACTCGCGCAGCGGCGAGGCGAACCAGGCCCTCGGCGGCGGCGACAGCTCGGGCGCCCGCTCCGACACCGCCATGGTCGTCCATATCGACGCCGGCCGGACGGCGGCCACCGTCGTCAGCATCCCCCGCGACACCCTGGTCACCCGCCCCTCCTGCCCGCTCTCCTCCGGCGGCTCGACGTCCGTCGCCTACGGCGCGATGTTCAACAGCGCCTACTCGGTGGGCGGGGCGGTGTGCGCGGTGAAGACGGTCGAGTCGATCACCGATGTCCGCATGGACCACTACCTGGAGATCGACTTCTCCGGCTTCGCCAAGCTGGTGGACGCGCTCGGCGGGGTGACCGTGACCACCGACCAGGACATCGACGACGACGACAGCCATCTGCACCTGAAGAAGGGCACCCACCACCTCGACGGCACCACGGCCCTGGCGCTCGCCCGCACCCGGCACGGCATAGGCGACGGCAGTGACCTCGGCCGGATAGGCCTTCAGCAGAAACTGGTCAAGGCCCTGCTGGACCAGATGGCCTCCATCAGCCTCCTGACCAACCCTGCCAAGCTCTACGAGGTCGCCGACGCGGTCACCTCCAGCCTCACCACCGACACGGGCCTGGACTCGCTCAGCGAGCTGATGCGCCTCGGCCAGAGCCTCAAGGGCCTCACCTCGGACCACCTGAAGACGGTGATGATGCCGGTGGTGACGGCCCCGTCCGACCCCAACCGGGTGATCGCGAACGAACCCGAGGCGAGCGACCTGTGGAAGTCCCTGCGCTAGGGCGGTCCCGGGCTCCTTGGGCCGGTGCGGAAAAAAACCCGGGAAATTCCGGTGCGCGTGTCGATCCGGGTCCGGCGCGTTCGACGCAAGGGTGAGATGCGGGGAGAGACCCCGTACCGCACCGGAATCCCAGGAGCCACCATGCCCCGTTACCTGTCTCTCGTGAAGATCGACGAGGCCGCAGCCCCCGCCGAAGGCCCCAGCCAGGAGCTGATGCAGCGGATGGGCGAGCTGATCGAGGAGATCACCAAGGCCGGCGTGATGCTGGACACCGCGGGGCTCACGCCGACCGCCCAGGGCACCCGGGTGCACTGGGAGGGCGGGAAGATCTCCGTCACCGACGGGCCGTTCACCGAGTCCAAGGAGGTCGTCGGCGGTTACGCGATCATGCAGTGCAAGGACATGGCCGAGGCCCTGGAGTGGACCAAGCGGTTCCTCAAGGTGCACGAGGAGTTCTGGACGGTGACCTGCGAGGTGCGGGAGATCGCGGAGGGCTGACCCTCCTGGCGTACCGCCGTCCGGGGGTGTCGAATGGGGGGCTGTGAGCACACAGCCCCCCGTCGACGCCGACGCCCGGCACGCCATCGAGACCGTCTTCCGCCTGGAGTCGCCCCGCGTGATCGCCGGCGTCGCCCGGATCGTCCGGGACGTCGGCATCGCGGAGGAACTGGCGCAGGACGCCCTGGTCGCCGCCCTGGAGCAGTGGCCCCGGGACGGGGTGCCCGACAACCCGGGCGCCTGGCTCACGGCCACCGCCCGCCATCGCGCCGTCGACCTGGTCCGGCGCCGGGAGAACTACGCCTGCAAGCTCGCGGAGATCGGCCGCGGGCTGGAGACGGCCGCCCCGCCGGAGGAGCCCGCCGACCCGGACGACATCGACGACGACCTGCTCCGCCTGGTCTTCACCGCCTGCCACCCGGTGCTGTCGCCGGAGGCCCGCACCGCCCTCACCCTGCGCCTCCTCGGCGGTCTGAGCACGGGCGAGATCGCCCGCGCCTTCCTCGTCCCCGAGCCGACCATCGCCCAGCGCATCGTCCGCGCCAAGCGCACCCTCGCCACCCGGAACATCGCCTTCGAGGTGCCCTACGGCCCCGACCGGGCGGCCCGGCTCGGCTCCGTGCTGGACGTCATCTACCTGATCCACAACGAGGGGTACGCGGCCACGGCGGGCGACGACTGGCTGCGCCCCTCGCTGTGCGAGGACGCGCTGCGGCTGGCCCGCGTGCTGTCCTCGCTGATGCCGAAGGAGCCGGAGGTGCACGCCCTCACCTCGCTCCTCGAGTTCCAGTCCGCCCGCACGGCCGCCCGCACCGGCCCGGACGGCGAGCCGGTCCTGCTCAGGGACCAGAACCGCCGCCGCTGGAACCGCATGCTCATCGCCCGCGGCATCCGGGCGCTGGCCCGCGCGGAGGCCACGGCGACGGGCGCCCCGGGGCCGTACGCCCTGCAGGCGGCCATCGCGGCCTGCCACGCGCACGCGTACACCTACGAGGAGACCGACTGGAGGTCCATCGCCACCCTGTACGGCCTGCTGGCCACCCGGTACCCGTCGCCGGTCGTGGAGCTGAACCGGGCGGTGGCCGTGTCGATGGCGGACGGCCCGGCGGCGGCGCTGGCGATCGTGGACCCGCTGACGGCCGAACCGGCCCTGCGCGAGTACCACTTGCTGCCCAGCGTGCGGGGTGACCTGCTGGCCCGCCTCGGGCGTACGGCGGAGGCCCGCGCGGAGTTCGAACGGGCGGCGCGGCTGGCGCGCAACGAGCGGGAGCGGGAGCTGCTGCTGGCCAGGGCGCGGGAGTGACAGCGAGGCGCTGCCGCGCGCTGCTGCGCGAGTCCGCCGGCGCCCCGTCCGTGATCGCCTTCGGCGGCACCGGCTCGGTCACGGCGGGCGAGCTGAACGCGGCCGGCTCGTCGATCAGCGCGAGCGGCAACGACGCCGTGTTACGGCCGTACTTCAACGGCGTCGCCTCGGCCGCGCGCACCGTCGCACCGCGCACGGACTCCGGTGAGCCCGCCGCGGCCGAGTCCGGCCGGGCGACCGACCGGAACCCGGCGTCGCTCAGGACGGCCCGGCGCCGGTAGCCGGCCGCGCGGGGGCGCCGACGAGCATGGTCGGCGCCCCCGCCACCCGGGTCAGGAACACGGTCGCCGCGTTCGGCCCCTGCGGTTTGACCTTCCTGCGCAGCTCCTCCGGCTCCACGGCCGAGCCGCGCTTCTTCACGGTCAGCGTGCCGACCTCGCGCTCCCGCAGCAGCGCCTTCAGCTTCTTCACGTTGAAGGGCAGCCGGTCGGTGATCTCGTACGGTGTCGCCCAGTCGGTGGCGCGCAGTCCGTCGGCCGTGATGTACGCGATCGTCGGGTCGACGAGCCCGCCGTCCAGTTCCTCGGCCACCTCGGCGACCAGATGGGCGCGGATGACCGCGCCGTCGGGCTCGTACAGGTACCGCCCCACGGGACGGACCTGAGGATCGGGCAGGCCTCGGCCGAGCAGTGTGCGCGGGCCGGGCAGGAGGGTGGCGCGGACCGCCCCCGGCGCCGTCCCGAACCAGAGCACCGCCTCCTTCACGTCGCCCGCGTCCGAGATCCACTCCGCCTCGGCGTCCGCCGGGACCGCCTCGTGCGGGACCCCGGGTGCGATCTTCAGCGCGGCGGTGTGCGAGGCGCCGCGGGCCGCCTCGATCGCCCAGGACAGGGGCGGCGAGTAGGCCTCCGGGTCGAAGATGCGGCCGCGGCCGCCGCGGCGGGCCGGGTCGACGAACACGGCGTCGTAGCCGGCCGTGTCCACCTCCGTGACGTCCGCCTCCCGGACCTCGATCAGACCGGCCAGCCCCAGCGCGTCGGCGTTCGCCCGCGCCGCGGCCGCCGTCACCGGGTCCCGGTCCACGGCGAGCACCCGGATCCCCGCCCGCGCGAGCGCGATCGCGTCGCCCCCGATCCCGCAGCACAGGTCGGCGACCGAGGTCACCCCGAGCGCCGTCAGCCGCTGGGCCCGGTACGCGGCGACACTCGCCCGCGTCGACTGCTCAACCCCGTTCGGCGTGAAGAACATGCGGTCCGCGTCCGCCTCCCCGAACTTCACCGCCGCCCGCTGCCGCAGCCGGGCCTGGGCGAGCGCCGCCGACACCAGTTCGGCGGGGTGCTCGCGGCGCAGCCGGGTGGCCACGGCGAGTTCGTCGGCGGGCGCGGTGCCGCGCACCTGGGCGAGGAGGGCGCGGCCCTCGGGGGAGAGGAGGGGGGCGAGGAGGTCGTTCACCGGGTCATTGTCGGCCAGTCGGTGGATGGTTCGCCTCCGGCGGCGGTGTCGGCGCCGGTTCCGGGGGAGGGGCCTGGAAGGATCCGACGCCATGCGAGTAGTCGTACAAAATGACAAAAAAGGGTTGACGGCGGGCGTCGTGGGCCTGCTGGCCGCGGCCGCCCTGATGTCCGGCTGCGCGGGGCCGGACACCGGCTCCACCGCCCGTCCCGCCGCCGGCCAGCAGCCGCACCGGGCGGCGCCCGCCCCCGACTCCCACGCCGCCCTGGTCGCCGCCGCCAGGCGCTGGGGCCTGGACGCGGTCCCGCTGCGGCCCCCGGCCCCGCCGAAGGTGAAGCCGCGCATCACCGCGCGCGACGGCTTCGAGGTGGACGGGCAGGAGGAGGACGACCTGCCCCCGGTCTTCACCACGATCCCGACCAGGCAGAAGGTCGTCTTCCTGACCATCGACGACGGCTGGAACAAGGACCCGCGGTTCCTCCGCATGATGAACGACCTGCGGATCCCCTACACCGCGTTCCTCAGCAACTACCTGGTCAAGGACGACTACGGCTTCTTCCGCACGATGCAGGCCGAGGGCCACACCCTCAACAACCACACCCTGACCCACCCCTATCTGCCCGGTCTGTCCTACGAGGAGCAGAAGGACGAGATCTGCGGCATGCAGGCGATCATGAAGAAGCAGTTCGGCAAGGCGCCGACGGTCTTCCGGCCGCCCTACGGCAACTACAACGGCGACACCCTGCGCGCCGCCAAGTCGTGCGGCATCAAGTACGCGCCCATCTGGGACGAGGAGGTGTTCGTCGACCACTGGGAGTACCGCGAGTGGGACCGCGGCCTGCACCCCGGTGACATCGTGCTCACGCACTTCCGGGGCAAGGACGACTGGGACGGCACGATGATCGACGACATGCGCCGCTTTCTGAACAAGGTCACCCGCGAGGGCTATGCGGTGGCGCGCCTGGAGGACTACCTGTGAGCCGGCCGAGGGCGACGGCCGCGCTGCTGACCGCCGCCCTCCTCCTGGCGGGCTGCGCGCAGTCCGTCGACCCGATCGAACGGCTGGGCAAGAAGGCGGCCGACCGGGTACGGCCGCACGGGCCGGCCGGCGAACAGCCGTACCGCCACTGGGGCCTGACCGCGCCCCTGCTTCCGGCGCCGCACCCACCGCTCCACCCGCTCGCTCTCCATACGGCCCACCCCCCGGTCGTCGATCACGTCACCACCACCGACAAGGTCGTCTTCCTCACCTACGACGACGGCGCCGAGAAGGACCCCCGGTTCGTGGACATGGTCCGTGAACTGCGGCTCCCGGTGAGCATGTTCCTCACGGACAGCGTGGTCGGCCCCGGGTACGGCCACTTCGCCCGTCTCCAGGAGGTCGGCGCGAGCATCCAGAACCACACCCTCGACCACCCGGCCATGCCCGGCCTGCCCTACGCCGGCCAGCGCGCCGAGATCTGCGGCCAGCAGGAGAAACTCAGGTCCCGCTTCGGCATCCGCCCCCGGCTCTTCCGCCCGCCCTACGGCACGTACGACAGCGCCACCCTGCGCGCGGCGGCCGACTGCGGGATGACGGCGGTGGTCCTGTGGCGCGCGGCGATGACGGCCGACGGCATCGCCTACCGCCACGGTGAGAAGCGGTTGCGCCCCGGCGACATCGTCCTGGTCGGCCCGGACGAGGCCACGGGCCTGCCCCTGCGCGAACGCACGACCCGCCTGCTGCGCCGGGTCCAGGAGGACGGCCTGACGGTGGGCCGTCTGGAGGACTACCTGTAGGACCGACCGGCCCCTTTTCCCGGCCCGTGCGGCGTTCGGGTTCCCAGGCCGTGCGGCGTTCGGGTTCCCGGGCTGTGCGGCGTTCGGGTTTCCGGGCTGTGCGGCGTTCGGGTTTCCGGGCTGTGCGGCGTTCGGGTTCCCAGGCCGTGCGGCGTTCGGGTTCCCGGCCCGTGCGGCGTTCGGGTTCCCAGGCCGTGCGGCGTTCGGGTTCCCGGCCCGTGCGGCGTTCGGGTTTCCGGGCTGTGCGGCGTTCGGGTTCCCGGCCCGTGCGGCGTTCGGGGACGAGGCCGAAGGCCGGAAGCGGGGGTCCGAGGGCGGCGGCCCCAGGGACGGTCACCGCGGCCCCGGGCACCGTTTTTCCGGCGCCGCGCCGCACGCAATTGGCACTCCGCTTGACCGAGTGCTAATCGCGGTCATAGTCTCAGCTCTGGCACTCGGCAGATGAGAGTGCCAACAACGCGACGGGCAGGTCCGGCACCCGCGACGACGGATCCACCTGGTCGCCACCTCAGACAGTTAACCCCGTGAGATCTCCGAAGGGGGAGGTCGGATCGTGACGACCACCAGCTCCAAGGTTGCCATCAAGCCGCTCGAGGACCGCATTGTGGTCCAGCCGCTCGACGCCGAGCAGACCACCGCCTCTGGCCTGGTCATCCCGGACACCGCGAAGGAGAAGCCCCAGGAGGGCGCCGTCCTCGCCGTGGGTCCGGGCCGCTTCGAGAACGGCGAGCGCCTGCCGCTCGACGTCAAGGTCGGCGACATCGTGCTGTACAGCAAGTACGGCGGCACCGAGGTGAAGTACAACGGCGACGAGTACCTCGTCCTCTCGGCTCGCGACGTGCTCGCGATCATCGAGAAGTAGTTCACCCCAAGCACATTCTGCTTTGAGCTGCGCCCCTGGCCCCCGCGACCTTATGAAGCCGGGCGTCGGGGGCGCGGTTCGTTTCACCCACGTTTTCCGAGAGGGCTGAACCGCTCCCATGGCGAAGATCCTGAAGTTCGACGAGGACGCCCGTCGCGCCCTCGAGCGCGGCGTCAACAAGCTTGCCGACACGGTCAAGGTGACGATCGGCCCCAAGGGCCGCAACGTCGTCATCGACAAGAAGTTCGGCGCCCCCACCATCACCAACGACGGTGTCACGATCGCCCGCGAGGTCGAGATCGAGGACCCGTACGAGAACCTCGGTGCCCAGCTGGTGAAGGAGGTGGCGACCAAGACCAACGACATCGCGGGTGACGGTACGACCACCGCCACCGTGCTGGCCCAGGCGCTGGTCCGCGAGGGCCTCAAGAACGTCGCCGCGGGTGCCTCCCCGGCCGCCCTGAAGAAGGGCATCGACGCCGCCGTCGCCGCCATCTCCGAGGACCTGCTCGCGACGGCCCGGCCGATCGACGAGAAGTCCGACATCGCCGCCGTCGCCGCGCTGTCCGCCCAGGACCAGCAGGTCGGCGAGCTCATCGCCGAGGCGATGGACAAGGTCGGCAAGGACGGTGTCATCACCGTCGAGGAGTCCAACACCTTCGGTCTGGAGCTGGACTTCACCGAGGGCATGGCCTTCGACAAGGGCTACCTGTCGCCGTACTTCGTGACGGACCAGGAGCGCATGGAGGCCGTCCTGGAGGACCCCTACATCCTCATCAACCAGGGCAAGGTCTCCTCCATCGCGGACCTGCTCCCGCTGCTCGAGAAGATCATCCAGAGCAACGCCTCCCGCCCGCTGCTGATCATCGCCGAGGACGTCGAGGGCGAGGCGCTCTCCACCCTCGTCGTCAACAAGATCCGCGGCACCTTCAACGCGGTCGCGGTCAAGGCCCCCGGCTTCGGCGACCGCCGCAAGGCGATGCTGGAGGACCTGGCGGTCCTCACCGGCGCCACGGTCATCTCCGAGGAGGTCGGCCTCAAGCTCGACCAGGTCGGCCTGGACGTGCTGGGCTCCGCCCGCCGTGTCACGGTCACCAAGGACGACACCACGGTCGTCGACGGCGCCGGTGACTCCGGTGCCGTCACCGGCCGCGTCGCCCAGATCAAGGCCGAGATCGAGAACACGGACTCCGACTGGGACCGCGAGAAGCTCCAGGAGCGCCTCGCGAAGCTGGCCGGCGGCGTGTGCGTGATCAAGGTCGGCGCCGCCACCGAGGTGGAGCTGAAGGAGAAGAAGCACCGTCTGGAGGACGCCATCTCCGCGACCCGCGCCGCGGTCGAGGAGGGCATCGTCTCCGGTGGTGGCTCCGCGCTCGTCCACGCCGCGAAGGTGCTGGAGGGCGGCCTGGGCAAGACCGGCGACGAGGCCACCGGTGTCGCCGTGGTCCGCCGCGCGGTCGTCGAGCCGCTGCGCTGGATCGCCGAGAACGCCGGCCTGGAGGGCTACGTCATCACCTCCAAGGTCGCCGAGCTGGAGAAGGGCCAGGGCTTCAACGCCGCCACCGGCGAGTACGGCGACCTGGTCAAGGCCGGCGTCATCGACCCGGTCAAGGTCACCCGCTCCGCCCTGGAGAACGCCGCCTCCATCGCCTCCCTCCTCCTGACGACCGAGACCCTGGTCGTCGAGAAGAAGGAAGAGGAGGAGCCGGCCGCCGGTGGTCACTCCCACGGCCACTCCCACTGAGGCAACGCCCCGGTAGCAGAAGAAGCCCCCGTCCCCGGTCGTCCGCCGGGAACGGGGGCTTCGCCCCTCGCGGGTACTTCCTACTGTCGTACCACTTCGCCGCTCGTACTACTTCGCGGCCGCTGTCGCCTCAGTTCTCCGGCGGGGCCGGCGCTCCGATCATCTCTGCAGCGCGTCCAGCGCTCCGAGCCGCTCCATCAGCCCGAGCCGGTCGTACTGCAACCAGCCCTCGGCCATCTTCCCGTCGGCGTCGAAGCGGTGGATCGTCGTCCCGGCCATGGTGACCTGCCGGCCGGTGTTCGGCACCCCCATGAACGCCGCCTGCTGCACACCCGTCCAGAGCCACCTGGTGCACACCCGGTCGCCCTGGGAGATCTGGTCCTCGATGAGGAACGAGAAGTCGAAGGCCTCCCGCCACATCTCCAGCTTGCGGCGCATCGCGTCCATGCCGATGGTGTCCTGGCCCTCGACCGGATCGTGGTCGTGGTAGTCCTCGGTGATCAGGCCGTCCAGCGGAACCAACGGACCGGGCGCGGCGATCGTCTCGAAGAACCGCCGTGCGGTGTCGGCGTACCACCGCTCGTCGCGCACCACGTCCAGGTCCGTGAACGTCGGCATCCCCTCGCAGAGTGCCAGCATCTCGTCGAGGACCTGGTCGGTCTCCGGCCGGTTCGAGTTCCGCATCGCCTCCTCGTACGAGGGGAACTCCACGATCTCGACGACGTGCGACGCGTCGGAGCGGTCCTTGCCGACCACCGCGTGCGTCGCCGTCCGCTTCCCCTTGCTCTGCGTGACCCACCTGTCCATCAGCCGGTCCATCTCGGCCGGCCGGCTGGTCCTGCACTCGATGAGCTGTACGAACGTCATGCCACCGCCTCCGGCCCCCCTGGGTCCGGTACCGTCACGCCCATTTTCCCACCGGGAGAAGTGGCACCGCAGCCGTCACTGCGGCCCGTACTTGCGTCCCGTCTTCGAGGTGATCCCGCCCAGCAGCCCGCGCGGGGCCAGCTTCGCCAGGCCGGTCAGCACCTTGTACCGCGGGTCCGGGATCGACAGCGTCTTGCCGCGCGCGAGGTCGGCGAGGGCCGCCTCGACCAGCTTGTCGGCGTCCAGCCACATCCAGTCCGGGATGTTGTCCGTGCCCATCCCGGCCCGCTGATGGAACTCGGTGCGCACGAAACCGGGCGCCAGCGCCATCAGCCGGACGCCGGTCCCCGCCAGGTCGCGCGCCGCTCCCTGGGTGAACTGCACGACCCACGCCTTCGACGCGCCGTAGGTGCCCCGGGGCACGAAGGCAGCCACCGAGGCCACGTTGACGACACCGCCGCGCCCGCGCTCCCGCATCGCCTCGGCCGCCGCCGAGGTCAGCCGCAGCACCGCCTCGCAGTGCACCTTGAGCATCTTCAGCTCGTCGGCCATCGAGACGTCCAGATAGCGGCCCTTGTTGCCGAAGCCGGCGTTGTTGATCAGCAGGTCGACGGGGTTCCGGCGGTCGCCGAGGCGGGTGGCGACCGACTCGATTCCGGTGTCCTCGGCGAGGTCGGCGGTGAGCACCTCCGCCTCGATGCCGTGCCGGTCGTGCAGCTCGGTCGCCTGTTCGCGCAGCCGTTTGGTGTCCCGGGCCACCAGGACGAGGTTGTGCCCGTCCGCCGCCAGCCGCCGCGCGAACGCGGCACCGATCCCCGCGGTCGATCCCGTAATCAGAGCCGTTGTCATGGCCCAAGGGTAGTTACCCGGACTGACGGCGTCCGCTGCGCGCACCAGCTCTCCCGATGGGTGAAGCGCCGGTGAACGGCTCGCGGGTGACGGCCGTTCAGTCCGCCCGCACCGCCACGTACTTCCGGGCCAGTGCCAGCGATTCCGGGTGCAGGGCCGCGCCCGCCGCGAGGAGCCGGGGCAGCAGTTCCCGCTCGGTGGTGGTCGCGCGGAACTCCATTGCCGCCGTCACCTCGTGGGCCGGCCGGTGCACGATCTCGATCGGGTCGCCGGCCCGGATCTCACCCGGTTCGATCACCCGGAGGTAGGCACCGGTCGCACCCTTCCGCGTGAACCTCTTCACCCATCCCCGCTCGCCCAGATGGCCCTGAAAAGTACGGCACGGGATGCGCCCGGAGGTGACCTCCAGTACGACCCAGGAGCCGATCCGCCAGCGCTCGCCGATCAGCGCGTCCGACACGTTCAGCCCGTTTGTCGTGAGGTTCTCACCGAAACAGCCGTTCGGCAGCGGCCTGCCCAGCTCCTTCTCCCAGGCGTCGAGGTCCTCGCGCGCGAACGCGTACACCGCCTGGTCGTCGCCGCCGTGGTGGCGCAGCTCGCACACCGCGTCCCCGGCCAGTCCGCTGCCCGCGACCCCCTTCGGCCCGGGTGCCTGCACCCGCACCGGGCCGTCCGTGGGCCGCTTGTCGATGCCGGTCACGCCGTCCTTCTGGTCCGTGTGGGGCGACGGCGTCGGGATTCCGAGGTTCACCGAGAGAAGCTCCATGGTCCGACGGTACGGGACCATCCTCAAAGCGTCGACGCATTATTGGGCATGCTGTCCAAGTCCGCCTTATGCTCGCAGGGTGATAGAGGCCCGTCATCTTCGTGTCCTGCGTGCCGTCGCCACCACCGGTTCCTTCTCGGCGGCGGGACGCGAACTGGGCTGCACCCAGCCGGCCGTCAGCCAGCAGATGAAGGCCCTGGAGACCTCCGTCGGCACCCCCCTGCTGGTGCGCAACGGCCGCGAGATGCGCCTGACCCAGGCGGGCGAGGCTCTCGTGCGGCACGCGTCGGGGATCCTCGCCGGGCTCACCGCCGCCGAGGAGGAGGTCGCCGCGATCGCCGGCCTGCGCGCCGGCCGGGTCCGCCTGGTGTCCTTCCCGAGCGGCAGCTCCACCCTGGTCCCGACGGCACTGGCCGCCCTGCGCGCGGCCCACCCCGGCACCCGGGTCTCCCTGGAGGAAGCCGAGCCGCCGAAGTCCGTGGAACTGCTGCGCGCGGGCGACTGCGACATCGCGCTGGCCTTCCGCTACGAGGGCGCGGCCGGCGCCGAGGAGTGGGACGACCTGGTGGTGCGGCCGCTGCTGACGGACCGGCTGGTGGGCCTGCTGCCCGAACGGCACCGGCTCGCGCACGCGGCGTCGGTCGCCCTCGGGGAACTCGCCGACGAGCCCTGGATCGCGGGCTGCCCGCGCTGCCGGGGACAACTCGTCCAGGCGTGCGAGAACGTGGGCTTCACGCCCCGCATCGACTTCGCCACCGACGACTACCCGGCCGTGGTCGGCCTGGTCGGCGCCGGTCTGGGCGTCGCGGTCCTGCCCCAGCTGGCGGTCGAGTCGGTACGTCCGAGAGGTGCGCGCACAGTGGCGCTGGAACCCGCCGTGGTGCGGGAGATCGTCGCCCTGACCCTGCCCGACCTGGCACAGGTGCCGGCGGTGGCGGCGACGCTGGAACAGCTGCGCCGGGCGGCCCGGCGGGCGTAGGGCGACGGGCGGCCCGCTCGGCAGCGGTTGAAGAAACGTTCTTTCAGGTGTGCGGGAGTAACCGGCTCTTTCAGGTGTGCGGGAGGGGGTCGCCGCTGGTCGTCGATGCCGACACCAGCCTGTTGCGCGCCCTCCCCATGAGCTCTTCGCGCTCGTCCTCGGTCAGGCCGCCCCAGACGCCGTACGGCTCGCGGACCGCCAGCGCGTGCGCCGCGCACTCCGCGCGGACCGGGCACCTCATGCAGACCTCCTTGGCCGAGTTCTCACGGGCACTCCGAGCCGCCCCGCGCTCGCCCTCGGGATGGAAGAAGAGCGAGCTGTCGACCCCACGGCAGGCGGCCAGGAGCTGCCAGTCCCACAGGTCCGCGTTCGGTCCGGGAAGGCGGGAGAAATCTGCCATTACGTGACCCCTTGTAGCCGTTCTGGGCGGATACGGTGCCAACGACCGTACATCTCCGGTCTAGAGAGATGAAAATATGACTCATTGCGAATCTAGCTCCAGACACCGTGAAACGGGAAGAAAAAGGTCTAAATGGGGCATTGGATGTGATGAAAAGTTGAGGGTCTGACGTCCATGTCTGCACCGTGTCCGTCCCCTCACGTAGAGTGCCGAAGATGGCAGGCAGCCCCGTAACTCTTTCGAGTGACCGTCGTTGAGAGTGCGGAGGCGGTTGAAACAACAAGCGCTCGGGCAGGCGTCCGAGACGGTCGACCGCACAGGTGACGATTCCGTACCAGCCTGGAGGCTCAAGGTGACGCGCATCAGCTGCGGAGGGCGGTCATGACATCCGTCCTCGTCTGCGACGACTCCCCGCTTGCCCGAGAGGCGCTGCGCCGCGCGGTGGCGACCGTGCCCGGCGTCGAGCGCGTGACCACGGCGGCCAACGGCGAGGAAGTCCTCCGCCGCTGGGGCGCCGACCGCTCCGACCTGATCCTGATGGACGTGCGCATGCCCGGACTGGGCGGTGTCGAGACGGTGCGCCGGCTGCTGTCGGCCGACCCCGGCGCGCGGATCATCATGCTCACGGTCGCCGAGGACCTGGACGGGGTGGCCCTGGCCGTCGCCGCCGGTGCCCGCGGCTACCTGCACAAGGACGCCTCGCGCGCGGAACTGCGCGCGACCGTCACCCAGGCGCTCGCCGACCCCACCTGGCGGCTGGCGCCCCGCCGTCTCCGCTCGGCCGAGATGGGCGCCGCGCCCACTCTCACCGCGCGCGAGATCCAGGTCCTGGAGGGCATGAGCCACGGCCGCTCCAACGCCGAGATCGGCCGCGAGCTGTTCCTCTCCGAGGACACCGTGAAGACCCATGCCCGGCGCCTGTTCAAGAAGCTCGGTGCCTCCGACCGCGCCCACGCGGTGGCCCTCGGCTTCCGCTGGGGACTGGTCCGTTAGCAGGGCGCTGAGCTGCGCCGCAGCGGGACCGCGGACCGACCGGGCGCCCCCGCCTACCGCACGGTGGGCGGGGTCCGCAAGACGGAGCGCCGGAGGCCCGCTGCTCGTTTCGGCGCCGATGCCGCATCCTTGAGGTGTGGAGTCTCTCGGGGACGAGTCGTTCGAGCGGAAGGGGAGGGCGCAAGGGATGAGTTCCGGCGCACCTGCTCATAACGCTTCGGTGCACAACGACGGACGTGGTGCCACACCGCCGACGGCAGCAGGGCACGATGGACCGATGCGCGACGACGAGGCGGTCACCGCCATAGGGACGATCGGCGCTCTCGTCCATCGCGCCGTCGACGGGGACGAGCAGGCCACGCACGACCTGCTCGCCCATGTTCACCCACTCGCGCTGCGCTACTGCCGCACGCGCCTGTCCCGCCTTCCGGGCGACGCCCGCCACTTCGTGGAGGACCTGGCCCAGGAGGTCTGCGTGGCGGTTCTCCTCGCGCTGCCCCGCTACCGCGACACCGGCCGCCCCTTCGAGGCCTTCGTCTTCGCCATCGCCTCCCACAAGGTCGCCGACCTCCAGCGGGCCGCGATGCGCCATCCGGGCTCCACGGCCGTCCCCTCCGACGAGATGCCGGAACGCCCCGACGACTCCCTCGGCCCCGAGGAGCGGGCGCTGCTCAGCAGCGACGCCGAATGGGCCAAGAAACTCCTGGCCAACCTCCCCGAGAACCAGCGCGAGCTTCTTCTCCTGCGCATCGCGGTGGGCCTCACCGCCGAGGAGACGGGCCAGATGTTGGGAATGTCACCGGGCGCGGTCCGGGTTGCCCAGCACCGGGCCCTGAGCCGGCTGCGCGCCCTGGCGGAGCAGTAGCGGAGCAGCGGCCGTACGGCCCCCCGGCCCCCGATGAACAGGCGGCCGCACATTTCCGTACGAACATACGAAGCCTGAAGCTGAGTCGTACCGTGGAATTTGGGGCCTGTGCTTCCCGTTAGCATGGACATCCGCACCGTTCAAGGCCATTTGGGGAAGGTGTCATGACTGCCAACGTCGACGGAGTGCCCGGAAAATTCGCGACACTCGGGCTTACCTACGACGACGTGCTGCTGCTGCCGGGCGCATCCGAGGTGCTCCCGAACGCGGTCGACACCTCGTCCCGCATCTCCCGCAACGTCCGGGTCAACATCCCGCTCCTGTCGGCGGCGATGGACAAGGTCACCGAGGCCCGCATGGCGATCGCCATGGCCCGCCTCGGCGGCGTCGGCGTGCTGCACCGCAACCTGTCGGTCGAGGACCAGGTCAACCAGGTCGACCTGGTCAAGCGGTCCGAGTCCGGCATGGTCACCGACCCCATCACGGTGCGCCCGGAGGCGACCCTCGCCGAGGCCGACGCCCTGTGCGCCAAGTTCCGGATCAGCGGTGTGCCCGTCACCGACCCGGCCGGCAAGCTGCTCGGCATCGTCACCAACCGCGACATGGCCTTCGAGAGCGACCGCACCCGCCGCGTGCACGAGGTCATGACCCCGATGCCGCTGGTCACCGGCAAGGTCGGCATCTCCGGCACCGAGGCCATCCAGCTGCTGCGCAAGCACAAGATCGAGAAGCTGCCGCTGGTCGACGACGAGGGCGTGCTCAAGGGCCTGATCACGGTCAAGGACTTCGTCAAGGCCGAGAAGTACCCGAGCGCCGCCAAGGACGCCGAGGGCCGCCTGCTCGTCGGCGCCGCCGTCGGCGCCAGCCCCGAGGCGCTGGAGCGGGCCCAGGCGCTCGCCGAGGCCGGCGCGGACTTCCTGGTCGTCGACACCTCGCACGGCCACAACAGCAACGCCCTCAGCTGGATGGCGAAGATCAAGTCGAGCGTGGACGTCGACGTGATCGGCGGCAACGTCGCCACCCGCGACGGCGCCCAGGCGCTCATCGACGCCGGTGTCGACGGCATCAAGGTGGGTGTGGGCCCCGGCTCCATCTGCACCACGCGCGTGGTCGCCGGCATCGGTGTCCCGCAGGTCACCGCCATCTACGAGGCGTCCCTCGCGGCCCGCCCGGCCGGCATCCCGCTGATCGGCGACGGCGGTCTGCAGTACTCCGGTGACATCGGCAAGGCCCTTGCGGCCGGTGCCGACACCGTGATGCTCGGCAGCCTGCTGGCCGGCTGCGAGGAGTCGCCCGGCGAGCTCCTCTTCATCAACGGCAAGCAGTTCAAGTCGTACCGCGGCATGGGATCGCTCGGTGCGATGCAGTCCCGCGGCCAGGGCCGGTCGTACTCGAAGGACCGGTACTTCCAGGCCGAGGTGGCCTCCGACGACAAGCTCGTGCCCGAGGGCGTCGAGGGACAGGTGCCCTACCGCGGCCCGCTCTCCAACGTGCTGCACCAGCTCGTCGGAGGACTGCGCCAGACCATGGGCTACGTGGGCGCCGCCACCATCGAGGAGATGGAGTCCAAGGGCAGGTTCGTCCGCATCACCTCCGCGGGCCTCAAGGAGAGCCACCCGCACGACATCCAGATGACGGTCGAGGCGCCGAACTACAGCCGCAAGTAGTCACCACGGCCTTTCCAGGGCGGCCCCGGACCCACCGGGGCCGCCCTTGCCGTACCCGTCGGCGATACTGGAAGACGCTGAAACGAAGAGGGAAAGGCCACAGACGTGACTGAGATCGAGATCGGGCGCGGCAAGCGCGGCCGCCGGGCGTACGCCTTCGACGACATCGCCGTCGTCCCCAGCCGCCGTACGCGGGACCCGAAGGAGGTCTCGATCGCCTGGCAGATCGACGCCTACCGCTTCGAGTTGCCGTTCCTGGCCGCCCCCATGGACTCGGTCGTCTCCCCGGCCACCGCCATCCGCATCGGCGAGCTCGGCGGCCTCGGCGTGCTCAACCTCGAAGGTCTCTGGACCCGGCACGAGGACCCGCAGCCGCTGCTCGACGAGATCACCGAGCTGCCCGCCGAGCAGGCCACCCGCCGCCTCCAGGAGATCTACGCGGCCCCCATCAAGGAGGAGCTGATCGGCGCGCGCATCAAGGAGGTGCGCGACTCCGGCGTGGTCACGGCGGCCGCGCTCTCCCCGCAGCGCACCGCCCAGTTCTCCAAGGCGGTGGTGGACGCGGGCGTGGACATCTTCGTCATCCGCGGTACGACGGTCTCGGCGGAGCACGTCTCGTCCTCGCACGAGCCGCTCAACCTGAAGCAGTTCATCTACGAGCTCGACGTCCCGGTGATCGTCGGCGGCTGCGCCACCTACACGGCGGCCCTGCACCTGATGCGCACGGGTGCCGCGGGTGTGCTCGTCGGCTTCGGCGGCGGCGCCGCCCACACCACGCGCAACGTGCTCGGCATCCAGGTCCCGATGGCCACCGCGGTCGCCGACGTGGCGGCGGCTCGTCGTGACTACATGGACGAGTCCGGCGGCCGGTACGTCCACGTGATCGCCGACGGTGGTGTCGGCTGGTCCGGAGACATCCCCAAGGCGATCGCCTGCGGTGCGGACGCCGTGATGATGGGCTCCCCGCTCGCCCGTGGGACGGACGCGCCGGGCAAGGGCCACCACTGGGGCATGGAGGCGGTCAACGAGGAACTGCCGCGTGGCAAGAAGGTCGACCTCGGCACGGTCGGCACCGTCGAGGAGATCCTCACCGGCCCGTCCCACACCCCCGACGGCTCAATGAACCTCTTCGGCGCGCTGCGGCGGGCGATGGCCACGACCGGCTACAGCGAGCTGAAGGAGTTCCAGCGCGTCGAGGTGACGGTGGCGGACAGCCAGCACAAGCGGTAGCCCCCCGAGGGCGCGCGAAGGGCCGGTCACCCGAAGCGGGTGACCGGCCCTTCGCGCGTGCCGCGGGCCGGTCAGGCCGCCGCCTTCCTGGCGCCCGAGAACGCCGCCCACCCGGCGATCGCGAAGAAGAGGAAGGTCAGCGGGTCGGCCTCTTCCTTCCAGGCGTCCTGGACGATGCCGAAGTGCTGGAAGAACACCTCGGAGAAGCTCACGCCGAGCTGGTCGGCGCCGATCATCGCCTCGCCGACCAGCTGGCCCAGGTAGACGGAGCCGAGCGCGAGGACGGCGCTGACGACGGCGAGCATCGGGTTGCGGCCGCCGAGCCTGCCGGCCGCGAGGCCTATGACGAAGCCGACACCGACCGCCGCCCAGCCGATCTCGTGCTTGGTGAGGCCGATGACCACGCCGTAGAGGGCGGCGGCGGCCACGGCCGCGACGGCGGCGGCGACCAGGCCGACGGCGACATTGCCCCGGAGCGGCGCGGGCGGCGCCGGAGGCGGGGGTACGGCGCCGGGCTGGGCGGCGTACGGCGCGGGCGCCTGCTGCTGGGCGAACGGGTTGCCGTCGGCGGGCCGCGGCTCCGGCTGCGACTGGGGCTGCGGTGGTGGAGCTGACTGGCTCATGACAGAAAATCCCCCCTGGTGGATCACTTCGAGAACGACGAGGTGAAGAGACGTGCGCACACCTGTGCGACGAGTGAGGGGAGACTAACAGGAGCCTGTGACAACCCTCCTGGCGTTTTCCGTGCCGGGCGCGCGGGAGCGTTCAGAGCCGGTGCGCCGCCCCCGTCGGTGTCGCCCCGCGCGTGTCAAGGAGCAGCTGTGCCTTCACCGACAGGCCCTGGAGGTCGTACGTCCGGTGCTGCTGGACCAGGATCGTCAGATCGGCGTCGGCCGCCGCCTCGTAGAGGGAGTCCGCGCGGGGGACCGGGCGTTCCAGGACGTTCCAGGACGCGATGTGCGGGTCGTGGTAGCTGACCGAGGCGCCCAGTTCCATCAGCCGGATCGCGATCTCACGGGCGGGCGTGGCCTGCTGGTCGGCGAGGTCGGCCTTGTAGGTGACGCCGAGCAGCAGCACGCGCGCGCCGCGGGCCGACTTGCCGTGCTCGTTGAGAAGCGCGGCGGCGCGCTGGACGACGTACCCGGGCATCCGGTTGTTGACCTGCTGGGCCAGTTCCACCATGCGCAGGCCGCGACCGGCGACGCCGGACAGGTCCTGGGCGACCCCGTGGCCGCCGATACCGGGGCCGGGGCGGAAGGCCTGGAAGCCGAACGGCTTGGTCTCCGCGCAGCGGATCACGTCCCACAGGTCGACGCCCAGGTCATGGCAGAGGACGGCCATTTCGTTGACGAGGGCGATGTTGACATGCCTGAAGTTGGTCTCCAGGAGCTGCACGGTCTCGGCTTCGCGCGGGCCACGCGCGCGTACCACCTTGTCGGTGAGCCGGCCGTAGAACGCGGCGGCCGACTCCGTGCAGGCGGGCGTGAGTCCGCCGATGACCTTCGGGGTGTTGGCCGGGGTGAAGTCGCGGCTGCCGGGATCCACCCGGCTGGGCGAGTAGGCGAGATGGAAATCGCGCCCCGCGCGCAGGCCCGAACACTTCTCCAGCAGGGGTCGCAGGAAGTCCTCCGTCGTCCCCGGGTGGACCGGCGACTCCAGGATCACCGTGGTGTGCGGGCGCAGCCGCTCGGCCAGGGTGCGGGCCGCGCCCTCCACCCGGCTCAGGTCGAGCCCGCCGTCGGCGTCGCGCGGGGTCGGCGCGCAGATCACGGCCGTCCGCACCCGCCCCAGCTCGGCCGGGTCCTTGGCGACCCGGAAGCCCCTCGAGAGCATCCGGCGAAGCTCGGCGGGGCTGAGTGAGCCCGCCTCGGGACCGGTGGCGTACCCGATCGTGGGGATGCCGGCGGCCACGGCGGCCTGGGCGAGGGGCAGGCCGTAGGGACCGAGTCCCATGACGGCGAGGTCTGCGGGCATGGCGTGGGCCGTCCTTCCCAGTAACCGACGCGGGACAGGTGCGCAAGCCCTGTGGACAGGATGAGCGAAGCGCAATGTCAGACTAGGAGTAAATATGAACGTTATGTGGGATTGTGTCCGTGTGTCTTCCGGGGGTTCGGTGAGGGTTGTCCACAGGCTGCGGGCGCGTGGTGGCTGAAGTCGGGGAACGCGGTCAGACTTTGGGCATGGGCCTCGCCTGCCGGGTGTGGCCGATGCGACCGACGACCGACGACGAGCCATGACCGATGGCGGCAGAGCGGGAGGCAGCGGTGAGGACAGCGACACTGGGGCCGAAGCAACGGGCGGAGTCCTTGGCGGCCATGGCCGAGCGCGAGCTGGACGTGCTGGTCGTGGGCGCTGGGGTGGTGGGCGCCGGAACCGCGCTGGACGCGGCCACCCGGGGCCTGAACACCGGCATCGTCGAGGCCCGTGACTGGGCCTCCGGCACCTCCAGCAGGTCCAGCAAGCTGATCCACGGCGGGCTGCGCTATCTGGAGATGCTCGACTTCGCCCTGGTCCGCGAGGCCCTCAAGGAGCGCGGCCTGCTGCTGGAGCGTCTCGCCCCGCACCTGGTCAAGCCGGTGCCGTTCCTCTACCCGCTCCAGCACCAGGGCTGGGAGCGCCTGTACGCGGGCTCGGGCGTCGCGCTCTACGACGCGATGTCGATGGCCCGCGGGCACGGCCGGGGCCTGCCCGCCCACCGTCACCTGAGCCGCCGTCACGCCCTGCGCGTCGCGCCCGCCCTGCGCAAGGACGCCCTGGTCGGCGCCATCCAGTACTACGACGCCCAGATGGACGACGCCCGCTATGTGGCGACCCTGGTGCGCACGGCGGTGTCCTACGGCGCGAAGGCCGCCAACCGAGCGCGCGTGACCGGGTTTCTGCGCGAGGGCGAGCGCGTCGTCGGGGCCCGCGTGCAGGACGTGGAGGGCGGCGGGGAGTACGAGATCCATGCCCAGCAGGTCGTCAACGCGACCGGTGTGTGGACCGACGACACCCAGGCGATGGTCGGCGAGCGCGGCCAGTTCCACGTCCGCGCCTCCAAGGGCATCCACCTGGTCGTCCCCAAGGACCGCATCCACTCCACGACCGGCCTGATCCTGCGCACCGAGAAGTCCGTCCTGTTCGTCATCCCCTGGGGCCGGCACTGGATCGTCGGGACGACCGACACCGACTGGGACCTCGACAAGGCTCACCCGGCCGCCTCCAGCGCCGACATCGACTACCTGCTGAACCACGTCAACTCGGTGCTCGCGGTGCCGCTGTCGCGCGACGACGTCCAGGGCGTGTACGCGGGGCTGCGCCCGCTGCTGGCCGGCGAGTCCGACGCCACCAGCAAGCTGTCGCGCGAGCACACGGTCGCGCATCCGGTGCCGGGACTCGTGGTCGTCGCGGGCGGCAAGTACACGACGTACCGGGTGATGGCCAAGGACGCCGTCGACGAGGCGGTGCACGGGCTCGACATGCGGGTCGCGGAGTGCGTCACCGAGGACACCCCGCTGCTCGGCGCGGAGGGCTACCGGGCGATGTGGAACGCGCGAGCGCGGATCGCCGCCCGCACCGGCATCCACGTGGTCCGGGTCGAGCACCTGCTGAACCGGTACGGCTCGATGGCGGACGAGGTCCTCGAGCTCATCGCCGCCGATCCGGGGCTCGGCGAGCCGCTCTCGGCCGCCGACGACTATCTGCGCGCCGAGGTCGTCTACGCCGCCTCCCACGAGGGCGCCCGCCACCTCGACGACGTCCTCACCCGCCGTACCCGCATCTCCATCGAGACCTTCGACCGGGGCACCCGCAGCGCCCGCGAGGCCGCCGAGCTGATGGCGCCGGTCCTCGGCTGGGACAAGGACCAGATCGAGCGGGAGGTCGAGCACTACGAGAAGCGGGTGGAGGCGGAGCGGGAGTCCCAACTCCAGCCTGACGACCAGACGGCCGACGCGGCCCGCCTGGGAGCCCCGGACATCGCACCCCTCTGAAAGCGGTGGCGCGCGCCGGCCGTGCTACCGGCCGCGAGGGCAGAACTCGGCCGCGAGCAGTGCGGGTTCGAGGTCAGGGTCCCCGACCGCCGTCGTGTTCACGCGGAACGTGAGGACATGCCGGCCGCCGATCGAGACGGCACTGCGCACATAGCTGCCCGCGATCCGGCCGTTGTGCCCCCACACCGTGGTCCCGCACGGCAGCCGCACAGGAAAGATCCCCAGGCCGTACACCCCGTGTGCGGCACGGGTGCTGAGCATCTCGCGCAGCCAGTGCGAGGGCAGCAGCTCGCCGCCCAGCAGCGCCGCGTAGAAGCGGTCCAGGTCGTCTAGCGTGGTCACCAGCTCACCCGCTGCGCCGGCCACGCGCGGGTCGAGCTCGGTGACGTCGGAGCCGTCGGCCGCGTAGGCGCGGCCGTGCGGCGCGGGCAGGAAGGCACGGGCACCCGGGAAGGACGTGCCGGTGAGACGGAGGGGTGTGATGATGCGGCGCCGCGCCTCGGCGGCGTACGAGTGACCGGTGACCCGGCGGACGACCATGCCGAGCACGACGTAGTCGGTGCTGGAGTACGAGTAGCGGCCGAGGCCGGTCGATGGGAGGGCGAGCGCGATACGTACGGCCTGAAGCGGGGTCAGGGGGACGGCCCCTCGGGTGAGCTCGGTGAAGTCGGCGAGCCCGCTGGTGTGGCCGAGCAGGGCGCGCAGGGTGATCCGCCGCCCGTCGCCGCCCCGGCCGCGCAGCAGCCCCGGCAGGTACCGCTCGACGGGGTCGGACAGGGACAGCCGGTGTTCCGCGGCCAGTTGCAGGACGACGGTGGCGACGAAGGTCTTGGTGATGCTGCCGGCGCGGAAGTGGTCGGAACGGGTGATACCCCGGCCGGCGGCCGCGTAGCGGACGTCGTCGCCGTCGCGGTCCAGGAGGGCGGCCGCGGGGGCCCGCCCTTTGGTGACGAACTGTGACAGGAGCGGGTCCGTGGTGTCCGCCGCGGACGCGGAACCGGTGGTCAACGGGGCGAACAGCAGGGCGAGGGAGGCCGGTATGACCATCATTGTCCGAAGCGACGGCATCCGGGTTCCTCCCTTCCACGGCCCATCATCCCGGCCCGGGTGACGCCCTCGTCACCGGGGGTTCCGGTCGGCCGGCCCCGATGCGCGGTCAGGGGGCCCCTGGGCGTCGGGCACTTGTCGGGTGAGGGACAATGAAGGCTCTGTCAGGGCGGGTTGTCATGAGGGGACGCATGTCGGAGGCGGAGCGGGCGGGGACTTCTCGTCAGGAGACTCGTCAGGACAACAGCGAGCGTCTTCTCGCCGGGCGGTACCGGCTGGGAGGAGTGCTCGGCCGCGGCGGCATGGGCACCGTGTGGCGGGCCGAGGACGAGACCCTGGGCCGGACGGTGGCCGTCAAGGAACTGCGGTTCCCGTCGAACATCGACGAGGAGGAGAAGCGGCGCCTGATCACGCGCACCCTGCGCGAGGCCAAGGCGATCGCCCGGATCCGCAACAACAGCGCGGTGACGGTCTTCGACGTGGTCGAGGAGGACGACCGGCCCTGGATCGTGATGGAGCTGGTCGAGGGCAAGTCGCTGGCCGAGGTGATCCGGGAGGACGGCCTGCTCAAGCCCAGGCGCGCGGCCGAGGTCGGGCTCGCGATCCTGGACGTGCTGCGCTCGGCGCACCGTGAGGGCATCCTGCACCGGGACGTGAAGCCGTCCAACGTGCTGATCTCCGAGGGCGACGGCCGGGTCGTGCTCACCGACTTCGGTATCGCCCAGGTCGAGGGCGACCCGTCGATCACCTCCACCGGCATGCTCGTCGGCGCCCCCTCCTACATCTCCCCGGAGCGGGCCCGCGGTCACAAGCCCGGCCCGGCGGCCGACCTGTGGTCGCTCGGCGGCCTGCTGTACGCGGCGGTCGAGGGCGCCCCGCCGTACGACAAGGGGTCGGCGATCGCCACGCTGACCGCGGTGATGACCGAACAGCTGGAGGAGCCCAAGAACGCGGGCCCGCTCAGGGACGTCATCTACGGGCTGCTCACCAAGGACCCGGCTCAGCGGCTGGACGACGCCGGCGCGCGGGCGATGCTCAACGCGGTGATCAACGCGCCCGAGGAACTGCCCGTCGACGCCACGCGGGTCGTGCCGCTGCCCCCGCAGCCGGACGCGCCGCAGGCGGAGAAGGGCGCCGGGGCCAGGCGGGGCGAGGAGGCCGGGGAGAAGCTGCGCGGGGCGCTGCGGTCCGTGCGGAAGGCCGCGGGAGCGGCGGGTGCCGCGTCCGCGACCCGGACGAAGAGCCCCGCCGTGGAGGCGGGGGGCGCCAAGGGCGGTTCGGTCGCTTCCGGCGCGGCCCCGGTCTCCGGCTCGGCGGGCGGCGCACGTCCCGCTGCCGGTCCCGTCACCGGTTCCGCCGCCGGTTCCGGTGCCGGCGGTGGATCGGCGGGGGCCAAGCCCGCCGCCGGCAAGGCGAGTTCCGGCTGGCCCGTGGTGCCGCCGCCGGATCTGGACCTGGCTCCCCGGCCCGTGCCCCGGGCTCCGCTCACGGACGTGGTGCCGAAGCGGACCCTGGTGATCATCGCCGTGGTGGTGGTGCTCGCGGTGCTGGGTACCGTGCTCGCCCTCACGCTGGGCGGCGGCGACGGGGATGACAAGGGGAGCGGCAAGAGCGGCGGTTCCAAGGCGGTGGCCAGCTCGGGCGCGAGCGCGAGCGCGAGTTCCGGTTCGGGGTCCGGCGGGGGGTCCTCCACCAAGGAGGACACGAGCGGCGGCAAGCAGGCGGACGGTGGCTCCGCGGCCGCGGGGAGCGCCGGCGACACCGGCGCTTCGGACGACGACGATTCCTCGGCGTCGAACTCCAGTGGCAGTGACAGCGGCAGTGGCAGTGGCAGCGGTAGTGGCAGCGGCAGTGACAGCGCCTCGGTGGTGCAGACGTACCACGGGGGCCAGGGGTACTCGATCGGACTGCCCAAGGGCTGGAAGTTCCAGACCGGCAGCTCCGCCGGGGACCGGTTCACCGGGCCCGACGGGCAGAAGCTGCTGATCGCCTGGACGAGCACGCCCAAGGACGACCCGGTGGCGGACTGGAAGAACCAGGAGCGTTACATGGTGCGCTCCCAGTACCAGAAGATCCGGATAGCGGCGGTGAGCTACCGCGGCTGGAACACGGCTGACTGGGAGTTCACCTACGTCGACGGCGGCACCAAGTACCGGACCATCGACCGCGGGTTCGTCGTCAGCCCGAAGCAGGGGTACGCGCTGATGTACACCGCGAAGGCCGCCGACTGGAGCAGTGAGCTGCGCAAGGACACCTGGAAGACGCTGGCGGCGAGCTTCGAGCCGAAGTGACAAATTCGCATCCCCTCAATGCGACTTGCCTCCGGCACGTATCGTGAGTGGTTGCGGACCGTACGCATCCAGGTAGGTGTGCGGAACGGGCCGCGAAACGAACGGATTTGACCACCGGGCGGCCGGGGGAGGCTACGTGGACGACTACGCGGGTCGGGTACTCGCCGACCGCTACCGCCTGCCCCTGCCCCCCTCCGACGAGTACGAACACACCGAGACCCGGGCCTTCGACACCTACAGCGGGCAGGAAGTGTACGTCCGGCAGGTGCCGTTGCCGGAGGTCGTCGAGGCGGAGGTGCTCGACGCCGAGGGGCTGCCCGACGGGTTCACGGCGCGTGACCGTGGCGCGCGTCGGCCACCGGCCGCCCGTACCGCGACCCGCCGGCCGAGCGATCCCGCGGTGCGCCGCGCCGTGGAGGCCGCGCAGGCCGCCGCCCGGATCCCCGACCATCCCCGGCTCGACCAGGTCTTCGACGTGTTCGCCGAGGGCGGTTCGCTGTGGATCGTCAGCGAGTTCGTGGCCGCGCGATCGCTGGCGACCCTGCTCACCGAGCGGCCGCTGACGCCGTACCGGGCGGCGGAGGTCGCCTCCGACGTGCTGATGGCGCTCCGGGTGCTGCACGCGCACGGCTGGGTGCACCGCAACATCACCGCCCGCACGGTCCTCGTCTGCGACGACGGCCGGGTGATGCTGACCGGCCTCGCGGTCGGGGCGGCCGAAGAAGCGCTGTGCGGGTACGACCCGGTGCCGGCGCCGGAGGGAGAGGGCGGCGCGGAGGCCGCCGGCCGGCCGCGGCTCGGGGAGGCGGAAGGTTCCGCCACATCCGGCGGTCCGGCCGGTCCCGGAGGCACGGGAGCCCTCTCTTTCGGGGGCATCGGGAGCGTGGGTGGTGCGTCGGGTGGTACGACCGGCGCGCGGCCGGCGCCCGGCGTGCCGGAAGCGGATCCCGAGGCCGCCCGGCGTGCCGCCATTCAGGCCCGGGCCGCCGGCGGGCTGCCGGGGGCCGGGCCGGACGAGGGTTCGGGTGGAGCCGGGACGGGCGCGGTGGAACGGCGGGCGCTGGAGACCGGTGCGGACGTCCGGGCCGCGAGGGCCGGGGCGATCGCCGCGTACCGGGCGGGGGCCAGGGCCGCCGCCCGGGTCCAGGAGGCCCAGCAGAACGGCCGGGCCGCGCTGCCCGGCGCCCGGCCGCCGGCCGACGCCGACACCGGCACGCCCACACCGCGGTCGCCGTACGGTCCGGGTCAGGCCAACGGTGCCGCACAGCCGCCGTACGCCAACGGGGCGGCCCCATCGCCGTATGGTCCGGGGCACGCCAACGGGGCGGCCCAGCAGCCGCCGTACGCCCAGGGGCAGGTGCAGGAGCCCGGCGGCAGTGGGCCGCCCGGGCAGATCGCCGACCCGTACGGGGTGAGCGGTGCGCCCTCCCCCTGGCACGGGGCCGTACCCCGCCCCGGCACGGCTCCCGCGGAGCGCACCGCACTGCCCGCCGTTGGTCCCGGCACCGACCTCCCACGACCGGTCGTGCCCGCGCAGAACCCCCGTTGGGGCGAGCCGGGTGCCGCCGCGACCGGGCGGCGCGGGCCCGCCACCGCGCTGGCCGCCGAGCGGGCGCGGCAGGTGCGGATGACCGTGGTCGGGCCGGTGACCGAGCGCTGGGCGCCGGAACAGGCCGGCCCCGTGCACGAGAACTGGCAGCTGGCGGCGCCCATCGGGCCGGCCACCGACCTGTGGGCGCTCGGCGCGCTGCTGTTCCGGGCCGTGCAGGGGCATGCGCCGTATCCGGAGGAGTCGACGGCCGAGCTGGTGCAGCTGGTGTGCTCGGAGCCGCCTGCCTTCGCGGAGGAGTGCGGGTCGCTCAGGCCGGTCGTGGAGTCGTTGCTGCGTCAGGACCCCACCGAGCGGCTGGACTTCGAGGAGCTGCGCGGCTGGCTGCGTTCGCTGGTGCGGTCCGCGCCCGAGCCGGACGCCGGCGCACATGTCGTCACCGCCCCGCCCGCCGCCGACCCGGCTCGGCTGCCGATCGTCCGCCGGCGCGGGCAACTGGTGCGCTGGCGCCGGGCCGGACTCCCGGCGACCAGTCCGCACGGCCGGCACAAACGGGCCCGGCAGGAGGCCAAGTCGCCGCGCAGACTGGGCCGTACGCTGCTCCTGCTGGTGCTGCTCCTGCTGGCCGCCGTGGTCGCGTACGCCATGGTCTTCCTGCCCAAGAAGGACAGCGCGGACAACGGCGGAGCGACCAACGGTGACCGCACGGGCGCGGCCGGCGAGGCCGGTCCCGCACCGAGCCCGAGCCCGACCCCCACGCCGACACCGACGCAGACGACGGCCCCGTCCACCGAGACGCAGACCACCGCCGGTTCGACGGGCGACGCCCCGGCCGCCGACGGCTTCACCCTGCGCGACGACCCGGACGGCTTCCAGGTCGCCGTCGCCAAGGGCTGGAGCCGTTCGCCGCGCAACGGCAGCGGCCAGGTGATCTACTCGCACGGGAAGTTCGAGCTGATCGTCGTGGCCGGCCGGGACAGCGCGGCGACCTACGGCAACGACCCGATGACGTATCAGCGGGACAACGAGCGGGAGTTGCAGCCGTACCGGGACTCCAGCTGGGCCACCGCGGGCGGGCTGCGGACCATCACGGTGGGCCAGAAGGTGTCCGCCGAGGGGCAGTTCACCTGGACCGACAGCCAGCAGGGCGACCTGTTCGTACGGAACATGGTCTTCCTGATCAACGGTCGGTACCACATCGTCCAGGTCCGCGGCCCGGAGTCGGAACGGGACGAGGTCACCCGGCTGTACGACCAGGCGTCTTCGACGTACAAGTACACGGGCTGAGGGACAACGCCCGTACCCATCGAATGGTTCCCGTTCCGAGGGGCGGATTCCGTTCACTTTCCGTGGCGAAAGCGAAAACCGTCACAGTGCTGTCTCCGTGGGACCCCACCGGTTCCATGACCGCGGGGTGGTCCTTAGTCTGACCCTGACAAGAGCATTGCGGGGCAACGTGAATCAGATGCAGGGCCTGCTCATCGCGGGCCGCTATCGGCTGGCCGACACCATCGGCAGCGGCGGCATGGGCCGGGTGTGGCGCGCCCACGACGAGGTGCTGCACCGGGCGGTCGCCATCAAGGAGTTGACGGCCGCGCTCTACGTCTCCGAGGGCGACCAGGCCATCCTGCTGGCCCGTACCCGGGCGGAGGCCCGGGCCGCGGCGCGCATCAACCACTCCGCCGTCGTCACCGTCCACGACGTCCTCGAGCACGACGGCCGTCCGTGGATCGTCATGGAGCTGGTCGAGGGCCACTCGCTGGCCGACGAGGTCAAGGAGCGCGGGCGCGTCGAGCCGCGGGAGGCCGCGCGGATCGGGCTGTGGGTGCTGCGCGCGCTGCGCGCCGCGCACAGCGCCGGGGTCCTGCACCGGGACGTCAAGCCGGGCAACGTCCTGATCGGCAGGGACGGCCGGGTCCTCCTCACCGACTTCGGCATCGCGCAGATCGAGGGCGACACCACGATCACCCGTACCGGGGAAGTCGTCGGATCCGTCGACTACCTCGCGCCGGAGCGCGTGCGCGGGCACGATCCCGGGCCGTCCTCCGACCTGTGGGCGCTGGGCGCGACGCTGTACACCGCGGTGGAGGGGCGTTCGCCGTTCCGCCGCACCTCGCCGCTGACCACCATGCAGGCCGTCGTCGAGGACGAGGCCGCCGAGCTGAGCAACGCGGGCCCGCTGGAGCCGGTCATCACCGCGCTGCTGCGCAAGGAACCCGCCCAGCGGCCCGGCCCCGAGGAGACCGAGCAGATGCTCGCCGAGGCGGCGGAGGGCCGGCGGCCGAGCGGGGCGCAGGCGTACGTACCGACGCGCTCGCAGCTCACCGAGGTGCAACGGCCGGACTCCGGGACTCCGTACGAAGGCCCGTACGACAGCTCACGGGACTCGGCGTCGTACGGCAGCCCGTACAGCGGCTCGCAGGGCGGTTCGTACGGCGGCTCGTATGAGGGGCGGAGTCCGTCGGGCGGCTCCACCAGGGACGCGGCGACGACCATCGGGCCGCCGTCCGCCTCCGGAGCCGTCCAGCCCCGGCGGCGCCGGCTGCGTACGCTCGCGCTCGTCGTCGCCATGGCCGCGCTGCTCGGCGGTGGCGCGGCGGTGGCCCTGCAGAAGTGGGACTTCGGGCAGCGGGACGGCGCCGGCAGCGTGGCCGCGCCGGCCACGTCCGGTTCCTCCTCCGCCGGCTCGACCTCGGCGCCGGACGGCGCGATCCCCACCGACTGGCGGTCCGTGGAGGACCCGTTGGGCTTCAAGCTCTCCCTGCCCAAGGGCTGGAAGCGGAGTGTCTACGGCATCGACGGCGACCTCAAGCAGATCGACTACACGCCCGACAACGGCCGCCACTTCCTCCGCATCGCCATCGACAGCTCGCCCGACTTCTCCGACGCCCTCGCGCACCAGCTGGATCTGGAGCAGCAGTTGCAGCGGCTGGTCGACTACAACCGCGTGACCATGAAGAAGAACCTGTACCGGGACCGGGACGGGTCGGTGTGGGAGTACACCTGGACCGCGCTGGCGAAGGACGGGGCGAACGCCGCCGGGCCGCGGCGCGCGATCGAGGAGACCTACTACTCGCGGGCGGGCGTCGAGTACGCGATCTACATGTCGTCGCCTGCGAAGGACTGGGCGACCGCGAGCAAACAGTTCAAGTGGGTGCTGCAGAGCTGGGACCCGGGCACGTCCGGGTGACACCGCGCGCTCCCGTGCGCCGCTCCGGGCGCGTTTCTTGGCCTGTCACCGTCCGGAACGCAGGCGTCCGGTGCGGCATCATGGGCCCATGGGGACCGACGGGGAAGCCGTCCGTCTGATCGCGGGGCGTTATCGCCTGGAAACGCGGCTCGGGCGGGGCGGGATGGGTGTCGTATGGCGCGCGACCGATCAGTTACTCGGCCGGCAGGTCGCCGTGAAGGAACTCACCGTCGACGACTCCCTCCCGGACGACGACGCCCGGCTGCGCCGCGACCGCACCCTGCGGGAGGCGCAGGCCGTCGCGCAGCTGCACCACCCGCACATCATCGTCGTGCACGACGTGGTGGAGGAGGGCGAACGGCCCTACATCGTCATGGAGTTGATCGACGGCGGCTCGCTCGCCGACCGGATCTCCCGGAGCGGGCCGGTGGACGTCGGGGAGGCCGCGCGGATCGGGATCGCCCTGCTGAGCGCGTTGCGGACGGCGCACACGGCCGGGGTGCTGCACCGGGACATCAAGCCGGCGAACGTGCTCGTCGAGGCGGGCACCGGGCGTGTCGTGCTCACCGACTTCGGGATCGCCCAGGTCGCGGGCGCCACCACGCTCACCGAGACCGGTTCCTTCGTGGGATCGCCCGAGTACACCGCGCCCGAGCGGATGTCCGGCTCCCGGTCCGGTCCCGCCTCCGACCTGTGGTCGCTGGGCGCGCTGCTGTGCGCGGCGCTCAGCGGCGAGTCGCCGTTCCGGCGCGACTCGCTCGGCGGGATCCTGCACGCCGTGGTCTCCGACGAGATCCGGCCACCCGCCCAGGCGGAGCCGCTGCTGCCGGTCGTACGAGGGCTGCTGGAGCGGGATCCCGAGCGGCGGCTGGGCGCGGCGGAGGCCGAGCGGATGCTGCGCGGCTTCCTGGAGACGGGAGCCGTGGCGGTCGCGAGTACGGCGGAGAGCGTCGCCGTCTCCGCGTACACGCCGACCCAGCGGGACCTGCCGCGGCCACCGGCCCCGGCACCGGCCGGGCCACCCCGGTACTCGCCCCGCGGGGTGCTGGTCGCCGCGCTGCTGGTCGCGGCGATGGCCGGGGCCGGGGTGTCGGCGGCCGCGCTGCTGTTCGACGGCGGCGGAGGCGGCGGCACCCCGGGCCCCGGGGGCACCACGACCGTCTCCACGTCGCACCCGGCGCCCACCACCCCGACTCCGGCCTCGCCGCCCCCTTCGCCCTCGCCCTCGGCCACCAACTCCCGCACCGCGCCGTCCGGTTACCGCCTCGTCCGGGACCCGGCCGGCTTCTCCCTCGCCGTCCCGGAGGGCTTCACCCGCGACCCGCAGGGCCAGCGCGTCTTCTACCTGTCGCCGGGGCAGACCTTCCGGCTCGGCATCAAGGTCTCCGAGCCGCAGACCGGCGGACCGGGGACGGCGATGAGGCGGGCGGCGGCCGACGGGCCGAGCACGAACCCCGGTTACCACGACGGCCGGGTCACCGACACCACCCACTCCGGGCACCCCGCCGCCTTCTGGGAGTTCACCTGGAAGGGCTTCAGCGCGACGGAGGGCCCCCGGCACACCTACGACCTCTGCTGGGAGCAGGACGGCCGGATGTACGACGTGTGGGTGTCCGCGCCGGTCGGGAAGGTGCGGGAGGCCCGGGAGTACTTCGATGTCGCGGTGGACACGTTCGCGGGGGAGTGAGGAGCCCGGAAGGGGTAACTCGGCCGGGATGACGCCGACATCCGCCGGCCGTGGGCCTCTGACCGCGCCGCTTCGACAAGGGCATGGTGCGCAAGGTACTCATGTGCCATGAGTGAAGACGGCGAACGGCCGGTCGAGGAACGTCTGATCGGTGGGCGCTACCGGCTCGCCGAGCGCATCGGCTCCGGGCCGTCCGGCACCGTGTGGCGCGCCCGGGACGAGCAGGACGGGCGGCAGGTCGCCGTCAAGGAGCCGCGTCTGACCGGCGAGCCGGACGACGAGGAGCGGCAGCGCGCCGCACACCGCCTGCTGCACGAGGCCCGCGCCGCCGCCCGCGTCGACCATCCGGCCGCCGTCGCCATTCACGACGTACTCCTTGAAGGCGAACTGCCCTGGGTCGTCATGGAGTTGGTGGTGGGTGAGTCCCTCCAGGAGGCCCTCGCCGCGCACGGCCCGCTGGCACCCGCCGAAGCGGCCCGGATCGGGCTCGCCGTGCTCGGTGCCCTGCATGCCGCCCACTGTGTCGGCATCGTGCACCGTGACCTCAAGCCGTCCAACGTTCTCCTGGAGGCCGGGGGCGAGCGGGTCGTGCTGACCGACTTCGGTATCGGCGCGGGGCAGCAGGGGCACACCGGTTCCGGCGACGGCGGCGGTGAGGGCGGCGGCGGCGACGGCGACGGCGACGGCGGCGACGGCGGCGGCGGCGACGGCGGCGACGGTGAGGGCGTGGGCGGCGGTGACGGCTCCGGCGGTTTCGGTGGCTTCGTCGCTCCCGAGTGTGCCGCGGGGCGCGGCGCCGGTCCCGCCTCCGACCTGTGGTCCCTGGGCGCGCTGCTGCGGGCGGCCACCGGGCCGGACGCCGGTCCCCTCGGCCCACTCCTGGAGAGACTCCTTGCCCTCGACCCGGAGGCCCGGCCGACCGCCCCGGAGGCCGCCGAGGTCCTCGCCGAGGTCGCGGGGGAGGCCCTGCCGAAGTGGGTCACGGAGCCCACCGCGCCGGCACAGTCGCCGCCCCCGGCCGCACCGCCCCCGGCGGCCCCCGAGCCCCGCCGCCTCACCCCTTTCGCCGCGCTCGGCCTCCTGCTCGCCAAAAAGCCGGAACGCGGCTGACCGGCGCTGATCGTCCCCGTCCGGCCTCCTGATCAGCACATTCCCCGCCAGTGAACACTGGCGCGATGTGTGCACTCGGTGAATCCGGGTTACCCACGGGTACCCAAAGGCCCCGCTCCCGAATACCCTGCGGCTCATGACGGACTCGCAGGCCCCGGCCCCCGCACCGGCCACCACCGGCACGAACCCGCTCGCCCCCGCCCCCGCAGGGGCCCGAACCGCCGCCGACGTGGTCACGCCCGAGCTGGTCGCCCAGCTCACCAAGGGCGTCGCCGGCTCCGGACGCACGGCCAACCACACGCCCTTCACCGGCGAGAAGCTGGCCGACCTGCCGGAGTCCACCCCCGAGGACGTGGCCAAGGCCTTCGACGCGGCCCGCGCCGCACAGGCCGTGTGGGCGAAGGTGCCGGTACGGCAGCGCGCGGCCGTCCTGCTCCGCTTCCACGACCTGGTCCTGGCCCGGCAGGCGGAGGTCCTCGACCTCATCCAGCTGGAGACCGGCAAGGCCCGGCTGCACGCGCACGAGGAGGTGCAGGCCGTCGCCGTCGCGGCCCGCCACTACGGCCGCAAGGCCCCCTCCTACCTGAGGCCGAAGAGGCACGCCGGCGCCATGCCCACCCTCACCAAGGTCACCGAACTGCGCCACCCGCGGGGCGTGGTGGGCCAGATCGCCCCCTGGAACTACCCCCTCGAACTCTCCGTCGGCGACGCGCTCCCCGCCTTCGTCGCGGGCAACGCGGTCGTCATGAAGCCGGACACCGAGACCTGCCTGACCGCCCTGTGGGCCCGCGACATCCTCATCGAGGCCGGGTTGCCCGCCGACGTCTTCCAGGTCGTCCTCGGCGAGGGCCCGGTCGTCGGTCCCGAGGTCGTCAGGCACGCCGACTACGTCTCCTTCACCGGCTCCACCCGCACCGGCCGCGAGGTCGCCCAGGGCGCCGCCGCCCGGCTCGTCGGCGTCTCCCTCGAACTCGGCGGCAAGAACGCCATGCTGGTCCTCGCGGACGCCGACATCGAGAAGGCGGCCGCCGGCGCGGTCCGTGCCTGCTTCTCCTCGGCCGGCCAGCTCTGCATCTCCATCGAGCGGCTGTACGTCCACGAGTCGATAGCCGACGCCTTCGTCGAGCGCTTCGCCGCCCGCACCAAGGCCATGCGCCTGGGCCGGTCCCTCGCGTACGGCGCGGACATGGGATCCCTGGTCGGGGAGCGCCAGCTGGAGACGGTCACGCGGCATGTGGCGGAGGCCGTGGAGAAGGGCGCGACGGTCGTCGCCGGCGGCACCGCCCGCCCCGACATCGGCCCCTACTTCTACGAGCCGACCATCCTCGACGGCGTCGAGGACGCGATGGCCGTCTGCACGGAGGAGACCTTCGGCCCGGTCGTCTCCCTCTACCGCTTCAAGACGGAGGAGGAGGCCATCGAGCACGCCAACGCGACCCCGTACGGCCTGAACTCCTCGGTCTGGACGAAGAACGGCGGCCACGGCCGCGAGGTCGCCGCCCGCCTGCGGACCGGCACGGTCAACGTCAACGAGGGCTACGCCCCCGCCTACGGCAGCGTCCAGTCCCCGATGGGCGGCATGAAGGACTCGGGCCTCGGGCGCCGGCACGGCTCGGAGGGCATCCTCAAGTACACCGAGGCGCAGACCGTGGCGCAGCAGCGGCTTCTTCCCATGGCCCCCTCACTGGGCATGGACGACGAGAAGTACGCCCAGTTCATGACCACCAGCCTCCGGGTGATGAAGGCACTGAGGCTGCGATAGCCGACCCGTCTCCTTCGGGGGCGCGGGGCTGTATGTGATGTGCGGCTCCGCCGCGTGGGCGCGAGCAACCACGATCCACCCGCACGCGAAACTCAACGAGGAGCACCCGTGCCCCAGGACACCTACGACTACGACGTCATCGTCGTCGGCTCCGGCTTCGGCGGCTCCGTAACCGCCCTGCGCCTCACAGAAAAGGGCTACAAAGTCGGCGTCCTGGAAGCCGGCCGACGCTTCACCCGCGCCACCCTCCCCAAGAACTCCTGGGACCTCAAGAACTACCTCTGGGCCCCCGCACTCGGCTGCTACGGCATCCAGCGCATCCATCTCCTCGGCAACGTCATGGTGCTGGCCGGCGCAGGCGTCGGCGGCGGCTCGCTCAACTACGCCAACACCCTCTACGTCCCCCCGAAGGCCTTCTTCGACGACCCCCAGTGGCGTGACATCACGGACTGGCAGGACGAGCTGACGCCGTACTATGACCAGGCGCAGCGCATGCTCGGCGTACGACTCAACCCGACGATGACCCCCTCCGACGTCCACCTGAAGGCGACGGCGGAGAAGCTCGGCGTCGGCGACACCTTCCATCTCGCGCCCGTCGGCGTCTTCTTCGGCGACGGCAGGGACGCCGACGGCGAGGCGAAGGCCGCGCCCGGCGACCAGGTCGCCGACCCCTACTTCGGCGGCGCCGGCCCCGCCCGCAACGCCTGCACCGAGTGCGGCGAGTGCATGACCGGTTGCCGGCACGGTGCGAAGAACACCCTGAACGAGAACTACCTGCACCTCGCCGAACAGGCGGGCGCGGTCGTGCACGCCATGACCACCGTGGTCTCCGTCACCGACGACTCCCAGGGCGGCTACGCGGTCGCCACCCTCCCCACCGACGACAAGAAGGCGAAGGGCCGGATCTTCAAGGCCCGTCGCGTCGTCATCGCCGCCGGCACCTACGGCACCCAGACCCTCCTGCACCGCATGAAGGCCGGCGGCCAACTGCCGTACCTCTCCGACCGGCTGGGCGACCTCACCCGTACCAACTCCGAGGCCCTGGTCGGTGCCCAGACCGACGACCGCCGCTACCGCAGGGCCCACGGCTCCCCGAAGGCCGACTTCACCAGGGGCGTCGCGATCACCTCGTCCATCCACCCGGACGAGAACACGCACATCGAGCCGGTCCGCTACGGCAAGGGCTCCAACGCGATGGGCGGCCTGTCCATCCTCCAGGTGCCGTACGCGGAGGGCTCCTCCCGCGTCCTCGGCTGGCTGGCGAACGCGGCCCGCCACCCCCTCCTCGTGCTGCGCTCGCTCTCCAGCCGGCGCTGGTCGGAGCGGACCATCATCGGCCTGGTGATGCAGTCGCTGGACAACTCGCTGACGACGTACCTGAAACCGGACGGCGTCGGCAAGGGCCTGCTCACCGCCCGCCAGGGCCACGGCGCCCCCAACCCCAAGCAGATCAAGGCCGCCTCGGAGGCCGCCACCGTGCTCGCCGCCGAGATCAACGGCTTCGCCGGCAGCAACGTCGGCGAGCTGATGGGCACCCCGCTCACCGCGCACTTCCTCGGCGGCTGCCCGATCGGCGACTCCCGCGAGACCGGGGTCATCGACCCGTACCACCGGCTCTACGGCCACCCGGGCATCTCGGTCGTGGACGGCGCCGCCGTCTCCGCGAACCTGGGCGTGAACCCGTCCCTCACCATCACCGCGCAGGCCGAGCGCGCGATGTCGTGCTGGCCCAACAAGGGTGAGGCGGACCCGCGGCCACGGCAGGGCGAGGCGTACGAGCGCCTGCGGCCGGTCGAGCCGCACCGCCCCGCGGTCCCGGCCGAGGCGTTCGGCGCGCTGCGGCTGCCCTTCCTCGGCATGCCGGCCGTGCCCCCGAAAAAGTAGCCGGACGCCGAAGAGGGACCTGCGCCCCCCTCCGAGCCCAGGTCCCTCTTCGTCCGGTGTGCGCGGCCGCCGTACGACGACGGTCCGCGCGACCTCGTTCACATGGCTATGCGGCCGCCCCGGCCTTCCGGCGCCGCACCACGAACACCGCGCCGGCACCCGCCACGACGGCGACCCCGCCGACGAGGCCGATGACCGGGAGCGCCGAGCTGGAGCCGGTCTCGGCGAGGTTGCCGGTCGGCAGGTCGGAGACGTTGCCCTGCGGCTTCTTCACGGAGTCCTTGCCGCCGTCGTCGCTCGGCGTGGCCGTGCCCGGGTCCGGGTTGGACGAGCCGGCCTTGAGGACCGTGAAGTCGTACTGGGCCCAGCCCTCGGCGATGCAGTCCTGGCCGTCGACCTTGTCGAGGTAGGCGCCGGAGCCGAAGGAGTAGGCGTCACCGGCGGGCGCCTTGGCGTCGATGGAGACGCGCAGGTCGACCGACTTGCTCGCGCCGGACTTGAGCTTCTCGACGTAGAAGAAGTAGTCGCCGGCCCAGTCGTCGCTGCCGATCCGGTCCCAGGAGCCGCTGTCGGGGTTCTTGAACTCGAGGTCGACGTACGGGCTGAGGTACTTCGACTCGGTGAGCTCGTAGTTCTCGATCTCGGCGTAGAAGGCGACACCCTCGATGTCGGTCTTGGACTCGTTGGTGACGACCAGCTTGAAGCCGTGGAAGCCGTCACCCGCGACGATCTTGCCGGGCAGGCCCTTGATGTCGGCGGACACCTTGGCGTCGCTGAAGTCCTCGTCGAGGTCCTCGCAGTACGGGACGTCCGGGTCGGACGGGTCCTCGCTGGGCTCCGCCGACTCGGACGGCTCGGCCGAGGCGGACGCGCTGGCGCTCGCGCTGTCGCTGGGCGACGCGGACGCGGACGCCGACGCGGACTCGGACGCGGACGCCGAGGCGCTGTCGCTCGGCGGGACGGAGTCCGACGGGGAGGCGGAGGGGGAGTCGCTCGGTATCTCGCTCGGCGCGGACTCGGACGCGGGCGTGGAGGGCTCGTCGTCCGCGAAGGCGGCCGGTGCGGACAGCAGGGCGACCGGCGCGATGACAGCCGTGGCGGCTGCTGCGGCCATGGCGCGGCGAAGCTTCATGAGGACCCCCGTGACTAAGGTGCGGCAGACGGATGTAACCGCTGGTTCCGGTGAAGTGACCCGCGAATCCTGTGAATGGTTGCCTCCGCCTTCACGGGATTCTTATGTGACGGTCGTCACTTCAGGGCGTCCACGGGGGTGGGCATGTCCACGGCGGGTCGCATGGTTATTCTCGCCCCCGTCGAACGGCCGAACGAGAGAGTGTCATGTCTGACAGACGGTCCGAGCAGTCGTCGGGGGACGAACCGTCGTCGTCCTCCTCCATACCCGATGAGGTGTGGGAGCAGTTCATCCGCGACACCGAGCGCGACATCCGCAAGTCCGCTCCGAAGGAGCCCTCCGCCCGCGCCCGTGAGGTGACCGAGCGGCTCAAGGGCCGCCAGGAGCCCGAGGGCTGGCGGACCGGGCCGGCCTGGCGGGAGATGGAGGGGCGGGCCGCCCGGCGCCGTAAGATCTGGGCGGTCGTGGGCCTGCCGGTGGCGATCGCCGTGGCCGTCGTGGCCATGCGGCCCTCGCTGATCCCCGGCGACCCCTTCGGCTCGTCCTCCGGTACCGACACCGCCACCTCGCCGCTCCCCGCCGAGACCGCAGCCCCGACCGCGCCGCCGTCCGCGGTCGCCGCCGACACCCCCACCCTCGCCCACCCGTTCGCCGGTTCCCCTGCGCTGCGCTGGGCCGACGGCGCGGACGGCATCGTTCTGCCGAAGGCCACCGCACTCGGCTCGATCCCCAGGGACCGCGTCGAACTGGCCCTCCAGCAGACCAAGAAGCTGCTGGTCGACGCCAACCTCGACCCCGAGGTCGTGGCGGGCGCGCATCCCGATGCCGCCCTCGCCGTGCTCGACCCCAAGCAGCCCCGCCTGCTCGACGACCTCAACACCGCACTGCGCACACCGAGCAAGGCCCACGACCCGCTGTCACTCTTCAGCCGCTTCGACCCCGAGGACGTGCACCTGACCGGCCAGGTCGTCAAGACGCGCGGCCGGATCACCTTCGCCAAGGGCAAGTTCCAGGGCGTGGCCGTGCACGCCGACTTCACCTTCGTCTACCCGGTCGTCCGTGCCGACGGCTCCACCGAGGTCGCCCGCACCATCGTGCGCCGGGTGATCGACACCGAGCTCTCCGACCCCGCGCACTACCAGGTCACCCCCGGCCGCCTGTCCCTGCTGAGCTACGTCCAGGACGCCGGCAACTCGGCCTGCGACATCTACGACGGTTATCTGCACCCGCAGTTCCCGTCCCAGGCGCCGACGGGCAGCGCCGCCCCGACCGGCCCGTCGGTCGACCCGTACGACCGCAGCCGGAAACTCGGGACCGAGCCGGAGGGGTGCGGCACGGTGAGCCGTACCTAGCCGTACACCTGCCTGTGGGTGCCTGTGGGTGCCTGTGGGTGCCTGTGGGTGCCTGTGGGTGCCTGCCGGTGCCCGCGGGCAGGCGAAGGGCCCCGCGGGACGGAGCCGCGGGGCCCTTCTTCCGTCAGCACCGACGTCAGGGCAGCGCCGGTGCCGGGGAGCGGCGCCGGGGGGTTGCGCCGCTGGTCTCTGTGCCCTGTGCCACCGTCCGTGCCCCGGGTCGGCGCCCCAGCGCACTCGGGGCGTACGGCGGGTCTCGACCTTTGACGGACGGTCGGCACACGGCAATACCGTTGCCTGAACTGGGACTTGGAAGCTGTGAAGGCCTTGGGGCCTTCTAGGCATCGTGCTGGATGCACGCGGCCTCCGCAACCGTTTGACCCAGCCCTTGTGCATTTTTGCAATTTTCCGCCGGTCGGCCCCGGGCGTCCCCGGAGCCGGCCGTCTCTGGTGTGACCGGGCTGCTGTCCCCTGCCGTCCGGTCACGTGACTGGAACGAGGTCCCACGGCGCACGGCATGATCCGTACGCCTCATCGCTCCAGTGAGCCACGCGTGGTTCTTTCGGGCCCGCCCCTGGCTGGCACGGACACCCCACCAACGAAGCGGTTCCCGTGCCGGTCACGCGCCGTACGGGTGAGAAGGCCCCGAACTCAGATCCGCCCGACTCGGATGCGACCGCGCGGATGCGACCGCGCGGATGCGACCACTCAGATGCGCCCGCGGCACAGTTCGAGGAGTGTCATGGCGAGGGAGGTGCCCGGCCTGCCGAGCGCCTCGCTGTAGTGGCCGAGGACCTCCATCTCGCGGGACAGGTTCACCCGGCGGCCGCCGGAGGTGATCCGGGCCTCCTGGATGACGGCGGAGACCGCCATCCGTTCCTGGATCAGGCCGATGATCCGGTCGTCGAGCGCGTCGATGCGCTCCCGCGCACCGGTGATCACGTCGGCGGCCTCGGCGGTACGGGCACCGGTCTTCTCGGCGGGGCTGACGTGCTGCTCGGTGGGGCTGGCGGTCATGTCGGGTGCTCCTCGTTCTCGTCGTTCTCGTCGTTCTCGGGAGACCCCCCGGGCCGACACGATCCGGAGAAACACCAGGCGCCCCGGACCTTGTCGGCCCGGGGCGCCTGGGGAAGTCGCTTGTCAGTTGCTCAAGCGTGACGACCATGGCAGCCGGCGGGCCGGTTGCCATAGGTAAAGAGGAAGGTCGTCTGCGTGAGCATGGCGGCGAGTATGTCACATCACCTCGTGGGGGTGTCCCGCGCCCGCCCGTTAGAATTGGTAACCACAGACCCCCGCCCCACCGCCGGAAGGCACCCCGTGTCATCAGCGACTCCCGCTGCCGCCACCCCCGACACCGTCCTGGTCGTCGACTTCGGCGCGCAGTACGCCCAGCTCATCGCCCGTCGCGTCCGCGAGGCCCGGGTCTACAGCGAGATCGTGCCGAGCACCATGCCGGTCGCCGAGATGCTCGCCAAGAACCCGGCGGCGATCATCCTCTCCGGCGGCCCCTCGTCCGTGTACGAGGAGGGCGCCCCCCGCCTGGACCGCGCGCTCTTCGAGGCCGGCGTCCCCGTCTTCGGCATGTGCTACGGCTTCCAGCTGATGGCCCAGTCCCTCGGCGGCACGGTGGACAACACCGGAGCCCGCGAGTACGGCCGTACCGACCTGCACGTCTCCAGGCCGGCCTCCACCCTCTTCGAGGGCACCCCGGACGAGCAGCACGTGTGGATGTCGCACGGCGACGCCTGCTCGGCCGCCCCCGAGGGCTTCGCCGTGACCGCGTCCACGGACGTCGTCCCGGTCGCCGCCTTCGAGAACGACGAGAAGAAGCTCTACGGAGTCCAGTACCACCCCGAGGTCATGCACTCCACGCACGGCCAGCAGGTCCTGGAGCACTTCCTGTACCGCGGCGCCGGGCTCACGCCCTCCTGGACCACCGGCAACGTCATCGAGGAGCAGGTCACCGCGATCCGCGAGCTGGTCGGCGACAAGCGCGCCATCTGCGGTCTGTCCGGCGGCGTCGACTCCGCGGTGGCCGCCGCCCTCGTCCAGAAGGCCATCGGCGCCCAGCTGACCTGCGTCTACGTCGACCACGGCCTGATGCGCAAGGGCGAGACCGAGCAGGTCGAGAAGGACTTCGTGGCCGCGACCGGCGTCCAGCTCAAGGTCGTGGACGCGGAGGACCGGTTCCTGAAGGCCCTCGCCGGTGTCTCCGACCCGGAGCAGAAGCGGAAGATCATCGGCCGCGAGTTCATCCGGGTCTTCGAGCAGGCCCAGGCCGAGATCATCGCGGACGAGGGCCCCGAGGTCGCGTTCCTGGTGCAGGGCACGCTCTACCCGGACGTCGTCGAGTCCGGCGGCGGCACCGGCACCGCGAACATCAAGTCCCACCACAACGTCGGCGGCCTCCCCGAGGACCTGGAGTTCAAGCTCGTCGAGCCGCTCCGCAAGCTGTTCAAGGACGAGGTCCGGATGGTCGGCCAGGAGCTCGGCCTGCCGGAGGAGATCGTCCAGCGCCAGCCGTTCCCCGGCCCCGGTCTCGGGATCCGGATCGTCGGCGAGGTGACCAAGGACCGCCTCGACCTGCTCCGCGAGGCCGACGCCATCGCCCGCGAGGAGCTGACCGCGGCCGGCCTCGACCGCGACATCTGGCAGTGCCCGGTGGTCCTGCTCGCGGACGTCCGCTCGGTCGGCGTCCAGGGCGACGGCCGCACCTACGGTCACCCGATCGTGCTGCGCCCGGTCTCCTCCGAGGACGCCATGACGGCCGACTGGTCGCGCCTGCCGTACGACGTCCTCGCGAAGATCTCCACCCGGATCACCAACGAGGTCAGGGACGTCAACCGGGTCGTCCTCGACGTCACCTCGAAGCCGCCGGGCACCATCGAGTGGGAGTAGGCGGGTAGGCCCTACCTGCGCCTGACGGTGCGCAGGGGCTCACCGGGCCGCCAGATCTCGACGACCAGGTAGGTGTCGTCCTCGACGCGGGTCCGTACGACCTCCGTCAGCTCGGTACGGAAGAGGTGGAACGGCTCCGGCGGTTCCACCTCTTGCGTGTACGCCCCCTTCACCGCCGCATCCACGACCTCGTACGCCCGTCCGGCGATCCGTACGTCCCCGCCGCCCATGTCGGTGCCGGTCCCCGGATTGGCCTGAAGCGCGAACCGCGGGTCGCGCAGCAGGTCGAGCGCCTTCACCGAGTCCGGCATCATGCCGAACCAGACCTCGCCGGCCAGGAAGCGGACCTCCAGGCCCGAGGTGCGGGGGGAGCCGTCCTTGCGGAGGGTGGCCAGGACGTGGTGGCGGTGGGCGGCGAAGCGTTCCTCGACGGTGCGCGCGAGGTCGGGCGCGGCGGCGACGAAGGCCGCCCAGTCGGTGCCGGCTGTTCCGCTCGCGGCGGCTGTACGTGTCATACGAGCCAGTGTGGTGCCGATACCCGACATCTTCTGTCGTGATTTGCTCGCGCGCGTCATCTTTACAGAACAGCTCTGTTTTCCTGCGCTGACCGACGGTAACTTCCGCCCGTAACACAAACCCAGTGCTGGAGGACCTATGCACGGGCCGACTCCGCCCCTGCCGCTGCCCACCGATCAGCTCCGGTTCGCGATGCCGCCGATGCACGATTCGCTCGACGAAGAGCGCCGGCATCGCAAGGAACGGCTCGCGGGCGCGCTGCGGATCTTCGGCCGGGCCGGGCTCGAGGACGGGGTGTCCGGGCACATCACCGCCCGCGACCCCGAGTACTCGAACTGTTTCTGGGTCAACCCGTTCGGCATGCCGTTCAAGCACGTCACCGTCAGCGACCTCGTCCTGGCCAACCAGGACGGCCAGGTGATCGAGGGCCGCTACCACGTCAACCAGGCCGCCTTCACCGTCCATGCCCAGGTGCACGCGGCCCGCCCGGACGTCGTCGCCGTCGCCCACTGCCACTCCGTGCACGGCCGCGCCCTGTCCGCCCTTGGTGACCTGCTCGACCCGATCAGCCAGGAGAGCTGCGCCTTCTACGAGGACCACGCCCTCTACGACGCCTACACCGGGGTCGCCGTGGACGCCGAGGAGGGCCGCCGGATCGCCGGCGCCCTCGGCTCCCGCAAGGCACTGGTGCTGCGCAACCACGGGCTGCTGACGGTCGGCGACTCGGTGGACGCGGCCGCCTGGTGGTTCCTGTCGATGGAGAAGTCCGCGCAGGTCCAGCTGACCGCCAAAGCCGCCGGCCGCCCGCTGCTCATCGACCACAAACTCGCCGTCGCCACCCGCGAACAGCTCGGCGGCGACCTGGTGGCCTGGATCAACTACCAGCCCCTGTGGCAGGACATCAGCCGCTCTGAACCGGACCTGCTGAGCTAGCGGCCTGTCTGACCATTCCCGTCTGCCTCGCGACGCCATGCACCCCCCCACTTCCTTAAGGGCGTGGGAGGTACCCCCACCCGCCGCACCGGGCGCAGACCCAAGTACGTCCAGTACGAGGGCCTGGGCCCGGCGCTCCCCCAGCCTCCGGCCGGGGGACCCCCAGAGCACGCACCTGACGCCGCGAGGCCGCCCTCCGGGCGACGACGGGAATGGTCAGACAGGCCCTGGCGGTCTCAGAAGCTCCTGAGCACGGCCGCCTTCGTGAGCGCGAACTCCTCGTCCGTGAGGACCCCGTCCCGGTGCAGCTCGCCCAACTCCCGCAGCCTGCGCAGCAGTATGTCGTGATGGTCGGCCGAATGGCGCGGCACGGCCGCCGGGGGCCGGTCCCGGTCGGCGTACTCCGCGCCCGCACGGGTCGAGGGATGCGGCAGCCGGGCCGTGACCGCCGCCGCGACCAGCGCCGTCAGCAGATCGCGGCGGACACTGCCCCACAGGTCCAGGGCGTAGGGGTCGCGTTCCGCCGGCAGCTTCGAGAACACTGTCTCCCGGGTGACGAACCGCAGAAAGCCGTCCTCGTAGCCGGAGTTGGGCAGCCACTCCACCTGCACCAGGTCGCCGATGCCGATGATGCGCGGCCCGGTCGCCCGCTTGACCCGGTCGGAGGTGTCGGCCCAGTCGATCCGCACCTGCGTGCCGTCGAACGACACCGTGCCGTCCGAGGAGCGCACCGACACCGGCACCGGCGGCCCCGGCAGCAGATACGCCTTCGCCGGCTCCGTGGGGACCTGGTCCAGCAGCAGCGACTGCCGGATCTCCGCCACGACGTACTCCGCCACCCCGGAGCGGTCCCCGTCCACCGTGAGCAGATACGGATCCGCTCCTTCCGGCAGTCGCCCGCCCGTCGCCTGCAGCAGTGGATCCGCGCCCTCGCGCAGCCGCATCCGCAGCCGCCCGCGCTTGCGCTCCGGCTCGTACACCACCCCCGACACCGCCTCCAGCGGTACGGCGATCTCCCCGTACGTCTGCCGGAACAGCGGCACGGAGCGATGGCGTCCCGGCGTGATCCGGACCGTGCTGCCGTCGAAGGCCCAGGTCCCGTCCCGCTGGATGATCTCGGCCATGGGGGAATTCTCGCAGCCGGGTCAACCGGTCGGCCGTACCTTCACCCGTCGTGACCAACCTACTGAACGCGAACAGCGTGGCGTAGGGCACAATTCGCTCTCGACACAAGGGAGTTGCACGGCGTCGTCCGGCCCCGGGGAGGGCCCTGCGCGTCGTGCCCCGGGCGTGGGGAAGGCGGGCGTCGGGCGTGGCGGTGCAGGAGGCGAGGCAGGGTGCCGGTTCGGGTGTCCACGGGGGCGGGTGCGCGTGCGGGGACTGTCCGCACGGGGCACGCGAGGGGCACCGGCGGGCGGTCGCCGAATTCCTCGTCAAACGCGAGGAGTTCGCGGCCGGACAGGGGCTGCCCGCGGCGGTGGCCCACTCCGCCTCCGCCTCCCGCCAGTGGGTCTCCGAGGAACTCTCCCAGTCCGCCGAGGTGGTCGCCGAACGCGGCCGGGCCGAGGGCGAGGCCTGGCTGGCCCGGCTCTGGCTGCGCACCGCGTGCACGGTCTGGGCGGCCGTCGTGATCATGCTGCTCGCCCAGTCCCTGACCGCGATCGGCGCCGGCTGGACCAGCGCCCGCACCGCCGGACTGGTCGCCGCCGTGGCCGTGGCCCTCACGCTGACCGCCGCCTCCTGGTTCCACCGCTCGCGCGGCGGAGTGCTCGCCCCCGTGATCGGCGAGGACAACCGCATGTCCACCTCCCGCACCGTGGCCGCCTCCTGGGTCCTCTTCGTCGCCTACGCCGTACTCGTCCTGGCCTGCCGTCTGGCCGTCGCCTCCTCTCCCGCCGACCGGGACGCCCTCATCTCAGGCCTCGATCTCGCCCGCGGCGCCGGTGTGGTGACCGTCCTGGCCGTGGTCTGCGGCATCGCCGTCCTGGTGCGCCGGGTGGTCGGCCTGCGCATCCTTGGCCAGCGCCTGCAGAAGGTGCGCGCGCACCGCCCCCGCGCGGCCGACCTGCTCACCGACGACTCCGGCCGGGGCACCTTCGCCGACATCCAGTACGTCGTGATCAGCGCCGTCGCCCTCGTCTTCGCCGCCGTACGCCTCGCCCGCCGCCCCGACCAGCTCCCGGACCTCCCCTGGGGCCTCGCGACGGTGGTCCTGATCTCCGCCGCGACCTACCTCGCCGGCAAGTACGCCGAGGGCGGCCGTCCGGTCATCCTCTCCGTCGTCCGCGCCCGCGAGGCCGGTGACCTGGACGCGCCCATCCGTACGGGCGACGATATCGAGATCCGCGGCACCGGCTTCGTGCCGCCCGGCGCCCAGACCGCCGACCGCCTCTCCCGCATGGTCGTCCGCGTCGGCGCGGTCAACGTCCACGTGCCCCTGGTCCCCGTCACCGGCGGCTTCAGCAACCCCACGGACAGCGTCCTCACCGTCCCCGTGCCCGCCGAGGTGGAACCCGGCTGCGTCGAGATCCAGGTGGTGACAGCGGCCGGGGCGGCCACGAACCGGTGTGTGGTGGAGGTGACGGAGTAAGGGGCGCCGGAGAGGAGGTCAGCGGGCGGGCGGGCCGGGGAGGCGGCCCGCGGGCGGGTGACGGAGACCGACCGAAATTCGTAAAAATATCCGGAGGAGGATTGAGCGGGTCGTCCTTGTCGTACGTATGGTCTGTTGAGGGGCTCTGGGTACAGCGGCGAGAGGCGGCTAGTGACGATGACTCACGGCATTCGTACGGACACGCACCCCCCGTATCTCGAAGGCGATCGCGGTCTGCGCGACACCGCCACCCGCTATGCCCTCCTTCCCTTGCGGATCTTCCTCGGCGTCACCTTCATCTACGCCGGCCTGGACAAGCTGACCGACAGCGCCTTCCTGAAGTCCGGCGGCTCCGGTTCGATCGGTGACACCATGCGCGCGGTCCGCGACTCCGCCGCGATCCCGGCCCTGGTCGACCTGGCCCTGAAGAACCCCGTCGGCTTCGGCACCGCGATCGCCATCGGCGAACTCGCCGTAGGCCTCGGCACCCTTTTCGGGTTGCTGGCCCGCCTGGCCGCCCTCGGCGGTGCGCTGATCTCGCTCAGCCTCTGGCTGACCATCAGCTGGGCCAACTCCCCGTACTACTACGGCAACGACCTCGCCTACCTGATGGCCTGGCTGCCCCTGGTCCTGGCCGGCGCCCCCTACTTCTCCTTGGACGCGATGCTGCGTGCCCGGCGCCGACACCGGTCCGGGGGCCTGCGCTAGCACCCCGTCGGCTCGTACTCCCCTAGTTCTCCGGTGCGCGGCGGCGCCTGCGTATCGCCCGGGTCAGGGCCGCGGTGACGCCTGCCAGGAAGAGGCCGACCACCATCACGGGGATGACCGCGAACCACTCGGTCGTCCACAGGCCCCCCGCGTCACCGGCGTAGGCGATTCCCGCCGCCGTGAGGAAGACGCCCACGATCAGCCGCCCGGGCTGGAACTCATGCCGCAGCACGGCTCACCTCCACCTGTCCCGCGCCGACCTGGAGATCCAGGTCGAGCGCGCCCGTGTTCTTCGCTCCGCCCGTCGGCCGCAGCGTCACGTCCTTGTGCTTGCCCGGCTCCACGTCCACGTCCTTCTTGTCGTCCCCGGGCAACTGGATGTCGCCCACGCCCACGTCGATGCTCATCCGTACGGTCAGGTCCGCCGGCACGACGATCTTCAGCCGGCCCGCCCCCACCTCGGCGGCCGTCGACACCGTCTGTCCCTGGGCGATGCGTATACGGGTCAGGTCGAGCGTGGCGACGCCCGTCCCGAGGTCGTACGTCGACGACACCTCCGCCGCCGTCGCCGGGGTCCAGCTCTCGCGCGTCCAGTGGGTGCTGATGTCCGACGGCAGCGCCGTCGCCGCCGCGAGGAGACCCGCGGTGGCGAGTGCCAGGAACAGCGATCCGGCCCCCGTGCGTCCCAGGAACGAGCTGACCGCCGTACCCAGGCCGAACACGATCAGCGCGCCGGCCAGACCGGCCTGGAGGCTGGTGCCCAGCGGATGCGTGTCCCAGGTCAGGCCTGTGCCCAGGCCGCCCGCCAGCAGGGCGAACAGGAAGATCCAGCCGCCGATCCAGCGCGGTCCGCGCGGTCTTGGGGGCGCGCTCTGCCGGGCACGTGTGTCCTGGCCGTGGACCCACGGGGTGCTCAGCCGGAAGTCGAGTCCCGGGACGTCCCGGCCGCGGGCGTCGCCGGGGCCCCACAGGTAGCCGGTGCCTCCGACGTGCGTGCCGTCCTTGACGATCGGGTCGCGCCACCACGACGGGTAGGTGATCGAGACCGGCGGTGCCTGGGCCTCGGGAGGGGCGTCGGCCACCGCCTGCGCCGCCAGCGGGTCGGGGTCCGGGGCGTCCCGCCGCCGCGACCAGTACCCGGCGCCCGCCAGCAGAACGGACAGGACGACGGCGAACGCCAGCACCCCGCCGTTCCTGATCATCGTCAGCAGCACTCCGCAGCCGACCAGCGCGAACAGCACGGCCGCCAGGGCCTGCCCGTCGACCCGGCCGGTCAGCAGCTTGCGGACCTCGTTCTCCTCCTCGTCCTCGTAGGGCACGAAGAGCCAGGCGAAGCCGTAGAAGAGGAGACCGATGCCGCCGGTCGCGGCCAGCACGGCCAGAGTGATGCGGAAGATCACCGGGTCCAGGTCGGTATGGCGCCCGAGCCCCGCGCACACGCCGGCGATCATCTTGTGCCGGCGGTCGCGCCGGAACCGGGGGAGTGCCTCGGCGACCGCTTCCGCGCCCGCGGCGGTGGCGTCGCCCTCCGTCCCGGTGGCGCCCGTCCCGCTCGCCTCCGTCGCGGCGGGCGCGGCATCCGACGGCCCGAGGCCCGGGGCGGGCCGCGGGCCGGGGCCGGGTCCCGGACCCGTCGCGGCGTGCTCGTGATCAGTCATGAGTCAATGGTGACGGCCGAGCCGCCGCAACGGCAGTCGGGATGACCCTGGCCGAACCCTGATATCGGCCCCGAGGCCGGGCCGGGACGCGTTCGAACCGCACGTCGGTGACGGACCCCGGCCGATCGCCGCCGGCGGTTCCGGCACTCGCCGCGGGGAATCCCGGGGACTCGCCGCGGAGAGAGGGGACCTGCGGAGCCGCGGGGAGAGGGGACCTACCGCGGAGCGGCGGAGAGAGGGGACCTACCGCGGAGCGGCGGAGGGAGGGGACCTACCGCGGAGCGGCGGAGGGAGGGGACCTACCGCGGAGCGGCGGAGAGAGAGGGGACCTACCGCGGAGCGCGGGAAACGGGGACCCCGCGGGGGACGGCGCGTGTCCGGGGAGGGCGGGTAGCGGGGTGCCGCGGGAGGAGGGCGTGCGCTGCGGAAGTGGGCGCGTGCCGTGGGACGTGGGCGCCTGTCGTGGGAAGAACGGGCCCGCCGCGGGGAAATCCCAGGATCCGCGCGGAAATCCGAAGATCAGGGGAGTCTCGGGGGCCGACCCTGATGCCCGGGGACTTCCGGCGTGTGAACATCGATGGCATGCCGGAAGCCGCAGCAGCGCCCCTCGACGACCCGCGGCCGCCGCGCAAGCTCTACCGCAGCAGCGACGGCCGTTGGCTCGGTGGGGTGGCGCGGGGCCTCGCCGGGCATCTCGGCCTGCCCGTGGTGTGGGTGCGGCTCGTCTTCGTCGGCCTGTTCATGGCCAACGGCCTCGGCGCACTGCTGTATGCCGCGTTCTGGTTTTTCGTACCCCTCGGCGTCGGCGGCGTCGGCGGCCAGAAGCCGCCCTCGCTGGTCACCACCGAGACCTCGGCGGACGGCCGCCGCAGACTCGTGGCACGCAGACCCGACAGAGGCCAGATCGTCGCGCTGCTCCTCATGGTCGTCGTGTCCATGGTGTTCGTGGGCAGCGTCAACCTCACCAGCGGCGCCAAGGCCTATCTCCTGCCCGCGGTCCTGGTCGCGGCCGGCGTGGCGCTCGTCTGGCGCCAGGCGGACAACGCCCGCCGGGCCCGGTGGGTCGAGGTCGGCAGCCGGCGCCGCACGCTCTCGCTGCTGCGCGCGGGCGTCGGCGTCCTGCTCGTCACCGCGGGCGTCTCGGGCGTCTTCGTCATGCAGGGCTCCGCCGCGCACATCGGGGCGGTGCTCCAGGCCTCGCTCGCCGTGCTCGTCGGCATCACACTGCTCGCCGGGCCGTATCTCGTGCGGATGACCCAGGACCTCTCCGAGGAGCGGCTGATGCGTATCCGCGCCCAGGAGCGCGCCGAGGTCGCCGCCCACGTCCACGACTCCGTGCTGCACACCCTGACCCTGATCCAGCGCAACGCGGAGAACGCGAACGAGGTGCGCCGCCTCGCCCGCGCCCAGGAGCGTGACCTGCGCACCTGGCTCTACAAGCCCGAGGGCAGCGGCAAGGAGGAGTCCGACGAGCCCGCCACCCTCGCGGAGGCGGTCCGGCGAAGCGCCGCGGAGGTCGAGGACAAGCACGGCGTCCCCATCGAGGTCGTGGTGGTCGGCGACTGCGTGCTCGACGAGCGGACGGCCGCGCAGATGCAGGCCGCGCGCGAGGCGATGGTCAACGCCGCCAAGTACGGTGGCGAGGGCGGCGCCGTCCAGGTCTACGCCGAAGTCGAGGGCAGGACGGTCTTCGTGTCCGTCCGTGACCGCGGTCCCGGCTTCGACCTCGACTCGATACCCGCCGACCGCATGGGTGTCAGAGAATCGATCATCGGCCGTATGGAGCGGCACGGCGGCACGGCACGGCTGCGGTCCGTGCCGGGCGGCGGCACGGAGGTCGAGTTGGAGATGGAGAGGGCGGAGAAGACGTCATGAGCGACGCGACCGAGGCGAACGGCCCGGCGGAAGGCACGGAGAAGGCCGGGCGTCGGGTGCGCGTGGTCCTCGTCGACGACCACCGGATGTTCCGTACCGGTGTCCAGGCCGAGATCGGCCAGACCGAGCAGACCGGTGTCGAGGTGGTCGGCGAGGCCGCCGACGTCGACCAGGCGGTCTCGGTGATCACCGCGACCCGGCCCGAGGTGGTCCTCCTCGATGTGCACCTGCCGGGCGGCGGCGGGGTCGAAGTGCTGCGCCGGTGCGCCGCGTTGACGGCGGACGCCGAACGGCCGGTGCGCTTCCTCGCGCTGTCCGTGTCGGACGCCGCCGAGGACGTGATCGGCGTGATCCGCGGCGGCGCCCGCGGCTACGTCACCAAGACGATCACCGGCACCGACCTGGTCGACTCGATCTTCCGGGTGCAGGAGGGCGACGCCGTCTTCTCCCCGCGACTGGCCGGGTTCGTCCTGGACGCCTTCGCCTCCACCGACGCCCCGCCGGTCGACGAGGACCTCGACCGCCTCACCCAGCGCGAACGCGAGGTCCTGCGCCTGATCGCGCGTGGCTACGCCTACAAGGAGATCGCCAAGCAGCTGTTCATCTCCGTCAAGACGGTCGAGTCCCATGTGTCGGCGGTACTGCGGAAGCTGCAGCTGTCCAACCGGCATGAGCTGACCCGCTGGGCGACCGCGCGCCGCCTGGTCTGAGGCGGCGGGGCCGTTCGGATGCCCGCGGAGGCCGGCCCGACGGGGTTCACACGACCCGTGTCGCCCCGGCGAACGGCATCTCGTCGATGGGCGCGATCCGCACCGGGGCCGACGGATTGGGGGCGTGGATCATCTGGCCGTTCCCGATGTAGATGCCGACGTGGCTGATGCCCGAGTAGAAGAACACCAGGTCGCCGGGTTGGAGTTCGGAGCGGGAGACGCGGCGGCCGGCGTTGATCTGGGAGTAGGTGGTGCGGGGGATGGAGACGCCGGCGGAGCGGTAGGCGGCCTGGGCGAGTCCCGAGCAGTCGAAGGCGTCGGGGCCGGTCGCGCCCCAGATGTAGGGGCTGCCGAGCTTGGAGTAGGCGTACGCCACGGCGGCCGCGGCACGGGAGTCGGAGGCCGTGGCACCGCCCGCGGCCAGGGGAGCGCGGCCCTCGGTGGCCGAGCGGGACGCGCGTGAAGAGGCGCCGTCCGCCGTGACCGCCGCCCGCTGCCGGGGCGAGAGCCGGTCCAGCAGCTGCCGGGCCTCGTCGAGCTTGCCGGTGACCGTGGCCTGCTGCTGCTTCAGCTCGGCCTGCCGGGACCGCAGCGAGGCCAGCTCGACGTGCGCCGCGCCGCGCAACTGCTCGATCTCCCGCAGTTGCCGGCGCACCCGCGCCACCGCGCCGGCCTGCGCGGCACCGGCCCGTTCGGCGAGCGCGGCGTTGTCCAGGTAGCGGTCCGGATCGCTGGAGAGCGCCAGCTGCCACGCCGGATCGATACCGCCGTCGCGGTACTGCGCGGCCGCTGCCAGGCCGAGGGCGTCCCGCGCGGAATTGAGCTTCTCCTGCTTGCGGGCGGTCTCGTCCTGGAGCGCCATGAGCCGTCGCTGGGCCGTGTCGGCCTTCTCCTTTGTCCCGTCGTACTTCTCGGTGGCCGCCTCGGCCTCCTGGTACAGCTGGTCCACCTTGGCCTTCACCTGCGCCGGTGTCAGTTGCGGCTCGGCGTGTCCGGTCCCTTCGAAGCCCGTCGCGGTGGCCGCGCCCGCCAGGGCGAGGGTGGCGGCCGTGCGGGCCGTAGTGCCGCTGAGCGAGCGCTGTCGGGGCTTGCGGTGCGCTGCCACCTGGACTGGTCACGTCCTTTCGTACGACCGCCGGGTCGTCCGTACGCACGCCAGGGGGAGCGCGCATACGGGCCGCGGCGGTGCGGATTGCGCGTCCGGCGGCGGCCCGCACAGGGGAGCGGGCCGCCGCCGGACTTTCTCGGCGGTGGTGTCCGACTGCCGCCCCTGGCCCGGGCGGCGGTGGGGAGTCGGTCACCTGGGGGAGGACGCTAGGCCGGAGTGTGTCGGCCTGGTAACGCGATGCACGGAATTGGTGTGACCGGATCGCTACCCGACGGTATGTGACCGGGATTCCGGTCCGGAGCCGTCGGCTTCACGGGGCGGGATGACCGAAGTGGCGGTTCCGGGGCGAGCGGGGCGCGCGGGGTGCTATGGGGTGCATATATGCGATGCCGTGGGGCGGGTGGCGGCGGGCGCCGAGGGAGGGGCCGGTGCCCGGTGCTCCGGGGGACCCTGATTAGGCTCCGGGGCCATGGGCGTACTCATCCATCTCTTCGTCGGCCTGCACATCATCGGCATCGCCGCGCTCCTCGGCGGCTTCCTCACGCAGATGAAGGCGATGGGCCAGGGCGCGGCCCGGTTCGTCCCCGGGATGCTGCACGGCGCGTTCACCATGCTCGCGACGGGTGTGATCCTGGTCGGCCTCAACGAGGCCGACGACCACCACGTCAACACCGTCAAGATCGGCGTGAAGCTCGCGCTGCTGATCGTGATCCTCGGACTCGTCTATGTGAAACGGGACGACGAGAAGGTGGAGAACGGCGCCTTCGGCCTGGTGGGCCTGCTGACCATGGTGAACATCTTCATCGCCGTGCTGTGGACGTGACCCTCGGGAGGCCTTCCCGACGGCGGCGCGGGTGACCGCCACCGCGCCGGCGGCCACCGCCAGCCGGCAGCTGAGAGCGCCCGGCCCTCGCCGGACGCGCTCCGCGTACACGCCATCGCGGCGCGTCCCCCTGGGCGCGCCGGCGCCTCTCAGGCCGGTCGTACCACGCTGTGGATGATCGACTCGCCCCCGTAGTAGATCGACTGCTCCCGGACGTACGCGCCGGGCTTCGGGGCGTGGATCATCATGCCGTTGCCGATGTAGATGCCGACGTGACTGACGTCGTCGTAGAAGAAGACCAGGTCGCCGGGCTGGGCGTCGGCGAGGGCGACGGTGGTGCCGGCGTTCACCTGGTCGTACGTGGTGCGCGGCAGGGAGACGCCGGCGGCCTTCCAGGCGGCCTGGGAGAGGCCGGAGCAGTCGTAGGAGCCGGGGCCGGTGGCGCCCCAGACGTACGGCTTGCCGACCTGCGCGCGGGCGAAGGCGATCGCCTTGGCGGCCTTCGTCCCGTAGGAGGAGTCGGAGGACGACGACGAGGACGACGACGAGGACGAGGAGGAGCCGCTGGAAGTGGACGTCGATGAAGACGACGCCTCCTGCTGCGCGGCCGCCGCCTGCTGCTTCGCGAGTTCCGCCGCCTTGCGTGCCGCCTCGGCCCGCTGCTTCTTCTCGAGTTCCGCCAGCCGCGCCTTCTCCTGGGCCGTGAGCTGCGACAGCAGCTCCCGCGCGGCGGCCAGCTTCGTCTGGACGGTGGTCTTGGCGGTCTTGAGGTCGCCCTGCGTCTCGGTGAGTGTCTCCAGGCTCTCGGCGGCCTCCTGCCGCTTCGCCATGGTCGCGGACCGCTGCGTGGCGTAGTCGTCGACCGCGTCCTTCTGGCGCGAGGTCAGCCGGCTCATCAGTTGCGTCTGGTCGAAGTAGTCCTGGGGACTGTCCGCGAGCAGGAAGGTCGCCGTGTCGGGCGTACTGGCCCCGGTCCGGTACTGGGCCGCGGCGAAGGACCCCAGTTCCTCACGCGCCTTGTTGAGCCGGTCCGTGCGCTCGGCGACGTCGTCGAGCAGGGTGTCGACCTGCCTGCGCTGCTTGCCGGTCCTCTCCTTGGCCGCGTTGTACTTCTCGGTCGCCGACTCCGCCTGCCGGTAGAGGGCGTCGACCTTCTTCTCGACCTCCTCCAGGCTGGGCTTGCCGTCCTCGGAGGGTGCGGCGTTGGCGGTCTGGGAGAGCAGCGCCACGGAGGTGAGGGCGGCGGTGGCCAGGGCGGGCGTGCGTATGCCTGCTACGCGCGTTGCGGACGGACGTGCCTTGCGGTGCGACGCCAACGGGGGCGACTCCTTCCGTGCTCCGCCTACCGAGTTAGCGGTGGGGGTACCCCCAGGCCCTTCGGGCTCTGGCGGAGGATTCGGGCGGGTGGTTCGGAAGGGTTGCCCTACGGTCCGTTCCCCGGTGGGAAGTCGGGACCGATTCACCCCGGGGGTCGGTGTGGGTCCCCGGTTCCGGATGCGCGGCGGCACCCTGGATTCGGCGGAGGCCGTGCGGCCCGGCGACGTTCGCCGGTGGGGGTCGTACGGCCTGCCCGGCACGCTAGCCAACTCGTGTGCTCTGTGTGAAATTTGATGTGCGATATGCCCGATACATTTTCGTGACCTTCGTGTTGCGGCTCGGCCGGATCGGTTGATCGGGGACGGTATGGGGTTACTTGTCCGGTGCGGTCGAGCGGTCCGCGTGCTCGGCTGACGGGCATATCCGTGCTCACGGCGTGTGATCGCTGACCGTGAGGGGCCGATTCTGGCGGGTGACCGGGGTGACTTTCCGGGGTGGGGACCGGTTGTCAGTGGGGCGCCCTAGACTCGGAGAGCGATGAGCAGCCTCTTTGACGACAGCTTCCTGGCGAGCCTCCAGCCCCCGCGCGGCCACGAGGAGGAACCCCCGCCGCCGCCCGAGGACGAGCACGTGCCGGAACCGGTTCCGGACGATTTGTTCGGCGGGCAGTTCGACGTGCCCCCGGACCGGGACGCCTACTACCGCGACGGCGCCGCCCGCCCGGCCCTGGACCCGGCCACGCTCCTGGAGGGGCTGAACGAGAACCAGCGCGCGGCCGTCGTGCACGCCGGCTCCCCGCTGCTGATCGTGGCCGGCGCCGGCTCCGGCAAGACGCGCGTGCTCACCCACCGCATCGCCCACCTGCTCGGCGCGCGCCAGGTGCACCCGGGGCAGATCCTCGCGATCACCTTCACCAACAAGGCCGCGGGCGAGATGAAGGAGCGCGTCGAGCACCTCGTCGGCCCGCGCGCGAACGCGATGTGGGTGATGACCTTCCACAGCGCGTGCGTGCGGATCCTGCGCAGGGAGAGCAAGAAGCTCGGCTTCACCTCCTCCTTCTCGATCTACGACGCCGCCGACTCCAAGCGTCTGATGGCGCTCGTCTGCCGCGACCTGGACCTCGACCCCAAGCGCTTCCCGCCCAAGTCCTTCAGCGCCAAGATCAGCAACCTCAAGAACGAGCTGATCGACGAGGAGGACTTCGCCGCCCAGGCGAGCGACGGTTTCGAGAAGACCCTCGCCCAGGCCTACGCCATGTACCAGTCGCGGCTGCGCGAGGCGAACGCCCTCGACTTCGACGACCTGATCATGACGACGGTCAACCTGCTGCGCGCCTTCCCGGACGTCGCCGAGCACTACCGCCGCCGCTTCCGGCACGTCCTGGTCGACGAGTACCAGGACACCAACCACGCCCAGTACGCCCTCGTGCGCGAGCTGGTCGGCACCGGCGCGCACGCGGAGGACGTACCGCCGGGCGAGCAGGACCTCCCGCCCGCCGAACTGTGCGTGGTGGGCGACGCCGACCAGTCGATCTACGCCTTCCGGGGTGCGACGATCCGCAACATCCTCCAGTTCGAGGAGGACTACCCGAACGCGACGACGATCCTCCTGGAGCAGAACTACCGCTCCACGCAGACGATCCTCTCCGCCGCCAACGCGGTCATCGAGCGCAACGAGTCCCGCCGTCCGAAGAACCTGTGGACCAACGCGGGCGCGGGCGCGCAGATCACCGGCTACGTCGCCGACACCGAGCACGACGAGGCACAGTTCGTCGCCGATGAGATAGACCGTCTGACGGACGCGGGCGAGGCGAAGGCGGGCGATGTCGCCGTCTTCTACCGCACCAACGCGCAGTCCCGTGTCTTCGAGGAGATCTTCATCCGTGTCGGCCTGCCCTACAAGGTCGTCGGCGGTGTCCGCTTCTACGAGCGCAAGGAGGTCCGGGACGTCCTGGCCTACCTCCGAGTCCTCGCCAACCCCGAGGACTCCGTCCCGCTGCGCCGGATCCTCAACGTCCCCAAGCGCGGTATCGGCGACCGCGCGGAGGCGATGATCGACGCCCTCGCCCAGCGCGAGAAGATCAGCTTCCCCCAGGCGCTCAAGCGCGTGGACGAGGCGTACGGCATGGCCGCGCGGTCGACCAACGCGGTCAAGCGGTTCAACACCCTGATGGAGGACCTCCGTACGGTCGTGGAGTCCGGCGCCGGACCGGCCACCGTCCTGGAGGCGATCCTGGAACGCACCGGCTATCTCGCCGAGTTGCAGTCCTCCACCGATCCGCAGGACGAGACCCGGATCGAGAACCTCCAGGAACTCGCCTCCGTGGCGCTGGAGTTCGAGCAGGAGTCGGGGGAGGGCGAGGCGCCGGCCGGGCTGTCCGCCTTCCTGGAGCGGGTGGCGTTGGTCGCCGACTCCGACCAGATCCCCGACGAGGACGAGGACGGCTCCGGCGTCATCACCCTGATGACCCTGCACACCGCCAAGGGCCTCGAATTCCCGGTGGTCTTCCTGACCGGCATGGAGGACGGCGTCTTCCCGCACATGCGCGCGCTCGGCCAGACCAAGGAGCTGGAGGAGGAGCGGCGCCTCGCGTACGTCGGCATCACGCGCGCGCGGGAGCGGCTGTACCTCACGCGGTCGGCGATGCGCAGCGCCTGGGGACAGCCGTCGTACAACCCGCCCTCGCGCTTCCTGGAGGAGATCCCGGCCGGGTATCTGGAGTGGAAGCGGACCGGGGCGATGACACCGGTGTCCTCCGGGCCCGCGTCGGGCGTGGCGGCCTCGCTCTCCTCGACCCGTTCGCGCTCCTCGGCGTCCGGCGCGTCCGGCTTCGCCACCCGGCGGACCTCGGAGAAGCCGGTGGTCTCGCTGGCCGTCGGCGACCGGGTCACCCACGACCAGTTCGGCCTCGGTACGGTCGTCGGGGTGAAGGGCACGGGCGGCAACACGGAGGCGACGATCGACTTCGGCGACACCAAGCCGAAGCGGCTGCTGCTGCGGTACGCGCCGGTGGAGAAGCTGTAACCGCACAGGCGCTGCGAGGACGGAAGGCCGAGCCCCGCCGACACGAGCGGGGCTCACTGATCAGGGCTCACTGATCAGGGCTTGCTGATCGGGGCTTGCTCATCGGGGCTTACTGATCTGGGCTCACTGATCGGGTCGTGTCGACCAGGATCAGGTCGGGTCGAGCCCGTGGCTCCGCAGCCATGGCAGCGGGTCTATGGCGGAGCCGCCCGCCGGCCTGACCTCGAAGTGCAGATGCGGGCCGGTCGAGTTGCCGGAGTTCCCGGAGTACGCGATCGGATCCCCGGCCTTGACGGTCGTACCCGAGGCGACGCGGTACGACGAGAGGTGGCAGTACCAGGTCTCCGTGCCGTCCTTCGCCGTCACGATCATCATGTTGCCGTAGGCGCTGTTCCACTTGGTGGAGACGACGCCGTCGGTCGCGGCCATCACCGTCGTGCCGTAGGAGACGGGGAAGTCGATGCCCGTATGGACGGACATCCAGTTCACGCCGGCCTGGCCGAAATAGGCGCTGAGTCCTCGCTGCGTGACCGGGAGGGCGTACTTGGGGCGCAGCCGCTCCTTGCGGGCCGCCTCCGCCGCCGCCTTCTTCTTCTCGGCCTCCTGCTGGGCCTTGAGGTCGATGCGCTCCTGGGTCCGGCTGGCCCGGTCGGCGAAGTCGTCGGCGCCCGCCGAGAGCGTCCTGAGCTGGGCGTCGAGCTTGCTGTTGGCGGCGGAGGGTTTGACCGACTGCACGTCCGAGGCGGAGGCGGTGGTGTCCTGGCCGTCGCCGCCGGTCAGGGTGCCGACCGAGGCGGCCGCGATCCCGGCCACCCCCATCACACAGGCCGAGGGCACGGCGACGGTCAGTAGTGCGGAGCGCTTGGGGGGCGTACGACGGCGGGAACGCGCCCCCGCGCGGCCGCCGGCGCGTGTCGCGGACGGAGCGGCCGGAGTGAGCTCTTCCTGGTCCTCCAGCAGTGGCGTTACTGCAGGTAGCTCACCGGTCGCGGTCAACTCCCCGGCGTCCGGGGAGTCCTCCGTGAACTCCTGGAGCTCGTCGTAGGGAAGCTGCTCGAACATCTGGGTCGCCGACTGGTCGAAGGGGTCGGCGGGCCGTGACTCGTGCTCGTGCTCCGGCTCCGCGGGCTGCGCCGGGGTGCCGTCGGAGTTCCACTGCGTGGCGTCGTACGTGCCGGTCTCGAAGGTCTGGGTGCCCCATTCCCACTGCTGGGTCACGCCGGCCGTGTTCGACTGGTCGGGCTGGAGCCAGGCGTTCGCGTCCCAGTGGCCGCTGCCGTCGGTGACCGTCCCCTGTGGCGGGACGGTCCAGGCGGTGCTGTCGTAGGCACCGGAGTCGTAGGCCGCGTGGTGCTGAGCCGCGTAGGGGTCGTAGTTCAGCGTCTGGTCGCCGGTCGTCTGCCACTGCGTGGCGTCGTACGCGCCGGTGGCCTGGCCCTCGCCGGGGAGATGGCCGAAGAGCGGGTCGCTGTGGAACGAGGTGCCGGTAGCGGTGTGGTCGCCGTACGCGGTGAAGTCGCCGTACTGGGCTTCCTGGGTGCCGTACGGCGCGTAGTGCGCCTGGTCGGCGTCGGAAGCCGGGGCCGGGGTGGTCAGGGTCCCCGACGGGTGACGGTCGTTCACCAACTTCTCTTTCGCCTCGACAACAGGGGCTGCCAGAGCAGTGCGGCGACTGTACCCGGCGGTATGCGGGCGCGACAATCTTCAGCAGGTTTCGTGGTTTCGGGAAACGGGCATTCGGACGTGTTTCGGGGGACGACGGGCGCGGGTTTGGCCTTGCGTTCGAGGAATGTTCGAGGTTTCGGGGGCCAAGTCGGGGATGGCGGGCAGTCGTTGCCCGCCCGAACCGACCCGAATAACCGACTTGCTCGGATCGCTCGACTTGGTCGGCTCGACCGGTTCATCCGGTTCGTCCTCAGGCCACCGTCAGGCCGTCCGCGATCCGCTCCTCCGTGTGCACCTCGTCGAGGGCCTGCCGTATGCCGGTCGCGACCGCCGGGTGGACGGCCAGGGCGAGGTGACCGATCCCGGTCACCTGCACATTCGTCGCCATGAGGTCCGGATGGTCGATCCGGGCCGTCTCGACCGGCTCCATCAGCGAGTCGAGGTCGCTCCAGAAGCTGACGAACCGGGTACGGCAGCCGGGTGCGGGCCGGGTCAGCTCCTCGATGACCTCCGAGCCCGGGCGCATCTGCCGCACGATCGGGTGCGCGTCCGCGAGCGGCGCGACCCGGGTGCCGGAGTGCGGCGTGCCGAGCGTCACCAGGGTGCGGACGCGGTGGTCGCCGCCGAGCCGCTGCACGTAGTAGCGGGCGATCAGGCCGCCGAGGCTGTGCCCGACGATGTCGACCCGGCGGCTGCCGGTGCGCTGGCAGATCTCCTCTATGTGCCGGCCCAGCAGTCCGGCGGCGGTGCGGATGTCGCAGGTCAGCGGCGAGTAGTTGAGCGACTCGACGCGCTGGCCGCCGTGCTGGGCGAGGGTGCGACGCAGCAGGACGAAGACCGAGCGGTTGTCGATGAACCCGTGCAGCAGCACCACCGGCGGGGCCGTCCGGACCGGCAGTAGGGCCGTGTCGGCACGCTGTGCGGGCTGCGCGGGGGCGTGGCGCTCGGGGGTGAGACCGGTCGGGTAGAGCAGCAGATGCCCGGCCAGGATCGCGGCTTCCAGCGCGGTCGATTTCAGGAGGGCCAGCGACAGGCAGGCGAGTCGCCCGGGAAGAACGCGACGGCAGAGCGGGAGAAAAGGCTCGAGTACCCCGGTGACCTTCATCGGCCGACCTCCTGTCGGCGCGCGGAGGACGGCTCTGTCCCCCGTGTGCCCTCATGGGAGGCCGAGCGGAGGTGGCGCGGGTACGACGACGGGCCGCGTCGCGTGCCCCTGTTGCCCCCGCGGACCACGCTGCGGCTCCCTGACGTGTCCCACTGTGTGTGATTTCCCCCTCGGTAACCTCCGCGAAACTGCCGGTTGCGGGATGCTGGAGATAACGTTCGTTCACTCGAGACGGGTGGCGGAACGCGCCATATGTGCGGTACTTGTCGGTACGCACACATGCTGGCGTGTTCGTTTCAGGGTCATGGAGGCAGTGATGGGTGTGGCAGCCGGTCCGATCCGCGTGGTGGTGGCCAAACCGGGCCTCGACGGCCACGACCGCGGGGCCAAGGTCATCGCGCGGGCGTTGCGTGACGCGGGCATGGAGGTCATCTACACCGGACTCCACCAGACGCCGGAACAAATCGTCGACACGGCCATCCAGGAGGACGCCGACGCGATCGGCCTCTCCATCCTCTCCGGCGCCCACAACACCCTGTTCGCCGCGGTCATCGACCTCCTCAGGCAGCGTGACGCCGAGGACATCCTCGTATTCGGCGGCGGCATCATCCCCGAGGACGACATCGCCCCCCTCAAGGACAAGGGCGTCGCCGCGATCTTCACGCCGGGGGCGACGACGACGTCGATCGTGGAGTGGGTACGGGAGAACGTCCGGCAGTCCACGGAGGCGTAGCCCGCGGGCGCGGCACGGTGGACCGTCCGGGACCGACCCGTCCCGGACGGCCTCGACACAGTCTGCCTCGACCCGGTCTGACCCCGGCGACTGGGTCGGACGGCTGGGATGCGCCCGGGGCCAGGCCGTTCACGCCGCCGGGTGCTCGTGGGCGCAGCCCCTGGGAGGAGCCCCTGGGAGGAGCCAGGGAGTCGTCGCGGCAGCGGACGCTCAGCCGTCGGCCGGCTCCAGTTCCTCCCGCATCACCGCCCGCAGCCGCAACGTCGTCGCGAGCCGCTGGAACGCCTCCGCCCAGTACCCGCCGGCACCCGGTGACGCGTCCTCTCCTTCGTCCGGCACCGCCAGCAAGGCGTCCAGCCGGGCCGCCTCCGCGGGATCCAGACAGCGCTCGGCCAGGCCCATCACCCCGCTGAAACTCCAGGGGTAACTCCCGGCGTCCCGCGCGATGTTGAGGGCGTCCACCACGGCCCGGCCGAGCGGCGCCGACCACGGTACGGCGCAGACACCGAGCAACTGGAACGCCTCCGACAGGCCGTGCGACGCGATGAACCCGGCCACCCACCCGGACCGCTCCGCTCCCTCCAGCGTGCCCAGCAGCTTGGCCCGCTCGGCCAGCGACACCGCGCCCGGACCGCCCGCCTCCGGCGCCGCCGGGACCCCGAGCAGGGCTCGCGCCCACGCGGCGTCCCCCTGCCGTACGGCGGCCCGGCACCAGGCCGCGTGCAACTCGCCCTGCCAGCCGTCCGCCACCGGCAGCGCCACGATCTCCCCGGGCGTACGGCCGCCGAGCCGTGCAGGCCAGGTGGTCAGCGGGGCAGCCTCCACCAACTGCCCCAGCCACCAAGACCGTTCGCCGCGTCCGGTCGGCGGTTTGGCCACCACTCCGTCCCGCTCCATGCCCGGGTCGCACTCCGGGGGTGCCTCCACCGCGATCACCGGGCCGTCCCCCGTGTGATCGACGGCCACACACGCCCCGGCCCGCACCGCCATCCGCCCCGCCAGCGCCGAGCCCGGCAGTGCGGACAGCAGCTCCGCCGCCGTCGTTCTCACGTTACGGCTTCGGTCCGACAGCGCCAGTTCCAGGAACGGCTCGTCTCCGGCGGCCAGTCCCGTGCGCAGCGAGTCGAGGAACATCAGCCGGTCCTCCGCCCGCTCCGTCGCCCAGGTCCCGGCCAGCAGTTCGCGCGCCGCCTCGGGGGTACGGGCCCGCAGCGCCGCCAGCAGCGCGACCCGTTCGGCGAACAACCCCTCCTGCCACAACCGCCCTATCGCCTCCGTGTCTCCGGGGCCGGGCAGGCTCGCGCCGCCGCCCGGGGCCGCGCGCAGGGCGAACCGCCAGTCCTGGTTGAGCCGGGCCAGCCACAGGGCGCGCGATCCGGCGAAGGCCAGGGCGGCGGGCCGCAGGTCGGTACGGCCCCGGGCCGCGTCCAGCAGCGCGGGGAGGGTCTGCGGAGGGGCGGCGAACCCGCGTGCGTTGGCCGCCGCGAGCCACTGGGGCAGCAGTTCCATGAGGTCGGGCGAGGTACCCCGGCGACCGCCGGTCCCGGTGCCGGGGCGGTCGGACAGCAGCATCACCAGCCTGCGCGCCGCCGCGGCCGGCAGCGCGGGGCGCGGGTCCTCGGGAGCCGGTTCGGGACGGTGCGCGGCCCGCGCGGGCCGCAGCCCGGCCCGTCGTCGTACGGTCGCCACGGCCGCCTCGTCCAGCAGGGCCACCGGGGCCTCCCGCCCGGACCCGCCGGTCGTGGGCGGACGCCGGTCCGTGCCCAGCAGAGCGGTGGTGACGAGGTCTTCCCAAGCGGTCACGGGGTTCCCTTTCGGCCAGGCGGTTGGGTTGTGCGAGTTGGTTGGGCTGGTTGAGGCGGTTGGGGTTGTGCGAGTTGTTTCGGTTGCGTGAGGCGGTGGGGTTCTGTCAGCCGGTCTGGTGGGGTGAGGCCAGCGGGTCGCGCGAGGCGATCGGGTTCTGCGAGTTGGTCGGGTTCTGCCAGGCGGTTGGGTTCTGCCATTGGTCTGGTTGCGTGGGGCGATCGGGTCAGCACAGCGGCACCGCCTCGCCTTCGTGTTCCGGCCAGGCCGTCAGCGGTGTGAAGCCCCGGTGGCCGCACTCGCCGAAGACCGTGACCGGAGCCCCGCCGGAGAGCGCGACCAGCCGCCACAGGCCGGGCCGGGAGCGGGCGGCGGGGGAGAGAGGAAGCGCCAGATCCCCGTCCGCGTCGGCAAGTTGCCAGGAGTCGCCGTCCGGGACGGGTACCACCGGGCCCAGCGTCACCGGTACCGACTCCAGCCAGGGGTCCTCCCGCAGTGCCTCCCCGTACCGGGCCGCCGCCTGGGCCGTCGTCATACCGGGTGGCCGGATCGAGAGCGGCGCGGGCGCGGCGAACCGCTCGCCCAGGGCCGCCCGGTGTCCGCCCCCGCCGGGGTAGGCGGACAGCTCCGCCTCCAGGGCGAGACCGACCGGCAGCACCAGCTCCGGGGCGCGGCCGGCCGCGCCGTAGGAGAGGAGCAGTGCCGTACGGCCCGAGTCGGCGCCGTGCAGCCAGATCCGGCGGGTCGTCAGCTTCGCGTCCGCCGTGTCGTACTGGGCGAGGACCAGCCAGCGGTCGCGCACCGGCGGGCCGTCCGCCGATGCGGGCAGGCCGATGCGGGAACGGACCGTGGCGGCCAGATCCTCCGGAAGCCGGTCGCGGCGCAGCCAGCCCTGGTCGAGGAGGTGCAGCAGCGCGCATTCCTCCAGCAGTCGCACCGGCCAGCCGGGCCCGGAGCTCGGTATCGCACCCAACTCCCGTACCCGCCCGGCCAGCCCGGGCGCCTGGGCGTCGACCATGCGGGCCGCCGTCTCCTCCCACAGCCCGTACCCCGTCTGTTCGGCCGAGGCCAGGCCGCCGCGCAGCAGGTCGGTCAGGCGCTGCTCCAGCTCCGTGGCGCCCGCCGTGACCCGCTCGGTCCGCCGCTCCGCCCGCCGCCGGGCCGCCTCGGGATCAGCGGCGGCCGGGGAACTCCCGCCGCCGGCCGACCGTTTGTCCTCCGCGCGCTTGCGCCGGCCCACGATCCACTGCTCGGCCCACTCCGGCGGCTGTGCCACCGTCGGCACCGTGTCGTCCTCGGCCGCCCACAGCAGGAGCAGCCCGAGGGCGTGTTTGCAGGGGAACTTCCGGCTGGGACAACTGCACTTGTACGCGAGCCCGGCCGGGTCCGCGATGTCGACGATCGTCTGGTACGGCTTGCTGCCGCTGCCCTTGCACAGTCCCCATACCGTCCCCTCCTCGCAACTCCCCGCCTCGGACCACGGTCCCGCCGCTCCGAGTTTGCTTCCCGCCTTGCGTGACGCGGCGTCAGGAGCCAGTGCCAGCACCTGGTCCGCGCTCCAGCGCACCCCCTGCTGAGTCATGCCATCGAAGGTAGATCCCACCACTGACAATCGGCCCTGCGGGCATATTTGTGCAGGTCAGAGCGATTGTCAGTGGCGTGGTGCACGGTGGACACCAGATCCGAACCGGCCGAGCTGGAGGGGGCCTCAGCCATGACTGTGTCCGTGGAACCGACCGATCCGACGACCGCCGTACCGAGTCAGAACGACTCCGCGACCGGGGGCGGGGATGTGACCGGGAGCGCCGCCGCTGCCCCCGACGCCCTGCGACCGCACGCCGAGCACGCCTTCGCCGCCGAACTCGCCGCGCTGGCCGCACAGGACGACCGGCCCCGCCCGGCCCGCTGGAAGATGTCGCCCTGGGCGGTGGCCACCTATCTCCTCGGCGGCACCCTGCCGGACGGCACGGTGATCACACCGAAGTACGTCGGCCCGCGCCGGATCGTCGAGGTCGCCGTCACCACCCTCGCCACCGACCGCGCCCTGCTCCTGCTGGGCGTGCCCGGCACCGCCAAGACCTGGGTCTCCGAGCACCTGGCCGCCGCCGTCAGCGGTGACTCGACCCTGCTGGTGCAGGGCACGGCCGGCACTCCGGAGGAGGCGATCCGCTACGGCTGGAACTACGCCCAGCTGCTGGCCAACGGCCCGAGCCGGCACGCTCTGGTGCCGAGCCCGGTCATGCGGGCCATGGCGGAGGGGATGACGGCGAGAGTCGAGGAGCTGACCCGGATCCCGGCCGACGTGCAGGACACCCTGATCACGATCCTGTCCGAGAAGACCCTCCCGATCCCGGAGCTGGGACAGGAGGTGCAGGCGGTCCGCGGCTTCAACCTGATCGCCACCGCCAACGACCGCGACCGGGGCGTCAACGACCTCTCCAGCGCCCTGCGCCGCCGCTTCAACACCGTCGTACTGCCGCTGCCGGAGAGCCCGGACGCCGAGGTCGACATCGTCGCGCGGCGCGTCGACCAGATGGGCCGCTCCCTCGACCTGCCCGCGGTGCCCGAAGGCATCGAGGAGATCCGCCGGGTCGTCACCGTCTTCCGTGAGCTGCGCGACGGCATCACCACCGACGGCCGCACGAAGCTGAAGTCGCCGAGCGGCACGCTCTCCACGGCCGAGGCGATCTCCGTCGTCACGAGTGGCCTCGCCCTGGCCGCCCACTTCGGGGACGGCGTGCTGCGGGCCGGCGACGTCGCGGCCGGCATCCTCGGAGCGGTGGTTCGCGACCCGGCCGCCGACCGGGTCATCTGGCAGGAGTACCTGGAGACGGTCGTTCGCGAGCGGGACGGCTGGAAGGACTTCTACCGCGCCTGCCGGGAGGCGAGCGCATGAGCGACTCCGCGCGGCAGCGGACCGGGCCGCTGCTCCTGGGGGTACGGCACCACGGGCCCGGCTCCGCGCGGGCGGTGCGGGCCGCCCTGGAGGCCGTCCGGCCGAAGGCCGTGCTGATCGAGGGGCCGCCCGAGGCCGATGCGCTGATCCCGTTGGCCGCCGACCCGCAGATGCGGCCCCCCGTCGCCCTCCTCGCCCACGCCGTGGACGAGCCCGGCCGTTCGGCCTTCTGGCCGCTGGCCGACTTCAGCCCCGAGTGGGTGGCCCTCCAATGGGCCCTGGAGCGAGAGGTCCCGGCCCGCTTCATCGACCTGCCGGCCACGCACACGCTGGCGTGGGGGAGGGACGAGGAGAAAGCGGTCACGCCGCCCGACACGGAGTCCGGCGACTCCGGCACCGAGGCCGGTGAACCCGACACCGAGGCCGGTGAATCCGACACGGAGGCCGGTGCGCCCGATGCCGGGGCCGGTGAATCCGACGCCGAGCTGCGGATGCGGGTCGACCCCCTCGCCGCGCTCGCCGAGGCCGCTGGTTACGACGACCCCGAGCGCTGGTGGGAGGACGTCGTCGAGCACCGGGGCGGGACCGGGGAGGGGGAGCGGGACGTGCTCGCCCCGTTCACCGCGGTGGCGGAGGCGATGGAGGCGCTGCGGGAGACGTACGGGGTCGGCGGGCGCGACCGGGATCCGGTGCGCGAAGCGTACATGCGGCTCCAACTGCGTTCCACTCAACGGGAGTTCGGCGAGGATGTCGCGGTGGTGTGCGGTGCCTGGCATGTGCCCGCGCTGCGCGCGCGGAGCACCGTCGCGGCCGACAAGGAGCTGCTGAAGGGGCTGCCCAAGGTCAGGACGGACATGACGTGGGTGCCGTGGACCAACCGCCGACTGGCGCGGGCGAGCGGATACGGCGCGGGCATCGACTCACCGGGCTGGTACGGGCACCTGTTCCGGGCCCCGGACCGGCCGGTGGAGCGGTGGCTCACCAAGGTGGCCGGACTGCTGCGCGAGGAGGACCGGATCGTCTCCTCGGCCCATGTCATCGAGGCGGTACGGCTGGCCGAGACCCTCGCGGTGATGCGTGGCCGCCCGCTGCCCGGTCTGGGCGAGACGACCGACGCGATGCGGGCGGTGCTCTGCGAGGGCTCGGACGTTCCGCTGGCGCTGGTGCACGACCGGCTGGTGGTCGGGGACGTGCTCGGGGAGGTGCCGGAGGCGGCGCCCGCGGTGCCGTTGCAGCGCGACCTGGTCCGGGAGCAGCGCCGGCTCAGACTCAAGCCGGAGGCGCTGGAGCGGGAGCTGGAGCTCGACCTGCGCAAGGAGACCGACGCCGGGCGCAGCCGGCTGCTGCACCGGCTGCGGCTGCTCGGCATCGGGTGGGGTGAGCAGGCGAAGTCGCGGGGGAGCACGGGCACGTTCCGGGAGAGCTGGCGGCTGCGCTGGGAGCCCGAGCTGTCGGTGCGGGTGGCCGAGGCCGGGGTATGGGGGACGACCGTCGAGGGAGCGGCGACGGCCAGGGCCGAGGCCGACGCGGTGCAGGCCACCGCTCTCGCCGACGTCACCGCGCTCGCCGAGCACTGCCTGCTCGCCGGTCTGCCGGCCGCGTTGCCCGTGGTGATGCGGGCGCTCGCCGACCGGGCCGCGCTGGACACGGACGTCGGCCAACTCGCCCAGGCTCTCCCGGCCCTGGTCCGTTCCCTGCGCTACGGCGATGTACGGGGCACCGACACCCGGGCGCTCGCCGAGGTGGCCGCGGGCCTCGCCGAGCGGGTCTTCGTCGGACTCCCACCCGCCTGCGCCGCACTCGACGCGGACGCGGCGGAGGAGATGCGGGGGCACGTGGACGCGGTGCACACGGCAGTGGGGTTGCTGAGTGAGACGGCGACGGGCGCGGAGACCGGCCCCGGCCCCGGCCACCGTGACCTTCGTGGTCGCTGGCGGGCCGTGCTGCGTGTGCTCTCCGGGCGGGACACCGTGCCCGGGGTGCTGCGGGGGCGGGCCGTGCGGATTCTGCTGGACGAAGGGGAGCTGGGGGCGGAGGCGGCGGCCCGGCTGATGGGACTGGTGCTCTCACCGGGGACTCCGCCGGCCGACGCGGCGGCCTGGATCGAGGGGTTCGTCGGGGGGAGCGGCGGTGGCGGGATGCTGCTCGTGCACGACGAGCGGCTGCTCGGCCTCGTCGACGCGTGGCTGACGGGGGTGCCGGCGGAGGCGTTCACGGACGTACTGCCGCTGCTGCGGCGGACGTTCTCGGCATATGAGTCCGGGGTGCGCAGAACGCTCGGCGAACTGGTGCGCCGCGGCGCGGGGGAGCGGCCGCGGGCCGGGCAGGTCGGCGGGACACCGGGTTTCGGCGCCGAAGCGGATCCCGAACGCGCGGACGCCGTACTGCCGGTGTTGCGACTGCTGCTCGGCCTGGACGACACGGCGGCGGTTGACGGCGACGACCTTGTGGGGGCGGGGAGATGACAGCGGATCTGACGGACGGCGGCACCGGCTTCGACACCCCGGCACAGGAGGTGCCGGAGATGCGGGAGGCGCGGGAACGGCTGCGGCGCTGGCGGCTGGTGCTCGGAGGTGAGGCCGCCGACGGAACCGGATGCACGCTGTCCGGGCGGGACGCGGCGATGGACGGGACGCTGGCCGCGCTCTACGGGAAAGGGGACAGACCGCGGTCGGGGCGGGAGCGTTCGGCGGGGCTGGGGGCGTCGGCGCCGTCGGTGGCGCGCTGGCTCGGGGACATCCGGAGGTACTTCCCGTCCTCCGTCGTCCAGGTCATGCAGCGTGACGCCATCGACCGGCTGGGGCTGGCCGCGCTGCTGCTGGAACCGGAGATGCTGGAGGCGGTGGAGGCCGATGTGCACCTGGTCGGCACACTGCTCTCGCTCAACAAGGCGATGCCGGAGACCACGAAGGAGACGGCACGGGCGGTCGTACGCAAGGTCGTCGAGGACCTGGAGAAGCGGCTGGCCACCCGTACCCGGGCCACCCTCACCGGGGCCCTCGACCGCAGTGCCCGGATCAGCCGGCCGCGCCACCACGACATCGACTGGAACCGCACGATCGCGGCCAACCTCAAGCACTACCTGCCCGAGTACCGGACGATCGTGCCGGAGCGGCTGATCGGGTACGGGCGGGCGTCACGGTCGGTGAAGAAGGAAGTGGTGCTCTGCATCGACCAGTCCGGGTCGATGGCCGCTTCGGTGGTCTACGCCTCGGTGTTCGGGGCGGTGCTGGCGTCCATGCGGTCCATCGACACCCGGCTCGTCGTCTTCGACACGGCGGTGGTCGACCTCACCGACCAGCTCGACGACCCGGTGGATGTCCTGTTCGGCACCCAGCTCGGCGGCGGTACGGACATCAACCGGGCGCTCGCGTACTGCCAGTCGCAGATCACCCGGCCGACCGAGACCGTCGTCGTGCTCATCAGCGACCTCTACGAGGGCGGGATACGGAACGAGATGCTGAAGCGGGTCGCGGCGATGAAGGCGTCGGGGGTGCAGTTCGTGGCGCTGCTCGCGCTGTCGGACGAGGGTGCGCCGGCCTACGACCGGGAGCACGCGGCCGCGCTCGCCGCGCTGGGGGCACCGGCGTTCGCCTGCACGCCCGATCTTTTCCCGGAGGTGATGGCGGCGGCGATCGAGAAGCGGCCCCTTCCCGTACCGGACACCTTGTGAAGGAGACCGCATCAAGTCAAAGAGGTCTGGTGAACCGGACATGATTACCCGTCGGTAAGGGGGGCCTTGCGCAACGGCGGGCCGAGCATGCGAGGATCGACGCCCGCGTGGCGGTCCGCGTTTCTCCGGGCCCTCGCGCCGCTTCCCAGTTCCGCGTCCTCGTCCCGCCGCACGGGAGGATCCTCCCCGTCTTGACCTCGTCAGCCGTCGTGCTCGTTTCCGCCGCGCGTGTGTCGCGCACGGCGGCGGGGCGACGTGCGCTGCAACTGGCACTGCTGACCGGCGGACTGCTCGTGCTCGGCCTCCTCTGCGGAGGGCGGGCACAGGCGGCCGAGGGGACGCCGTCGACGCCGTCGGTGGCGGCCGTGGTGGGTCGGCTGGGCGTGGAGAAGGTCCTCCCGCACAGCGAGACGGTGCGGGAGGAGGGGAAGGCGACGCCCCGCGTGACATCGCCCCGCGTGACATCGCCCCGCGTGACACCCGCCCCCGCGGCATCGCCCCGCCTGACAGCGCCTCACGAGGCAACGCTCCGCGAGGCAACGCTCCGCGAGGCAACGCTCCGCGAGGCGACGCTCCACGAGGCAACGCTCCGCGAGGCGAGGGCCCGCGAGGCACGGGCCCGTCAGGCGACGCTCCGCGAGGCCGCGCCCCACAAGTCCGTCACCCACTCGGCCCCCGCACGCTCCCCGCGCTCCACGGCACCCGCGCTCTCCACGGCACCCGTGCGCTCCACGACCTCCGCGCTCTCCACGGCACCCGTGCGCTCCACGACCTCCGCGCTCTCCACGGCACCCGTGCGCTCCACGACCTCCGCGCTCTCCACGGCACCCCCGCTCTCCACGACACCCGCGCTCTCCACGGCCCCCACCGCACCCGTGACCCGCACGGCACCCCCCGCCCGCGCCCTCACCCTGCCGCGCCGTGCCCCCGTCCTCACCCTGCCGCGCCGACCCGCTGCCCCCGCCCTGCCGTCCTCCGCCTCCACGCTGCCCACCGCCCCCGTGGTCCCGGTCGTGCCGATGGTGGGCGAAACGGTTCGCTCGGTGACCGTGGCCGTTACTGGGGTCGTGACCCAGGGGCTCGGTGACGTGGCGCAGCAGGTGTCGGAGTTGCCGGCGGAGCTGGCCACGTTGCCCGTGCGGTTGCCCACGCTGCCCACGCTTCCGGCGCTTCCGGGTACGTCCACCCCACCGCCGGTGTCGGAGCCGCCCGGTGCGTCGCTCCCGGTGCCGGTCACCTCGGCGCCCGGCACCACCGAGGCACGGACCCCGGTGACGGCCGGCGGCCGGCAGCAGACATCCCGTACGAAGAAGCCGACGGCGACCGTCGGGTCGTACGGGCCGCAGGACACCGTCGTCACCCTCGCCCCCGTCTCCCGGACGGCGGCGCACACGCACACCTGCGGTCACCGTGCCGCCCACGCCTTCGGCGCCCCGAGCCATCCCGCGCCCACCGGAGACCCGGACGGGGCGCTGGGCAAGTCGGTGGTCGACGGCAGTTCCTCCCGGCACGGCGACGCCTACGCCGTGACCTTCGACGACCGGGCGCCGCTACGGCTCGTGCCCGGTCGCGCCGCGCGCGTCGACGCGGCCGGGACCCGGGACAGGCACCGGGACATCCCCGTCTTCCCCGGCTAGGACCGCCGACCTCTTTCCTCACTCCCCGCCACAGACCTGTCGCGCGGGGGCGGAACAGGTCTGCCCGTCCGTCCGGAACCCCTGGGATCCCCCCTTCGGATCCCCGTGGACTCCCCTGCGAGCGTTCCGGACGGCGATGTCCCCAGCCGCGCTTCCGGCCCACCGGAGGCACTCCCGGCTCCGCGGACGCGTGACGCACGCGCCGGAGCCCCGAAGGACTGACACACGCATGGACAAGAACATCAGCAGCAGCCTCGCCATAGCCGCCGACCACGCCGCACGCCGGCGGTTCGGTGCGCAGGGGACGAGCCGGGCGGCCGGGATCCGCGCCGCGCAGGCCATCCAGGGTGCCCGGGCGGCACGGGCCGCGCAGGCCACGGCCAAGGCTCAGGCCACCGCCCGGGCACACGCCCAGGCCCTGCAGCGGCGAGCGGCGACCATGATCGGCGTCGGCACCGCCCCCATGACCCCGGAGTACGTCCTCGGCCCACAGACCAGGTTCCACTCCGTCTGACTCCGCGGAGGTGACTCGGTGCGGGCGGCCGAACACCGTCGGTTCGCCCCACCGGGACCCCGCGGTTCGGGCCGCCGCTCCCCAGTGGGGCGGGGAGCGGTGGCCCACCCCCGGAGGCTCGAGGCCCCCGGGGCGGAGGCCTCACCGGGCCAACCCCAGCCCGGTGAGGCCTCGCACATCGTTCGCAGAACGGCACGCCGTGCCACCAGAACCCCGGATACCCGGCATCATGTGACAGGTATCACCGCTCAGGTGTGACTCCCGATTTAGAGACCCCCAGCGAGCGGCGATAATCTGCGAGACGGACATGCCGCGCGCTCGGACACCGTGTGCGCCCCCCTTGTGACACATTGCGGACGTCACGTTGCCCTTCGCGGCACGCCCACGCATCCAACGAACCGCGAGATCACTGATAGGGACGGAAGCGCGTGGACCTGTTCGAGTACCAGGCGAGGGACCTCTTCGCCAAGCACGATGTACCGGTGCTGGCCGGTGAAGTCATCGACACGCCTGAGGCGGCGCGCGAGATCACCGAGCGTCTGGGCGGCAAGTCCGTCGTCAAGGCGCAGGTGAAGGTCGGTGGTCGTGGCAAGGCCGGTGGCGTCAAGCTGGCCGCCTCCGCGGACGAGGCCGTCGCCCGTGCGACGGACATCCTCGGCATGGACATCAAGGGCCACACGGTCCACAAGGTGATGATCGCCGAGACCGCCCCGGAGATCGTCGAGGAGTACTACGTCTCCTTCCTCCTCGACCGTGCGAACCGCACCTTCCTCTCCATCGCCTCCGTCGAGGGCGGCATGGAGATCGAGGAGGTGGCGGCCACCCGTCCGGAGGCCGTGGCCCAGACCCCGATCAACGCGATCGACGGTGTGGACCTGGCCAAGGCCAAGGAGATCGTCGCCGCGGCGAAGTTCCCGGCCGACGTCGCCGACCAGGTCGCCGACATCCTGGTCAAGCTGTGGGACACCTTCATCAAGTCGGACGCCCTCCTCGTCGAGGTCAACCCGCTCGCGAAGGTCGTCTCCGGTGAGGTCCTCGCCCTGGACGGCAAGGTGTCGCTCGACGACAACGCCGAGTTCCGGCACGACTGGGACGAGCTGCACGACAAGGCCGCGGCCAACCCGCTCGAGGCGGCCGCCAAGGAGAAGAACCTCAACTACGTCAAGCTCGACGGCGAGGTCGGCATCATCGGCAACGGCGCGGGTCTCGTCATGAGCACCCTGGACGTCGTCGCGTACGCCGGTGAGAAGCACGGCGGCGTCAAGCCCGCCAACTTCCTCGACATCGGTGGCGGCGCCTCCGCCCAGGTGATGGCGAACGGCCTGGAGATCATCCTCGGCGACCCGGACGTCCGGTCCGTGTTCGTCAACGTCTTCGGCGGCATCACCGCCTGCGACGAGGTCGCCAACGGCATCGTGCAGGCCCTGAAGCTCCTGGAGGACCGCGGCGAGAACGTCTCCAAGCCGCTGGTCGTCCGCCTCGACGGCAACAACGCCGAACTGGGTCGCAAGATCCTCACCGACGCCAACCACCCGCTGGTGCAGCGCGTCGACACCATGGACGGCGCGGCCGACAAGGCCGCCGAGCTGGCCCACGCCGCCAAGTAAGCACTCAGGACGAGGACAGAACACACCATGGCTATCTGGCTCAACAAGGACAGCAAGGTCATCGTCCAGGGCATGACCGGCGCCACGGGCATGAAGCACACCAAGCTCATGCTGGGTGACGGCACCAGCGTCGTGGGCGGCGTCAACCCGCGCAAGGCCGGTCAGAAGGTCGACTTCGACGGCACCGAGGTACCGGTCTTCGGTACCGTCAAGGAGGCCATCGAGGCCACCGGCGCCAACGTCTCCGTCATCTTCGTGCCGGAGAAGTTCACCAAGGCCGCGGTCGACGAGGCCATCGACGCCGAGATCCCGCTGGCCGTCGTGATCACCGAGGGCATCGCCGTGCACGACTCGGCGGCCTTCTGGGCGTACGCCGGCAAGAAGGGCAACAAGACCCGGATCATCGGCCCGAACTGCCCCGGCATCATCACCCCGGGCCAGTCGAACGTCGGCATCATCCCCGGCGACATCACCAAGCCGGGCCGTATCGGTCTGGTCTCGAAGTCCGGCACGCTGACGTACCAGATGATGTACGAGCTCCGTGACATCGGCTTCTCGACCGCCGTCGGCATCGGTGGCGACCCGATCATCGGCACCACGCACATCGACGCGCTCGCCGCGTTCCAGGACGACCCCGACACCGACCTGATCGTGATGATCGGTGAGATCGGTGGCGACGCCGAGGAGCGTGCGGCCGCGTTCATCAAGGAGAACGTGACCAAGCCGGTCGTCGGCTACGTCGCGGGCTTCACCGCGCCGGAGGGCAAGACCATGGGTCACGCCGGCGCCATCGTCTCCGGTTCGTCGGGCACCGCCCAGGCGAAGAAGGAGGCCCTGGAGGCCGCGGGCGTCAAGGTCGGCAAGACCCCGACCGAGACGGCGAAGCTGGCGCGCGAGCTGCTCGCCGGCTGAGCGTTTTCGACGCCGGCTGACTGAACGTCGGTAGGCCCGTTCCCCGGGGTGGGGACGGGCCTACCGACGTTTTCGCTCGCCCGCGCTTGGCGGGGTGCCTCCCCCACTCTCGGCTCTGCTCGAGCCGGCAGGACCCTCATCGCCCCCCCCGGTGCCGCCTGGGGGCACCTCCCAGGCCCTTGAGGTACTGGGGGAGGCACGGCCGCCCGCAGCTGAGAAAGCCCCGTAGGGGGCGCGAGGCTGTATTCGATGTGCGGCTACCGCCGCGCGGGCGCGACCAGCCCCACCCCCCTGCATCCGAACGCGTTACCTCGCCACCGGCACCAATCTCTCCGGTCCCTTCTCGGCGATCCTCCGCAGCTTCGCCTGCAAGGCCCGCTCACTCGCCGACAACGGCCCCAGCCCCACCTCCGCCGGCACCCCGCTGATCGCCTGCGCCGGACCGATCGGCGCCTCGTAGTGCGTCGGCGCCGTCCGCAGCGTGAGCGTCGTCGCCGCGATGATCGTCGCCGTGAAGGCCAGCGCGGACCGGGTCCAGAAACGTGTCCGGCGTTCGGAGCAGGTCCGCACAGCGGTCGGCTGGGCCGCCCGCAGACGCTCCGTCGAGGCCAGTTCGGCCAGCCGCCGGTGCAACGCGGCGGGGTCCGCCAGCTCGGGGACCTGCGCGGCGACCGCCCGCCGCGCGTGGGTCAGCCGCCGCGCCGCCGCCGGTGTACTCGCCTCCGTCTCCGCCGCCGTCTCCGGCAGGTCGAGGCCGACACCGTCGTACAGCAGGAGCGTGCGACGGTACGACGGCGGGAGTTGGAGGAGTGCCTCCAGCACGGCGCGGTCGGCCGCGTCGGCCGGCGGGGACTCGGGCTGGCGGTAGCGCAGCCGGAACCGGTGCCAAGGGGAGAGCGCGCACTCGTGCGCCACCGCCCGCACCCAGCCGGCCGGGTCCCGGTCGCGGGCCACCTGCGGCCAGTTCTGCCAGGCGAGTTGGAAGGCCCGCTCGACGGCTTCCCGCGCCAGCTCCCGGCGCCCGGTGAGCAGATAGGTCTGCCGTACCAGGGCCGGGGCGCAGAACGCGTAGAGCGCGTCGAAGGCCTGAGCGGGCGTCAGGGCGGTGGCCGGTACGGCCTCGTCGGAGGGGACAGGGCTCTGCGTCACCGGGCGCACCTTCCTTCGAAAAAACACATAAACATATATTGGGCGACACTTCGGTGGTTCGCCTGTTACGACGGGAAAGCGCGTGTCGTTGGGAGCATGGCCGTCGTGATTCGGATGCCCGCCCACCGACCGCCGTCGGCACCTCCGTCGCGACCGTCGCGCCCGCCGCTTCTGTCCCTCCTGCTCACCCGGTTGCGTGACCGTTCCCCCGGGCTGGCCGCGAGCCTCCTGGGCGGCGCGATCGCAGCCGGGCTCGGACTCGCCTGCTTCTCCGTGCTGGTGATGGCGCTGTGGGTCAGTTCGCCGTATCCCGACAGCGGACCGGGCGGTGCGCTGCATCTCGCGGCGGCGTTGTGGCTGCTCGCCCACGGGGTCGAACTGGTCCGCACCGACACCCTGTCCGGGGTGCCGGCCCCGGTCGGGGTGACGCCGTTGCTGCTGCTCGTGCTGCCCGTGCTGCTGGTGTACCGGGGGGCGCGGGAGGCGGTGGACGCCCCGGAACACGACGGTGACGGCGCCGACGCACCGCCGCCGGTCCGGGCCCGTACGGCCTGGACCGGGGTCGTGGCCGGCTACCTCGGCGTCGGCGGCTGCGCCGCGTTGTACGCGTCCGGCGGTGAACTGCGCCCCGAGTGGGGGTGGGTGGCGGTGTGTCTGCCGCTGCTCGCGGCGGGCGCGGCGGGCGCCGGGGTGTGGACGGCGTACGGCCGTCCACGCGAGCCGCTGCTGAGTCTGGCGGTGGTGCTCCCGGGGCCGGCACGACGACGGCTCCTCGGCCGGGACACCCGGGTGCGGTGGGGTACGGCCGTCCGCGCCTCCCTGGCCGGGGTGGCCGTGTTTTTCGGGGGCGGGACGGTGCTGCTCGCGGTGGAGCTGGTGGCGCACGGTGCCGCGGCCCGGGCGTCGTTCCTGCAACTGACGGAGGGGTGGACGGGCCGGTTCGCGGTCCTGCTGCTCTGCGTCTCGCTGATCCCGAACGCGGCGGTGTGGTCGGCGTCGTACGCCGTCGGCCCCGGCTTCGCGCTCGGCGCCGGTCATGTCGTGAACCCCCTGGCCGCCGACCCGGCCCCGCTCCTGCCGCCCTTTCCGCTGCTCGCGGCCGTGCCGGCGGACGGGCCGGGGGCGCCGGTGAACTGGCTGGCCGGCGCGGTGCCGGTGACGGCCGGGGTGACGATGGCGTGGTTCGTGGTGGGCAGGGCGGCCAAACGGCGCTGGCCGGCCGGGCGTACGGCCGGGGTGATGACACTGGCGGCCCTGCTGTGCGCGCTGCTGCTCGCGGCCCTGGCCGAGCTGGCGGGCGGCCCCCTGGGTGTCGCGGCGCTCACCCGTTTCGGCCCGGTCTGGTGGCAGACGGGCGCGGCGACCTGCGCCTGGCTCCTCGGGGCCGGCGTCCCGGTGGCCCTTGCACTGCGGGCCTGGCGAGGGCTGGGGCCGGCCTCGCTCGCGGCATGGCTGGGCTTCGGCAAGCAGAAGCCGGGGGAGGAGCCGCCGACGGAGAAGCAGAGCGAGTCCCCGACCCCGGCCCCGGTGGCCGTCCTCCTGCCCGACCAGGGCGACGGCGATACGTTCGAGCCGTACGAGGCGCTGCCCGCCGAGCCGTACGAAATGGTGTCGGCCACCCCGCCACCGCCCGACTCCTGGCAGGACGAGACGGCCCGCAAGGCCCGCTGGGCAGCACTACGAGAGGCATCCGAACCATCGGACGGCCCCAACGAACCCCGACCGTCGGACGGCCCGCACGGAACCCGACCGCCGGACGGCCCCAACGAACCCCGACCGTCGGACGGCCCGCACGGAACCCGACCATCGGACGGCCCGCACGGAACCCGACCATCGGACGGCCCGCACGAACCCCGATCGTCGGACGGCCCGCACGGAACCCGACCGCCGGACGGCCCCATCGAACCCCGACCATCGGACGGCCCGCACGGAACCCGACCATCGGACGGCCCCAACGAACGCCGACCGTCGGACGGCCCCAACGAACGCCGACCGTCGGACGGCCCCAACGAACCCCGACCATCGGACGGCCCGCACGGAACCCGACCATCGGACGGCCCCGCCGGATCCTGACCGCCTGTCAGCGCGCCCGGACCGCTGCCGGCCGCCGGTCAGCAGGTCCGGACCGCTATGGCCGCTCTCGGCTGTCTTGCCAAGGCCCTCGCCCGTCCCCGGCCGCTTCCCGTCGTCACGTCTGCGGTCCCCGGCCGCCCCTAGTCGCCATCGGCCGTCCCGCCAGTAGCCCTCGGCCGCCCGCGGCCGACACCCCGCCCGCTTCCTCAGTTGTTCGTGGTGCCCAGGATGGTGCGGAGCTCCTGTGGGAGCAGGTGGTCGCAGGAGTGCTTGGCCTCGCTGGTGAGGGCGTCGCCGACGCAGGTGTAGTAGTCGCGGTAGACCATCTGGGCCGTGAAGGTCGCCGCCACCAGGGCCAGGGCCAGCGACGCCGTGACCAGGCCGCTGATCGCCGCCGTCGTCTGCGGTCGGCCGGCGTCGGCGTTGGCGTTGGCCTGTGCCGCGGCCTCCTCGGGGCTGCGCGGCTTGGCGCGGAGCGCGCTGACACCCCAGTAGATGCCCAGCGCGCCCAGCAGCAGTGCCAGGTACGGCCAGCCGAAGAGGGCGAAGAGGAAGCCCCACATGCCGCTCAGCAGGGCGTACCGCGCCCGGCGCTGAGCGGGGTCCGTCGGGTCGAAGCGCATGCCCGGGCCGCCCTGACCGCCGCCGCCCTGACCGCCGCCGCCCGGGCCGCTCTCGTCGGGGCGCTGACCGAAGCCTCCGGACTGCCGGCCGGGCTGACGGTCGCTCCACTGGCTGCCCCAGGGCGATTCCTGGTCGCCGTCACCGGCCGGGCGACGCGGCTGCCACGGCTTGTCCGGCGTGCCCTCCGGCGGTGGGGCGAAGGGGTTGTCGTCCTGCTGGTCACCCTTCGGCCGGTCCGAGGGTGCCTCCGGCGGCGAGGCCGGCCGCTCCCGCAACAGCACGGCGAAACGCGGCCCTCCCTGCACCGACTGCGGGGGGAGCATACGAAGTCCCAGGCTGCGGTCCGGCATCAAGTGAGCGTCTTCCCCTAGATCAAGATGAACAGAGCAGATGGATACGACTGGCTGGCTTACGGATACGACTGCACGGATACGACTGCACGGATACGGCTGCATGGATACAGCTGATGGCTGATCTGCTGATCGATACAGCGGACGAAACGGCTGGTTACTTCGTGAACGCGTCGTATCCCGGACGCGTTCCCGCCTCGGTACCTCCCAGACGCTACCTTCCGGCCACGCCCCCGTCCCGTGGGGGCCGTCCGGTGTGCCGGTATCGTTGCTGACGGTCGGCCGCTTCGTAGACTTCCCCGTATCCCGGGGCGCGAAGCACTCGTACGAATGTACAAAGCGTGTGCGAGTCCGGCCGCCGTACCGACGCTCCCCCGAGAAAGGGCCCCACCGTGGCCGCCAAGCCCGTGGCCAAGCGCCTTGTCGTGCTGGTCTCCGGATCCGGCACCAACCTCCAGGCGCTCCTCGACGCGATCGCCGAGAACGGCGTGGAGGCCTACGGCGCCGAGGTCGTCGCCGTAGGCGCCGACCGTGCCGGCATCGAGGGGCTCGCGCGTGCCGAGCGGGCCGGGATCCCGACCTTCGTGACCCGCGTGAAGGACTTCGGGACCCGGGAGGAGTGGGACCGGGCGCTGGCCGAGGCGGTGGCCGCCCACGCGCCCGACCTCGTCGTCTCCGCCGGGTTCATGAAGATCGTCGGGAAGGAGTTCCTGGCGCGGTTCGGCGGGCGGACCGTGAACACGCACCCCGCCCTGCTGCCCAGTTTCGCCGGCGCCCACGGCGTACGGGACGCGCTCGCGTACGGCGCCAAGGTCACCGGCTGCACCGTCCACTTCGTCGACGACGGCGTCGACACCGGGCCGATCATCGCTCAGGGCGTGGTGGCGGTCCGGGACGAGGACGACGAGAGCGCTCTGCACGAGCGCATCAAGGACGTCGAGCGAAGGCTGCTCGTCGAGGTCGTGGGGCGGATCGCCCGCAACGGCTATCGCATTGAGGGACGAAAGGTAGTTATCCAGTGACCGCCGAGAGCACTGTCACGGCCGAGAGCGGCAAGCGGGCCATCCGTCGCGCGCTCGTCAGCGTCTACGACAAGACCGGGCTCGAAGAGCTCGCCCGCGGGCTGCACGAGGCCGGTGTCGCACTCGTCTCCACCGGCTCGACCGCCGCCCGCATCGCCGCCGCCGGCGTCCCCGTCACCAAGGTCGAGGAGCTCACCGGCTTCCCCGAGTGCCTGGACGGCCGGGTCAAGACCCTGCACCCCAGGGTGCACGCCGGCATCCTCGCCGACCTGCGCCTCGAGGACCACCGGCGCCAGCTCGAAGAGCTCGGCATCGAGCCGTTCGACCTGGTGGTCAGCAACCTCTATCCGTTCCGCGAGACCGTCGCCTCCGGTGCCACGCCCGACGAGTGCGTCGAGCAGATCGACATCGGCGGTCCGTCGATGGTGCGCGCCGCCGCCAAGAACCACCCCTCGGTCGCGATCGTCACCAGCCCCGCCCGGTACGCCGACGTTCTCAAGGCCGTCGCCGAGGGCGGCTTCGACCTCGCCACCCGCAAGCGGCTCGCCGCCGAGGCGTTCCGGCACACGGCCGAGTACGACGTCGCGGTCGCCGGCTGGTTCGCGAGCACCTACGCCCCCGCAGACGCGGGATCCGACAGCGACTCCGCCGCGGGGCGGTTCCCCGACTTCATCGGCGCCACCCTGGAGCGCAAGAGCGTCCTCCGCTACGGCGAGAACCCGCACCAGCCCGCCGCGCTCTACATCGACACCGCGCCCACCGGTGCCCCGGGCAATGTCGGCCTGGCCCTCGCCGAGCAACTGCACGGCAAGGAGATGTCGTACAACAACTACACGGACACGGACGCCGCCCGCCGTGCCGCGTACGACCACGACGAGCCGTGCGTCGCGATCATCAAGCACGCCAACCCCTGTGGCATCGCCATCGGTTCGGACGTCGCCGAGGCGCACCGCAAGGCGCACGCCTGCGACCCGCTGTCCGCGTTCGGCGGGGTCATCGCCGTGAACCGGCCGGTGAGCAAGGAGCTGGCCGAGCAGGTCGCGGAGATCTTCACCGAGGTCATCGTCGCACCCGACTACGAGGAGGGGGCCGTGGAGGCCCTCGCCAAGAAGAAGAACATCCGGGTGCTCAGGGCCCCGGGCGCACCCCAGCACATCGCCGAGATCAAGCCCATCGACGGCGGCGCCCTCCTCCAGGTCACCGACCGCCTCCAGGCCGACGGCGACGACCCGGCGAACTGGACCCTCGCGACCGGCGAGGCGCTGAGCCCCGAGGAGCTGGCGGAGCTCGCCTTCGCCTGGAAGGCCTGCCGGGCCGTGAAGTCCAACGCCATCCTGCTCGCCAAGGACGGTGCCTCGGTCGGTGTCGGCATGGGCCAGGTCAACCGCGTCGACTCCGCGAAGCTCGCCGTCGAGCGGGCCGGTGAGGAGCGGGCGCGCGGCTCCTACGCCGCGTCCGACGCGTTCTTCCCCTTCCCCGACGGCCTGGAGATCCTCACCGCGGCAGGCGTGAAGGCCGTGGTGCAGCCGGGCGGTTCGGTCCGCGACGAACTCGTCGTCGAGGCCGCGGAGAAGGCGGGCGTGACGATGTACTTCACGGGGACGCGGCACTTCTTCCACTGAGGTCGCGCGATCGAAGGTCGCGCGAGCGAACACCAGGGCCGTGTCCCCCAGTGCGGGGGACACGGCCCTTGGAGTGTGCGGGAGTCGGCCGGTCGCTCAGTCGTCGCTCAGCTGCTGCGGATCACGATCGTGCCGCACACCTTGTCGGCGAACGTCTGGCGCTTGGAGTCCCACGCCGGCCACAGCCAGCCCAGGTAGCAGGCGAGGCTGTCCAGGATGTGAGCGATACGGCGCACGAAGGCCATGCCGACGCCGATCGGCTGGCCGGTGGCCTCCTTCACCAGGCGGATGCCCAGCGCCTTCTTGCCGACGGTCTGGCCGGTGCGGCCCTCCATGATCAGCTGCCAGATCGCCAGGCCGAGAAGGGCGAGACCGCCAATGGCCGCCAGCACCGGGGTGTTCTTGCCGACGATCACCAGGATGTAGGGCACCAGGAAGACCAGGCCGTCCACGAGGGTGCCGAGGAAGCGCTGGCCCCAGTTCGCGTACGGCGGGGTCGCGCCGTAACCCTGCTGCGGGTAGCCGTAGCCGCCCTGCTGCGGGTAACCGGGCTGCTGGGGGTAGCCGTACCCCTGCTGCGGCGGCACGCCCTGCGGGGCCTGCTGGTAACCGGGCTGCTGCGTAGGGTAGCCGTAGCCGGGCTGACCCTGCTGCGGGTTCTGCGGCTGCTGACCGTAGGGGTTGTTGGGCGAGCCGAAACTCATGGCCGATTCCTCCGTTGGACCTGCGGGGACGACGCGGATTGGGACGGAGGTACGTCATGATCTGAGCGGTTTGCCCCCCAACCGGACCGCGATACTGCGCCGCTCATCGTTTAGTAAGGGCGAGTTGTTGTCCAGTCCGATTCGCGAGGTGTTGTGCAAGTGCAACATCATTGATCATGACCGCACACCCGATTGGAAACGGGACACCGGCATCCGCGAGGATGGAGCCATGACCGCCCAGATTCTCGATGGCAAGGCCACCGCAGCCGCGATCAAGTCCGATCTGACCGCCCGCGTGGCGGCGCTGAAGGAGAAGGGCGTCACGCCCGGCCTCGGCACGATCCTGGTCGGGGACGACCCCGGCAGTCAGAAGTACGTCGCCGGCAAGCACCGTGACTGTGCGCAGGTCGGCATCGCCTCCATCCAGCGTGAGCTGCCCGCCACCGCGACCCAGGAGGAGATCGAGGCCGTCGTCCGCGAGCTCAACGACGACCCGGCCTGCACCGGCTACATCGTCCAGCTCCCGCTGCCCAAGGGCATCGACGAGAACCGCATCCTCGAGCTGATGGACCCGCACAAGGACGCGGACGGCCTGCACCCGATGAACCTGGGCCGGCTGGTGCTCGGCGAGCCCGCGCCGCTGCCCTGCACCCCCAACGGCGTGCTGACCCTGCTGCGCCGCTACGGCGTCGAGATCAAGGGCGCCGAGGTCGTGGTCGTCGGCCGTGGCGTGACCATCGGGCGTCCGATGCCGCTGCTGCTCACCCGGCGCAGCGAGAACGCGACGGTGACCCAGTGCCACACCGGCACGCGTGACCTGTCCGCCCATCTCAAGCGCGCCGACATCATCGTCGCCGCGGCCGGGTCCCCGCACCTGATCCGCGCCGAGGACGTCAAGCCGGGCGCGGCCGTCCTCGACATCGGCGTCTCCCGCAACGCCGACGGCAAGATCGTCGGCGATGTACACCCCGACGTCGCCGAGGTCGCCGGGTGGCTCTCCCCGAACCCCGGCGGTGTGGGGCCGATGACCCGGGCGCAGCTGCTCGTCAACGTGGTCGAGGCGGCGGAGCGCAGTGTCGGCTGACGGCGGTCACGGACCGGAGGCGGGGCGCCGGGCGACCCGGCGGTTCCCGCTGTTCACACGGGACACGGCACGCCCCGAGGGCGGCGGCAGGGCCGCGTCGGGAGACCTGCCGGCGCCGGCCCGGCAGTGGCCGCTGCTGGTGGTGCTGGCCACCGTCGCCGTGGGGTTGCTGCTGACCTCGCTGGACCAGTTCCGGGTGGGTGCGCTGCTGATCGGGGCGGCGCTGCTCGCGGGGGCGGTGATGCGCTGGATACTGCCGAGCGTGGGGATGCTGGCGGTGCGGTCCCGGTTCACGGACATCGCGACGTACGGGGTGCTGGGGCTGGCGATCGTGCTGCTGGCGTTGATGGCACAGCCGAAGCCCTGGCTGGTGATCCCGTATCTGAAGGACACGCTGCACTTCACGATGAGGAGCTAGCGGCTTCGGCGCTTGAAAGGGCCCGCACCTCCCCCAATGGGTGCGGGCCTTTCCCTGGTTCAGGGTAGGGATCCGGACTGCCCGGCGAATCCCACCTCCGATTGAACCCCCTACAACTTCCGCGGTACCTCCTGGGGTTGACTCAGTGTCACCCGGCGCCTGGTCGAGGCCTTCGCCCGGCAGCACGGCCCCGACCCGCAGGCCGGCCCGCCGCCCGACCCCGACGTGCTGACCTCCCGTGAGGTCGAGATCCTCAAGCTCACCGCGCGCGGACTGTCCCACCTGGAGATCGCCGACCGCCTCAACATCAGCGAGGCCACCGTGAAGACCCATCTCAACCGCACGATGACCAAGCTCGACCTGGCAGCCGGGCGCAGGCGGTGGTGGTGGCGTACGAGACGGGACTGGTGACGCCGGGCGGGCTGGGCGGCCCCGGGAGGCCAGGAGGCCAGGAGGCCTGGGCGGCTGAAAGCGGCCGAAAGGCGGCCCGTCCCCTCCCCCGAGCAGGACGGACCGCCGTCGGGTTTCAGCCTTCCCATCGCGCGTCGGCTGTTCAACGGCTGTCGGTGCGCTGTGGCACACAGGTGACAGTTCCGCTACGCACCGCCCGCACTGCCACAGCCTGCGGGAACCGTCGGACCGCCGACCGTCGTCACCCGGTCTGAACTGGCAACGAACTGGCAACGCGGGAAGCCGTGGAGGTGTGTGATGGGCGGCTGGCAGCCGCTGCCGGAGGGACTCCCGGCGGAGGTGCGGCACTTCGTGGAGCAACTGCGGCTCCTCAAGGACGACACCGGTCTCAGCCTGGTCGCGCTGGGCGCCCGCACCGCGTACAGCAAGTCCTCCTGGCAGCGGTACCTCAACGCCGTACAGCCGCCGCCGCGGCAGGCCGTCGCCGCGCTGTGCCGGGTCGCGGGCCTCGCCGGCGCCGACGCCGAACGGCACACCGTGCGCTGGGAGCTGGCCGTCCAGGCCTGGCCGCGCCCGGCGAACGTGCCGGAACGACCGCCCGGCGCCGGGGAGTACGAGGACGATCCCACCCTCCCCTGGTGGGACCGCCCGGAGGAGGAGCGGGCGCCCCGCTCGCACGGCCGACTGCTGCAGGCCGCGGTCCTGCTGCTGCTCGGACTGCTCCTGGCGGTGGTCGTCGGTGCCGTGCTTCTCGGGTGAGCCGGGTCCCCTGTGACCTGCGAGGTCACGGCCGGATGACCGGTGTGTCGATGTGTTGACAAGTTCGCGGATATGTCACGAAGCCGACCTACAAGCGGGCTAACGTGTCCAATCGGGACGAGCCGAAGGCCCGTTGGACCGCGTCGCGGTAGGCGTGCGACGGTGCACGTGGGCGGGGCAGTGCTCCTGTGCGCCCCCTGCCGGGGGACTGGGTTCCGGGGGCGCCGCGGTCCGCTGGGTAGCCAGAACGGGGACCGGCGCGGGGGCACCACGCGCAAGAGGAACGCGGGGGAAGACTCGGCGCCGAACCGGGGACAAAAGGACCGGGGAGGACCGGGGGAAGAGGGGGGAAGCAATGCCTCGTTGGAAGGCTCTGCCGGATGAACTCGATCCGCAGGTAAGAGAGTTCGCGACCCAGTTGCGGCGGCTCGTGGACCGCGGCGGGCTGAGCGTCGCGGCACTCTCCGACCGCACCGGCTACAGCAAGACGTCCTGGGAGCGGTACCTGGGCGGGCGCTTGCTGGCGCCCAAGGGCGCGGTCGTCGCGCTCGCCGAGGTCACCGGCGCCGATCCCGTCCATCTCACCACCATGTGGGAGCTGGCCGAACGGGCCTGGAGTCGTTCGGAGATGCGCCACGACATGACGATGGAGGCGATCCGGGTCTCCCAGGCGCGGGCCGCGCTGGGAGAGTTCGGGGCGCCGCCGGCCACGACCACGGCCGGCGGCAAGGCGCCGCGCCGGGCGGGCAGTGCCGTGGCGACGCCGGGGATCGCCGGGCCGGCGGGTGTCTCGCCCACGATCCCGCCCCAGCCGACGGCACCCGACGCGAACCGCCGGGAGGGGACCGGGGCCCGCGGGCCGGCCGCGCCCGTGGGGACGGGTGCCCCCGGCGGCGTCCGGCGGCGGCTGACGATGTTCGTCGCGGGGGTGGTCGGAGTGGCCGTGGTCGTCGCCGCCGTCTTCTTCCTCACCGGCAACGACGGCGGCGACGGGAAGAAGAACCGGAGCGGTGCCACCTCGTCCGCCCCGTCCACCAGCGCCGGCACCGACCTGCCGGCCGGCGTGAAGTGCGCGGGCACCGGCTGCACCGGCAAGGACGCGGAGGCCATGGGGTGCAGCGGCGACCTGGTGACCACCGCCAAGACCGCCACGGTCGGCGCGACCACCGTGGAGGTCCGCTACAGCAGCACCTGCGGCGCCGCCTGGGGTCGTATCACCGGCGCCTCCCGGGGCGACTCGGTGCGGGTCACGGCCGGCGCCACCACGAAGACCGGCGACATCACGGCCGCCGGCGACACCATCGCCTACACGCCGATGGTGGCGGTACGGGACGCGGCCCAGGCCAAGGCGTGCGCGACGCTGGCGTCGGGGCCGACGGGGTGCACCTCGTAGAAACCCGGACCGTTCAGGAATGCCGTGGCGTTTCCTGGGCAGGCGAACCGTACCCCCACGGGAGTCCGGATTCCGGCACCCCCGGATGGCGGCCGCCCCGTCTCACCTCTCCCGGACGGGCGGTCGCCTCTTTCTTACGCGGCGTGCGGGGTGGCGTCGGTAGGGTCACGTCTGTGCGGACCCGAGTGCGGACACATCTGTGCGGACACATCTGTGGGGACACGTCGGTCGGGTGACCTCGGTGGGGTGACCTCTGTGGGGCGAGCCACACCGACCCCTCCACGTCCGGCATCCGGAATGCGCGATAGCCTGACCGGTGGATCTCTTGATGCCGAGAGATCGATCATTTGTACGTCCGCACCCCAGGGCAAGGACGCCCACCGCCAGCTGTCATACGGAGAACGCCATGACCCGCACTCCCGTGAACGTCACCGTCACCGGCGCGGCCGGCCAGATCGGTTACGCCCTGCTCTTCCGCATCGCCTCCGGCCAGCTGCTCGGCGCGGACGTGCCGGTCCGGCTCCGCCTCCTGGAGATCACCCCCGCGCTCAAGGCAGCCGAGGGCACCGCCATGGAGCTGGACGACTGCGCCTTCCCGCTCCTGCAGGGCATCGACATCTCCGACGACCCGAACGTAGCCTTCGACGGTGCCAACGTCGCCCTCCTCGTGGGCGCCCGCCCCCGCACCAAGGGCATGGAGCGCGGTGACCTCCTGGAGGCCAACGGCGGCATCTTCAAGCCGCAGGGCAAGGCCATCAACGACCACGCCGCGGACGACATCAAGGTCCTGGTCGTCGGCAACCCGGCCAACACGAACGCGCTGATCGCGCAGGCCGCGGCGCCGGACGTACCGGCCGAGCGCTTCACCGCGATGACCCGCCTCGACCACAACCGCGCGCTGACCCAGCTGGCGAAGAAGACGGGCTCCACGGTCGCCGACATCAAGCGTCTGACCATCTGGGGCAACCACTCCGCCACCCAGTACCCCGACATCTTCCACGCGACCGTCGCCGGCAAGAACGCCGCGGAGGTCGTGAACGACGAGAAGTGGCTGGCCGAGGAGTTCATCCCGACCGTCGCCAAGCGTGGCGCGGCCATCATCGAGGCCCGCGGTGCCTCCTCGGCGGCCTCCGCCGCCAACGCCGCCATCGACCACGTCCACACCTGGGTCAACGGCACCGCCGACGGCGACTGGACCTCCATGGGCATCCCGTCGGACGGCTCCTACGGCGTCCCGGAGGGCCTGATCTCCTCCTTCCCGGTCACCACCAAGGACGGTGTGTACGAGATCGTGCAGGGCCTGGAGATCAGCGAGTTCTCCCGCGCCCGCATCGACGCCTCGGTGCAGGAGCTGGCGGAGGAGCGCGACGCGGTCCGCGCCCTCGGCCTCATCTGAGCCTCCCGCACCCACGGGCCCCACTCCGGTTTCGTCCGGAACGGGGCCCGTTCCCGTTTCCGCCGCTACCGTCGGAAGAGGCAAGCGGTGGAGTGAATCGGGGGGTTCGCGATGAGCGACAGGAACGGCGGGACCGGCGAAGGCGGTTGGCCCGAGGAAGCCACGGGGCACAGCGCACCGACCGGCCGGAGCGAGCCACCGGAGGACCTGCGACAGGCGGAAGTGCCGGGCCACCAGGATGAGGCGGAGGAGCCGAGCACCCAGAGATGGCCGACGGTACCCCCACGGCACACGGGGCTCCCCGAGAGCCCATGGGAACAGGACCGGTCGGAGGCCCCGTGGCGGCAGGACCGGCCGGAGCCGCCGGAGAGCACGTGGCGGCACGACCGGTCAGAGCTGCCGGAGAGCCCATGGCACGCGGAGCGGCCGCCGTCGCCGGAGAGCGTCGGGTATGCGGAGCGGTCGCCGTCGCCAGAGGGTCCTCGGCAGCCTGGGTGGCCCCCGTCGCCGGAGAGTCGGCGGCAGTCCGAGTGGCCGGTGTCTCTGGAGAAACGGCAGCGCGCGCAGCGGTCCACACCCGGCGTGCTTCCCGAGCGGCAGGGCGGTGGCGACGAGCCGTACGCTCCCGGGCACGAACCGGCTGAGGACCAGGGACGCCCGGCGTGGCCACCGACGCCGCCTCCCGGTCTGCCTCCCCTCCCGCCCGCGTTCTCGTCTCCGTCCCCGACTTTGCCCGCCTCGCAGGCGCCGTCCCCGACCCTGCCCGCCTCGTGGGCGCAGTCACCGCCCCCCTCTCCGACCCTGCCTGACTCGGCGGCGCCCTCCTTGCCCGCGTCACCCGCTCCGCCCGTACCGCCGCCGCCCGGTGGTCGCTATCCGGCGCCGTCCCTGTCCCCGTCGCCGGACGAGGCGCGGAGGAGCTACACCCCGCCTCCCTGGTCCGGTGCCCCCACCTCGGCGGGGCGGCGGCTTGCGGCGACGCCTCCACCGGCCGGGTACGTTCCGCGGCCGCGGTCCCGTCGTGCGCTTGCCGCGGGGATCGGTCTGGTTCTTGTCGCCGGTCTCTCCGGGCTCGGGGTCTGGTACCTCGGCCGGGACGGTGGTGAACGCTCCGGCACCGGGGCGGCCCCGTCCGTGAGCGCGAGCGTCAGTGCCAAGTCGTCGGCGCCCGCGTCTGCCGAGCCCACGGCCAGCCCCAGCCCCGCCCCCTCCGTCGCCGCCGGATACCGCGTCGTGCGTGATCCCGTCGGGTACACCCTCGACGTGCCCCAGGGGTGGACCCGGCGGCAGCAGCAGGGGGAGAAGGCGCCGGTGGTGTACTACGACTCCCCGTCCGACGGGCGCCAGTTGCAGATCTTCGCGCTCTCCGAGGCCACCCCGGCCGAGTCCCTCCAACTCGCCGAGAACGACCCCGGGTACGGGTACGCGAAGCAACCCGGCTACCAGGCCGGCGCCCGCACCTCCGGCGACACCTGGGCCGAACTGTCGTACCGCTACGAGGACAAGGACAAGGGCAGCCGCCAGGTCATCGACCACCGTTTCCAGGCCGCCGACGGCACCCTGTACGCGATCCGCTCCAGCGGTCCCGGGAGCCTCGCCGCGGGGCTGGTCCGGGGGCCGCTCACCACGGCCGTCGACTCCTTCTGCCCTGCCGACGCCCAGTGTTCCTGAGCGTCGTCGTCACTCCATCCCCTTCTTCCCCGGCGTCCAGAACGGCTTGGTGAGGACCGCCCGCCGGTCCCACCCCGCCTCCTGGACGAGCACCTTCCGCACCGCCTGCACGGCCCGCGCCTCCCCGGCGACATACGCGATCCCGCCGGGCTCGGGGGCGAGCCGTCGTACCGCCTCCGGCAGTGCCGTCTCGCCGCGCAGCACCCAGTCGAGCCGTTCCGCGTACGCGAGGGGCAGCCGGTCCGCCGCGGTCGCCGTCTCCACGCAGCCGGAGACGGTGGCCTCCTCGGGCAGCGCCGCGAGCATCGCGCCGAAGGCGACCGAGGCCGTCTCGTCGCCGACGAAGACATGGTGAGCCGCCTCGGGGCGCAGCGTGAACGTGCCCTCGGGCTTGCGCAGCCGCACCTCCTCGCCGACGCCGACCGTGCGCCCCCACTGGGCCCCCGGCCCGCCCTCGGGATGGTCCAGCACGCACAACTCGACGACGCCGGACGGGTCGTAGTGCCACACGGAGTACGTGCGGAGGGTCAGGCCGGTGACCAGGACCCGGACCTGCCGGCCGGGGCGGACGTCGAGACCGGCGAGCTGGTCGCCGTCGATGCGCAGTCGGCGTATGAGGGGGGTGATCTGTTCCGCCTCGGTGACGGTGCCGCGCAGGGTCAGCAGGTCGAGGACGGGATTCAGCAGAGCGGGCATCGGTGGCTCCTCGGCGGGCCGTACGGTCATGGGGAGTTGCTCAGGCACCGCTGAACGCGATAGTACGCGTTTCCGGTCGGACGCGATAGTGCGCGTCGGGCGTCGGTCGCGGTGACCGGCCACCACGAGCACCGTCGCCGCGAGCACCCGCAGCGCGACCGCGCGCAGCGCCGGGCCCATGCCAGAGGCGAGGTCGGTGTGGGCGGACAGGATCGTCCCGGTGACCGCGACGCCCAGGGCCACGCCCCGGGCCGGACCCCCGTACCTGGACGGCGAGCTGACGCCCGAGCGGTCTCGGCGGGCCCGGAGCCGTTGTCGGTGCCGGGCCGTGGCCCCGGCCGGCCGACTCCTGACCAGCGGTGACTTCGGGCAATTCCGTCTCACCGGCCACGGTCGTCCCCCTATGCTGATGGATTGTCAACTCGACGTCTAGCAACGCACTTCCAGCACCGCACGTCACACGCATCGGGGGATCGTCGTGAGCACCGCTTACGTGCCGCAACAACCACAGCCGGGGCCGCCCGCCGGGGCACCGCCCGCGCTGCCGCCCGTACCGCCGTACGCCAGTGAGGCCGGCCGGCTGCTGTGCGCGGGCACCTATCTGGATTCCGCATACCGGGACCGGGTCATCGAGGAACTCCACCTCAACGAACAGCGGATCGCGGCGCCCTCGCTCGGCTTCGACGCCGCCCGGGTCCTCGCCCACGCCCTGCGCGCCCGCCGCCAGGAACTGCTGTGGGCCGGGGCGATCCTCGGCCTGTGGGTGGTGGGGCTGCCGCTCAGCGGCGGGCTGCTCCTGCTCTTCCTGGTGCCGGGCATCGCGCTCGCCGTCGCGCCCTGGATCAGGGGCCGCGCCGCCCATCCGCCGCTGTACCGGGTGATCGCCGCCTTCCTGCTCCGCTGGTGGGGCCGGTCGTTCTACGCGTTCGCCCTGATCGCGACCCTCGTCGTCGCGTTCGGCGGCGGCTCGGACGACGGCCCGTCGTACGACCCGTACGACTCATACGGCTCCGACGGCTACTACGGCTCCAGCTACTCCGACTCGACCGGCCTCGGCGATCTGCTCGCCCCGGGACTCGGCGACTTCGGCGGCCTGGCCGAGGCCTGGCACGCCTGGCTCACCCTCGCCGTGTTCGCCGGTGTCGCCCTGTGCGCGCACGCCCAGCGGACCCAGTTCAGCCGGGCGCTGGCCGGCGAGCTCTCCCCGCAGCGTTTCCCGGACGCGGCGAACGACCCCGCCGAGAAGGCGGAGAACCCCCGCTTCCAGCGGCTCAAGCAGCGCATCCGGATCGAACAGCACGCGCCGCTGATCATGTACAACGAGGCCGACCCGTTCTGCGGGGCGGGCGCCGCCTACGACACGTGGGTGCTCGCCGTCGAACTCAAGCCCGACGAGCTGAAGAAGGAGCGGCAGCCGCTCAGCAACCGGGCGATCCTGGAGAAGGTCCGCCCGCTGCTCGAACAGCTCCGCGTCCCCGCCGAGTACGCCGGACCCGGCAACCGCGACCGGCTGCGCCAGCTGGAGATCGACGAGTGCGTGTTCCTGCCGGCCGAGGGGCTGCTCACCCGGGACCAGGCGCCGTACACCCCGCAGGCCTTCGAAGAACACCGGGCGCGGGCCGTCGAGGAGGGCGCCGAGAAGCGCCGGCACTTCCTGCGGATCCGCGTCGGCGGCTGGGAGGAGGAGGTGGTCGTCACGGTGTTCGTGCGCATCCACACCCAGGGCCGGATGCTCGTGCTGGAGATCGCCCCGCATGTACTGACCCCGGTCCGCGCGGACTTCAAGGGGGCCGACCGCACCGCCCACCGGTTCCGGAACAGCAACTGGGCCGGCAAGACGGCCGCCGCGATCGCCCTGGTCCCCGGCTCGGTGGGCCGCTCGGTGGGCCAGCTCGGCCGGGGCGCGGTGTACCTCTGGCGGCTGCTGACCGGCGGCCACGCGGGTGCGCTGCCCGAGGGGCCGGCGCTGTCCGTACGTGAACTGGGCGCGGTGGACGTCGGCTCCCACTTCCAGGAGATGGACGTCGTCCGGTACCTGCGCAGCATCCAGGACCGGGTGGCCAACGGCGTACGGGCCGCGCTCGCCGAGGCCGGTTACGAGACCGGCGAGTTCGTCCAGAAGACCGTCAACAACAGCACCAACGTGAGCATCGACCGGGTCGAGGGCTCCACGTTCGCCTTCGGCAGCCACGCCACCGCCACCAGTCACACCACGCAGAAGGGCCCCGACAGCAATGGCAAGTGACGAGCCGCAGGTCACCCTGGGGAACATCTCCGGGAGCACGTTCGCCATCGGCAGCCACGCGCACGCCGAGAGCCACCACCACGGCGCCGCCGGATCTCCGGCCGACGAGGAACTCCTCGCGGCGGTACGGGAGTTGCGCGCCGACCTGGCACGGGTGCGGGGCACCGAGCAGACGGCGGCGCTGGGCACCGCGCTCGCCGAGACCGAGGACGAGATCACCCGCACCGGCCAGGCGGGCCCCACCCGCCGGGAACGCCTGCGCGAACTCCTCACCGACTCCCAGGCCCTCCTGAACGTCCTCGCCTCGGCGGGCACACTGGCCGGCCTGCTGGGGAGGTGAGAGAGCCGATGAGCGAGGGGGGAGCGCGGCACTGGAACGAGGACGCACAACGCTGGGAGGCCGACCCTCATCCCACCACCACGACACCCCCACCGCCCGTCGAATCGGTCCCACCGTCCGCCGAGTCAGGCCCGCCGTCCGTCGGGACGGGCCCGCCGTCCGTCGGGACGGTCCCACCGTCCGCCGAGTCAGGCCCGCCGTCCGTCGGGACGGTCTGGGCGCCCGCCGAGTCGGTCTGGGTACTTGCCGGGCCCGGTCAGGTGGCCGGGGTCGGCCGATGGCCGGGGCGCAGGGTCGTGTGGTCCGTCGTTGTCGGGGCCGCTGTCGTCGGCGTGGCCGTCAGTCTGGTGCTGACCCTGGTGGTCGGGAAGGGGGAGGGCGGCAAGCCCGCCGTGGCCGACTCCTCCGTCAGCCCGACCCCCTCCGCGGCGGCCGGAATGGTGTCGGAGTCGCCCTCCGACACCGGCGCCCCCTCCCCGTCGGCCTCCGCCCCTCCCGCCGGATACGAGGTGCGGCACGACGCCGAGGGCTTCCGGATCGCCGTCCCCGAGGGCTGGTCGCGGTCCACCGTCGACTCCTCGTACGGCATCGCCGTCGTCAGCTACCGCAGCCCGGACCGTGAGCACCGGCTGCAGGTCTACCAGGTCGCCGAGGGCTCCCCGGACGCCTCCTTCGAGCTCTACCTCTCCGACCGGACCCCCAAGCCGGACGGCTTCCAGGAGCTGGGCCTGACCAGCCTCGACGACGTCGGCTTCACCGGCTCCCGGCTGGAGTACCTGGCCGGCACGATCGGCGGTGAGCCGGACATCGGCACCTGGCACGTCGTCGACGAGCGGTTCGTCGCCCCCGACGGCAACATCTACGCCATCGCGTCCTACGGCCCCGACTCCGACGGCCGGGACGACGAGCTGGGCCATCTGACGACGGCGGTGGACTGGTTCTGCCCGCCGGACACGGTCTGTGACGCGGACCCCGGCGTGGACTGAACGCCCGCTCCCGCGCCGCCCGCGCCGCCGTTCATTTAATTCCAGTATCCGCGGAATGTAATTGCCTGTCTATTCACAATTTCTTCAAGTGTGCAGCGCCAGGTATTCTATAGGTTCTCTTCCGGGTGACTGAATTCCCCCGAACGCCCCAAACCCCACCCTGTGTGGCGGTCGTTAGGTGACCGTGACGCGATTGGACTGGCTCGCCGCCGAAGACCACCCGACGACAGCGCTTCGCTGGCCCGGAAGTATGGATATCACCTCATGCTCGGACCTGCTCGATGATTTCCTGAAGAGAATCAATGCGCTGGAAAAGGATTATCGGCGGACGTTGGCCGATCTGTACGGCGCGTCCTGAAGCAGGGTGCGGAGGTTTTATCGATGGACGGGATTCAGCGCGATGCGGGTCTCTATGACCATCCCGGTCTCTACGACCATCCCGGTCTTCATGACCATCCCGGTCTGTACGAGCATCCCGGGCTCTATGACCATCCGGGTCTCTACGACCACGCCTGGGGCGCGCCGGAGCCGGACGCCGCACCGAACGACTGGGACCCGGTCGAGGAGCTGGCCCAGATGCTGTCCGCGCCGGCCGGCGCGGCCACGGCTCCCACCCTGCTGGACGTACCGGCCCAGCGCAGGAGCAGCCGCCGGCGACTCCGCCAGGACTCCCATCTGCTCGACGGCGGCCGGAGCGTCACGCACATCACGCTCCTGATCGCGACGGTCTCGCTGTGCGCGGTCTGCATGCTGGTCTGGTCCGTCTGCTACTCCTACGGGCAGCTGCGCGGGATCGCCTCGTCGGTGCTGCCCGCGGGGCTGGCGCAGTACTGGCCGCTGACGGTGTACGGCCCGTGGTTCGTGGCGGCGCTCTCCGTCCTGCGGGCCACCGCTCAGCGCCGGAGTGCGCGCCGGTCCTGGTGTGTGGTGCTGTCCGCCTCCCTGCTGGCCGTGGCGCTGTGTGCCAGCCACTCGTCCCATGCCCTGTTGTCGTTAGTGATCTTCGGGATTCCGCCCGTGACTGCTCTGGTGTGCTTCTGGGAACTGGTCGGTCAGATCTCGACCAGGAGCAGGCCCCGGCACGCCACGCGCGCCGAACCCTCGAGTGCCACGCCCTGAGAAGGCTTTTTGCCCTGTTTAGTCCGACTGTTCAGTGATGCAGCACACTTTCGGCCACGGATTGCGCATGCAATCCGGGACCGAGGGCAGGCGCTGGCGGTACCCGAGTGTGACTCCTCTGTCACACAAGGGCACTGACCAGGAACGGAAGGCAATACCGATCATGGCGGACCGAACGGCGCAAGCGACCATCCATGTCGGAGGCGAGTGGCTGGAAGCCGTCTCCGGCGCGACACGCGAGATCATCGACCCCGCGGACGGCCTGTCCTTCGCCGTGGTCGCCGAGGGTGACGAGAAGGACGCGGAGACGGCGGTGGCCGCCGCCCGGCGTGCCTTCGACACCGGCGACTGGCCCCGCACCCCGGTCCCCGAGCGCGCCGCCCTGCTGCGCCGGGTGGCCGACCTGCTCGTGCGCGACCGCGACATGCTCGGCCTCCTGGAGAGCCGGGACGCGGGCAAGACCGTCGAGGAGGGCCGGGTCGACATCGACTGCGTCGCCGACGCCTTCCGATACTTCGCGGACCTGGTGGCGGCGGAGGGCGCGGGCCGGGTGGTGGACGCGGGCTCGCCCGACATCCACAGCGTCGTCGTCCACGAGCCCGTCGGTGTCTGCGCCCTGATCACCCCCTGGAACTACCCGCTGCTCCAGGCGAGCTGGAAGATCGCTCCGGCGCTGGCGGCGGGCAACACCTTCGTGATCAAGCCGAGCGAGATCACCCCGCTGACGACCGTCGCGCTGATCGAGCTGCTGGCGGAGGCCGGGCTGCCGGCCGGAGTCGCCAACCTCGTCACCGGCCCCGGGCACAGCGTGGGCGCCCGCCTCGCCGAGCACCCCGATGTCGACCTGGTCTCCTTCACCGGCGGTCTGGTCAGCGGGGTCAAGGTCGCACAGGCGGCCGCCGTGTCGGTCAAGAAGGTCGCCCTCGAACTCGGCGGCAAGAACCCCAACGTCGTCTTCGCCGACTCCTGCGCCACCGAGGAGGGCTTCGACACCGCCGTCGACCAGGCCCTCAACGCCGCCTTCATCCACAGCGGCCAGGTCTGCTCGGCGGGTGCCCGGCTGATCGTGGAGGAGCCCCTCAGGGAACGGTTCGTCGCCGAACTCGCCCGCCGCGCCGCCCGGATCCGCCTCGGACGCGGTACGGCGGACGGCGTCGAGTGCGGGCCGCTCGTCTCCGAGCAGCAGCGCGCCAAGACCGAGGCGTACGTGGCGTCGGCGCTGGCGGAGGGCGCGGTGCTGCGTTCCGGCGGCAAGCGTCCCGAACCGTCCGCCGACCGTCCCGCCGGCGGCTACTTCTACGAGCCGACCGTGCTCGACCAGTGCCACCGGGAGATGAAGGTCGTCCGCGAGGAGGTCTTCGGACCGGTCCTCACCGTCGAGACCTTCCGCACCGAGGACGAGGCGGTCGCCCTCGCCAACGACACCGAGTACGGCCTGGCCGGTGCCGTCTGGACCGCCGACGCCGGACGCGCCCGCCGGGTCGCGGGACGGCTGCGGCACGGCACCGTCTGGATCAACGACTTCCACCCCTACCTCCCGCAGGCCGAGTGGGGCGGCTTCGGCAAGAGCGGCACCGGCCGCGAGCTGGGACCCGCCGGGCTCGCCGAGTACCGCGAGACCAAGCACGTCTACCAGAACCTCACGCCACGGCCGGTGCGCTGGTTCGCCGGCTGAGCCCACCCGACCCACGTACCCGAGAAGCCACGACGCGAGAAGAGCCGCCGGACGAGAAGAGCGGCGACGCGAGAAGCCCCACCGAGGTCTTCGGAAGCTTTTGGAGCACCCCCCCCCATGTCCCAGTCCCACACCTACGACTACGTCGTCATCGGCGGCGGAACCGCGGGTTCCGTCATAGCCTCCCGTCTCACCGAGAACCCCGACGTCACGGTCGCCGTGATCGAGGGCGGTCCCAGCGACGTCGGCCGCGACGACGTCCTCACCCTGCGCCGCTGGATGGGCCTGCTCGGCGGCGAGCTGGACTACGACTACCCGACCACCGAGCAGCCACGCGGCAACTCCCACATCCGGCACAGCCGGGCCCGCGTCCTCGGCGGCTGCTCGTCGCACAACACGCTCATCGCCTTCAAGCCGCTGCCCTCCGACTGGGACGAGTGGGAGGCGGCCGGCGCCAAGGGCTGGGGTGCGGTCCCGATGGAGGCGTACTACGCCCGTCTCCTCAACAACATCGTCCCGGTCGACGAGAAGGACCGGAACGCCATCGCCCGCGACTTCGTCGACGCGGCGCAGGAGGCGCTGGGTGTGCCGCGCGTGGAGGGCTTCAACCGCAAGCCGTTCACCGAGGGCGTCGGCTTCTTCGACCTCGCTTACCACCCCGAGGACAACAAGCGCTCCAGCGCCTCGGTGGCCTACCTCCACCCCGTGATGGACGAGCGGCCCAACCTGACGATCCTGCTGGAGACCTGGGCGCACCGGCTGGAGCTGGACGGCACCCGCGCCGAGGGCGTCCACGTCCGCACCAAGGACGGCGAGGACCTGCTGATACGGGCCCGCAACGAGGTGGTGCTGTGCGCGGGCGCCGTCGACTCCCCGCGGCTGCTCCTGCACTCGGGCATCGGCCCGGCCCAGGACCTCGAAGCGCTCGGCATCCCGGCCGTGCTGGACCTCCCGGGCGTCGGCGAGAACCTTCTCGACCACCCCGAGTCGGTGATCGTCTGGGAGACGAACGGCCCGATCCCGGAGAACTCCGCGATGGACTCCGACGCGGGCCTGTTCGTGCGCCGCGACCCCGAACAGGCGGGCCCGGACCTGATGTTCCACTTCTACCAGATCCCGTTCACGGACAACCCGGAGCGACTGGGCTACCGGCGCCCGGAGTTCGGCGTCTCGATGACCCCGAACATCCCCAAGCCGCGCAGCCGCGGCCGGCTGTACCTCACCAGCCCCGACCCGTCCGTGAAGCCCGCGCTGGACTTCCGCTACTTCACCGACGAGGACGACTACGACGGCCGCACCCTCGTCGACGGCATCCGCATCGCCCGCGAGATCGCGAAGACCGAGCCGCTGGCCGGCTGGCTGAAGCGCGAGGTGTGCCCGGGGCCGGAGATCCTCGGCGACGCCGAGCTGAGCGAGTACGCCCGCAAGGTCGCGCACACGGTGTACCACCCGGCGGGCACCTGCCGGATGGGCTCGGCGGACGACCGACAGGCCGTGGTGGACCCGGAGTTGAGGATCCGCGGCCTGGACGGCATCCGTGTCGCGGACGCGTCCGTCTTCCCGACCATGCCGGCCGTGAACCCGATGATCGGAGTGCTGATGGTCGGCGAGAGGGCCGTGGACCTGCTGAAAGGCGGTGCGTGATGAGTAGTGCGACCCCTGTGACGACCCCTGCGACGACCCCTGCCACACCCCCTGCCTCGCCCCCTGTGTTCTCCGTCGACGGTCTGTGGAAGGTCTTCGGCCCGAAGGCCGAACGCGTTCCCGCGGACCCCGAGCTGACCGGGCTCGCGCCCGCCGACCTGCGCGCTCGCACCGGCTGTACGGCCGCCGTCCGTGACGTCTCCTTCGACGTGCGCAAGGGCGAGGTCTTCGTGGTGATGGGCCTGTCCGGCTCCGGGAAGTCGACGCTGGTCCGGTGCCTGACGCGGCTCATCGAGCCCACCTCCGGCACGATCGTCATCGACGGCGAGGACGTCCGGGCGATGGACAAGCGGCGGCTGCGGGAGCTGCGCCGGCACCGTGCGGCGATGGTCTTCCAGCACTTCGGGCTGCTGCCGCACCGGTCCGTCCTGGACAACGTCGCGTACGGCCTGGAGATCCAGGGCCTCGGCAGGTCCGAGCGGCGCAGGCGGGCCGCGGAGGTCGTGGCCAAGGTCGGCCTGGAGGGCATGGAGCAGCGTCGTCCCGGCCAGCTGTCCGGCGGCCAGCGCCAGCGGGTCGGGCTGGCGCGGGCGCTCGCCGTCGACCCCGAGGTGCTCCTCTTCGACGAGCCGTTCAGCGCGCTCGACCCGCTGATCAGGCGGGACATGCAGGAGGAGGTGGTCCGCCTGCACCAGGAGGAGGGCCGCACGATGGTCTTCATCACGCATGATCTGAGCGAGGCGCTCAAGCTCGGCGACCGTATCGCGCTGATGCGGGACGGCCGGGTGGTGCAGCTCGGGACGCCGGAGGAGATCGTGGGTTCCCCGGCCGACGAGTACGTCCGCGAGTTCGTGCGGGACGTGCCGCGCGAGCAGGTCCTGACGGTGCGCTCCGCGATGAGGCCGGCGAAGGACGGGGAGGCCTCGGCGGGACCCGCGGTCGGCCCGGCCGCGACGGTCGCCGAGGCGATCGACGTGGTGGCGGGGGCGGGCGCCTCGGCACGGGTCGTGGACGGGGAGCGGTGCGTCGGTGTGGTCGACGCGGACACGCTGCTCGGCGTCGTGGCGAAGGGGGCTGCGGCCAGTACGCCGTCCGCGACCCAGCGGGTGCCGGTCGCGCTCACGCGGCAGAGTCGCACACGTCAGAGCCCCGCGCCCCTGGGTGGGGATGCGGATCGTCCGTCGGAAGGTCCCGCAGCCGACCCAGCCGCGGGCAGTCGTCCGGCCGCGGGCAGCGGTGGGCCGGTCGCGCAGTTCCCCGCGCCCCTGGGTGGGGACTCGCACCGTCCGTCACAGAGTCCCCCGGCCGATGGGGTTCCCCCCGAGCGCGGGCCAGTGAAACCCCCCACCCCCCGCACCGATCCGGAGGGTGTCTGATGGCGACGATCACTGTCCCGAGCCCCCGCCGAATAGCCCTGCCCGCCAGCCAGGCCGTGCGCAAGCTCCTCGCCCTCGCCGTGGTCGCCGCGATCCTCGTCCCCCTCGCCGACTCCCACTGGACCGCGGCCGCCTGGCCCCAAACCCTCACCGTCGACCTCTCCTCACCCCTCACCTCCGCCAGCAACTGGGTCATCGACAACCGCGACACCCACCCCCTCTTCCTCTACTTCCTCGGCTACCTCAGCAACGCCGTCGTCCTCGCCGTCCGTGTCGTCTACCTCGCGCTCCTCGCCGCGGGCTGGCCCGGCGTCACCGTGCTCGCCGCCGCCGTCGCGCACCGCGTCGCCGGCCTCCGGCTCGCCGTCGGGACGGCCGTCGCCTTCCTCGCCTGCGGTGCCCTCGGCATGTGGGTGCCGACGATGCAGACCCTCGCCTTGATGGTCGTGGCCGTCCTCGCGTCCGTCGCCGTCGGCCTGGTCCTCGGCCTCGGCGCCGGTCTCTCCGACCGGCTGCACCGCGCCCTGCGGCCGGTCCTCGACACCATGCAGGTGCTGCCCGCCTTCGCCTACCTCCTCCCGGTCGTCCTGGTGTTCGGCATCGGCGTCCCCGCGGCCGTGCTCGCCACCGTCGTCTACGCCGCCCCGCCCATGGCCAGGCTCACCGCCCTCGGCCTGCGCGGCGCCGACCCCGAGGTCCTGGAGGCCGTGGACTCCCTGGGCGCCACCCGCAGGCAGCGGCTGCTGACCGCCCGTGTCCCGCTCGCCCGCAAGGAACTCCTCCTCGGTCTCAACCAGACGATCATGATGGCGCTGTCGATGGCGGTCATCGCCTCCGTCATCGGCGCCGGCGGCCTCGGTGACCGCGTCTACCAGGCCCTCGCCTCGGTCGACGTCGGCGCGGCCCTTGCCGCCGGTATTCCGATCGTGCTCCTTGCGGTCGTCCTGGACCGCGTCACCGCGGCGGCGGGCGACCGGGGCGACAGCCGTCCCTCCCCGGCCAGCCTCCTCTACGCCCTCGCCGCGACCGTGGCCGTGACCGTCGTCGCCCGTCTCCTCGGCGGCCTCGACTGGCCCGCCGCCTGGACCGTGAACTTCGCCGAACCGGTCAACCGCGCCGTCGACTGGATGACCGCCCACCTGTACTCGGGCGTCCCGGTCGTGGGCGGCACCGCCGACTGGGCGGCCCACTTCACCACCTGGATCCTGGACCCCGTCCGGTCGGGCCTGCAGTGGCTGCCCTGGTGGTCGGTGCTGCTCATCGTCGCCGCCCTGGCCTGGCTGATCGGCACCTGGCGCACCGCGCTCACCGCCGTCCTCGCGATGGCCGCGATCGGTGTGCTGGGCGTCTGGGAGCCGTCGCTGGACACGCTGTCCCAGGTCCTCGCGGCCGTCGCCGTCACCCTCGTGCTCGGTTTCGCGACCGGTATCGCCGCCGCCCGCAGCGACCGCGTGGACCGCGCCCTGCGCCCGGTCCTGGACGTGTTCCAGACCATGCCGCAGTTCGTGTACCTGATCCCGGTCGTCGCCCTGTTCGGCGTCGGCCGTGCCCCGGCCGTGGCGGCCGCCGTCGTCTACGCGCTGCCCGCCGTCGTACGGATCACCGCACAGGGGCTGCGGCAGGTCGACCCCGCCGCCCTGGAGTCCGCGCGGTCGCTCGGCGCGACCGGCCGTCAGCAGCTGTGGCAGGTCCAACTGCCGCTCGCTCGGCCCGCGTTGCTGCTCGCCGTCAATCAGGGCGTGGTGCTGGTCCTCGCCGTCGTCATCATCGGCGGCCTGGTCGGCGGTGGCGCTCTCGGCTACGACGTCGCCTTCGGTCTCGCCCAGGGCGACCTGGCGACCGGACTGGTGGCCGGTGCCGCCATCGTCTGCCTGGGCCTGATGCTCGACCGCGTCACCCAGCCCACGGAACGCCGTACGGAGAAGGGAGCCTGACCATGCGTCGTACGACCCTCGTGGCCGCCGCCTCCGTACTGGTCCTCGCGACCGGCTGCGGCGCCGCCGACATGACCAAGCAGGCCTCGCCCTTCGCCAACGCGCAGGGATCGAAGACCGTGACCCTGTCCGTGCAGTCCTGGGTCGGCGCGCAGTCCAACGTGGCCGTCGCCCAGTACCTTCTCGAACACGAACTCGGCTACCGCGTCGACACCGTGCAGGTGGACGAGGTGCCCGCCTGGGACGCGCTCAGCCAGGGACGCGTCGACGCGATCCTGGAGGACTGGGGCCACCCGGACCAGGAGAAGCGGTACGTCGAGGACAAGAAGACCATCGGCCGTGCCGGGGACCTCGGAGTCACCGGGCACATCGGGTGGTTCGTGCCGACCTATCTGGTCAAGCAGCACCCCGACATCACGAACTGGAAGAACCTCAACAAGTACGCCTCGCTCTTCCGCACCGCGGAGAGCGGCGGCAAGGGCCAACTCCTCGATGGCTCACCGTCGTACGTCACCAACGACAAGGCGCTGGTGAACAACCTGAAGCTGGACTACCAGGTCGTCTTCGCCGGTTCCGAGGCCGCCCAGATCACCCAGATGAAGCAGTTCGCCAAGGAGAAGAAGCCCTTCCTGACCTACTGGTACTCACCCCAGTGGCTGTTCAAGAAGGTGCCGATGACCGAGGTGAAGCTCCCGGCGTACCAGGAGGGTTGTGACGCCGACGCGGCCAAGGTCGCCTGCGCCTATCCGCACACCCCCCTGCAGAAGTACCTCAACGCGGACTTCGCGAGGAGCGGCGGCAGCGCGGCGGCCTTCCTGAAGAAGTTCAAGTGGACCACCGAGGACCAGAACGAGGTCTCGCTGATGATCGCCGACCAGAAGCTGAGTCCCCAGGAGGCCGCGAAGAAGTGGGTGGACAGCCACCCTTCGGTGTGGAAGAAGTGGCTGTCCTGAGCAACACCGCTTGATCGCTCCGCCGTTCGAGGCGTCACACGTCCCGCTGAAATGCGGGCGACACAGCGGCCATCGCTCGCGCACGGCGGCGACTTGATCAAGCTGGTGTCTTCTGTGAAGGAGACGCCATCGTGCGAATTTCTGACATTCAGCGCTGCGAGGTCCGGCCCGGACGGCTAGTCGAGTGGACGTTCAGCCCGGCGACCGTCACGGCCGCGACAGCGCTCCCACCGGATCCGCGGCCGCCTGCGTACATCCAGGAGTCGCACATCAGAACGGCGCGGGCGGTGCGCGAGGACGGGTTGTTCGTACCGACCTGGCTCGGCACGGCGTTCGACCTGCCGGGCCGAGCCGACCTCGACGCGCTGGAAGAGGCCTTGCGCGGCTGGACGTTGCGTCATGAGACGCTGCGCAGCGGCTTCCGGTGGGTCGGCGACGACATGCACCGGTTCACGCTCGACGCGAAAGACGTGACGCTGCACCGCGAGGTGGTCGGCGACTTCGCCGACGCGGAGGTGCTGACCCGGTACCTGCAGGACCGATTCGACGTCGCGGCGGACGCGCTCGGCTGGCCGAACCTCATCTACGCGGCGGTCGTCCGTGACGACTCCACCAGCGTGTACATGGCCTTCGACCACACCAATGTCGACGCCTACTCCCTCCAGCTCACCTCGAACGAGATCCACGGGCTGTACACGTCGGGCGTCACGGGGTGGCCCGTCACCGGTACGCCGGTGGGAAGTTACGTCGACTTCTGCCGGCACGAGCGGGCGAACGCGGACGGGATCGACGACACACACGCGATCGTCGGGCGCTGGCGGGAGTTCATCGCCCGGTGCGACGGGAGGCTTCCGGAGTTCCCCGTCGACCTCGGTCTGCAACCCGGTGGCGCGCTGCCCGCCCAGAAGCTGATGTGCGAGCCGCTCGTCGACGCGGACACCGCCGCCGCGTTCGAGGCGTACTGCCGGCCCTATGGCGGCAGCCTGGTGGGCATCCTGGCCGCGACCAGTCTGATCGTCCACGAACTCGGCGGGCAGCCGGTCTACCGTACGGTCGTGCCGTTCCACACCCGGCTGAAGTCCGAATGGTCGGACTCCGTGGGCTGGTACGTCGGCGGCGCACCCATCGAGGTGCCCGCGGCACGGGACTTCGACGGCGCACTCGACACCGTCCGTGCCGAGCTGCGGGCCAACCGGTCGCTGGCGCGCATTCCGCTGGCCCGCGTACTGCGGCTGCTCGGCGCGGACTTCCGTCCGACCTCGCCCGACATGTACTCGATCGTCTCGTACGTGGATGCCCGCCTCACGCCGGGCTCGGCCGCCTGGACCGAGCAGAAGACGTACGGGCTGATCCGGGTGTCGTACGGCGACCAGGTGTGTGCCTGGGTCAGCCGCTTGCACGAGGGGCTCTGGTTCGCCTGCCGTTACCCGGACACCGAGGTCGCCTACAAGAACGTGCGGCGGTATGCCGAGCGGCTGCGGGACCTGATTGTCTCCGTGCCGACGGGCGATCACCTGCGGGCCGCGCAGCCGGAATTCCTCTGACTCAACTTCCCGCGGATACGACCGTATTGGTATCGGCGGCTCAGGTGTCGAACGATAATCCGCGCCGCCACGAGGTCAATTGGCGTTCGTCTGGTGATTTCGTCGGCCTATATGCCCCATGGGGAACACGGATCGCCGTGCGGTAAGTCGCATGCGGCTACTGCTAGTGTTTGCGCGGTCACGCTAGGCAATCGGTCTCGATGTACAAGCAAAGAATCGAGGTTTCCATGCGCAAGCTTCAGAAGGTCGTGCTCGCGGCCGTGGCGGCGGCCGGCGGCCTGTCCGCCCTCGGCGCCGGCACCGCGGTCGCCGACAGCTCCGACGCCGGGCTGCAGGTGTCCGACCTCTACCGCCCCTACCAGGAGTGCAGTCCGCAGACGGTCGCCGAAAACGATGTCCCGATCGGTGTGCTCGGTCTCGCGGGCACCACGGACACCACCTGCGGTCAGTACAACACCGCTTTCACAGGGTGAGCCTGACATGTTCAACAGGAAGAAGATCGCGGCTCTTTCGGTACTCCTCGGCGGCCTCGTCGTAAGCGGTACCGGCATCGCCCAGGCGTATGCCGTATCGGGCCCGGGAGCCTGCACCCGGGACGTCCTGGGCAACCTCTCCTGCACCCAGCGGTTCAAGGGCGAGGTCCCCGAAGGTGAACTCCCGCCCCACCAGGACACCTGTCAGACGGTGCAGCCCCTGACGGTGCCTGCCGTCCTGGGCAACGGGAGGGCGCGGCTGGGGCCCGAGGTGACCTGTTCCCCCGAGACGTGGGGATCGACCGGCACCCGCGAGGACCGGCACGCGGGGCGGTGGGGGGCAGCGACGCGACGCGAGGACGACGCGACATGAGCGAGTTAGATCCTGAATGACTACGAAATGTGTGTATATGCTCACATTGCGTAGTCGAGCCGGGCTGTCCTGCCCGGATAAGAAAGGGTCAATCATGCGTAAGTTTCAGCGTGCCGCGGTCGTAGCGGCGGCGATTGCCGGCCTGTCCTTCGTCGGGGCCGGGGCCAGCTTCGCCGCCGGTGGCGAGGAGCCGGGCCAGGGCGTCACCGCCGTGGCCAACTCGTCGGCCAACGCCGTTGCCGTCGGCAGCGGTTACTACGGCCCGCAGGTGCAGCCGCAGGGTCAGCCGGAGGACCAGAAGGCCGGTCCCGAGCAGGGTCCCGAGCAGGGCCCTGAGCAGGGTCCCGAGCAGGGCCCCGAGCAGGGCCCCGAGCAGGGTTACGGCCAGCAGGGCGGCGAGGGCGAGTAACGACGTACCGAGGGTTCGTCCTCGGCGCCATCACGAGCGCACCGGCCTTCTTCGGAAGCCCGAGGGACATCGCACGAACTCCGGGGTTCGCTCAGCGGCTTGCTGAGTGACATCCCGTGGCGAAGGCAGCCCGGACGCACCGCTCCCTCGGGGCGCGCGTCCGGGCTGCCGCCATCCTGTCGTCGGAGCGGTCGGTACCGCGGCCGGGCGCAGGATGCTCTGTTTCGACCTTCTCGGGCCTGGACGCACGCCGGTAACGGCACGCGACCGGGCCTCTTTTGCAAAGGAAAGCAGCACATGTTCACTCGGCAGAAGATTGCCACCGTCACGGGCCTCGTCGGGAGTCTCGCAGCGATCTGCGTCGGCGCCGGACACGCGTACGCGGACGGACACTCGAGCGACTGCAAGACCAACGCGCAGGGTGACACCGTCTGCATTCGCAAGTCCGAGATCCACACCGACAAGGACGGCACCCACGTCATCAGGCAGACGCAGGACTGCTCGACGACCGACCGGCCGGGCGTGGTGGATCCGGAGGACGGACTGCTCGGCAACGGTTCCACGGACGCCGGGCCCGTTGTGGACTGCTCCAACACGGCGGAGCTGCCCAAGGGCTTCGAGAGGCCGCACATCGCGTTCTGAGCGCCATGGACAAAGCCCGGTGCCCCGGCCGTCGGCCGGGGCACCGGGCTTTGTCGCTCCGCCTTACTTGCCGAAGCTGTTGTTGCAGCCCATGTCCGAGCCGAGGTGGCTCTGCTGCGCACCCGCGTTGCCCTCGCCGTTCAGCAGGTTGGCGCCCAGGCCGTTGCCGATGCCGACCTCGCCGAGGATGTCGACGTTGCTGTCATGTGAGGTACAGGTGCTGCTCTGCCGGATGTCGAAGCTGTCGCCTCCCTTCCTGCCCCCGCCCTGGTCGGCGTGGGCGGCGCCGGCGCCGAGGAGCGCGAGGCTCCCGAAGGCGGCGAAGAGGACGGCAGCCGTACGTACCTTGTGCATTTCATCTCCGAGGTGAGGTAGAGGCGATCCGTGAGAGATCGGCATCCGCTGACATGAAGGTTGATACGAAATAACCGAGATAATCCAGCGGCGCGCCGAAAGCGAGCAATTTTCGCCGACTCGGCGGTCTTACCGCGGACATAAATGGTCCCGGCGCGGGCTTGCAGCCCGGCGCCGGGACCATTGGCCAACCGACGACTCTGCGCCGATCAGATTTTCAGAATGCGCTGTTGTTGCAGCCCATGGTGGAGCCGATGTCGGTGGCCTGGGCGCCCGGGTTGCCCTCGCCGTTCAGCGCGTTGCCCAGGACGCCGTTGAGCAGGCCGACCTCGCCGAGGACGTCCAGGTTCAGGTCGTGCGACTTGCAGTGGGAGCTCTGTGTGATGTTGAACTTGTCACCGTGCTCGCCGCCCTTACCACCCTGGTTGGCGTGGGCCGTGCCGCCGACGAGTCCGATGCTGCCGATTGCGGCGACCAGGACGGCAACGTTGCGAAGCTTACGCATGTCATCTCCGGGGAGTGAGTGGTTGCGATCTGCGGGAGATCGACTTATTACAGTTACGGGAGATTAGTACGAAATACGCCAAAGGCGGCGACGGCGCGCCGATTTCGCGATCAAAAGGCGAATGCACCCGAAAGTCGTATCGCGTCGGTACGGACCCGTCGGTCGCGATTCTCGACAACTCCCTTTCGCGCGCCGACGTTTGGCCGTCATCCCTGGTGCGCGTTGGCGAGCGAGTTCGACTGGCTGTTGGCCTGCGAGCAGTCGACGCCGCGGGTCTGGGAAGCGGCGAGCAGAGCGACCGGGACGTTCGCGTCGAGCAGGGACTGCGGGCTGCACTCCTGGGACGGACGGAACATGTTGGTCTGGCTCACCGGCGCGGCCTGTCCCTGCGCCGGCTGCGGGACCGGCGGCGAGAGCTGCGGGTTGATCTGCGGGTTCAGCTGCGGGTTGATCTGCGGGGCGACCTCGGTGCCACGCTGCGGGGGCGCCTGCTGCGGAGCCGGCGAGCCGTAGGACTGCGCGGTCGCCTGAGCGGAGGCGGCCGAGGCGGCCTGGGCGTCCGGCTGGGAAACGGGAGGCGGCACAGCCCCGTTGTAGACGGCGGGAGTGGCGGCGGAGCTTGGGCCGGCGCCTGCGGCGGTGAGACCTCCAGCTGCTGCGAAGACGAGCGCGACCTTACGAAGCTTGCGCATGGAATTCTCGGCCCTTCATTGACCTGTGCATGGAATCTGATGAAATGCTGATGAGACAGCGCAGTTGTCGCTGTTCCTGCCGCCCCTGCGCGGCTGCGGTGAACCATCGTTCTTGCCCCGTGGGGAACGAGACGCGTGCAGAACCAGAAACGGTCACCGGGCCGTGGTCACCCATTTGCCGGAGGGCGTGCGGGTGATGAAGTCCGCCCCCGTTGAAAGGCAAATGGGTGACGGGCTTTTGGATGCCGTGACCGCAGCCGGCCGATCGTCGTTCCGACGAGGAGAGGGCAGCGACCGTGGACCTGAAGAGGGTGAGTCAATCGCTGTCGGCTTCGAATGCGAAGTCCGCGTGCTTATCGGAACTGCCGCTGCCGGTGGTGCGGTACGAGTATCACACCGAGTGCACGTGTGACCGAGCTGAATGCAATGGACTTCCCTATTCAGGTATCGAAGGGCCGAGGGTTTCATGCGCAAGCTTCACAAGGCCGCGATCTTTGTGGTGGCGGCCAGCGGTCTGTCCGCGCTCGGCGGTGGCGTCAGTCATGCCGCTCCCATCGGACAAGGCAGTGCCGCCCCGGCGCCGGCTCCCGAGCAGTTCGCTCCCCAGGCGGCCCCGGCACCCGTTCCTCAGCCGGTTCCGCAGGCCGCTCCGGCGCCGGCACCCGTTCCTCAGCCGGTTCCGCAGGCCGCGCCGGTTCCGCAGCCCGTGCCGGTTCCGCAGGCCGCTCCGGCGCCGGCGCCCGCGCCACCGCCGACCGGTTACGCCTCCAGCACGGCCACCTCGCAGGGAGTCGCGCAGGCCGCCGCGACGCCGTATCCGCAGCAGGCCGCGCCGCAGTACCAGCAGCAGGCCGCCCCGCCGCCGCCGGTCCAGGCCGCCCCTGCGCAGCCGGCCCAGGTGGTGCCCCAGGTCATGCCCCAGGTCATGCCGCAGGTCGCCCCTCAGCTGGCCGTACCCCAGGCACCCCAGAGCTTCGGCTCGCAGGGCCCGGCGGTCGTCACCCCGCAGGTGAACCCCCAGATCAATCCGCAGGTGAACCCGCTCCTCAACCCGCAGCTCGGGTCGCCGGGCGTGCCGCAGCTCTCCCCGGTCGGTCTCGGACAGGTCGCGGCACCTCCCGTCGGCCAGCTGGGGCTTCCCCGACTCGGCTGACGGCCGCCGCGCCGGCGAACATCCGCACTTCCCGCTCGAACTCTTGCAGATTCCAACCGCTCGACCAATGGAGAACCCATGCGCACGTTCCAGAAGGCGGTCCTCGTGGGCGCCATGCTCGGCAGTGTCGGCTCCCTCGGGGGCAACACCGCCTTCGCCCACGACGACCTGGGCCGCGACCTCGACATCACGCAGGCCACCGAGTGCCGTTCGCACGACATGAACATCGAGGTGATCGGCAGCGTCGGCGCGATCACCGGTCTGGCGGGCAACCTGCTGAACGGCGAGGGCAACCCGGGTGCGCAGCAGAACCACCTCGGTTCGGACATGGGCTGCAACAACCAGGCGCTCTGACCCCTCCGCGGCTGCTCGTCCGGCCCTGGTCACGTACCTCGTCGTCGTGCGCGCCTCCATCGCCCGACGCGAACCATGGCGCAGCCGGACGCCGGTGGGGGGGGGCCGGCCCGGAGGGCCGCGGCACGCCACGTCTCGTCGGCGGCCGGGCAGGCCTGCAGGCTCCGCCCGGCAGGCCCGCATCGGCCTGGTACCGGTCAAATACTCGAAAAGCTACTACTTCTTTCGTTCTGCTTGGATTTCGCCGCTCGCGGGTGAGAGCCCGCGACGTGTCTGGAAGGGCAGGGAACCCATGAAACGGGCTACCCGAAACAGTGTGATCGCCTTCGCCGTCGCGTCTGGTGCGATGGCGGTCGCGGGCCCGGCGTGGGCCGACTCCACCGCGGACGGTTCCGCGTCCGGCTCGCCCGGGCTGGTCTCCGGCAACGACATCCAGTTGCCGGTGAACATCCCGGTGAACGTGTGCGGGAACACCGTCGACGTGGTCGGGCTGCTCAACCCCGCGATGGGCAACCGTTGCGCCAACGAGGGTGGCAAGGACAAGGACAAGGGCAAGGGGAAGGAGGGGGCCACGGCCGTCGGCAACGCCCACGGCTCGCCGGGTGTCCTCTCCGGCAACGGCATCCAGCTTCCGGTCGATGTTCCCCTGAACGTCGTCGGCAACAGCGTGAACGCGGTGGGCATCGGCAATCCCGTCTTCGGCAACGAGGGCGTCAACACCTCAGTCGACCATCCCGACGAGCCCGGGCCGTCCACGCCTCCCCTCCGCCACCAGCCGTCACACCCGGCCAAGGCGCACCCGGCGCCGAAGCCGCCCGCCACCGTCGTCCGGCAGCGGACGACCGGCACGCTCGCGCACACCGGAACGGGCAATCCCTGGGCGCCGGCCGCCGCGAGCCTGGCCTCGCTGACGGCCGGAGTGGTGCTGTACCGGCGCTTCCGCCCGGCGGCGGTCAGCCACGTGAGGTGATCCGGGCCGTCCCGTCCGACGGAGCCAGGCGGCGATCTCCCGGACCGCCGCCTCGGCCCGCTGCCGGAGCCCCGGCGCGCAAGACGCCGGCCTTGCTCACGCGTGCTGCCCCGGCGTGTAGTGCCCCGGCACCAGACGGCAGGTCACCCCGAACCGGTTCCACGCGTTGATCACCGTGATCGCGGCGATCAGCTGCGCCAGCTCCGCCTCCTCGAAGTGCTTGGCGGCCCGCTCGTAGACGTCGTCCGGCACGAACCCTTCGGTGAGGACGGTCACCGCCTCCGTCAGGCCCAGCGCCGCCAGCTCCTTCTCGGTGTAGAAGTGCTCGGACTCCTCCCAGGCGCTGAGCTGGATGATCCGCTCGACGCTCTCGCCCTGCGCCAGCGCGTCCTTGCTGTGCATGTCCACGCAGAGAGCACAGCGGTTGAGCTGCGAGGCCCGGATCTTCACCAGCTCCAGGAGCTTCGGGTCGAGGCCCTTCCGGGCGGCGGTGTCCAGTCGGACCATCGCCCGGTAGACGTCGGGCACCAGCTCCGACCAGGGCAGACGGGGGGAGTGTTCGGGTGCGTACTCGGTCGGGTGTTCTGTGGTCATATCTCGACCCTAGGAGCCAGGCAGCCCAGGAGTATGGTCCATTTCCATGGGGAAAGCATGGGCCACTCTGGGCGTCGACCTCCATCTGGAACCGGCCGGTCCGGGCCTGCGCCGGGGCCTGACCGAGGCCCTGCGTGAAGCGGTCCGCGGTGGCCGGCTGGTCCCCGGCACCCGGCTGCCCTCGTCCCGTTCCCTCGCCGCCGACCTGGGCATCGCCCGCAACACCGTCGCCGACGCCTACGCCGACCTGGTCGCCGAGGGCTGGCTCACCGCCCGCCAGGGCTCCGGCACCCGGGTCGCGGCCAGGGAGCCGACGGCGTCGCCGCCGGGGCGGCACGGAGCGCCGTCCGCCACCGGCACGACCGCCCACCACCCCGCCTACGACCTGCGCGCCGGCCACCCCGACGTCTCCGCCTTCCCGCGCGCCGAATGGCTCAGAGCGGCCCGCCGCGCCCTCGCCACCGCCCCCAACGAGGCCTTCGGCTACGGCGATCCGCGCGGCCGCGTCGAACTGCGCACCGCGCTCGCCGCCTACCTCGCCCGTGCCCGGGGGGTACGCGCCGACCCCGGACGTATCGTGATCTGCGCCGGGTTCGCGCACGGCCTGAGCCTGCTCGGCCGGCTGCTGCGGGCCCGCGGGGCGGACACGATCGCCGTGGAGTCCTACGGCCTCGACGAGCACTGGCGGCTGCTGACAACGGCCGGACTCCGCACCCACCCACTGCCTTTCGACCAACTCGGCACCGACACAAGGGAATTGCCCCAGGGCTTGGCCGCGGTGCTGCTGACCCCCGCCCACCAGTTCCCGATGGGCGCACCGCTGCACCACGACCGCCGGGCGGCCGTCGTCGACTGGGCGCGGCGCACCGGCGGTCTGGTCCTGGAGGACGACTACGACGGCGAGTTCCGCTACGACCGCCGTCCCGTCGGCGCCCTCCAGAGCCTCGCCCCCGACGAGGTCGTCTACCTGGGCACGGCCAGCAAGTCCCTGGCGCCCGGACTGCGGCTGGCCTGGATGGTGCTGCCGCCGGGCGTGGCCCGGGAGGTGACGGAGGTCAAGGGCGGCGTGGACACCTGCGGGGCGCTGGACCAGTTGACGCTCGCCGAGTTCATCACCTCCGGCGCCTACGACCGGCACGTCCGCGCGTCCCGCTCCCGTTACCGGCGCCGCCGGGACGCCCTGGTCGCGGCCCTCGCCGAGCGCGCCCCGGAGATCCGGGTCACGGGCATCGCGGCCGGCCTGCACATGCTGCTGCGACTTCCGCCCGGCACCGAGCGCCGGGTGATCCGCGCCGCCGCCGCACAGGGCCTCGCCCTCGACGGCCTCACCCCGCGTCACCGTCACCCCGACGCGGTCACCGCACCCCTGGACGCCCTCGTCCTCGGCTACGGCACCCCCGCCGACCACGCCTGGTCGGGGGCGCTGGACATCCTGTGCACGGTGCTGTCGGACCCGGCCGTGACCGGCGTCGAATGAATCCAGGAACGAGTTGCAGGAACGAGTTGCAGGAACGATTTCCGGGGACGATTTCCAGGGGCGAGTTCCGGGACGCCGGCTCCGCATTCGATTGCCAAGAGCCGTCGACCAGCCACACCTCGTGCCCGTCCGGTTCGGCCGGGCCGGTCCCGTTGGGCGACGCGGATACCGGAACGCATGGCGCGCTCTCGGATCAGCGGGACGGGATCACGGACGCGCCGGACCGACGGGTTCGGGCGCCCCGGGGCCCGTGTCCCGCACCTCGGGCGCCTCGCCGAACCGGGCCAGCGCCAGCGCCCCTGCCACGGCCACCGTGAAACCGAGCACCCCGAGCCAGGCGAGCCCCTCCCGGGTCCGGTCCCCGAGCCACACCACGCCGATGGCCGCCGGGCCGATCGTCTCGCCGATCACCATCCCGGCCGTCGCCGTGGTCACCGAGCCGCGCTGGAGCGCCGAGGTCAGCAGCAGGAAGGCGCCACCGCCGCCGACGAGCAGCGCGTAGGTCGCCGGGTTGGTGAGCAGCCCGCCCGGCCACAAAGTGTCGATGAGCCGCACCGACACCTCCACCACCCCGAACCCGAACCCCGCCCCGAGGCCCAGCAGCAGCGCCCGCCACCGTCCCGACAGCCGCCCGCCGACGAGCCCGAGCAGCAGCACGCCCACCGCGGTCGCGAGCATCGCGTACTTCAGCGCGTCGGACCCGGCCCGGCCGCCCTCAGGACCCGACGCCAGCCCCAGCATCGCGAGCCCCGCGCACACCACCCCCACCGCGCCCCACTCCAGCCCGCTCAGCCGCACCCGCAGCAGCCGGGCCGCGACCACCGCGGTCACCGCGAGGCTCGACGCCAGCGCCGCGCTCACCGCGTAGATGGGGAGCGACCGCAGCGCCAGGATCTGGAACACGAACCCGAGACCGTCCAGGCCCAGTCCGAGGACGTACCGCCACTGCCGCACGGCCCGCAGCAGCAGCGCGGCCTCCCCGCCCGCGCCGTCACCGGCCGCCCGCGCGGCCATCGCCTGCAGGACGGTCGCCGTTCCGAAGCAGATCGCGGCCGCGAGGGCGCACACCATTCCAAAGAGCACAAAGGGACTCTAGGGGAGGGGAGCGGACGGTGATCGTGAGGACAGTGAGAGGCGGGTCGGGGGCGAACCCCGGACCCGCTCCCTCCCCTTGTGGGTCAGCTGGCGCCGGCGAGCCAGGCGGTGGCGTTGAGGGCGAGGGCGGCGTTGGTGGCGCCGCTGTCGTTCCAGCCGTCGTACAGCGTGTTGCCGGACTGGCCGGTGCCGTCGTCGATCGGGGAGCTGTCGCCCCAGAACGCGACCCGGCCGCTGCCGAAGGTGCTGGTCGCGAAGAAGGCGCCGGTGTTGCCCGAGTAACCGCTGCGGTACACCAGCCCCTTGACGGCCGAGTTGTCGGACGGCTTGAGGGTCGCCGTGGTCCCGTCGGCGATCAGGCTCTTGGTGACGGTGCCGAAGCCGCCGTGCAGCACCGGGTCGCTGCTGTCGCTGACGGCCTTCGGGTAGCCGGAGCCGATGTCGAGGGTGTCGATCGAGAAGCCGAACGGGTCGGTCGAGTCGACGCTGTTGTTCGTCATCAGGTCGTTCAGGATCTCGACCGCGTCGTAGCCGTCGCTGTTGCGGTCGGCACCGGTGTGGTCGGAGATCATGAACAGGCCCCCGCCGGCCTTCACGAAGTTCATGATCGCCGTCTTCTCGGCGGTGGTGAACTTGGTGTTGGGCTCGGGCAGCACCAGCGCGTCGAACTTCGACAGGTCGGTCGTCGACGAACCCCCGTACGTGAGGGCGCTGGTCGCGGTCTTCAGGCTGTAGTCGCCGGTCTTCTGCAGGGCGACGCCCCACGACGACAGCGCGCCGGTCCAGTCCTTGTCGGAGGACGGGGAGGAGTCCTGGGAGAGCGGGTCGGGCTTGCTGGTGGAGATGATCCAGTCCGCGTTGCCGGCCTCCTCGGCATGGCCGTCGTCGAACAGGACGCGGTAGGTGGTGGCGGCATGGGCGGGGGCGGCCTGGAGCGCGGCTCCCGCGGTGAGCAGGCCGAGCACGGTCAGGGCCGTGGTGAGTTTGTGGCGCGAGGCGGCGAAGCCGGGCATCTGTCATTCCTCCGTCGGTGGGGGGTGCGAGGGGGATGGCGGTGCGGGTGCTGCGGGGTGGTGTCTTCGCGCGTAGAGTTCGAAGTTGATCGTTCACCTACGAACAGCTGGACGGTACCCGGGGTGCGCGGCGTGGCGTCAGGAGCTCCGGCGTCTTCACATGATTTTCTTACCTGGACATGACAAGTCGGGGTACGCGAAGAGCCGTGCTGCTACCAGGAACTGGCCCCGCTGCCCTCGTTCGACGGCAACCATGTGGTGCTCGGCGCCTGGGTGGTGGGCGAAGAGGCGGCGGGACTGGGCATCAGGGAGTCGCGGGGCCTGGTGACGGATGACTACGCCCGCTTCCTGCCCCACGTGATCCTGCCGTCCGCCGCCTGACCGGACCGGTCGGCGCCGACGCCGACCGGTCCGGTCAGGCGGGCGTGGTGGTCCGTCGGCCGTGGTGGTCGGTCGGGCGTGGTGGTCGGTCGGGCGGGCGCGCCGTCCCGCCCGAGTGGTGGACGCCCCGGCCCTCGGATCCGGCGTGCCCGGTAGTCTGACCAGCGGGCCGTGACTGGCGCGCTGGGATGGGACCGACCATCGGGGAGCGGCCCGTGTCTGATCGAGTGCCGTGCGCCTGGGCCGAACCGTGAACGCCGAACGCCATGTCCGGAGGTCCCGAATGTCCGAGCCCCGTTCCACCGAGCCCCTCTCCACCGAGTCCACCGCGTATCGCGCGGCCCTCGACGTGATCCGCGCGGTCGAGCCGCGCGTCGCCGACGCCATCGGACAGGAAGTCCACGACCAGCGCGAGATGCTCAAGCTGATCGCCTCCGAGAACTACGCCTCGCCGGCCACCCTGCTCGCGATGGGCAACTGGTTCAGCGACAAGTACGCCGAGGGCACCGTCGGCCGCCGCTTCTACGCCGGCTGCCGCAACGTCGACACCGTCGAGGCGCTCGCCGCCGAGCACGCCCGCGAGCTGTTCGGCGCCCGCCACGCCTACGTCCAGCCGCACTCCGGCATCGACGCCAACCTGGTCGCCTTCTGGGCCGTCCTCGCCGACCGCGTCGAGGTCCCCTTCCTGCAGAAGGCGGGCGCCCGCCAGGTCAACGACCTCTCCGAGGCCGACTGGGCCGAGCTGCGGCAGGCCTTCGGCAACCAGCGGATGCTCGGCATGTCCCTGGACGCGGGCGGCCACCTCACCCACGGCTTCCGCCCGAACATCTCCGGCAAGATGTTCGACCAGCGCTCCTACGGCACCGACCCGGCGACCGGCCTGATCGACTACGACGCGCTGCGCGCCCAGGCCCGCGACTTCAAGCCGCTGATCCTCGTGGCCGGCTACTCCGCGTACCCCCGGCTGGTGAACTTCCGGATCATGCGGGAGATCGCCGACGAGGTCGGCGCGACCCTGATGGTCGACATGGCGCACTTCGCCGGCCTGGTCGCCGGCAAGGTCCTGACCGGTGACTTCGACCCGGTGCCGCACGCCCAGATCGTCACCACCACCACCCACAAGTCGCTGCGCGGCCCGCGCGGCGGCATGGTCCTGTGCGACGACTCCCTGAAGGACCAGGTCGACCGCGGCTGCCCGATGGTCCTCGGCGGCCCGCTCCCGCACGTCATGGCCGCCAAGGCCGTGGCCCTGGCCGAGGCCCGGCAGCCCGCCTTCCAGGACTACGCCCAGCGGATCGTCGACAACGCGCGGGCCCTGGCCGAGGGCCTGACGCGCCGCGGCGCCACCCTCGTCACCGGCGGCACGGACAACCACCTCAACCTGATCGACGTCGAGTCGTCCTACGGCCTCACCGGCCGCCAGGCCGAGTCCGCCCTGCTCGACTCCGGCATCGTCACCAACCGCAACGCGATCCCGGCCGACCCGAACGGCGCCTGGTACACCTCCGGCATCCGCATCGGCACCCCGGCCCTGACCACACGTGGCCTGGGCACGGCCGAGATGGACGAGGTCGCGGCCCTGATCGACCGGGTCCTGACGGCGACGGAGCCGGGCACGACGAAGTCGGGCGCCCCGAGCAAGGCCTCCCACGTCCTGGACGAGAAGGTGTCGACGGAGATCGCGCAGCGGGCGACGGACCTGGTGGCGGGCTTCCCCCTGTACCCGGAGATCGACCTGGGCTGATCGGCGCCGTAAGGGGCGGCGCCCCGGAAGGGGTGCGGGGAACTGCGCGACCGGCCACAACGGCGCCGCAGTCCCCCGCGCACCGAACAACCCCCACCGCGGAGACCGATCCCACCCTCACCCTCTGCGAGAATGGTGAGCATGGCCTCTGATCGACCCCGCGTGCTCTCCGGCATCCAGCCCACCGCCGGCTCGTTCCACCTGGGCAACTACCTCGGCGCCGTCCGCCAGTGGGTGGCCCTCCAGGAGTCCCACGACGCCTTCTACATGGTCGTCGACCTGCACGCGATCACGATCCCGCAGGATCCCGCCGACCTGCGCGCCAACACCCGCCTCGCCGCCGCCCAGCTGCTCGCCGCCGGCCTGGACCCGGACCGCTGCACCCTCTTCGTGCAGAGCCACGTCCCCGAGCACGCCCAGCTCGCCTGGGTCATGAACTGCCTCACCGGCTTCGGCGAGGCCGGCCGGATGACCCAGTTCAAGGACAAGGCGGCCAAGCAGGGCGCGGACCGCGCCAGCGTCGGCCTGTTCACGTACCCGATCCTCCAGGTCGCCGACATCCTGCTCTACCAGGCGCACGAGGTGCCGGTCGGCGAGGACCAGCGCCAGCACATCGAGCTCACCCGCGACCTCGCCGAGCGCTTCAACGGCCGCTTCGGCGAGACCTTCGTGATCCCGAAGCCGTACATCCTCAGGGAGACGGCGAAGATCTACGACCTCCAGGACCCCTCGATCAAGATGAGCAAGTCGGCGTCCACGCCGAAGGGCCTCGTCAACCTCCTCGACGAGCCGAAGGCGACGGCGAAGAAGGTCAAGAGCGCGGTCACCGACACGGACACCGTGATCCGCTACGACGCGGTGCTCAAGCCGGGCGTCAGCAACCTCCTCACCATCTACTCCACCCTCACCGGCAAGTCGATCGCCGAGCTGGAGCAGGAGTACGAGGGCAAGATGTACGGCGCGCTCAAGACGGACCTCGCCGACATCATGGTCGACTTCGTGACCCCGTTCCGGGAGCGCACCCAGCAGTACCTGGACGACCCGGAGACGCTCGACTCGGTCCTCGCCAAGGGCGCGGAGAAGGCCCGCGCCGTCGCCGCGGAGACCCTGGCCCAGGCCTACGACAGGGTCGGCTTCCTGCCCGCCAAGCACTGAGCGGAGTGCCGACGGTACCGAGCGAGGCACCGGGGGCGCTCGGAAGCCCCGGGGAGCGCACGGGAGCGCTGCACATCACTTCGGCCACGGCTGCCCGGAAGGCGGCCGTGGTCGTACAGTCGATAGCCGGACGGCCGGGTACGAACCCGACACGCGTCCGACCAACACGACCGACAGGAGATGACGTGGGGACCGTAACGATCGGCGTGTCGATCGCGGTCCCGGAGCCTCACGGCAGCCTGCTCCAGGAGCGGCGCGTGGGCTTCGGCGACGCCGCGGCCCACGGCATCCCCACGCACGTCACGCTGTTGCCGCCCACCGAGATCGCCGAGGGCGAGCTGGCCGCCGTGCGGGCCCACCTCGGCGAGGTCGCCGCCGTGGGCCGGCCGTTCCCCATGCGGCTGTGCGGCACGGGCACGTTCCGGCCCCTTTCGCCGGTCGTGTACGTCCGGGTGGTCCAGGGGGCGGACGACTGCACCTGGCTCCAGCAGCGGGTCCGCGCCGCCTCCGGGCCGCTCGACCGCGAGCTGCAGTTCCCGTACCACCCGCATGTCACCGTCGCGCACGGGATCGACGAGGCGGCGATGGACCGGGCCTTCACGGAGCTGGCGGAGTACGAGGCCGAGTGGTCCTGCATGGGGTTCGCGCTGTACGAGCAGGGTTCCGACGGTGTGTGGCGGAAGCTGCACGACTACGTGTTCGGGGGCTCCGTCGTGCCGCCTCAGGTGGGGCACGCGGAGCGGGGGACCATCGCCCGCCGGTAGTGGCGGGCCGGTTGGGGGCCCTGGCGCGCCCACGCGGCGGTGGCCGCGCCGACACGGCCCCACGCCCCTGAAGGTGCGCCCTCGTGGCCGTCGTCAGATCGGTAGCCGTCGGAACACCGACCGCGGTGCGTGCCGCAGCGCCGCCATCACCACCCGCAGCGCCCCCGGTACCCACACCACCTCCGAGCGCCGCCGCAGACCCGTCTCGATCGCCGTCGCCACCGCCTCCGGGGTCGTGGCCAGGGGCGCTTCCTCCAGCCCCGCCGTCATCCGCGACCGCACGAACCCCGGCCGTACGACCATCACGTGCACGCCCGTCCCGTGCAGCGCGTCGCCCAGGCCCTGGGCGAACGCGTCCAGGCCCGCCTTGCTGGAGCCGTAGATGAAGTTGGAGCGCCGCGCCCGCTCCCCGGCCACCGACGACAGGACCACCAGGGAGCCGTGGCCCTGCGTCTGCAGGGCCCGTGCGCTGACCAGGCCCGCCGAGACGGCGCCCGTGTAGTTGGTCTGCGCCACCCGGACGGCCTTCGCCGGCTCCCGCTCGTCGGTCGCCTGGTCGCCCAGGACGCCGAAGGCCAGCAGCACCATGTCGATGTCGCCCTCGGCGAAGACCTTGCCGAGGGCGGTCTCGTGGGACTCGGGGTCGAGCGCGTCGAAGGGGACGGTGCGGACGTCGGCACCCAGGGTGCGCAGATGCCCGGCGGCGTGGTCGAGCGCGGGGGAGGGGCGGCCGGCCAGCCAGACCGTGCGGGTACGGCGGGCGATCAGCCGGCGCGCGGTGGCCAGCGCGATCTCGGACGTACCGCCGAGGACGAGCAGGGACTGGGGCATTCCGAAGGCGTCCTTCATGACAGCGATCAGCTCCTAGAGGCCGAGACGGCGGGACAGGTCGGAGACGAACACCCCGCGCGGGTCCAACTCCGCGCGCAGCGCGCGGAAGTCGGCGAGCCGTGGATACATCGCGGCGAGCAGGTCGGGCCGCAGCCGGGCGTCCTTGGCGAGGTAGACGCGGCCGCCGGCGCCGGCGACCTCCTCGTCCAGTTCGTCGAGGAAGGCGCCGAGGCCGGGCAGGGCGGCCGGGATGTCGAGGGCGAGGGTCCAGCCGGGCACGGGGAAGGAGAGCCAGCCGGGGTCGGCGTCGCCGAAGCGCTTGAGGACGGCCAGGAAGGACGGGCAGCGGCGCTCGGAGATACGGGCCACGATCCGGCGCAGGGCGTCCTCCCGGCCGTATCCGACGACGAACTGGTACTGCACGAAGCCGCCGCGGCCGTAGACGCGGTTCCAGTGCGGGACGCCGTCCAGGGGGTGGAAGAACGCGGAGATGCGCTGGAGTTGGCCGGTACGCGCGCGTGGCGCCTTGCGGTACCAGAGTTCGTTGAAGAGACCGACGGTGGTGCGGCCCAGGAGGCCTTCGGGGACGAACGCGGGGGCGGCCGGAAGCCGACGGGGGCGGAAGTCCAGTGGTGCACGCCCGGCGCGTGTGCCCTCGCCGAGCGCCTCCCGGGGCGCGTGGTCGCCCCGCGTGAGCACCGCGCGCCCGGTCGCCGCCCCGCGCGCGAGCAGATCGATCCAGGCGACCGAGTAGCGGTAGCGGTGGTCCGTGGTGGTCAGGCGGTTCATCAGGTCGTCGAGGTCGGTGGCGCGTTCGGTGTCGACCGTCATGTACGACGTCTCGACCGGGAGGAGGCGGACGGTCGCCGTGAGGATCACTCCGGTCAGACCCATGCCGCCGGCCGTCGCGTCGAACAGCGGGGTGCCGCGGCTCACCGTGCGGACCTGGCCGTCGGCGGTGAGGAGTTCGAAGGACAGCACGTGACGGGAGAAGGATCCCGAGACATGGTGGTTCTTGCCGTGGATGTCGGCGCCGATCGCGCCGCCCACCGTCACCTGGCGAGTCCCCGGGGTCACCGGGACGAACCAGCCGAGCGGCAGCAGGACCTCCGTCAGGCGGTGCAGGGAGACCCCCGCGTCGCACAGGAGGGTGCCGCCGTCGGCGTCGATGGCATGGATGCGGTCGAGGCCCGTCATGTCGAGCACGGCGCCGCCGGCGTTCTGCGCCGCGTCGCCGTAGGCCCGCCCCAGGCCCCGCGCGATCCCGCCGCGCACCCCGCAGTTCCGGATCGCGTTCGCGGCCTCCTGGTACGTCCGGGGACGGATCAGGTGGGCGGCGGTGGGGGCGGTGCGGCCCCAGCCGGTGACGGGGACGGTGGTTCCGGGGGGTGCGGACTCGGCGGGACCTGCGGGCCCTCCAGGCTTTCCAGGCATAGGGACGACCGTATCGCTGCCGTATGGGTGTTATGAGTGCTATTGGCGATTGGTTACGGAAGATCACCTGACTCCCCGAAACGGGTGATTATCGGAATGTCGCTCAATATGGTCGTCGCTTTGGCGTGGTCAAGGTGAACAGTGAGTCCAATGGACGACATGGACCACCGGATCCTCTTCGCGCTGCACGCCTGCGGTGCCGATCCACGCGTCGCGTCGGCCGCGCGCGGTCTCTCCCTCGCCGGTGAGCACGGCGTGCTCTGGCTCGCGGCGGGCCTTGCCGGGGCCGCCGTGGACGGCGCGCGGCGCGGTGCCTGGCTGCGCGGCACGGCGCTCGTCGCGGGCGCGCACCTCGGCAGCATCGGCGTCAAACGGCTCGTGCGCCGTGCGCGCCCCGCGCACGTCCGGCCCCGGGTGCGCACCATGGGCCGGCACTCCTTCCCCAGCTCGCACGCCGCCTCCGCCGCGGCCGCCGCCGTCGCCTTCGGGGCGCTCGGCGCGCCCGCCCTCGCGCCCCTGGCGGCCGCCATGTGCCTCTCCCGGCTGGTCGTCGGCGTGCACTACCCGACGGACGTCGCGGCGGGCGCGGCCCTGGGGGCGCTCACGGCGCGCGCCGGGGGGCGATGGATGTGCGGGGGAGTGCCGGGTGCCTCGTACGCGGGGAGGCGTGGGTGACCGAGACCGCGCACGCCGCCACCGGAGCGACCGCCGACGGCACTGCTGAAACGAATCTGCACGAGCAGCGCGGCCACCCCGCCCGGCCGCACGAACCAGCGCAAGAACCAGCGCACGGACCTGCGCACGGACCAGCGCACGGACCTGCGCAAGAACCAGCGCACGGACCTGCGCACGGACCAGCGAACGCACCGGCACGCGCGCGTGTCACCCCAGGCGGCCTCCTCAAGGGCCTGTTGAAGACCACCCGGCCCAAGCAGTGGGTCAAGAACACCCTCGTCATCGCCGCCCCGGCCGCCGCCGGCCGGCTCTTCTCCGGACCCGCGCTCCTGACCCTCACCGTCACCTTCGTCCTCTTCACGGCCTGCGCCGCCGCCGTCTACCTGATCAACGACGCCCGGGACGCGGACGCCGACCGCGCCCACCCCACCAAGTGCCGCCGTCCGGTCGCCGCGGGCCGGGTCCCGGTCCCCGTCGCCTACGCGGCAGGAGGCGTCCTGGCCGTCCTGGGACCGCTGCTCGCGGCCTGGCTGACCCCGCCCCTCGTCCCGGCCCTCCTGATCGCCTACCTGGGCATGCAACTGGCGTACTGCGTCGCCCTGAAGCACGTCCTGGTGGTCGACCTCGTCGTCGTCACCACCGGTTTCCTGATGCGGGCGGTGATCGGCGGGGTCGCGCTCGGCATCCCGCTGTCCCGCTGGTTCCTGATCACCACCGGCTTCGGCGCGCTCTTCATGGTGTCGGCCAAGCGCTACTCCGAGGCCGTGCAACTGGCCGGGAATGCGGGCGCCACGCGCGCGTTGCTCACCGAATACACCACCGGCTACCTCCGCTTCGTCTGGCAACTCGCCGCCGGGGTCGCCGTCCTCGCCTACTGCCTGTGGGCCCTGGAGGGCCGCCACACCCCCGCGGCGGGCCTGCTGCCGTGGCGTCAGCTGTCCATGGTCGCGTTCATCCTGGCGATCCTGCGCTACGCCGTCTTCGCCGACCGGGGTACCGCCGGCGAGCCCGAGGACGTCGTCCTGCGCGACCGCGCCCTCGCCCTGATCGGCCTGGCCTGGCTCGCGATGTACGGGCTCGCGGTGGCCCGCTGGTGACCGCGCGCCCGCGGCCCGCCCGCGCGAGCCCCCCGCCCCCGCGCGAGCTGATCGGCTTCGCGACCGTCGGTCTGCTCGCCTACGCCGCCGACCTCACCCTCTTCAGCTGCCTGCGCGGCCCGGCCGCCCTCGACCCGCTCACCGCCAAGTCCCTGTCGTTCCTCGCCGGCTGCACGGTCGCCTACCTCGGCAACGCGCGCGGCACCTACCGCCACGCGCGCCTGTCCGGGCTGCGCCCCTACGCCGCCTTCGTCGCCGTCAACCTCGCCGGCGCCCTGGTCCAGCTGCTCTGCCTCGCCGTCAGCCACTACGGTCTGGGTCTCACCTCACAGCGCGCCGACACCGTCTCCGGCGCGGTCGTCGGGATGGCGCTCGCCACGGTTGTGCGCTTCTGGGGTACCCGTACATTGGTCTTCCGCGCGGAGGGCAGAGTCGGATCATGGAGTGGCTGAGAAAACTTCCCGTCGTAGGCCCGCTCGTGGGCTGGCTGATGCACACGCACGCGTGGCGGTCGTACGAGCGGCTCGACCGGGTGAAGTGGGCCCGGCTGGCCGCCGCCATGACCTTCATCAGCTTCATCGCGCTCTTCCCGCTGCTGACCGTGGGCGCCGCGATCGCCGCCGCCACCCTGAGCGATTCACGGCAGCACAGCCTGGAGGGCAAGATCGCCGACCAGTTCCCGGGGATCTCCGACCAGCTGGACATCAACTCCCTGGTGCAGAACGCCGGCACCGTCGGTCTCATCGCCGGTGCCGTCCTGCTGTTCACCGGCATCGGCTGGGTCGGCCAGATGCGGGACTGCCTGCGCGCGGTGTGGGAACTGCCGGACAAGGACAAGAACCCGATCGTCGCCAAGGCCAAGGACGCGGGCATCCTGATCGGCCTCGGCGGCGCGCTGCTGGTCACCCTCGCCGTCTCCACGCTCGCCACGGCGGCGATCGGCTGGACGGCCGGACAGCTCGGCATAGACAAGCACAGCTGGGGCAGCCTGCTGCTGCGCGTCATCGCGTTCGTCGTCGCGGTGGTCGCCGACTTCCTGGTGCTGCTCTACGCCCTCACCCTGCTGCCCGGGGTCGAACCGCCGCGCCGCCGCCTGCTGGTCGCGGCACTGATCGGCGCGATCGGCTTCGAACTCCTCAAGCTGCTGCTCAGCGGCTACATCCAGGGCGTCGCCACGAAGAGCATGTACGGCGCGTTCGGCGTGCCGGTCGCCCTGCTGCTGTGGATCAACTTCACCTCGAAACTCGTCCTGTTCTGCGCCGCCTGGACGGCGACCGAGAGCAGCACCGAGATCACGGACGAGTCCGCCGACGTACCAGATCCGGCAGCGGCCAACGGCGGTTGACCAGGAACGCCGCGCCCAGGAGCAGCACCAGCGCCCCGCCCGCGATCCCCAGCGCGACCCCGACCCCGCTGGAGCCGTCGGCGGAGGCGGCGGCCACCGGCGTCGAACTGGCACCCTTCCCGGAGTCGGGATCGGGATCGGAACCGGGCGCGGATGCCGAGGCGGTCGCCCCCGGCGGGGTACTGGAGTCCACCGCTCCCTTCGGCGGAACCAGCTCGCCCACCGGAGTCACCTTGCCGGCCGCCTGGAAACCCCAGTCGAACAGCTTGGCGGTCTCCTTGTAGACCTCGTTGTGCTCCTTCTTCTCCGGGTTCATCACGGTGACCAGCAGCACCTTGCCGCCCCGCTCCGCGACCCCGGTGAAGGTGGCGCCCGCGTTGGTGGTGTTGCCGTTCTTCACACCCGCGATGCCCTGGTAGACCGGCACGTCGGTGTCGCCGCTGAGCAGCCGGTTGGTGTTCTGGATCTCGAAGGACTCACGGACCGACTTGCCCTTGGCGTTCTTCGTCGTCTCGCCCGGGAACGCGGCCCGCACGGTCGAGCAGTACTCCCGGAAGTCCTTCTTCTGCAGCCCGGAACGGGCGAACAACGACAGGTCGTACGCCGACGACACCTGCCCGGCCGCGTCGTACCCGTCCGGGCTCACCACGTGCGTGTCCAGCGCCTGGAGGTCGTCGGCGTGGGACTGCATGTCCTTGACGGTCTGCTCGACACCGCCGTTCATCGCGGACAGCACGTGCACGGCGTCGTTGCCGGAGCGAAGGAAGACACCGAGCCAGAGGTCGTGGACCGTGTAGGTCTGGCCCTCCTTTATCCCCACCAGGCTGGAACCCGCGCCCATGCCCGCGAGGTCGGTCGGCAGCACCTTGTGCGGGGTCGACTTCGGGAACCGCGGCAGCACGGTGTCCGCGAACAGCATCTTCAGGGTGCTCGCCGGGGGCAGCCGCCAGTGCGCGTTGTGCGCGGCGAGCACCTCGCCCGACTCGGCGTCGGAGACGATCCAGGAACGCGCCGTGATGTCCTTCGGCAGCACCGGCACGCCGGCGGCCAGATCGACCTGGGTACCGGGCTGCCCGAGCCGGGTGCCGCCGACCGTCGACATGCGCGCCGGGGGAGTGGCCGACGGACTGGTCGAGGGTGTGGGCGCGGCGAGCGCGGCCGGCGCGGTGAGCGACAGGGACAGCAGGGCGGCGGAGGCGACCAGCAGAGATCGGCCGGCCGGGGACTTCGGTGCGGACACGGACGAGAACGTACCCGGCACGGAGGGCGAAGTCCCGCCACCGACCCCACCCCGGACACGGAACCGGACAGCCGACGGCGATACTGAACCCATGAAGCTCAGCCGTCCGGTGTCCTGGTTCCTGCTCGCGTTCGGAGTGTGGTCTTGGTTCATCTGGATCACTTTCATCAAGAATCTGGTCAAGGACGGCAGCGGTCTCGCTTTCGACGACGGCCATCCCACGGCGTACTTCTGGGTTCACCTGACACTGGCCGTCGTTTCCTTCGTATTGGGGACGGTCATCGGGGGCATCGGGTTGCGCGGAGTGCGCGCACTGCGCCGAACGTCATAGGCCGAATGTCATAGAAAGAGGCACGGCAGGGTGATCATCGTCTTCGCGCTCCTCGCCCTGGCCGTGGTGGCGGGCCTGTACTGGTACCTCTGGCGTCGCCTGGTGCGGGACACGACGACGGGCTGGGGCCGGTCCCGCCGGCTCGGCACGGCCGCGTTCGTCATCGGCCCGGTCCTGATGGTCGCGGCCCTCTCCACCGAGGTCGGCCACGCCCCGTTCCCCCTGCAGCAAACGCTGGCCTGGCCGGGCTTCCTGTGGATGGCCCTGTCGCTGTACCTGCTGCTGGCGGTGGTGGCGGGGGAGGTCATACGCCCCCTGCTGAGCCGCCTTCTGAAGCGCCTCGCCTCGGAGCGCCCCGAACCGGAGCGCCCCGCCTCGGAGCGCCCCGAACCGGAGCGCCCCGCCTCGGAGCGCCCCGAACCGGAGCGCCCCGCCTCGGAGCGCCCCGAATCGGAGCGCCCCGTAAGGGGCGCGGGGCTGTATCGGATATGCGGCTACCGCCGCGTGGGCGCGACCAGCCCCAGCGACGAGCAACTGTCACAACCTACCGAAACCATCCCGAGTCATAGCAACCTCACCCGCCGCCTGATCGTCTCCCGAATCGTCGGCGGCGCAGCCGCGACCGCTGCGGTCACCACCGTCGGCCTGGGAACCTACGGAGTACTCCGCGGCCCCCGCGTGAAACGCGTCACCGTCCCGCTCGCCAAACTCCCCCGGGCCGCCCACGGTTACCGCATCGCCGTGGTGAGCGACATCCACCTCGGCCCCATCCTCGGCCGCGGCTTCGCGCAGCGGGTCGTGGACACGATCAACGCCACCCAGCCAGACCTGATCGCGGTCGTCGGCGACCTCGTCGACGGCAGCGTCAAGGACCTCGGCCCCGCCGCCGCCCCCCTTGCCCAGCTGTCGGCACGACACGGGGCCTTCTTCGTCACCGGCAACCACGAGTACTTCTCCGGCGCCGCCCAGTGGGTCGAGGAGGTACGCCGGCTCGGCCTCCGCCCGCTGGAGAACGCCCGTACCGAACTGGCTCATTTCGACCTCGCGGGCGTGAACGACATCGCCGGCGAAAGCACCGGTCAGGGCCCGGACTTCGGCCGGGCGCTCGGCGACCGGGACCCGGCCCGCGCCTGCGTGCTCCTCGCCCACCAGCCGGTCCAGATCCATGAGGCCGTCCGCCGCCACGTCGACCTCCAGCTCTCCGGCCACACCCACGGCGGCCAGCTCTGGCCCGGCAACCTCGTCGCGGCCGCGGCCAACCCGACCGTCGCGGGCCTCGACCGCTACGGCGACACCCAGCTGTACGTCTCCCGGGGTGCCGGGGCCTGGGGCCCGCCCACGCGCGTCTGGGCACCCTCCGACATCACGGTCGTCGAACTGGCGTCGAAGCAGGCCTGAACGCCGGAGACCTGTGGAGGAGCTGTGAAATCCGGGGGAAACAAGCGTTCGGTAAGTTCTTCCTCATCTAGCCAGATCACTCTTCCCCCACACGAAACACCTGTGGTTAGGTGAGCCGCGTCACTTAGGGGAGTGACACTTGTGGAGGGCCTGGGCAGGGCCTGGAACGGGCCCGTGCGGGTCCTGGGGAGGGCACCAACCGTGCGATCTGTTCGCATGCGGATTCTCGTGACGCTTCTCGTACTGGCGATCGTGGGGATCGGCGGCTGGCAGCTGCTGCCGTCGCAGGAGAACAAGAACAAGACGATCACCGTCGGTACGACCGACGCCGTCACCTCGCTCGACCCGGCAGGCGCCTACGACGCCGGTTCCTGGGCGTTGTTCAACAACATCTTCCAGTCGCTGCTCACCTTCGAGCCCGGCGGCGTCCAGCCGGTCCCGGACGCGGCCCAGAGCTGTGACTTCACGGACTCCGGTCTGCGGACGTACCGGTGTGTGATCCGCGACGGGATCACCTTCCCGAGCGGCCGGGCGATGACCGCCGAGGACGTGAAGTTCTCCTTCGACCGGGTCAAGAAGATCAACTCCGACGTCGGACCGGCTTCCCTGTTCTCGACGCTCTCGTCGGTCACCGCCTCCGGCAAGACCGTGACCTTCCACCTGTCGTCCCCGGACGCGACGTTCCCGTACAAGGTGGCCACCGGCGCCGGTTCGATCGTCGACAAGGACAAGTACCCGGCGAACGGGCTGCGCACCGACAACTCGGTGGACGGCACCGGCCCGTACCGCCTGACGTCGTACGTGAAGGGCAAGCAGGCGTCCCTGCAGCCCAACGGCGACTACAAGGGCGACATCAGCGGCTCCGGCCGCCCCATCAAGCTGGACTACTACGCCGACTCGGCCAAGCTCAGCAGCGCGTACAAGGCGAAGACGATCGACGTCGCCACCCGCACGCTGCCGCCGGCCATGGTGTCCAAGCTCTCGCCGAGCGACCCCGGCCAGCGCGTCACGGTGTCCGACAGCGCCGAGACCCGCAACCTGTACTTCAACACCCGTAAGAACTCCGCCCTGCACGACGTCCTCGTGCGCCGGGCGCTGGCCTGGCTGGTCGATCGCGAGAAGCTGGCCTCCACCGTGTACGACGGGACGGTGGAGCCGCTGTACTCGCTGATCCCGACCGGCCTCACCGGCCACACCACGTCCTTCTTCGACCAGTACCCGTCGCAGAGCGTCGACAAGGCGAAGGCGCTGCTGCAGCAGGCCGGCGTCAGCACCCCGGTCGAGTTCACCTTCGGCTACGGCATCGGCCACGGCGCGGGAGCCGAGGAGGCCGCCGCGCTGAAGAAGCAGCTGGAGGCGGGCGGCCTGTTCAAGGTCGACGTCAAGGGATACGAGTGGACCGACTTCCAGAAGTCGTGGGCCACGGGCAAGATGGACGCCTGGGCGGTCGGCTGGGTCGCCGACTACCCCGACCCGGACACCTTCGGCGCCTCCCTGGTCGGCAGCGACTCCGTGATGAGTACCGGCTACAGCAACAAGGCCGTCGACAGCCTCATCCAGCACAGCCAGCAGTTCGCCGACCGGGCCCGCGTCGACTCGGACTTCCGCAACATCCAGACGGACGTGGCGAACGACGTGCCGCTGATCCCGCTCTGGCAGCGCACGGACTACGTCGTCAGCAGCGAGGACGTGGGCGGCGCCCAGTACCTCACGGACAGCACAGGCCTGTTCCGCCTGTGGAGTCTGGACTGGATCTGACGGGGGCGGACACCCGGCGCGGCACCATGTGACGGAGGTGTGCGTGGGGTGAGGAGCAGACGTGCTGAGACGCAACTCCTTCCGGCTGCCACGGCATCCGGCGTCCGTGGGCCTGGCCCGGCACCGGGTCCGGGACCATCTGGCCGACTGGGGGCACGGCCCGGGCGACCCGGCGGTCGGTGACGCCATGGTTCTGGTGTCCGAGCTGGCCACCAACGTCGTACGCCACGGCCCGCTGCTCGAGAGGGAGTTCGAGGTGGCGGTGACGGCGCTGTCGGACGGCTCGTGTCTGATCGAGGTCTCCGACGAGGGCCGGGTGGAGCCCCGGCTCCGGATCGTCCGGGAGGACGACGAGACGGGCCGGGGGCTGCACTTGGTGGAGACGATCGCGGCGGCGTGGGGGGTCTGGAGCAGGGGCGATCACGGAAAGACGGTGTGGGCCCTTGTTCTGACCGGATCCTAGAAGCGTCCCCGGCCTAGGCGTCCTCGGCCTCCACCCACCCGCACCCTCACCCGCACCTCAACGTCACCGTCACGGCAAGCCCTTCTCCGGGCGCCGTGCACACCGCCACCTCCCCGCCATGCGCGTCCACCACCCCCTGCACGATCGCCATCCCCAGACCGCTCCCCTCCGCGCTCCCCACCCGGAAGAACCGGTCGAAGATCCGCGCGGCGTCGTCTTCCGCCAGCCCCGGCCCCTCGTCGGCCACACACACCCGCACCACCGCGCCCGACCGCTCCACGCCCAGCCGTACCGCCGCCCCGACCGGCGTATGGGTACGGACGTTGGACACCAGGTTCCCCAGCACCTGCCGCAGCCCCGACTCGTCGGCCCGCACCAGCACCGCCCCTTCGGCGCTCACCGCGATCGGCCGCCCCGGCTGCTGGGCCCGCAGGTCCTCCGCCGCGTCCCGCACCAGCCGGCTCACGTCGACGTTCCGGAACCGGATCTCGGGCCGCTGGTCGAGCCGCGCCAGCAGCAGCAGTTCGTCGACGAGCCGGCCCATCCGGTCCACCTCGCCGTGCATCCGGTCCCAGGCCCGCCGCCGCTCCCCGGGCTCGCTCAGCATCCCCTTCTCGTACAACTGGAGATAGCCGCGGATGGCGGCGAGCGGCGTCCGCAGCTCGTGGGACGCGTCGGCGACGAACCGGCGCAGCTGGGCCGCGCTGCGCTCCCGCGTCCGGTACGCCGTCTCCACCTGGTGCAGCATCGAGTTGAGGGCCAGCCGCAGCTGCTCGACCTCCTCCGTCGGATGCTGGCTCGACGGCACCCGCCGGGTCAGGTCGCCCTCGGCGATCGCCGACGACGTCTCCACCATGTCCTCCAGCGGCAGCATCCGGCGGCGCACGCTGAACATGGTCAGACAGGCCAGCAGTGCCAGCAGCAGCGCGCCGACGGCGAAGTCGAGCCGGAGCGCCTTGGCTATGCCGTGGTGCAGCAGCTCGGTCGAGGTGGCCAGCAGGATGTAGGGGCCGTCGGCGAGCCGGGTCGCCGTCACCCGGTACATCGCGCCGTGCACGGTGACGTCCGCCGGGTCGGGGGCGGCGGCGAGGGCGCGCGGGTCGTGCACGGCGGCCGCCAGTCCGCGCTGGGCGTCGGTCGGCGCCATGTCGAAGACCTCGACGGCGTCGCCCTTGGCGTCGACCACGGCGAAGATCGAGCCCGGTGCCGGGTCGGACTCCGCCGGCACCATCCGGTCGCGGATGACGCCGAGCGCGCCCAGGGAGTCGACCTGCCGCAGGGTGAGCCCCGAACTCCCCAGCGAGGTCCGCATCTTGAGCAGCGAGGAGTCCACCTGGTCGAGGAGGTACAGCCGCATGCCCATGATGCTGATGGTGGTCGCCGCCACGATGCCGACCGCGAGGAGGCCGACATTGGCCAGGGTCAGCTTGCCGCGCAGCGAGTGCATGCCGTGCCGGTGCCGGCGTCGCTTCCCGACGTTCATGCCAGGCCGTATCCGACGCCCCGCCGGGTGGTGATCACCGGCGCGCCCAGGGCGTCCAGCTTGCGCCGCAGATAGCTGATGTAGGTCTCCACGACGGTCGACTCGGACGGCACGTGCTCGTACTGCCAGACGTGCCTGAGCAGTTGCTCCTTGGGGACGATCCGGCCGCCGTTGCGCACCAGGAAGCGCAGCAGCGCGTACTCGGTCGGGGTCAGCTCGACCGTGCGGCCGGCCCGGTGCACCGAGTACGTCGTCTCGTCCAGTTCCAGGTCGCCGTAGCGCAGCGGCGGGCGCTGCTGGATGACGTCGGCCGGGCGGGTGCGGCGCAGCACCGCGCCGATGCGGGCGACGACCTCGTCGATGTTGAACGGCTTGGTGATGTAGTCGTCGCCGTAGCCGAGCGCGCCGACTATCTCCGCCGGCGCGTCCCGCGCGGTCAGGAAGACCAGGGCCAGGTCCGGCTGCCGGGCGCGCAGTTCGCGGGCCAGGGCACGGCCGTCACCGTCCGGCAGCATCACGTCCAGCAGGGCGGCGTCGGGGCGGGTGCGCTCGGCCAGCGTGAGGGCGTCCCGGACCGTGCCGGCCGTCATCACCTCGAAGCGGTGGTAGCGCAGGGCGATGGCGAGGACGTCCGCGATGCTCGGCTCGTCCTCCACGATCAGCACGGTGCTGCCTGGAGCCGTCATGCCTCCAGTATCGGCGCGACCACCGACAGCCGGGGGCTCCCAGCTTTGGAGTTCCTTGAGAGTCATGCGCGCCGCGTGTCGCGGCGCCCGTCCCGCCGCCAATCCTGTTGCCCAGGACCTGGGGGACCGACCGACCGAACCTATCTGATTCAAGGAGCTGTTGAGCGTGACGGCATTGGCACGGTGGTGCTATCGGCACCGGCTGGTGGTCCTGTTGCTGTGGGTGGGGGCCCTGTTCGGCGTGGGCTTCTCGGCCTCGACGGCGGGCACGGACTACGCGAACGTCTTCTCCCTCCCCGACACGGACTCCAAGAGCGCGTACGACCTGATGCAGAAGGCCTTCCCGAACACCTCGGGCGACACGGACACCGTGGTCTGGAAGGTCACCGACGGCTCGGTCAAGGACCCGGCGGTCCGGAGCCGTATCCAGCCGGCCCTGGACACGATCGCGAAGCTGAAAGGCGTCGGCGCGGTCACCAGCCCCTACGACGGCGCTCAGGGTGCCGGGCAGATCAGCCAGGACGGCAAGATCGCCTACGCCCAGCTGACCTTCGTCCAGCGGGCGAACGAGATCCCCAAGGACGTCGTCCAGAAGGTCGTCGACACCGCCCAGGGCGCCGAACGCGGCGGTCTCCAGGTCGAGTTGGGCGGCCAGGCCATCCAGCGCGTCCAGGAGCCCCCGCAGGGCCTCTCCGAGATGGTCGGCATCGTCGCGGCGGCGATCGTCCTCTTCCTCGCCTTCGGCTCCTTCTTCGCCATGACCCTTCCCATCGCGATCGCGGTCTTCGGCGTCGGCATGGGCCTGTTCTCCACCCAGCTCCTCAGCCACACCACGAACATCCCCGACATCGCCCCGTTGCTCGCCTCCCTGATCGGCCTCGGCGTCGGCATCGACTACGCCCTGTTCATCGTCACCCGGCACCGCCGGGGCATCCTGCGCGGCATGGACCCCGAGGAGTCGGCGGTCACCGCGCTCAACACCTCTGGCCGGGCGGTGCTGTTCGCGGGCGGCACGGTCTGCATCGCGCTGGCCGGCATGCTGGTCACCCGGCTCCGCTTCCTGGACGGCGTGGTGATCGGCACCTCCCTGACGGTGGTGCTCAGCGTCCTGGCCGCCGTCACCCTCCTGCCCGCCCTGCTCGGTTTCCTCGGCCCGCGCGTCCTCAGCCGCCGCCAGCGCCGCCGGCTGGCCGCCGAGGGCCCCGAACCGGAGAAGGCGAGCGGCCTGGCGGCCCGCTGGTCGGTGAACGTCGAGAAGCGCCCGAGGCGTATCGCCGCGCTCGCGGTGGTCGTCATGGCGGTCCTCGCCATCCCGGTCCTCTCCCTGCGCCTGGGCGCCACCGACCAGGGCAACGACGACGCGTCCACGACCACCAGGAAGGCCTACGACCTGCTCGCCGAGGGCTTCGGCCCCGGCTTCAACGGCCCGCTCCAGGTGGTCAGCGCGGGCGGTGACACGACGAAGCTGGTCCAGGGCATCGAGAAGACCCCCGGAGTGGCCCGGGCCGCCGCGCTGCCGCCCGCACAGGGCGTCACCGTCATCCAGGTGATCCCGACCACCTCACCCCAGTCCAAGGAGACCGACGACCTGATCGACACGCTCAGGGACCAGGTGATCCCGAAGGCGGGCGCGGAGGCGCACGTCGGCGGCGTGACGGCGGTGTCCAAGGACTTCGCCTCGGTCACCGGCGACCGGCTGCCGCTCTTCATCGCCACGATCATCGGCCTGGGCTTCCTGCTCCTCCTGGTCGCCTTCCGCTCGCTGGTGGTGCCGCTGACGGCGGCGGTGATGAACCTGATCGCGGCGGCGGCGTCCTTCGGTGTCCTGGTCGCGGTCTTCCAGTGGGGCTGGGGCCTGGACCTGCTGGGTCTCGGCAAGGAGGGCCCGATCAACGCGTTCCTCCCCGTCATCATGCTGTCCCTCCTCTTCGGCCTCTCGATGGACTACCAGGTGTTCCTGGTGAGCCGGATGCACGAGGAGTGGGTGCACACGAGGGACAACGCGCGGGCGGTCCGGGTCGGCCTCGCGGAGACCAGCCGCGTCATCAACAGCGCGGCCCTCATCATGGTCTGCGTCTTCCTGGCCTTCGTCCTGAGCGGCGACTCGGGCGCGGCGATGGCGGGTGTGGGCCTGGCGGCGGCGGTGGCGCTCGACGCGTTCATTCTCCGTACGGCCCTGGTCCCGGCGGCGATGCACCTGCTGGGCAACTCCAACTGGTGGCTGCCGGCCTGGCTGGACAAGCGGCTCCCGCACCTGGCGGTGGAGCCGGGGGAGGACGCGGCTCCGCAGCCGACCGATCCCACCGGCCCGGCCACGGCGATCCACGGCTTCGTCCGCACGGCGGACGGCGACCCGGTGGAGGACGCGTCGGTGACCCTGATGTCCAAGGGCGGCCGCCAACTCGACCGGGTGACGTCGCTGGCGGACGGCTCCTACATCGTGTCGGTTCCGGCGCCGGGTTCCTACCTGCTGGCGGTGACGTCTCCGGCGTACGGCTCACGCGCCCGGCACGTGACGGTGGCGGACGGGGCGCTGGTGTACGACGTGGAGCTGACCGGGGACGAGGTGGACGCGGTCAATTAGCTTTCTTCTGCGCGGCCTTGAGGATCTGATCCACGTCGAGGGTGACCTTGGCGCCGATCGATTCGGGCAACGCGACGGTCTCGCCGGGAGAGTACGGGCGGTGATGCTCGTACTTCTCCCCGGTGGGGTCGGTGAGCACGTGGAGACGCTGGTGCTTGCGGTCGACGATGACGTAGACCGGGACCTTGGCCTGGGCGTAGGCGAGGGCCTTGGTCTTCAGGTCGTCTTTCCAGTTGCTGGAGGTGACCTCCAGCACGAGACGGAAGCAGACCGGGTCGTAGGCGTTGTTCTCGACGAGGTAGTCGTCGATGTCGGCGTCCACGATCGACAGGTCGGGGATGGCGTAGTCCTCGGCTCCGGCGGGCAGCCAGAGGCCGACGCCTTGCAAGACGTCGGTTTCGCCGTCGGCCAGCCCTGCGGCGATAAAAGGGACCATGAGCTTGGTCAGCGCACGAGCGTGCGGGGCGTCCGGTGCTGGGGTCACGAGGAGGTGGCCTCCGATGATCTCGACACGGTAGCCCGGATGGCGCTCCATGATCTCGTCGGCGATGGCCGTGAGCGAGAACGGCTCGTCGTCGAAGGGGTGCTCGATGGCTGCGGCGGACATCGCGTGCCTCCCAGGGGCTGGTGTCGAGGAAATCATCGTAGGCAGCCGAGCCCCCCGCTGTCCCGTTCGACCCCCTTCACCCGAAAGTGATCACTTACCCTTCGCCTTACCCGCCGGATCCGGCAGCACCCGCGTCATCCCCGGCAGGAAGTCCGTGAACAGTTCGTGGACCTCCAGCACGAGCGGCCGGAGCACCCGGAACCGCGCGAGGGAGACGCCGCGCGCGGTCAGCCGGGCCCCCCGCTCGGCGAGCCGGTAGCTGCGCTCGCGGCCCTCGGTCCGGTCGAAGATCCAGTACAGGACCAGGCCCATCTGGGAGAGCCACATCAACTCCGGCAGGACGTCCCGCAGTTCCGGCGCGACCTTGGTCTTCGCCCCGGCCAGCACCTCCCGGTGCACGCTGATCGCCTCCACGCGCGCGTGCTCGCTCTCCGGGGAGAACGGGCTGAGCGGACTGTCGGGGTCGGCGGCGTTCTTGAAGAAGTGGACCGCGAACTCGTGGTACGGCAGGGCGATGTCCAGCCACACCTTGAGGACCCCCGCAAGTCGCGCCTCCAGGTCGGTCTCCCGGTCCAGGACCTCGCGGACCGCCACCCGGTGCTCGGCGGCGAGCTGGTCGTAGAACCCCTGGATCAGGTGTTCCTTGCCGGCGAAGTAGTAGTACGCGTTGCCCACGGACACCCCGGCCTCCGTGGCGATGGCCCGCATGGTGGTCTTCTCGTAGCCGCGCTCCCGGAACAGCCGCATCGCCGTCTCCAGGATCAGCGCGCGGGTCTGCTCGGACTTGCTGGGCGTATCGGCCTCGACAGGACCGTCGTTCTTCGCGGACACGGACAGAGCCTAACGAGTGGCGCAGACGTCGCCGGCACAGCCCGGAGGGTCGTAGACCCACCCGAGTCCGGGGTCGTAGACCCACCCGTCCTCGCGCCGGTAGACCCTCCCGCCCCACTGGGCCCCCCGCCACCGGGCGGCGGCCAGTACCGCGCCCCGGGCCAGCCGGGCTCCGGCCGGGGTGCTCAGCCTGTGGGCCAGCGGCCGGTGGTCCCGGAGCGCCCACAGGACGACGATCCAGGCGGCCGTGTCCCGGTAGACCTGCCCCGAGTCGCCGACGACGGTGACCTCGTCGAGGGTGGCGGAGTGGTCGAGTCCGGGGAAGCGGGCGCGGGCCTCGTCCGATGCCGCCGGGACCAGGGTGAGCGGCACCAGCTGCGGCTGGCGCCCGAGCCAGTCGCGCAGGTGGGTGCAGAGGGTGCACTCGGCGTCGTAGAGAACGGTGAGCCCGCGGACCGGGACGCGCGCGGCGCCCCGGTCGTCGGTGGCCGGCACGGTGCTCACGCCCGGGCCGCCGGCGCGGTCCAGCCCTGCGGCGGGACGGGCGGGAGCTGCTCCTTCTCCATGACCCCGCGCCGCCGTATCCGGTTGAGGACGTACACGTTGCCCAGGTGCATCACGCCGAGCACCAGCAGGACGACGCCGAGCTTGGCCGACAGGGTCTCGAAGATCTGCCGGGTGTCGTCGACGGTGTCGCTGGTGTGCAGGTACAGCGCGACGAAGCCGAGGTTGACGAGGTAGAAGCCGACGACCAGAAGGTGGTTGACGGCGTCGGCGAGCTGCTCGTTCCCGTGCAGTACGTCGGAGAGGAAGATCCGTCCGTTGCGGCTGAGCGTGCGGGCCACCCAGATGGTCAGCCCGATGCTGACGAGCAGGTAGATGACGTAGGCGATGACCGTGCGGTCCATGCCCCACCCCTTCTTGAACGCGTTCAAAACGCTGACAGGGATGACTGTAGCCCTGCTTTTGAACGTGTTCAACTCAACTGCGGAGTGACCCCGTTCACGCCCGTCGCGCCAGCTCCGGCCGCTTGCTGTAGTCGGTGAACCCGAGGACGTTCCCCCAGGGGTCGGCGATCTCGACGGTCCAGCCGGTGGCGACGGAGAACGGTGCGTCGAGCACGGCGATCCCGGCCTCGGCCAGCCGCGCCGCCGTGGCCCGCGCGTCCGGCACCTCCAGCCACAGCCGCGGCGCGGCCCACACCGGCGTCCGCCGCCCCAGCCCCGCCTCGGCCCGCAACAGGATCCCGGGCGTCTCGCCCCCGACCTTCAGCAGGGCGATGCCGCCCTCGTCGAACCGGAACCCGACCGTGAACCCGGCCCGCTCGTAGAAGCCGACGGCATCCGCGATGTCCCCGACGGGGAACAGTGCGTTGTCGAACCCGAGCAGTTCGTACGACTCGTCATCTGACATACCGTCAGGTTAGAACCGCGCACCCGCACCGGCGGCAGACACGCGGAAGGGCCCCGCTCCTTCCGGGGAGCGGGGCCCTTGTGGTCCTGGCGGAGCCGGGATCAGAAGCGGCGCGTGATCAGGGCGCGCTTGACTTCCTGGATCGCCTTGGTGACCTCGATGCCGCGCGGGCAGGCGTCCGTGCAGTTGAACGTCGTGCGGCAGCGCCACACGCCGTCGCGGTCGTTCAGGATCTCCAGGCGCTGCTCGCCCGCCTCGTCACGCGAGTCGAAGATGAAGCGGTGCGCGTTGACGATCGCCGCCGGGCCGAAGTACTGGCCGTCGTTCCAGAAGACCGGGCAGGACGACGTGCACGCGGCGCACAGGATGCACTTCGTGGTGTCGTCGAAGCGCTCGCGGTCCTCGGCGGACTGCAGACGCTCGCGCGTCGGCTCGTTGGTGTCGTTCGTGATGAGGAACGGCATCACGTCCCGGTACGCCTGGAAGAACGGCTCCATGTCGACGACCAGGTCCTTCAGGACCGTCAGGCCCTTGATGGGCTCGACCGTGATCGGCTTCTCCGGGTTGATGTCCTTGATCAGCGTCTTGCAGGCGAGGCGGTTCTTGCCGTTGATCCGCATCGCGTCCGAGCCGCAGATGCCGTGCGCGCAGGAGCGGCGGAAGGTCAGCGTGCCGTCGACGTCCCACTTGATCTTGTGGAGGCCGTCGAGGACGCGCTCCTTCGGGTCGATCTCCAGCTGGAAGTCTTCCCAGACGGCGTCCGCGGAGACCTCCGGGTTGAACCGGCGGATCCGGAAGGTGACCGTGATGTACGGGGAGTCGGCGAAGCCGGGCTCGGGCTGGCCGGCCGCGTCCGCCTTGTCCAGAACAGGGGTTGCCATCAGTACTTACGCTCCATCGGCTGGTAGCGGGTCTGGACGACCGGCTTGTAATCGAGACGGATGGACTCGGTGCCGTCGTCGCCCACCTCGCGGTACGCCATGGTGTGGCGCATGAAGTTGACGTCGTCGCGGTTGGGGTAGTCCTCGCGGTAGTGACCGCCGCGCGACTCCTTGCGGGCCAGCGCGGAGACCGCCATGACCTCGGCCAGGTCCAGCAGGTTGCCGAGCTCGATGGCCTCCAGCAGGTCGGTGTTGAACCGCTTGCCCTTGTCCTGGATCGAGACGTTCCGGTAGCGCTCGCGCAGCTCCGCGATCTTCTCCACGGCCGTCTTGATCGTCTGCTCGGTGCGGAACACCATGACGTTGGCGTCCATGGTCTCCTGGAGCTCCTTGCGGAGCGTGGCGACCCGCTCGTTGCCCGTCGAGGTGCGCAGCCGCTCGATCTGCGAGACGACGAACTCGGCCGGGTTCTCCGGCAGGTCCACGAAGTCGGTGGTGTGGCTGTACTCCGCGGCGGCGATGCCCGCCCGGCGGCCGAACACGTTGATGTCCAGCAGCGAGTTCGTGCCCAGCCGGTTGGCGCCGTGCACCGACACGCAGGCGACCTCGCCGGCCGCGTACAGGCCCGGGACGACCGTGGTGTTGTCGATCAGCACCTCACCCTCGACGTTCGTCGGGATGCCGCCCATCGCGTAGTGCGCGGTGGGCTGGATCGGGATCGGGTCCGTGTACGGCTCGATACCGAGGTAGGTGCGCGCGAACTCGGTGATGTCCGGGAGCTTGGCGTCCAGCTGCTCCGGCGGGAGGTGGGTCAGGTCGAGGTAGACGTGGTCGCCCTCGGGACCGCAGCCGCGGCCCTCCCGGATCTCCGTGTAGATGGAGCGGGAGACGACGTCGCGGGAGGCCAGGTCCTTCATGACCGGCGCGTACTTCTCCATGAAGCGCTCGCCGTCCTTGTTGCGGAGGATGCCGCCCTCACCACGGGCGCCCTCCGTCAGCAGGATGCCCATGCGCCAGATGCCGGTCGGGTGGAACTGGAAGAACTCCATGTCCTCCAGCGGCAGACCCCGGCGGTAGACGGCGGCCTGGCCGTCGCCGGTCAGCGTGTGCGCGTTGGACGTCACCTTGAAGAACTTGCCGGTGCCGCCGGACGCGTAGATGACCGCCTTCGCCTGGAAGACGTGGATCTCGCCGGTCGCCAGCTCGTACGCCACGACACCGGCCGAGCGCTTCTCGCCGTCGACCTCGGTGATCAGCTGATCCAGGACGTAGAACTCGTTGAAGAACTCCACGCCCTCCTTGACGCAGTTCTGGTACAGCGTCTGGAGGATCATGTGACCGGTGCGGTCGGCCGCGTAGCAGGACCGGCGGACCGGCGCCTCGCCGTGGTTGCGGGAGTGACCGCCGAACCGGCGCTGGTCGATCGTGCCGTCGGGCGTCCGGTTGAACGGCAGGCCCATCTTCTCCAGGTCGAGGACGGCGTCGATGGCCTCCTTCGCCAGGATCTCGGCGGCGTCCTGGTCGACCAGGTAGTCACCGCCCTTGACCGTGTCGAAGGTGTGCCACTCCCAGTTGTCCTCCTCCACGTTGGCCAGCGCGGCGGCCATGCCGCCCTGCGCGGCGCCCGTGTGGGAGCGGGTGGGGTAGAGCTTGGTCAGGACCGCGGTGCGGCTGCGCTTCGTCGACTCGATGGCCGCGCGCATGCCCGCGCCGCCGGCGCCGACGATGACGGTGTCGTACTTGTGGATCTTCATGATTCTCGCAGCCCCGTGCCTAGCGGATGTTCGGGTCGAAGGTGAAGATCACCAGCGTGCCCAGCAGGATGGTGAACACCGTGGCGGTGTAGAGCAGGCCCTTGAGCCACAGCCGGGTGTTCGCGCGCTCCGCGTAGTCGTTGATGACCGTGCGCAGGCCGTTGGCGCCGTGCAGCATCGCCAGCCAGAGCATCAGGAGGTCCCAGACCTGCCAGAACGGCGATGCCCAGCGGCCGGCCACGAACGCGAAGCCGATCTTCGACACGCCGCCGTCCAGCACCAGCTGGATCAGCAGGTGGCCGAGGACCAGGACGACCAGCACGACGCCGGACAGGCGCATGAAGAGCCAGGCGGCCATCTCGAAGTTGCCCCGGGTGGACTTCGGGGACTTCTTGGTGCGTTTGCGCGGGGCCTCGATCAGGGGGGCCGGGTTGTCGACGTTGAAGAGGGGGGCGCCCTCGACGGGGCCGACGCCGGCTGCGGTGGATTCAGTGGTCGACATCTGCGTCAGCTCCCGAACAGGACACGAGCGGCGTGGCCGAGAACGGGGTAAACGGCCCCGGCCATCAGGACGACCCAGACACCGACGACCGTCCAGAGCATCTGCTTCTGGTAGCGCGGGCCCTTCGACCAGAAGTCGACGGCGATGACGCGCAGGCCGTTGAGCGCGTGGAAGAGGATGGCGGCCACGAGGCCGTACTCCAGCAGCGCGACGATCGGCGTCTTGTACGTGGCTACGACCTTGTCGTAGTCCTCGGGGGAGACACGGACGAGAGCGGTGTCCAGCACGTGAACGAACAGGAAGAAGAAAATGAGGACGCCGGTGACTCGGTGAGCCACCCAGGACCACATTCCTTCCCGGCCGCGGTACAGCGTTCCAGCCGGCACGGAAGTCCCTCCGGGAGCGGGGATTGGGGCCGCGCCGGCTTGGTGTCGGTCGGGCCCGGCCGGGTACGGTCCACCGGCCCCCAGCATCGTAGCGATGCGCTGTCGCTGGGCTTACGCCGGGCCTACCGGTGTGATCAAAGTGGCACGCGTATGGCTTAGCCGGGCGGCGTCCGGGGTGGGCGGTGCGGCTATTTGCCGGGTGCGGGTTGTTTGTGGCTGGTCGCGCCGTTCCCCGCGCCCCTGAGCAGGGCCAGGAGCCGTCCGCTTGCCAGGCGCCGGAGTTCCTCGGCCGCAATGACCCTTTCTTCCTCCGGATCGTTTGTCAAACGTGACCGGATGCCTTCCAGGACGCGGTCCAGTGACTCGCCGGGGGGTGTGTCGCCCAGGTAGATGACGAACACGTGTCCGAACTTGGCCTCGTAGGCCGCGTGGGCCGCGGTCAGGGCCGTGTGGGCCGCCGAGTAGGTGTCCTCGGGCAGCTCGGGGAGGGACTCGCCCGCCAGGGCCTCGGACAGGTCCGCCGGGGACAGGTCGTAGGCCGCCTCGTCCGCCGCCGCCAGCAGGGACTCCACGTCCGGGTAGGGGCGGTGGTCGGCGAGCCGCCGGGACCAGCGCGGGCTGCGCAGGCAGTGCAGGAGGAGGGCACCGACCTCGTCGTCGGGCGCGGCGTTGAAGGCGTCCAGCGGGGTGGGGAGGTGGGGCAGGCGGTGGGCGGGCAGCGTGGGTCCTCGCGTCACATGCGGTGTGGCAGGGGATGCTGTGAGAGATGTGTCATCGACGTTATCGAGGACGTTCACGGAGTGTCGGTTGGTTGCCTCAATTTCACCCGAAGGGGAGAGTTTCGGAGCGGTCGGATGACATCCGTGCGGTGGATGCGTCGTACGTTGGACCGGTGAGCCAGCACAAGCGCAGGCCCTCGGCACGGCAGGTGACACGGAGACGGGCGGTGATCGCCGCGGCCTTCGTGGGTACCGTCGCGCTCGGCACCGGCATCGGCGTATGGGCCGCCACCTCGGGCGACGGCGGGACCCCGGCCGGATCGGCCGCCCGGCAGTCGTCCGGCGACAGGACGGCCGCCTCGTCCGCCGATCGGGCCGCCGCGACCCCCACCCCCACGCCGACCCGCAGCTACCCCCTCTCCCAAGCCCCGCGCACCATCCCCGCCGTGCGCTCCCACACCGCCGCCCGCGGACCCGGCTGGCGCCCCCAGAAGGGCGAGCGGGTCGTGGTGAGCGACGCGGCGCTCGTCGACGAGGGGCGGCTGACAGCGGGTGAGCTGGGGCTGTCGTACGCCGGCCAGAAGGCCGCGAACGAGGACGTCAGGGCCGGCGACCTGCGGCTGGACCTCGGCGGCACAGGGGACCCGGAGTCGTACACGATGACCGTGCGCGGCGGGTCGGTGCGGATCAGCGGACCCGGCGACGCGGGTGTCTTCTACGGCACCCGGACGCTCAAGCAGGAGGTGCGGGGCGGCGGCAGCGCCCCGGAGGGGGTCGTCAAGGACCAGCCGGCCAAGCCGCAGCGCGGCTTCATGCTGGACATCGCGCGCAAGCCGTTCACGGCGGGCTGGATCGAAAGCCGGATAAGGGAACTGGGCGATCTGAAGTTCAACCAGTTCGGGCTGCACTTCTCCGACGACCAGGGGTTCCGGATCGAGTCCGACACCCACCCCGAGATCGTCTCCCAGGATCACCTGACCAAGGCGCAGGTCAAGGAGATCGTCGACCTCGCCGCCAGCCGGCACATCCAGGTGGTGCCCGAGATCGACTCGCCCGGTCACCTCGGCGCTGTCCTCGCCGCCCACCCGGACCTGCAGCTGCGCAACGCGCAGGGCGTCGCCACCAAGGGCGCCATCGACATCTCCCAGGACGACTCGGCGAAGATCGTCGACGACCTGCTCGACGAGTACGCCGACCTGTTCCCGGGCTCCTCCTGGAATCTCGGCGGCGACGAGTACCAGGCGCTCACCGTCGCCGACCCGCAGGCCTCCTATCCGCAGCTGGCGGCCGCCGCCCAGCAGGCGTACGGCGCCTCGGGCACCGTCGCCGACCTCACCACCGGCTGGCTCAACGACCGCGCCGACACCGTCCGCGCCCACGACCGGACCATGCGGGTCTGGAACGACGGCTTCTTCCGGGGCACCTCCGTGCAGCCCGCCGGGGACCTCCAGGTCGCCTACTGGACCGGCAAGGAGATCGGCGCCCGGCAGCCGGTGGAGTACCTGAGCGCGGGGCGGAAGGTCCTCAACTACAACGACGAGTTCCTCTACTACGTCCTCGGGCAGCCCAACACCTTCGTCTATCCGACCGGACAGCGGATCTACCAGCAGTGGACCCCCCGCGTGCTGCGCGGCACCAGCGCCGTGGCCACGCGGTACGACCCCCAGATCCTCGGCGGCTCCTTCGCCGTCTGGTGCGACCTCGCGAACTCCCAGACACAGGACCAGGTCGCCGCCGGCATCCGGATGCCGCTGCGGGCCACGATCCAGAAGCTCTGGGACCCGGGCACCCCGGCCATGTCGTGGACCGACTTCAGGACCCTGGCGGGCAAGCTGGGCTGACATGCGACGAGAGGTGGACGTACGGCGACGACGGGCCGTATGTTCCGCTTCCGCGCCCGGACCAGGGGAGGGTCCAGCGCCCTACCCCGGGGGAACCGTCATGATCTGCGCCCGCTGCCACCACTTCGCCGCCGCGCCCGGCGCGACCCTGTGCCAACGCTGCCTGGGCGCCTCGCCCGAACCCGTCCCGGTCTTCGGCAGCGCGCCGGGGCTGTGGCTGCGCTCGCCCGTGGGCCTCGGCTGGGCGGCCGCCGTGCTGCTCGGCGCGGTCGTCGCCGCCGACCTGTTCGCCGTCTGCGCGGACCTCCTCCAGTACGACGCCACGGGCGCCCTGGCCGACGGGGAGACCGGCGCCGCCGCGTTCCGCCGGGCCGACCGTGCCGACGCGCTCTCCGGCCTCGCCGCCGGCGCCCAGGCCATGTCCCTGGTCAGCTGCGCGGTGGTGTACCTGTGCTGGTTCCACCGGGTACGGGCCAACGCCCAGGTCTTCAACCCGTTCGGGCACCGCAAGTCGCCGGGCTGGGCGATCGGCGGCTGGTTCGTGCCGGTCGTGAACCTCTGGTACCCGCGCCGGATCACCCTCGACATCTGGGACGCCAGCAGCCCGTGGGGGACGACCCGTTCGCACGCGCTGGTCAACGCCTGGTGGACGCTCTGGCTGGCCTCGCTGGTCGCCGGCCGCACCGTGACCGGCGGCAACGGCGACACCGGGGGCGCGGCCCAGGCCCGTGACGACGCCCTCGGGATGCTGGTCTCGGACGCCCTCGACATCGCCGCCGCCGTCCTCGCGATCCTCGTCGTGGTGCGGCTGACCCGGATGCAGCACGAGAAGGCGCTGGCGGGCGCCGCCCCGGCGGCACTCTGATCCACCGCCGCACGCGTTTGGCGAGCTTCCGCGCCCCGGTGGTGTATTCGGCCCGGCACCGGACTTCCCCGAACCCCACGACGCCGGCGGCCGCGCCGTCGCCTGAGCCACCGAGGCCGGCCACCCCGGACCCCGACGCGCTCCGCGCCGTACCGACCGCCGACCCCGACCCGTCGGCGCCGTTGGCCGAAAACCCTTTCTTCCGGCCGCTCGATCTGCTGGGTGTCGTACCGCTGTGACACTCCCGGGCCCTTGCACGCAGTAAGGGGAAGTGCGGGCTCCGTACAGGTCGGCGCCTTGGTACGTACCGATTGGGGGGCGTGGATGAGCCTGGTGGAGCTGATCGCGCAGGCCGACGAACGCGGGCTGGCCGTCAGCGGACTGGCTTGTTTGGATCGGTGCGTGCCGCTGCTCGGCGGCGACGACCTGGTGCTGCGGCCGCTGTGGACGAGCCTCGCCGACGACTCCGACTGGAGTGAGGGACTGGAGAAGGCGCGTGGCTCGCTGGGCACCGGCGACGACGAGGCCGAGGTGCTCGTCCGCCGGATGCTCGACGCCGCGCCCGCGCCCCGCGCCGCCGACGAGGTACGGCGGTGGGCCGACGCCTGTTCCGTGGCCGCGCTGCAGATCCACCGGCTCCTCGACCCCGCCGAGGACCCGGCACCCTCCGTCGACACCCGCCGCGAGGGCTCCACCGAGGACATGTCCCCGCTGGTCGCCGCCGAACTGCGCCGCCAGGTCACCGTCCTCGAACTGCTCGCCGGCCACGGCGCGGCCGGGCTGCGCCGCGCGCTGGACGTCTCCACCGAGGGCCGCCGGGTGCTGCGCGCGGTGGTGTCGCGCCGGGCCCGCGGGCGCGGCTGAACCCGGCCCGGGAAGGCCCTGAGAGGTTCCTGTGAGTGCCGTGCGGCGGAGCTGCGGCGGACTTGCGGGGGTCCTGCACCGGTTGCCGAAACACCCCGAACCGGTGTGACGAAACCGTCGCTGACCTCGCTTTTCCCTATGTGACAGCCCACTACGTGACAGCACAGCAGCAGACCAGGCCGCACGCCGCCACGAAACCGGCACGCTGGGCGGCGGACGCGGTGGCCATGATGCGCGAGGGCGCGCGGGTCCGGCTCGACTACTCGGCACAGAGTCTGTGGCGGGTCGACCGGGTGATCGAGGAGATACGCCGGGAGGGCGCGCCGTACGAGGCGGTACGGGAGATGCTGCGCGGCCTCGGGTGCTACGCCGGCGAGGTGATCGCCCGTCAGACCGGCGCCGAGTGGTGGTCGTCCGGCGGCGACCACTGGGTCCGCACCCCCGACGGCCGGCTCTGGGACCCCGTCGACGAGGCCCGGAGGTGTTACGGCGGCCATGGTTCGCTGCGGCTGCTGTGCCGGGACGCCACGGGGTAGGAACGGCGCTGCTAACACCATCGCGGCGAGCGTCACCCCCCTCCCGGTACGCCGCCGCCCATGCGGCCGCCGTTCCCGACCGGGGGCCGCTGGCGGGCGAAGGCCGCGGTGCACGGCTTCAACGTGGCCACCTGGTGGGCAGGGCGTACTGCTGCTGGACGCGCTCGTCGCCGGAGTGGTCGTGAACGCGGACCGGGCGCCCGCCCCGCAAGCCGCGCGGGAGCGGACGCCCGAACCGGTGGACTCGGCCACCTGAGCTGCCTGGACTACTTGATGTACACCAGGCCGTCGGTCGTGATCGTCGGGCGGCCGCCGGTGCCGACCACCACGATCTTCATGGTGTGCTTGGCGCTGGACGCCCAGGTCTTCGTCCAGATCGCCTGGCGGTACGAGGTCGTCGAGGACTTCAGGTCGACGGTCGCGACCTTGGTGCCGTCGACGTAGACGTACGCCTGACCCGAGGTGGACGCCCTGCTGACCACCCAGGAGGCGGACCGGCCGGTGAAGGTCCAGCTCAGGCTCGCGCCCTTGGAGACGCTGGAGTACGACTTGCCGCCCAGGTAGTTGGTGGACGAACGGGACGTCCAGGTACCGGACTTGGTGGCCGAGGTCTCCTGCAGGATCACCGGGGTGAAGGACGGGGACGAGGTGCGGGTGTTGCCCGCGTAGTCGGACGCCTTCATCGACCAGGTGGACGCGGTGCCGGACTTGGCGGTGCGGCTGGAGCTGGTCGTGGTCGGGCCGAAGGTGGCCGTCGTCGGGGACAGCAGGCTCACCGACTTCAGGGCCGCGTTGTCGGTCGCCTTCCAGCCGAGGGTGACCGGGACGGCGGTGGTGCTGACGGTGCCGGTGCGCAGGGAGAGCTTCGGCGTGGTGGTGAAGGCGGGCACGGTGGTGTCGGTGACGACGGTCAGCGCGGCGGTCGTGGTGGTCTTGCCCGACTGGTGCACGGCCCGTACGGCGACGGAGTGGCTGCCCGCGGCGAGCGTGGCGCCGGCCGAGGCCGCCGTACCGGAGGCGGTGGCGGCGACCTTGCCGTCCACCAGCAGCTCGAACTTCGAGATCAGCGAACCGGGCGTGCTGGTCGACCACTTCGCCGTGATCGCGCCCTTGGTGTAGTACGTCGAGCCGGACAGGCTCGCACCGGACAGCGAGGCGAGCTTCAGGCCCTGCACCGGGCCGGACGCCCAGGCGCGGATGGTCGGCAGCTGGGGGTAGAGCGAGTCGCCGGGACACAGGGTGTTGTAGCCGTCACGGTGGCCGGAGATCCGGTTGAACGTGTACGAGGTGCCGGCCGTGAAGGTGGTGCCGAAGAGGTTCGTCTGGGTCGCGCCCGCCTTGAGCTGCACGGTCGTCGCCGGGTCGACGCCATACTGGCCGAGCTTCCAGGCGGCGAGACGGGCGATCGAGGCCAGGGCCGCGTCCGTGGCGCCGGCGGTGGTGTAGTCGCCGAGCACCGCGATACCGGCCGCCTCACGGTTCCAGCCGTAGGTGTGCGCGCCGAACACCGGCAGGCCGACACCGCCCTTGCGGCCCTCGAAGATCGTGCCGCACTTGTCGACCAGGAAGTTGTAGCCGATGTCGTTCCAGTGCTCGGTCTGGGTGTGGTACGCGTAGATGGCCCGGATGATCGCCGGGGATTCCGAGCAGGCGTAGTCGTTGGTGCCGTCCGTGTGGTGGACGAAGACGGCCTTCACCTCGGCGATGTAGTCCGACGGGTCCGGGCTCAGCGACTCGTCGGCGCCCCAGCCCGCGCGCGAGACGATCGGCGGCTCGGGCACGGTGGACGGCGGCGCGGTGGGCGTGGAGGCCGACGGGCTCGCGGACGCGCTGTCCGTCGGCGTGGCGGACGCGGAGTCGCCCGGGGAGGCCGAGTCGGTGGCCGGCACGGACTCGGTGGGCGTCACGGACTCGCTGGGCGCCGTGGAGTCACCGGGCGACGCGGAGTCGGCGGGCGACGCCGAGTCGGCCGGGGACGCCGAGTCACCGGGCGAAGCGGAATCCGCCGGCGACGCGCTGTCGCCCGGGGTGGCGTCCGCCACGTACGCGGCCGGCTGCTCCTTCGTCTCCGCGGCGGTCGCCACCCCGGGGTCGACCAGGTTCACCTGGAGTCCCTTGGGCCGACCGGAGCTGGTGGAGCCGTCCTGGTGGACGACCTGGACCTGGACGCCGTCGGAGGGGCCGACCCACAGCGGCTCGGACGCGCCGCGCGCGTCGGCGCCGGCCTCCGGGTCCTCCAGCGGGTCGGCCGCCTCCAGGTCGTGCCAGGCGCTCCACTCGCCGGTCTCGACGCTCCGGGTGCGCACCTGGGCCGTGCCGTGCAGCCGCTTCGTCGCCCCCGTCCAGGAGACGCCGAGCAGCGAGAACCGATGGGTCTCCGTGCGCGGCAGCTCCCGCTTGCCGTTCGCCGTGTCCTTCAGCGCGAGGTCGTAGACCTTCACCGGCCGTCTGGCCTGCCCGCCCCCGTGACCGGAGGACGGGCTGGCGACCGCGTACGTCACCACACCCCCGCCGCCCAGGACCACCGCGCCGAGCGTCAGCCACGCCCGTCGCTTCACGCTCAAAGGTCTGTACGCACGCTTCCCGCGTGGACTCACTCGTCCCCACCCCATAGAAAAAAAGACCACGACTGTCGCACCTGTCACACCTGTCGCACAGGTGACTCTTAGACACAGCGTTCGTCTCTGACCAAACGTCACTCACCGCCGCTCGCCCCTGCGGACGGACCCCGTGCGAGGGGGAGTCGGACCTGGCCCCTACGAGGAACACGTGTGGGGCCAAGGGCAACGGCAGGGAGACGGAGCCGGCGGCCCGGCAGCGGCTGATCCAGGCCGCGGGCGGTGAGACGAACGTAACCGCGTACTGTGCCGAGCTGCTGGTGCGGACGACGGCTTCCGGGAAGAAGCCGGGCACATCCGGTAAAACGAAGAAGCCCGACGACCCGCGCAACTCCGGCAAGGGCAAGTCCCCCAGCGGCAAGGGCGACTGATCCCGCGCATCGCGAGCCGGGTGATCAACCCGCTTGGGGCGTCCCGATGTTGGCGCGCCGAGCGGCACCGAAGCAACGGCCGGGGCCGCCACCCCCCACAGGAGAGGCCCCGGCCGTCGCGCGGCACGGACCGCGCGGCGGCCCGTACTCTGTTCAGCGCCATGAGTGCGTTTTCTGTCACACCCCGAGGCGTCACGAGTTAGTTGCACTTTGTACGGGCGTGGACGGCGAGCGGTTTCAGGTCGTAACGTGCCTTTCGCGTCGAGCGCGAGTACATGATCACTGCAACGATCGGCGGCTGCGTGGTAGCCGCGACCGACCACTTACTGGGGAACGACGGGTGCTGGGGGACGACGCGGAGTTGACCGCCGCGGTACGTGCGGCACAGGACGGGGACGAAACCGCCTTCCGCATCGTCTACCGCGCGGTGCAGCCCCGCCTGCTCGGATACGTCCGCACACTCGTCGGCGATCCGGACGCCGAGGACGTCGCCTCCGAGGCCTGGCTGCAGATAGCCCGCGACCTCGACCGGTTCGAGGGCGACGCGGACCGGTTCCGCGGCTGGGCCGCCCGGATCGCCCGCAACCGGGCCCTCGACCACATACGGATGCGCGGCCGCCGCCCCGCGATCGGCGGCGACGAGACGGAACTGACCGGCCGGGCCGCCGATTCGGACACCGCCGACGAGGCCATCGAGGCGCTGACCACCGACTCCACCCTCTCCCTCATCGCCAGGCTGCCCCAGGACCAGGCCGAGGCGGTCGTCCTCAGAGTCGTCATGGGCCTCGACGCCAAGACGGCCGCCGAGACGCTCGGCAAACGCGCCGGCGCCGTCCGCACCGCCGCCCACCGGGGCCTGAGGAAACTCGCGGAACTCCTCGGCGCCGACCCGGAGCAGACGGGAGGCGCCCTCGACGCGCTTCCGCCCCAGCGAGAACCGAAGGATCGTGCGGTGACGTCCGCCACTGTGACGCATACGCGTTCGCGGACGCAGAAGGACATGTGATGGCCGACGAGCAGGACAAGTGGCTGAACCGGGTGACGGCGGAACGTCTGCTGCGCGGTGAGTCGCTGGAAGCCGTCGACGAATCCGCCCGTGACCAGGCAGAACGTCTCGCCAGGACGCTCGGCGCGCTCTCCGTGGGGACCGCGCCGGCCACCGTCGAACTGCCCGGTGAGGAAGCCGCGCTGGCTGCCTTCCGCAAAGCGCGCGAATCCGCCGGGGACGAGTGGACCTCCGTGGCGCGGCAGCCGGGCCGGTTCGGGCGGGGCTCCGACGCGGGTCTCATCCGCATCGGTGCCGGTCCTCGGCCGCCCCGTGTCCCGGCCTGGGCCCGCCCCGCGCGGTTCGCCCTGGCCGCCGCCCTGACCGTCGGCATGCTCGGCGGGGTCGCGGTCGCCGCGGGCGCCGGGGTGCTGCCGACGCCGTTCGGCGACGACCGCCCCGCGCCGGGAGCCTCCGCCTCGGCCGCCGGCACCCCCGCACGCCCGCAGGGCTCGCCCTCGACCGAGTCCCTGCTCGGCGGCGAGACCGGCGCGCCCTCCGCCGGTGCCACCTCCCGCACCCCCGTCCAGCCCTCGCCCGACCCGTCCGGCAAGCCGGAGGACCGGGGCACCGGTTCGCGCGGCACCTCCGGGAACGGATGGAGCCGTGCGCTGGCCTTCTGCCGTGACATCCAGGACGGCAAGTCCCTGGGCGCCGACCGCAGACGTGCCCTGGAGGGCTTGGCGGGCGGCGCGGGACGGGTGAACAAGTTCTGCAAGGTCCTCGTCGGCGCCGGCGCGGCCGGCAAGAACGGCTCCTCCGACGACGGCAAGGGCGACGGCAAGGGCGACGGAAACGGACAGGGCGGCCAGAACAGCGGTCCGGGCGGCAGTGGCAGTGGCAGCGGCAGCGGCAGTGGCCAGGGCGGTGACGACGACGGTCAGCCCGGCCGAAGCGGAGGCGGCGGCCGGCACCACCACCGTCAGGACGGTGTGGCCGCGCCCTCCCCGACGGCGTTCGCACCCCTGCTGCCGAACCGGGTCGACCCCTCGCCCGATCCGACGTACGGCGTACTCTGACCTTTGCGCACCGCCGTGACCTGGGATTTTGAAAGACGCTGAACTTTTTCCCGGCAGGGTGTGACGTTTTCGGCGGCGGCGGCGCAGTACAGAGTGAGCCGACTGGTCATCGGCCGTCGCACAGAGCCGGGGTTCCCCCCGTACCCGTGGCTCGTGCATTCGGCGCGGGCGGGACACGTTCCCCCGGTCCCGCCCGCGCCCCATACACCTTCCGGCACTCACCAGTAGACGACGACCTTGTCGCCGTCGCGCACCTGAGCGAAGAGAGCCGAGACCGCCGCCTCGTCCCTGACATTGACGCAGCCGTGCGAGCCGCCCGCGTAACCCCGGGCCGCGAAGTCGTAGGAGTAGTGCACCGCCTGGCCGCCGCTGAAGAACATCGCGTACGGCATCGGGGAGTGGTAGAACGTCGACACATGGTGACGTGACTTCCAGTAGATGTGGAACACGCCCTCACGGGTCGGGGTGTACTGGGCCCCGAACCGTACCGACATCGTCGAGACCGTGCGCCCGTCGACCATCCAGCGCAGCGTCCGGCTGGTCTTGCTGATGCACAGCACCCGGCCGGTCAGGCACCGCGGATCGGGTGCGGCGGCCGGCTGACCGCCCATCAGGTACAGCTCCCACTTCCCCGGCGTGTGCGTCATCCGCCGCAGCCGCTGCCAGGTCACCGCATCGGTCTCGCCGGTCTGCGGCAGCCCGCGCTTGCCCTGGAAGCCCTTGACGGCCTCGGCGGTGAGGTCGTCGTACGTCCCCGTCGGCCCGTCGAACAGCCAGGCGACCTGGCGCAGCCGGGCCTGGAGTTCACGCACGCCGGTACCGGTGTCGCCGCGGGTGAAGACGATGTGCGGCGGGGTGGTCTCGACGACGGACGGCGTCGGGGCGGGAGCCGCGCCGGGCGACCGGCCCGATGCCTCGCCGGGCGCCGGGCCGTCCGCTCCGCCGGGGGGCGAGCCGGCTCCGCCGGGTGTCCGGCTGTGCGGAAGCTCGATATGGACGGGCGAGTTCCCCTTGTGGTCCGTGCCGTCCGGTGGCTGCACCGTGCAGCCGCAGAGCGCGCTGAGTGCCGTGAGTACGGCGGCCGAGGCGAGCGCGCCCGCGGGCCGCCCCACGATCCCTGAGTACCCCGAGACCTTCATGCCGAGGATGCTTCCCCGCGTGACCGCCGCCGAACAACGGGGCATGGTGGGAAAGGAGAGACGTTCCGGCGTACCCGCGCACCACGGAGGTCGGCCATCATGGTCCGTGAGTCGGAGTCCGGACTGCCCGTCGAGCCGGTCTACGGCCCGTCGGCGCTCGCGGGCTGGGACCCGGCCGGGAAACTCGGCGACCCGGGGTCGTACCCCTTCACCAGGGGCGTCTACCCGACGATGTACACCGGCCGCCCGTGGACCATGCGCCAGTACGCCGGCTTCGGCACGGCGGCCGAGTCCAACGCCCGCTACCGGCGGCTCATCGCCCACGGCACCACGGGCCTGTCCGTCGCCTTCGACCTGCCCACCCAGATGGGCCATGACTCCGACGCCCCACTGGCGCACGGCGAGGTCGGCAAGGTGGGCGTGGCGATCGACTCCATCGACGACATGCGGGTGCTGTTCGGCGGTATCCCGCTGGACGAGGTGTCGACGTCGATGACGATCAACGCCCCGGCCGCCGTGCTGTTGCTGCTGTACCAACTGGTGGCCGAGGAGCAGGGGGTGCGCGCCGACCGGCTGACCGGCACGATCCAGAACGACATCCTCAAGGAGTACATCGCGCGGGGCACGTACATCTACCCGCCCCGACCGTCCCTGAGGCTGGTCGCGGACACCTTCCGGTACTGCCGGGCCGAGATCCCGAGGTGGAACACGATCTCGATCTCCGGCTACCACATGGCCGAGGCCGGGGCCTCCCCCGCGCAGGAGATCGCCTTCACGCTCGCCGACGGCATCGAGTACGTGCGGACCGCGGTCGCGGCCGGCCTGGACGTCGACGACTTCGCACCCCGCCTGTCGTTCTTCTTCGTGGCCCGTACGACGCTCCTCGAGGAGGTGGCCAAGTTCCGTGCGGCGCGCCGGATCTGGGCGCGGGTGATGCGGGAGGAGTTCGGGGCACGGAACCCCAGGTCGCTGATGCTTCGCTTCCACACCCAGACGGCGGGCGTCCAGCTGACCGCCCAGCAGCCGGAGGTGAACCTGGTCCGGGTGGCCGTCCAGGCCCTGGCCGCGGTCCTCGGCGGCACCCAGTCGCTGCACACCAACTCCTTCGACGAGGCGATCGCCCTGCCGACGGACAAGAGCGCGCGGCTCGCCCTGCGCACCCAGCAGGTCCTGGCCTACGAGACCGACGTCACGGCGACGGTGGACCCCTTCGCGGGTTCCTACGCGGTGGAGCGGATGACCGACGACGTGGAGGGCGCGGCCGTCGGTCTGATGCGCGCGGTCGAGGAGCTGGGCGGCGCGGTGGCGGCGATCGAGGCCGGTTTCCAGAAGGGCGAGATCGAACGCAACGCCTACCGCATCGCGCGGGAGACGGATGCGGGGGAGCGGGTGGTGGTCGGCGTCAACCGCTTCCGTCTCGACGAGGAGGAGCCGTACGAGCCGCTCCGCGTCGACCCGACCCTCGAGGCCCGGCAGGCGGAACGGCTGGCGCGGCTGCGCGCCGAACGGGACCGGCCGGCCGTCACCTCGGCCCTGACCGCCCTCAAGAAGGCCGCCGAGGGCGACGACAACGTCCTCGGCCCGATGAAGGCGGCCCTGCGGGCCCGGGCGACGGTCGGGGAGGTGTGCGACGCGCTGCGGGAGGTGTGGGGGGTGTACGTCCCGGCGGCCGGGTTCTGATCCGTGGTGCAGGTGGCCGGGTTCTGCCCCGTGGTGCAGGTGGCCGGGTTCTGATCCGTGGTGCAGGCGGTCGGCTTCCCACCCGTGGTGCAGGCGGTGGGCTTCCGAGCCGTGGTGCATGGGGCGGTGTCAGACCCCCGTGCGAGACTTCTTCGCATGTTCGGTGTCATCGATCTCCCCACCTATCTGGCAGGCCTCGTCCTCATCGTCCTGCTGCCCGGCCCCAACTCGCTGTACGTGCTCTCGGTCGCCGCCCGGCAGGGCGTACGGGCGGGGTACACGGCCGCCGCCGGGGTGTGGTGCGGCGACACCGTGCTGATGACGCTGTCCGCGGCCGGGGTGGCCTCGCTGCTCCAGGCCAACGCCGTGCTGTTCGGGATCGTGAAGTACGCCGGCGCCGGCTATCTGACCTGGCTGGCGGTCGGCATGCTCCGGGCGGCCCGGTCGATGTGGCTCGCGCGCCGGGAGCGGACGGTGACCGAGGGCGCGGCCCCGGAGGCCGCCGGCCCGCAGGAGCGGCCGTACCGCCGCGCCCTGGTGATCAGCCTCTTCAACCCGAAGGCGATCCTGTTCTTCGTCGCCTTCTTCGTGCAGTTCGTGGACTCGGGATACGCCTACCCGGCGCTGTCCTTCGTCGTCCTCGGCGCCTTCGCCCAGCTGGCCAGCTTCCTGTACCTGACCGCCCTGATATTCAGCGGCACCAGGCTGGCCGCCGCCTTCCGCCGCCGCAAGCGGCTGGCGGCGTCGGCGACCTCGGCGGCGGGGGCGCTGTTCCTGGGCTTCGCGGTGAAGCTGACGCTTGCCAGCGCCAGCGCCTGAGGCAGCGCCCGCATCCCTTACCGCGCACTCCAGGCCCCGGTACGCCCGGCGTACTCCGCCAGGCCCCGAGCCGTGTCGCCGGCCCAGGCCACATAGCCGTCCGGGCGGACGAGGAACACTCCGGAGCCGTACGACTCCGGGGCCCGCAGCCGGCGCACCGACTGCGGGACGGTGGGGACCGGGTCCGGGGCCAGCAGGGTCCAGTGCGGTCCCCGGAAGGCGTCGAACATCCGTACCCCGTCCGCGTTCCGTCCGTCCGGCGCGCGGTCGCCCGCCCGCACCGGCCCCGGGTCCGCCCGGGTCTCCTCCGTCAGCGAGGACTCCCGGTACCCGATCCCGAGCTGGACCGTCGCCTCGCCGCGCCGTACCTCGCCGCGGTGGACGTCCGTCGAGAGGTTCAGCATGGCGGCGGCGTTCGCGCGGCGCTCCTCCTCGTAGGTGTCGAGGAGCGTGTCCGGGGCGTCGCCGGCGAGCACGGCGGCCAGCTTCCAGCCCAGGTTGTAGGCGTCCTGGACGCTGGTGTTCAGACCCTGGCCGCCGGCCGGGGAGTGGACATGGGCCGCGTCTCCGGCCAGGAAGACCCGCCCCACCCGGAAGCGGTCGGCCAGGGCGGCGCGCGGGCGGAAGTCGGAGGCCCAGCGCAGCTCGGTGACGTCCGCCGCGTCCAGGTGGCTGTACGCCGACACCAGCCGCCGTACGCCCGCCAGGGAAAGGTCGGCTTCCGTGCCCTCGGGCAGCTTCGCGCCCAGCTGGAAGTCGTCCGTACCGGCCAGCGGGCACAGTGCCACGCCGTTGCCGTCGTCGCCGACGAAGACGTGCCAGTGGTCGCGGGCGAGGCCCCGCACCCGCAGGTCGGCGACCAGGAAGGGGTTCGGGTCGACCGACTCGCCGGTCATCTCGACGCGCACCGCCCGCCGTACGGCCGAGCGGCCCCCGTCCGCCGCCACCACATAACGGGCCCGGGCGGTCGTACCGTCGGCGAAGCCGGCGGTGACCCCCTCCGCGTCCTGCTCCAGGCCCGTCAGCGCCTGCCCGAACCCGACCCGGCCGCCCAGCTCCAGCAGCCGCGCGTACAGCACTTCCTGCGTCCGCCACTGCGCGACCATCAGCGGATCGGTGTACGGCGTGCCCTCGTCCGCCGTCACCTCGTCGAACATCGGCTGCGTCGCCAGCCGCTCGCCGTTCTTCCAGAACAGCTGGGGCGGATAGGGACCGCCGGCCGCGCGAATCGCGTCGCGCACCCCGAGGTCGTCGAAGACCTCCTGGGTGCGGGGCTGGATCCCCTTGCCGCGCGAGCCGGGGAACAGCTTCTCGCCCGCCTCCACGACCAGCGCGTCCACTCCGCGCCGGGCGAGGTCGATACCGAGGGTGAGGCCGGTGGGACCCGCGCCCACGATCAGAACATCCATCACATATCTCCTTAACACCGTTAAGTGCCGTCGGCGACAAGGCTGCACTTAACGCTGTTAAGCTGTCAAGTGTGAGTACGGAACGACGCACGCCCCTCGACCGACGCCGGGTCGCCGACACGGCCCTGTGCCTGCTGAACGAGACCGGCCTGGACGGACTGACCCTGCGGGCCATCGCCAAGGAGCTGGACGTCAAGGCACCGGCCCTGTACTGGCACTTCAAGGACAAGCAGGCGCTGCTCGACGAGATGGCGACGGAGATGTACCGGCGGATGGTCGCGGGCACGCGGTTCGACCCCTCCGGCACCTGGCAGGACGTGCTGCGCACGGTGAACGGCGGGCTGCGCGCGGCCCTGCTCGGCTACCGCGACGGCGCCAAGGTCTACAGCGGCTCACGCTTCACGGGCATCGACCACGCCCCGGAGCAGGAGGCGTACCTGCACGTCATGACGGGGGCCGGCTTCACCCTCGCCCAGGCGGCCCAGGCGGCCATGACGACGAACGCCTACACCATCGGCTTCGTCACCGAGGAGCAGGGCGTCGAACCCCGCCCGGGCCAACGCCGGGAGGGCTACGACGTGGCCGAACGAGCCCGCATGCTGGCCGACTTCCCCTTGTCGGCAGCGGCAGGCCGGGAAATCTTCACCGACTTCGACCGCCGGTTCGAGGAGGGGCTGGAACTGGTCATCGCCGGAATCGGCGCCCGCTACGAGATCGCCTGAGGGCGAAGCGCGCCGCGTCGCGGGGTGCCGCGGGAGGTTGGCAGGCGGTGCGGGTACGGGACCTCCGCCCCCGCACCATCTCGATCAGCTCCTCCTGCACCGGCCGGGGGTCGCCCCACGTTCCGTACAGCTTCTGCGTGCTGATGCAGACAGGGCTCAGCCCGCGGTTGAGGACCGCCTCCCACGTCGCTATGGAGACACCGGGCGTGTGCTCGGAGCGGAAGTCGTCGAGGACCACGATCCCGTCCGGCAGCAGCAGATCGCGGGCGGCTCCTATGTCGCCGTGCACATGCTCGTACAGATGCGACGCGTCGACGTGCAGGCGGTACGGCGCCTGCCCGCCGTTCGGCTCCGAAATCAACGGAGAGGTGAACGGCGGCCCAAGACATCCCTGAGTTAATGAAAGGTGAATTCGGAGCGAATCAAGAGGTCTTCAGGGCTCTTTTCAATCTCGGACCGAACGGAGTCTCCACAAAGCGGTGGATCAGCCGGGCGAGCCCGAGCATCGCGAGCACCGTCACCGCCAGCGTGGGCCACGGCGGCAGCCCCCAGCCCCGGTGCAGCACCCTGATCACGAACCAGCCCAGGTGCTCGTGCACCAGGTAGAACGGGTACGTCAGCGCCCCGGCCGTGGTCAGCCAGGGCCAGGCCGCCCCCCGCGTCCAGCCCGCCGCCACCGCCGCCACGGCGCCGTAGGCCAGCGTGACGACGAGCATCACCACGTACGGGTTCCGGGGCGAGCCGGCGTGCCACAGCCCCTCGGTGGCCATGCGCAGTCCGAGGATCCAGGAGAGCGCCACGATGCCCCAGGGCAGCGCCTGGTTGCCGAAGCGGTGGACGAGGTAGAGGGCCAGGCCGCCGATGAAGTACGGGGCGTACTCGGGCATGACGACCAGCTCGGTCCACACGCCGCCGGCCGAGGTGCTGAGCACCGCGGCCAGGGTCCACACCGAGCAGAACAGCACCACCCTGCGGTAGGTGACGCCCGGCAGGACCACGAGCAGCGCGAACAGGGCGTAGAAGCGCACCTCCACCCAGAGTGTCCAGCACACGCCGAGGACGCGGGGTGCGCCCATCGGCTGTTGCAGCATCGTCAGATTGACCAGGAACTCGTCGAGCCGGACCGCGTGCACGACGGCCGGCAGGACCAGGGAGGCGCCGGTGATCAGCACCAGGGCGGCCCAGTAGGCGGGGTAGAGGCGGGCGACGCGGGAGCGGAAGAAGTCGCCGAGGGAGCGGCCCCAACTGCTCATGCAGATCACGAAGCCGCTGATGACGAAGAAGAACTCCACGCCGAGGCAGCCGTAGACGGCCACCCGGGACAGGGTCGGGAAGACGTGGGCGGGGTTCTGGTGCCAGGACGCGGAGACGACTCCGCCGCGCCCTGTGTAGTGGTAGAGGCAGACCATCAGGGCGGCCACGAGCCGCAGTCCGTCGAGGGCCGGAAGTCGGGTGCGCGGTCGTCCGGGTGGGGCCGGGGCGACGGCAATCTTCGCAGGCTGGGGCGCCGTTGTGGGGGTAGCGAGAGACATGGTCCGAGACCCCTACCCGGCCCCGGGTGGTTAATCATCCGATCTGTTCACAGAGTCCCCGAGACGTGGAAGCCCAATACCGTCACCTGGGGGAATCATAGAAAGTGTGCGGTGAACCTGCTAACCATTCTCTTACCCGTAGGAGTTCGTTAACCATATAGTCGTTTTGGCTTCCTAGTTTCTCCATCCATCCCCCCGGTGCGGGTCACCCCACCACACACAGCGGTTGCACAAGCTTTGCTTGGCAAAATCAGGAGAGCTATGACGAGGGTCCAGAACAGGCGGGCACCTGCGCGCGGAGGGGAGCTGGACGACTGCCTGCACGCCTGCGCTGTGCACAGCGGCAAAGTGGTCGGCAGCCTCGACCGCCGTCGCGCGGAGTTGGCCGAGCAGCTGCGCAAGCTGCTGGTGGTGGTCGCCACCGAAGGCACCACCACCCCCGCACCGGCCCCGGCCGGCGGCGCGACCGCCCTGCTCAAGCGGGCCGTCAAGGGCGCCGCGACCCCTGCCGGCGGGATCAACAACGACCTGCTCGACGCTCTGCTGGCGGTTGCCAACAAGGCCCTGGAGTGCGGTTACAACGACGAGCTGAACCTCGCCCTGGTGATCAGCGACACCGTGCTCGCGCAGCGCAAGAACTCCCGGGCCGGCTGGCGGCTGCGGGCCCGCATCCTGGAGGGCCTCGGCGAGGAGCGCGAGGCCGTCGAGGCCTACGAGCGCTACCTCGAACTCACCAAGGACGACGGTTTCGGCGTCGCCAACCGGATCTCCGGCATGCGCCGCGCCGGCGAACGCGAACGCGAACTCCTGGACCTCCTCAAGCGCCAGGTCCCCGCCGCCACGGACCACGTCCGTGAGGCCGCCACCGCCACCTGGGCCGAGGGCCTGGCCCTGCACGCCCTCGGCGACTGGAAGGCCGCCGAACCCCGCCTGGTGGGCGCCCTGCTCGCCCTGGCGGCGGACGAGGCGCCGGTCAACGACCGGCAGGAGCTGCTCAGCCAGTACCTCGACCTGCGCCTCGCCGAGGGCGGTGACGCCGGTCTCACCGAGGCCGTCGCGCTCTACGCCGAGCAGCGCCGCACCCGGATGCGCGGCCCGGTCGGCAACCCGACGGTCGACGGCGTCCAGTGGATCACGCTCGGGGAGTTCCGCAACCAGATCGCCGGCAAGTCGATCTGCCTGATCGCCAACTCGGGCCGGGTGGGCGCCAGTGGCATGGGCAAGGAGATCGACGACTACGACCTGGTCGTGCGCTTCAACTCGTACAAGATCGACCCGAAGCACACCGGTGAGCGCACCGACATCCACGTCAGCATCCACAAGCACGCCTTCAACTGGGAGAAGCCGGTGACCACCCGGCTGATCTTCGGCGGCGTCTCCGGTGACTGGAAGCACTCGCTGCGCAACAAGCTGGTGCCCGGCGCCCAGAAGTACCTCGGCGACGAGTCCCTGCGCTGGCCGATGCGCAACATCGGGCAGATCGGCGCCGACGCCTGGTCGGGCATCCCGACCTCCGGGTTCAACATGCTCTGGCTGCTGGACTTCCTGGACGTCAGCCCGACCCTGGACCTGATCGGGTTCGACTTCTACGAGAGCGGCGCCTACCGCGTGCAGGAGGCCATGAAGCTGGCCATCACCTCCGTGCACGAATACACCAGCGAGAAGGATTGGGTCATGCAGCGGGCCCAGAGCGTGACCGACATGAGGATCTCCCTGCGATGACGACGACCTTCACCCCGGCGATACCGAACACCAACGCCAGCGCCCTCACCAAGAAGCGCCGGATCGCGTTCGCGTCCTACGTGGACGAGAACTACCTCCCCGGCTTCCTGGTCCTGCTGCGCAGCCTCGCCCTGTCCAACCCGGGCGTCTGCGAGGACTTCGTCGTGCTCTACGACGACCTGCGCCCGGCCTCCATCGCGAAGATCCGCGCGCTGCACCCGCGCATCGTGCTCCAGCGGGTCAACGACACGCACTACGACTCGTACGTCAAGGGCGACCAGGACAACTACCTGGTCCGTAAGGCGTACTTCATCCTCGACATCTTCCGGCTGCGGGACTACGACACGATCATCACGCTGGACACCGACATGGTCGTCCTCGGTGGTCTCGGCGAGCTCCTGGAGCTGCGCGAGGGCCTCGCGGCCGTGCCGCAGTTCTTCTACGGGCAGCACAAACTGAACTCCGGCCTTCTGGTGATCCAGAAGGAGTACCTGTCCGACGAGTTCTGCGCGAAGATCGACAAGACCGGCCGCAGCGGCGAGTACGAGCTGGACAAGCACGACCAGGGCATCCTGAACGCCGTCCTGGACGGTGACTTCGTCCGCCTCGACGCCAAGTACAACTTCGTCAAGCGGCGGCTCTCCGGCGACCTCCCGGTCCCCGAGGAGACGAAGATCCTGCACTTCACCGGACGGCACAAGCCCTGGCAGGGCGGCGAGTCCGGCTACGCGCAGGCCGAGGAGCGCTGGCGCGAGTTCGAGATGAGCGACGCCGACTTCCACGCGGCCTACTTCGCCTCCTCCGGCGGCCTCCACCACGACCTGGTCGTCCACTTCGGCGCCCCGCACGTCAAGCGCACCGGTGACGTCGAGATCGCCCGCAAGGTGGCCGCCGCGCACATCGCGGCCGGCGACTACCAGGACGCCGTCGACGTCCTCGGCAGCGTCCGCATCCCGCTGGACGAGGCCTGGCCGCACGAGGTGCTCGGCCACGCCCTGATGAGCGTCTCCCGCTACGACGAGGCCAAGACCCAGCTGCTGCTCGCCACCGCCGCTCCCAACCGGGCCGCGACCGCCTTCTCCCGGCTCGCCCAGATGGCCTGGGTGCACGGCGACAACACCGAGGCCCTCAAGTACGCCACCGCCGGCCTCACCGTCGACCCCACGCACCGCTCCAGCCGCCTGTGGGCGCAGCGCGCGGCCGCCGTCCCCTCCCAGGAGCAGGGCAGCGCCGAGGACCAGCTGGCGCACGTCGCGTTCTACATGGACCGGCAGGGCAACGCGGGCGACAAGCTGCTCCCGGAGACCGTCCGGCTCGGCTTCGGCCCGGACACCTCCTCCCGGCGCTGGCACTCCGTCCACGCCCACCGGTACTTCGACAAGGCCGCCCTGGAGCGGGTCAACGCCCGCCGGGGTCTGGTCATCGGCGGCGGCGGCCTGTTCATCCCGGACACCATGCCCAACGGCAACAGCGCCTGGCAGTGGAACGTCCCGGACGAGCACCTGCGCGCCATCGACGTCCCGATCATGGTCTACGCGGTCGGCTTCAACGCCTTCGACGGCCAGTCCTACCGGGCCACCCGGTTCAACGAGAGCCTGCGGCTGCTGGTCGAGAAGTCGTCCTTCTTCGGCCTGCGCAACCACGGCTCCATCGCCAAGGTCCGCGGCATGCTCCCGCCGGAGCTCCAGGACAAGGTCGTCTTCCAGCCCTGCCCGACCACGGTCATGCGCCAGCTGGTGGCCGGCTGGAGCGACCCGCTGTACCGCGAGGACACGGTCATGCTCAACGCGGCCTACGACCGCGCGGGGCTGCGCTTCGGCCATGACTACGCGCACTTCCTCGCCGAGATGGCCAAGGCCGTCCGTAAGATCGGCGAGCACACCGAGGTCAAGTGTGTCGCCCACTCGCTGGACGACGAGAAGATCGCCTTCGACCTGCGCCGCGAGCACGGCATCTCGCTGCCGGTGATCCCGATGTACGACTTCTCCAACGACGAGATCCGTGAGACGTACGCCAAGACCCGCCTGGTCATCGGCATGCGCGGGCACGCAGGCATGATCCCCTTCGGGGTCGGCACGCCCATCATCTCCCTCATCTCGCACCCGAAGATGGCGTACTTCCTGAACGACATCGAGCGGCCCGAGTGGGGTGTCTCGGTCCACGAGCGCGACCTCGGCGAGATCCTCACCGAGCGCGCGATCGACATCCTCGACAACCACAGCCGTACGGTCGCCGACGTACACGACCGGCAGCAGCAGCTGTGGAAGGTCACCGAGGAGAACCGCGCAACGATCAAGAAGATCCTGGGCAGGTGACACCGAAGGGGCGGGCCCGGACCAGGGCCCGCCCCTTCGAGAAGCGGTTCGACAGCGCCCCAAAGGGGCGCGGGGAACTGCGCGACCAACCCCCACGGCGCCGCGGCCGACAGGACACGGCGCTACCAGCGGCGCTACCGGCGGAGCTACCGGCGCACGACCCGACGCAGGTTGCGCGCCTTGCGGGCCATCCGCCGGACGGTCGCGTTGCGCGGCAGGAAGCCCAGCTGGGCCGGTACTCCGCCGGGCAGCGCGAGCGAGGTCAGACGCTTGCGCTTGAAGTAGCGGATGGTCGTGTCGTTGAGGTGCTTGGTGAGGTAGCGCTCGGTCTCCTGGCGCAGCTGCGGGTGGATCTTCGGCTGCATGGCGAAGCCCACCGCGCGCAGCAGCTCGGTGAGTTCCGCGACGGTCAGCAGCGCGCGCTGCTCCTCGACGGCCTTGCGGTCGGTGAGCGAGGGCAGCAGCGCGTCGACGACGGTGACCGGGACGCGGTTGCTGTTCTCGTACGGGGTGAGCTTGTCCAGGAGCGTGTCGGTGCCGATCCGGGCGGTCGGCAGGCCGTACAGCGCGGACGCGGTGAGCAGCGCGGTGGAGAAGCAGCCGACGACCAGTGCGGGCCGCATCTTCTGGTACAGCACCTCGGCGAGGACCGTGGTGTCCAGGACGGTGAGGTCGACCTCGAGCTTCTCGGCCTCCTGCTCCAGGGTCCGCACGAAGCGGGCCGGCGCGGAGGGGTGCGGCTTGAACACGACCTTGGTGTGGCCGAGTTCGACGGCGCCCTGCAACATCCGGACGTGCAGGTTCTCCTCCTGCTCGGGGGAGAGGATGCCGAGCGCGGAGAGGTACTGGCCGAGCAGCAGGGCCGGTTCCTCGATCTGCGGCAACTCGTCGCCGCTGGGCGCCAGTTCGGCCAGCACCTTGGTGAAGGCCGGGGTCGGCACGACCTCGCCGGGGACGCCGAACTCGGTGAGCAGCAGGGGCTTGAGGCCCGGCACCAGGTCGAGGTGGAGGACCCGGTCCACCCGGGTGCCGATCAGCGGGTCGATCTTGTTGCGGGTCGGGCCGTAGCTCATCAGGCCGTCGGCGTAGACCGTGACCGGGGCGCCGGTGAACATCTGGGTCAGGCTCAGCGAGGGGTTGACCTGGATGGACTCGACGGCGAGCTCCACGTCGTCGTCGCCGAGCCGCCACTCGTGGCGCAGGAAGCGTTCCCACAGGGGGAGGTCCTCGAGGCGCGGGGCCCAGCCGCCGGGGTGGAACGGGAAGATCGTCTCGTTGTACGAGATCACGTCGTCGAAGCGGTCGCGCAGCCGCTCGAAGCCGGGCGCCACGTCCAGACCCGGGGTGGTCTCGGGGGTCGCCGCGTTGTTGCAGACCAGCAGGATGCGCCGGTCGGCCGGGCGGAACAGGCCGGAGTCCAGGGCGGCGGCGAGGGTGGCCGTGCCGTAGAGGGTGGACGCCTGGAAGATCTGGGTGGTCACGCGGCGGCCCCCGCGGGAGCGGGACGGCGGCGCAGCCGGCGCAGCTTGGTGGCGCGCTGGAGGTCCATGGAGTCCAGGGCCTCGTTCAGCACGTCCTGCGGCATGCGCCGCAGTGCGGCGGCACTCATGGATTTCAGCTTCTTCGCCACCGCGGGCTCGAACCTTTCGATGGATCCCAGGTGATGGGAAATGATGGCGCAGTAGGTACGGACGGCCTTCGGCAGGAGTTCCTTCGCGTCCGCGTCCTGTGCGGTTTCCTCGATCACCTGGTCGAACGCGCGAATGAAGTCGAGCTGACGGACATCTCCGATCTGCGTGAGTGACGAGGCTACGCCACGCCGATAGAAGACGCCGAGCAGGTTCACCGCCGCGAAGGACTCGGCCTCCCGGTGCAGTTTCCAGATCCACGGCCGGTCCTCGGCCGTGCGCAGCCCGTCCGTGAAGTGGACGAGCCCCTTGTCCACCAGACGGCGGTGGTACACCCCGGCCCACGCGTACGCGTAGTCGACGGAGGTCGTCCGGTCGGTCGGCAGGATCGCGTCCCGCGGGTTCATGACGACGTTGCGTCGGCCGACCGGGACCCGGTGCACGGTGCGGGCCCGGGCGGTGCACTGCACATGATCGGTGCGGACGAAGTCGCAGCCCAGGGCCTCGACGGCGTCCACCAGTTGCGGGTAGTAGCCCGGTGCGAGCCAGTCGTCGCCGTCCAGGAAGGTGACGTACTCGCCGCGTGCTTTGTCGATACCGGTGTTGCGCGCGGTGGCCAGCCCTCCGTTCAGCTCGTGTCTGACATGGACCGCGCCTGGCAGCTCGCGCTCGGCTCGCGCGAGAATCTCTGGCGTCCCGTCGGTCGAGCAGTCGTCGACGAGAATGAATTCGAAGTCCTCACGCGCGTTCGCGCGCAGGCTCCTCAGGGTGTCGGGCGCGTATTGCTGCACGTTGTAGAACGGCACGATGACGGAGAGCTTGACCACGTGGGGGACGTTAGAGGGGCGCCCGTCATCCGTCCTGACCGTCGCCTTGATACGAGGTGAACGACATGTGGCGAGGTCGTGAACCAGGACTTTTTGATGGCTTATCCCGGGCTGATTCGCCATTCGGCGATGTGTTGTTAACCCTTTGTTGGATTCGGGTTGGGGAGATCCTCGGAATGGCTTCCTAGCGTCTTGGGTGTGCCAGCAAGTGCAACGAAGTCCCTGCGGGTGGCCGTCCTGGCGGATTCCGATACTCGGTGGAAGTGGGGGGCGCTCACCGCGAAGCGCCTGATCCCCAACGAAGGCGACGATTCGGACGTCCGGCTCGACGGTTACCTCCTGCGCGGCCGTGCCACCCCCACCGCCCGCCAGCTCCAGGAGGTCGGCGTCCACGCGGACTCGCTCCGCGAGGTGACGGCCGTCGAGTTCCTGAGAGAGATGGAGCAGCAGTCGTACGACGTTCTCGTCCTCTCCCTCGTCGGCGGCGGGGTGCAGGCGATGCTGCACGGGCTGCGCAGCGTCTTCGCCGGCCGTGAGAAGCGGCCCGTCGTCGTCACCGGCTATGTCGGCGTCGTCTACGAGAAGCTCGCCGACGGCCTGCTGCTGCGGCACGGCGCGGACCTGGTCCTCGCCAACTCCCGCCAGGACGCGGACCGGTTCCGGGCCGTGTACGACGGCGTCGGCGCCGACTCCTCCTCGGTCACCGAGGTCGCGCTGCCGTTCCTCGGCGGGACGCCCTACGAGGGCGAACACGAGCCCTACACCGTGGTGTTCGCGGCCCAGCCCTCGGTCCCCGAGAGCCGCAAGGACCGTACGTACCTGCTCAACCGCCTCATCCGGCACGCCCGTCAGCACCCCGAGCGGGAGGTGCTGCTGAAGCTGCGCTCCAAGCCCGGCGAGCACACCACCCACATCGAGGAACTGCCGTACCAGAAGCTGGTCCAGGGCAGGGACGTGCCCGCCAACTTCCGCCTGGTGTACGGGCACATGGGCGAGGTACTCGACCGTACGGACCTCATGGTCACCGTCAGCTCGACGGCCGCTCTGGAAGCCCTGCACCGGCGGATCCCCACCGTGGTCCTCACCGACCTCGGGGTCCGCGAGACGCTCGGCAACCACCACTTCGTCGGCTCCGGCTGCCTCGCCTCCTGGGACCAGCTCGACGCCGGACACCGCCCGGTGCCCGACGCCGAGTGGGTCTCGCGGCAGGGCGTCGCGGCCGACGGTTCCTACGCCACCGCGTTCGACGCGGGTCGCGAGCGGATCGCCAAGCTGCTCGCCCGGCCCGGCGGTCTGCCGCCCCTGAACCCGTACTACACACCCGAGACCGCGCCCGGTTACCTGCCCGGCATCCTGGCCCGCCACCACCTCGGCCCCGACGGCGTGCCGCTGCCCGGCGCGCCCGCCGCCGACAAGGCCCCGGGCCCCGTCCGCCAGATCGTGCGCCGGGCCGCACGCGGCGCCTACCGCCATGGCGTCCAGCGGGTGGCACCCGTGATCCGACGAATGGGAGAGCTGTGAGCGACCGGATCCCGCGCCAAGGAGCCCAGCTCCACGCATCCGAAGGAACAGAGCCGATGTCCCACCCCGAAACGGCCGTCGTACCCCGGGTACTCGCCGTGATCCCCGCGCGCGGCGGCTCCAAGGGCGTGCCCGCGAAGAACCTCCTCCCGGTCGGCGGCGTCCCGCTGGTCGCCCGCGCCGTCCGCGAGTGCCGCGCCTCCCGCCTGGTGACCGACGTCGTCGTGTCGACGGACGACCAGGCGATCGCCGCGGCCGCCCGGTCGGCCGGCGCCGAGGTGGTGCTGCGCCCCGCCGCCATCGCCGGTGACACCGCCACCTCCGAGGCGGCCGTCCTGCACGCCATGGACGCCCACGAGGCGCTGCACGGCGCCCCGGTGGACGTGGTGCTGCTCGTGCAGTGCACCAGCCCGTTCATCATCCGCGAGGACATCGACGGAGTGGCCGGCGCGATCGTCGAGAACGGCGCCGACACGGCCCTGACCGTGGCGCCCTTCCACGGCTTCGTCTGGCGCGACGAGGTGGACGCCCCGGTGCCGGCCGGTACCGACGCGGCCTCGGCGAGCGGCGGCTTCGGCGTCAACCACGACAAGTCCTTCCGCCCCCGCCGCCAGGACCGCCCTCAGGACTTCCTGGAGACCGGCGCCGCCTACGCGATGCGCGCGGACGGCTTCCGCGAGCACCGGCACCGCTTCTTCGGCCACACCGAGCTGGTGCGCACCGACCCGGCCCGCGTCCTGGAGATCGACGACCCGCACGACCTGGCCCGCGCCCGCGCGCTGGCCACCCTCTTCGACGCGGACCGCCCCGGTTCGCTGCCGACCGCCGACGACATCGACGCGGTCGTACTGGACTTCGACGGCACCCAGACCGACGACCGGGTGCTGATCGACGCCGATGGAAAGGAGTTCGTCTCCGTGCACCGCGGCGACGGACTCGGCGTCGCCGCCCTGCGAAAGAGCGGGCTCAAGATGCTGATCCTCTCCACGGAGCAGAACCCGGTCGTCGCCGCCCGGGCCCGGAAGCTACAGATCCCGGTCCTGCACGGCATCGACCGCAAGGACCTCGCACTCAAGCAGTGGTGCGAGGAGCAGGGCATCGCTCCCGAGCGCGTGCTCTACGTCGGAAACGACGTCAATGACCTCCCGTGCTTCGCCCTCGTGGGCTGGCCCGTGGCGGTCGCGAGCGCCCACGACGTCGTACGCGGCGCCGCACGCGCGGTCACCACCGTCCCGGGTGGCGACGGCGCGATCCGAGAGATCGCCAGCTGGATCCTCGGCCCCTCTCTCGATTCCCTCCCGAAGTAAGGACACCCCACAGTCATGAGCAACTCCCGTCTGCGCACGTTCGGTTCCCGTGAGGTCGGCCCCGGCAAGCCCGTCTACATCTGCGGCGAGATCGGCATCAACCACAACGGTGAGCTGGAGAACGCCTTCAAGCTGATCGACGTCGCCGCCGAGGCCGGCTGTGACGCCGTCAAGTTCCAGAAGCGCACCCCGGAGATCTGCACCCCGCGCGACCAGTGGGACATCGAGCGTGACACCCCCTGGGGTCGCATGACCTACATCGACTACCGCCACCGCGTGGAGTTCGGTGAGGACGAGTACCGCCAGATCGACGAGTACTGCAAGAGCAAGAACATCGCCTGGTTCGCCTCCCCGTGGGACACCGAGGCCGTCGCCTTCCTGGAGAAGTTCGACGTCCCGGCCCACAAGGTCGCCTCCGCGTCCCTGACAGACGACGAGCTGCTGAAGGCGCTGCGCGCCACCGGCCGCTCGGTCATCCTCTCCACCGGCATGTCCACCCCGAAGCAGATCCGCCACGCGGTCGAGGTCCTCGGCTCGGACAACATCCTGCTCTGCCACGCCACCTCGACCTACCCGGCCAAGGCCGAGGAGCTCAACCTCCGCGTGATCAACACGCTGGAGAAGGAGTACCCGAACGTCCCGATCGGCTACTCCGGCCACGAGACGGGCCTGCAGACCACCCTCGCCGCGGTCGCCCTCGGCGCCACCTTCGTCGAGCGCCACATCACCCTGGACCGCGCCATGTGGGGCTCCGACCAGGCCGCCTCCGTCGAGCCGCAGGGCCTCACCCGCCTGGTCCGCGACATCCGCACCATCTCGGCCTCCCTCGGTGACGGCGTCAAGAAGGTCTACGACTCCGAGCTCGGCCCGATGAAGAAGCTGCGCCGTGTCACCGGTGTCATCGCCGAGGCGGAGATCGCCGCGGCGGCCGGCGAGCCGGTCCAGGTCTGACACCGCTGAGATCCTGAAGTTACGTCTGTTGTGTTACGACGACGGGACGGTCGTACGTCGATGAGCCTCCGCGCCGGGAACCCCGGCCCTCACACACTCGCGTTCGTCGAGAGTCCGGTGCAGCTGCTGAACGTGCTGGAGTGGGCGCATGTCCACGCCCTGCGCGGGGCGGTGGAGCCGGTGCCGACGGTGCCCTCGCAGGCCCGCCGCGCATCGGTCGCCATATCCGCGGCGGCACCCGGTGCGGAACTCACGATCGTCGTCCTGTCCCCGACGGACCCCATGACCCGGGGCCAGCTGCGCCGTATGGCGGACCTGGCCCGTGACGAGGGATACCGGGTCCGCTGGGAGGAAGCCCGGGGCGGCACCACCGCCCCCTTCCAGACGATCGGTGGTCTGGCGGGCTCGCTCCGCCGGGCCGACCGGATCGTGATGGGGGATCCTTTCTCCCGTTACGTACAGCTCCTGCTGACGATCACCCGCGCCCGTGACCTGGTCGTCGTCGACGACGGCACGGCGACGATGGAGTTCGTGGCCCAACTGGCACGCGGCGAACGCCTGGTCCGCTGGCACCGCAAGGGCGGCCGGCCGGGCCCCCGGGACCTGCTCTTCGCCCCCGTCTCCTCCTCGGCCCGGCGCCGCCTCACACCCAGCGACCGCCGCCGGGTGGAGGTCTTCTCCTCCATGCCGGTGACGGAGACCCCGGCGGGAGTGACGGTCACCGCGAACGACTTCGGCTGGACCAGAGCCCGCTTCGGGCCGCCGCGCATCACCAAGGGCGCCGACATGGTCGGCACGTCCCTGGTGGAGACCGGGGTGGTGGACGGCGACCACTACCTGGAGGCCGTGCAGAGCCTGGCGAAGGCACACGGCGCGACGCGCTACTTCGCGCACCGCAGGGAGAGCACGGAGAAGCTGCACCGCCTCGCGGGCGAGACGGGACTGGAGATAGTCCGCCCGGACCTCCCGCTGGAACTGATCGCCCGCCGCGGCCCGATCGGCCGTACGATCCTTAGCTTCCCCTCGACCGTCGTCCACACGCTCCCCCTCGCCCTGGCCGGCACGGGCGTCCGCGTCGCGGTCTGCGACATCGACCCGGCCTGGCTGACCGAGAGCGCCTCGCCGCGCGCGCAGGGCTTCCTGTCGGGCGTCACGGGCACGGCGAAGGACGTGCACCGGCTGACGGCGGTCACCAGCCTGGCGTAGCCGGGCGGGTGGTCGGCCGACGGGTGGTGGCCGGCCCGTCGGACGGGGAGCGGATGTGCCTTTCGCTGCCGGTACCGCCGCGGCAGGTGTCCACCCGGCCGGCGGGGGAAGTCGGGGGGTGCGGAGGCTGCCGCGTTCGGTGGTGGCGCGGATGGAGGGTGGGATCGCGTGCGTACCGTCGGAGTGGAGGAGGAGCTTCTGCTCGTCGACCCGGAGTCGGGGGAGCCCAAGGCGTCGGCGGCCGCGGTGCTGGCCCGGGCCGCGCTGGCGGATCCGGGGCAGGACGTGTTCGAGAAGGAGCTCTACGGGCAGATGCTGGAGTTCGCCACCCATCCGCAGTCGGAGATGGCGGACCTCGGCGAGGAGATCGTGCGGTGCCGTAAGGAGGCCGCCCAGCTTGCCGGGGAGCTCGGCTGTACCGTTGCCGCGCTTGCCAGCTCGCCGCTGCCGGTCAGCCCCTCCGTCAGCGTGAACCGGCGCTACCAGTGGATGGCCGAGCAGTACGGGATCGCCACTCGTGAGCAACTGGTCTGCGGATGCCATGTGCATGTCTCCGTGGAGTCGGACGAGGAGGGCGTCGCGGTTCTGGACCGGATGCGGGCCTGGCTCCCCGTGCTCGTCGCCGTCAGCGCCAATTCCCCCTTCTGGCAGGGCCGGGACTCCGGGTACGCCAGTTACCGCAGCCGGGTGTGGGCCCGCTGGCCGTCCGCCGGGCCGGCCGAGCTGTTCCGGTCCGCGGAGCGGTATCACCGGCTGGTCACGGACATGGTGGCCACCGGCGTCATCCTGGACGAGGGGATGGTCTACTTCGACGCCCGCCTCGCCCGGCGCTTTCCGACCGTGGAGATCCGGGTCGCCGATGTCTGCCTGCGCGCGGAGACCGCCGTGCTCGTGGCCACGCTGGCCCGCGCCCTGGTGGAGACCGCGGGGCGGGAGTGGCGGGCCGGACAGGAGCCGGTCGACCACGGCGTGGCGCTGACGCGGATGGCCGGCTGGCGCGCCGCCCGCTCGGGGCTCGGCGGGGAACTGCTCGACCCCCTCACCCTGCGGCCCCGGCCGGCGGAGGCCGTCCTGGGCGCCCTGCTGGAGCACACCAGGGACGCCCTCGTCGACAGCGGCGACCTGCCGATGGTGGAGGAGGCCGTTCAGAGGTTGCTGCGGGAGGGCAACGGCGCCGACGAGCAGCGGCGGCTGCTGGCGGACACCGGCAGCCTGCGGGACGTCGTCACGGAGTGTGTGCGCCGTACCCAGGCCATCCAGATCTGACGTCCCCGGCCGCCGTGCGCCGGTCAGCCCGGCTTGCGGGCCAGTACGAACGCCCGGGGCCACTTCTCCTCGTCCAGCGGCTCGCGGATCAGGGTGGCCGCCACCTCCAGGCCCGCCTTGGCGAGCATGTCGCCCACCGCGTACGCGGGGCGCCAGTAGTAGTGGAGGTCGATCTCGTGGCCGAAGCGTTCGGTGAGATGCAGGCCGGCCTGTTCGCCCTTCTGGAAGGCGAGCAGGACGTGGCCGCCGGGGACCAGGACGCGGTGGAAGCCGGCGAAGGTCGCCGGCAGGTGGGCGTCGGGGACGTGGATGATCGAGTAGAGGGCGAGGATGCCGCCCAGGGTCGCGTCGGGCAGGTCCAGGGACGTCATCGAACCCCGGTGGAAGCGCAGCGCGGGGTGGGCCTCGCGGGCCAGGGTGACCATGGCGGGGGAGAGGTCGATGCCGAAGGCCGGGACCCCCAGCTCGTTCAGGTGCGCGGTGATCTGGCCGGGGCCGCTGCCCAGGTCGGCCACGGGGGCGGTGCCGTTCGCCTTCACCAGCTGGGCGAAGGCGGCGATCAGGGACAGGTCCACCGGCCGGTCGGGGAGGCCGGGGTAGGCGGCGGAGTAGTCCTTCGCGATCGCGTCGTAGGACGTACGGGTGGTTTCTATGAAGTCGGTCGTCTCCGGGTCTGTCACGGTGGCGCACGCTACCGGGCGGGCGTGCCGCGCGTGGCGAAGTGGCCGTTCCGGCCCGGTTCCGTTTCGGTACGTGGACAGAAACGGCGTGATTGCCGTGCGGCGTGGTATGCGTGGAAGAGGAAACATAGGTTTTACCCAGCCACGTCCGAGGTCATGCCATCGAGGTCAGATTTTCTTCCCCTAACGGGCTGAACTTTTGTTGATCTCGGGGCAGTTGACCCCCCGGGCGTCCTACCCTTCAGAGGGTGAACCAATTGATGTCCCTAGAGTCCGAGGCCGACCTCCCAGGGGATGTGCTCCCCGGCGTGCTCAGCGAGGAGCTGCACGCCGAACTCGTAGCGTTCCGGCGCGACCTGCACATGCACCCCGAGCTAGGCAACCAGGAGTTCCGCACCACGGCCGCGATCAAGGAGCGGCTGGAGAAGGCCGGCCTGAGGCCGCGGGTGCTCTCCATGGGAACCGGGCTCAGCTGTGACATCGGGCCCGAGGCCGACGGGCTGCCCGTGCTCGCCCTGCGCGCCGACATCGACGCCCTGCCCATCCCGGACATGAAGACCGAGTGCGCCTACCGGTCCACCGTGCCGGACCGGGCGCACGCGTGCGGGCACGACGTGCACACGGCCGTGGTGCTGGGCGCCGGGCTGGTCCTCGCCGAGCTGCACGAGCGGGGCCTGCTGCCGCGGCCCGTACGGCTGCTCTTCCAGCCCGCCGAGGAGGTGCTGCCCGGCGGTGCCGCCGACGCCATCGCGTCCGGGGTGCTGGAGGGAGTGGGGCGGATCCTCGCCGTGCACTGCGACCCCCGGGTGGACGCGGGGCGGATCGGGCTCCGGAACGGCGCCATCACCAGCGCCTGCGACCGCATCGAGGTGGCGCTGGACGGGCCCGGCGGGCACACCGCCCGGCCGCATCTGACCACCGACATGGTCACCGCCGCCGCCCGGGTCGCCGTCGACGTGCCTGCGCTCATCGCGCGGCGCGTGGACAGCCGCAGCGGGCTCGCCGTGACCTGGGGGCGGATCGAGTCCGGGCACGCGCCCAACGTCATCCCCCAGCACGCCGAGCTTTCCGGGACCGTGCGGTGCCTGGACCTGGCGGCCTGGCGGCAGGCGCCGGACGTCGTGCACGCGGCGATCGACGAGGTCGCGACCCTGCACCGGGCCAAGTCCGAGATCAACTACGTGCGCGGGGTGCCGCCGGTCGTCAACGACCCGGTGGTCACCGAACTGCTGCGGGACGCGATGACCGCCCGGCGCGGCACCGACTCCATCGAGACCACCGAGCAGAGCCTCGGCGGCGAGGACTTCTCCTGGTACCTGGAGCACGTGCCGGGCGCGCTGGCGCGGCTCGGGGTGCGGACGCCGGGCGAGCGGACCGTGCGTGACCTGCACCAGGGTGACTTCGACGCCGACGAGCGGGCCATCACGGTCGGGGTGGAGCTGTTCACGGCCGCCGCTCTCATCGACGCGACCCGCTAGCGGGACGGCGGCGGTCGTACCGAAGGGCTGGAGAAACGGTCACCTGGCCCCAGGGGACGAAGGCGCCCGATCGGCGCCCCTTCGTCCCCTTGTGTCACCCCGGCGTAACCCGCGGTCTCTCCTTGTAACCCGGGGTCGGCACGGTTCGATAACGGCAGTGAGAAACCCCGTTCCCCTTCCCTTCTACGCGCGTTACTGTGCGCCGAAATCACCACCACAGGTGGCCGATTGGGGAAGCGGGCCGGTCACGGTGCCGTGGGGACGAAGGGGTGCTTGCTGTGCGTTTTGTCTCTAGGGGAATCTCTCGCAGAACGAGGGTCTCCCAAGCCGCGGTGACCGTCGCCGTCATCGCCCTCGCCGCCGCCGGATGCGGTAAGTCCAGCCAGGACAGCGGCGACACCGCCACGAACTCGTCCGGCAAGTACAACGGCAAGGGCATAGGCCTTGCCTACGACATCGGCGGCAAGGGCGACCAGTCCTTCAACGACGCCGCCTACGCCGGCTTCCAGAAGGCCGAGAAGGACTTCGGCATCGGCGGCTCGGACATCGAGCCGCAGGACGGCGAGTCCGACGCCGACAAGGTGCAGCGCCTCAACACGCTCGCCAAGGCCGGCTACAACCCGATCATCGGGGTCGGCTACTCCTACGCGCCCGCCGTCAAGGAGGTCGCCGCCAAGTACCCGAACATCACCTTCGGCATGATCGACGACTCGACGATCAACGCGAAGAACGTCGTCGACATGGTCTTCGCGGCCGAGCAGTCGTCGTACCTCGCGGGTGTCGCGGCCGCCTCGGCCACCAAGAAGGACCACATCGGCTTCATCGGCGGCGTGGACATCCCGCTGATCCACACCTTCGAGGCCGGGTTCGACCAGGGCGCCAAGTCGGTCGACCCGAAGATCAAGATCGAGTCGCAGTACCTGACGCAGACCGCGGCCGAGGGCGGCTTCTCCAGCCCGGACAAGGGCAAGACCGCCGCCCAGGGGCAGATCGACTCCGGTGCCGACGTCATCTACCACGCGGCCGGTCTCTCCGGTCAGGGCGTGATCGAGGCCGCCGCCACCGCCAAGGTGTGGGCGATCGGCGTCGACTCCGACCAGTACGCGCAGGACGCGCTCGCCAAGTACAAGGACTACATCCTCGGCTCCGCGCTGAAGAACGTCGGCGGCGCGGTGTACGACCTGGTGAAGTCCGTCTACGAGGGCAAGCCGGAGAGCGGTGTCGTCAACGGCACCCTGAAGTCCGGCGGGGTCGGCTTCGCGGACACCAACCCGAAGTACAAGGCCCTGACCAAGGTCGTCGAGGCCGTCGACAAGGCCAAGCAGGACATCATCGACGGCAAGGTCACCGTCAACACCAAGTGATCCGGCATATATGTGCGGCCGGGTGAGCCGGTCGCACGAACGTGCGGCCCACTGAGCGCCGCCGTTGCAGTCCCTGCGCCCCTTGCCTCCTGCAAGGGGCGCACTGCTGTCCGTCACCATGGACGGTGACTGTGGCCACAGCTAGATAACGGACCGGACATTGGGGGTTTTCCGGTTCGTCTACGCGCGTTACGCTGCCGCGGAACCAGCGCCTGGTTTGGGCGCTTGCACAAAGGAGTCAAGTTCCATGCGCCGGGTGTCCCGAATCGCGGTTGCAGGCGTTGCAACCGCAGCTCTCGCCGTCACAGTCTCCGCCTGTGGCAGCTCCTCCACCTCGTCCTCCGCGAGCAAGGGCAAGGACCTCGGTCTGGCTCTCGCCTACGACGTCGGCGGGAAGGGCGACCAGTCCTTCAACGACGCCGCGACCGCCGGCATGGACAAGGCCGACCAGCAGTACGGCTACAAGTCCTCCGCCGTCGAGCCGCAGGACGGCGAGTCGGACGCGGACAAGGCGCAGCGCCTGGAGACCCTGGCCAAGGCCGGCTACAACCCGGTGATCGGTGTCGGCTACTCCTACGCGCCGGCCGTCAAGGAGGTCGCGGCGAAGTTCCCGAAGGTCACCTTCGGCATCATCGACGACAACACCATCAAGGCCGACAACGTCGCCGACCTCGTCTTCCACGAGGAGCAGGCGTCCTACCTGGCCGGTGTCGCCGCCGCCAAGGCCACCAAGACCAACACCGTCGGCTTCGTCGGCGGTGTGGACGTGCCGCTGATCCACAAGTTCGAGGCCGGCTTCGAGCAGGGCGTCGCGGACACCAAGAAGGGCGTCAAGGTCAAGTCGCAGTACCTGACCGAGACTGCCGCAGAGGGCGGCTTCTCCAGCCCCGACAAGGGCAAGACCGCGGCGGACGGCCAGATCGACGCCGGTGCGGACGTCGTCTACGCCGCCGCCGGTCTGTCCGGTCAGGGTGTCATCCAGTCGGCCGCCGAGCACAAGGTGTGGGCGATCGGCGTCGACTCGGACCAGTACAAGCAGGACGCGCTGGCCAAGTACAAGGACTCCATCCTCACCTCGGCCATGAAGGACGTCGCGGGCGCGGTCTACAACCTGGCCAAGTCCGTCCACGACGGCAAGCCGGAGACCGGCGAGATCCGCGCCAGCCTGGCCACCGGCGGCGTGAGCCTCGCCGACTCCAACCCGGCCTTCAAGAGCAACGCCGGCATCCAGGCCGCGCTGAAGAAGGCCGAGGCCGGCATCAAGGACGGCTCGATCGTGGTCAAGACCTCCTGACCCGACGGTCATGACCATGCCGTAGGCATGGCCAAAAAGACGCTGTAATGGCAGCGTTACGGCCACGGAACGGGGTGCGGGCAGGATCTTCCTCCCGCGCCCCTGCCGTAGCCCGGATCCCGACGGGCGACGGGTACGGCGGGGACCCGCCTCGTTCACGCGGCAGAATGCTCGGAACGGATCGAGAGTCAAAAAAGCTCGGTCAGGTCCGGGCACTATTTAAAGCAGGGGCGCTACGCGCGTAGAGCGGCCCCTTTCCCGAGGAGAGTGCGCCATCGACGCGTCCAGCAGCCCTCCGCTCACCGCAGAGACGACAGCCGCGGTCGAGCTGGCGGGGATCACCAAGCGATTCCCTGGTGTCGTAGCCAACCACGACATCCACCTGTCGGTCCGCAAGGGCACCGTCCATGCCCTCGTCGGTGAGAACGGCGCCGGCAAGTCGACCCTGATGAAGATCCTCTACGGCATGCAGAAGCCGGACGAGGGCACCATCGCGATCGACGGCGAGCAGGTCTCCTTCTCGTCCCCGGCCGACGCCATCGCGCGCGGCATCGGCATGGTCCACCAGCACTTCATGCTGGCCGACAACCTGACCGTCCTCGAGAACGTGGTGCTCGGCAGCGAGAAGCTGTACGGCATCGGCGGCAACGCCCGGAAGAAGATCCGCGAGATCTCCGACCGGTACGGCCTCGGCATCCGCCCCGACGCCCTGGTCGAGGACCTCGGTGTCGCCGACCGGCAGCGCGTGGAGATCCTCAAGGTCCTCTACCGCGGCGCCAAGACCCTGATCCTCGACGAGCCCACCGCCGTCCTCGTCCCGCAGGAGGTCGACGCACTCTTCGACAACCTGCGGGAGCTGAAGTCCGAGGGCCTGTCGGTCATCTTCATCTCGCACAAGCTCGGCGAGGTGCTGTCGGTGGCCGACGACATCACCGTCATCCGCCGCGGTACGACCGTCGGGACCGCGATCCCCTCCGAGACCACCCCGCGCCAGCTCGCCGAGCTGATGGTCGGCAGCGAGCTGCCCACCCCGGAGACCGCCGAGTCCACCGTCACCGACAAGGCCGTCGTCACGGTGAAGAACCTCACCGTCTACGCCGGCGGCGGCATCGCCTCCCTCGGCGAGGTCGGCGCCCAGCCCGAGACCGCGACGGTCGGCTCGGCCGGCGCCACGGCACGCGGCGACGTCCTCGACGAGGCCACCACCCCCGGCGCCGCCAAGCGCGTCCTCGACGACGTCTCCTTCACCATCCACGCCGGCGAGGTCATGGGCATCGCCGGCGTCGAGGGCAACGGCCAGACCGAGCTGATCGACGCGCTCATCGGCACCCGGCACGCCGACTCCGGCGCGATCGAGTTCCTCGGCGAGGACATCACCCCCTGGGCCACCCGCAAGCGCCGCGAACGGGGCGTCGGCTACATCCCCGAGGACCGGCACCGCCAGGGCCTGCTCCTGGAGTCGCCGCTCTGGGAGAACCGCATCCTCGGCCATGTCACCGAGAAGCCCAACGCGAAGGGCTTCTGGCTCGACATCAAGGGCGCCCAGGCGGACACCCGCCGGATCGTCGAGGAGTACGACGTCCGCACCCCCGGTATCGACGTCACCGCCGCCTCCCTCTCCGGCGGCAACCAGCAGAAGCTGATCGTCGGCCGCGAGATGAGCCACCGCCCGAAGTTCCTGATCGCCGCCCACCCCACCCGCGGTGTGGACGTCGGCGCCCAGGCGCAGATCTGGGACCGCATCCGGGAGGCCCGCCGGGAGGGCCTGGCCGTGCTGCTGATCTCCGCCGACCTCGACGAGCTGATCGGCCTGTCGGACACCCTGCGGGTGATCTTCGACGGGAAGCTGGTCGCGGACGCCGACCCGGCCACCATCACCCCGGAGGAGCTGGGCTCCGCCATGACGGGTGCCGCGTCCGGCCACCTGGAACACGTAGACACCGCCCCAGAAGGATACGAAGGCGCCGCTGGTCCGGAGGACGAGGCCCGATGAAGAAGTTCGACAAGGAGCGGGTGCTCCTCGCGCTGGCCGGCCCGGTCATCGCGCTCGTCCTCGCGATCGCACTGACGTCGATCGTGCTGCTCGCCTCGAACCGCAACCCGTTCGAGCCGTACTCCCTGATGCTCCAGCAGCTGCCGTACTCGGACATCCAGGTGCTGATCATCAACCAGGCGGCGATGTACTACATCGCGGCCATCGCGGTCGCCCTCGGCTTCCGGATGAACCTGTTCAACATCGGCGTCGACGGCCAGTACCGCCTCGCCGCCGTGATGACGGCCGTGGTCGGCGCCAACATCGGCCTGCCCGCCTTCCTGCAGATCCCGATGCTGCTCCTGGTCGCCATGTTCACCGGCGCCTTCTGGGCCGGTATCGCGGGCGTCCTCAAGGTCACCCGAGGGGTCAGCGAGGTCGTCGCCACGATCATGCTCAACGCCATCGCCACCAGCGTCATCGGCTACGTCACCCTCGCCAACGTCTGGGGTGTCCAGGTCGGCAACAACATGACGACCGGCGACATGAAGAAGTCCGGCTGGTTCCCGGGCATCGACCTGGGCTCGGACGTCGGCGAGATCTACGGCATGGTGTTCGTCGCCATCGCCCTCGGCATCGCCTACTGGGTGGTCCTCAACCGCACCCGCTTCGGCTTCGACCTGCGCGCCACCGGCGCCTCCGAGTCCGCCGCGGCCGCCTCCGGCGTCGACGCCAAGCGCATGGTCCTCGTCTCCATGCTGATCTCCGGCGCGGTCTCCGGCCTCGCGGGCCTCCCGCTGCTGCTCGGCGACACCCACACCTACAGCCTGAGCTTCCCGGCCGGCCTCGGCTTCACCGCCATCGGCATCGCCCTGCTCGGCCGCAACAACCCCGGCGGCATCGCCTTCGCCGCCCTGCTCTGGGCCTTCCTCGACAAGGCCTCGCCCGCCCTCGACTACGCGACCCCGGTGGCGTACGAGAAGGAGATCGCCACGATCATGCAGGGCCTGATCGTCTTCTCCGTGGTCATCTCCTACGAAGCCGTACGCCAGTGGGGCCTGCGCCGCCAGCAGCGCCAGGTCGGCGCGGAGCTCGCCGCGGCCGCCGCCCAGAACACCAAGAAGGAGGTGGCGGCCTGATGTCCACCGCGACCATCGCCAAGCCGCAGGCGAAGCAGCCCGGCAAGGGCGGCCGCCGAATGTCGCTCCCGGTACTCCTGCTGGTCATCGCCGGTGTACTGATCCTGACCTCGGCCGTCCGCCTGATCACCGGCGCCGACGGCATCACCTCCACCGGCCAGATGTCCACCGCGCTGCGCCTGGCCGTGCCGATCGGCCTCGCCGGTCTCGGCGGTCTGTGGGCCGAGCGCGCGGGCGTCGTCAACATCGGCCTCGAAGGCATGATGATCCTCGGCACCTGGTTCGGTGCCTGGGCCGGCTACCAGTGGGGCCCCTGGGCCGGCGTGGCCTTCGGCATCATCGGCGGTGCGCTCGGCGCCCTGCTGCACGCCGTCGCGACCGTCACCTTCAACGTCAACCACATCGTCTCCGGTGTGGCCCTGAACATCCTCGCCCTGGGCGCCACCCGCTACCTCTCGAAGTTCACCTTCGAGGACGCCGCCGGCGGCTCCTCCAAGCAGTCCCCGCCGATCGACTCGCTCGGCACGTTCAGCGTGCCAGGCCTGTCCGACTGGCTGAACACGCTCAACCAGAAGCACTGGTTCCTGATCTCCGACATCGGGGGCCTGGTCGGCGGTCTGCTCACCGACCTCTCCCCGCTGACGGTCATCGCCGTCGCCCTCGTCCCGATCACCTGGTGGGTGCTGTGGCGCACCGCCTTCGGTCTGCGCCTGCGCTCCTGCGGCGAGAACCCGGTCGCGGCCGAGTCCCTCGGCGTCAACGTCTACAAGTACAAGTACATCGCGGTGATCATCAGCGGCGGCTTCGCCGGTCTCGGTGGCGCGTTCCTCTCGATCGTCGCCTCGAACGTCTACCTGGACGGCCAGACGGCCGGCCGCGGTTACATCGGTCTCGCCGCGATGATCTTCGGCAACTGGATGCCGGGCGGACTGGCGCTCGGCGCGGGCCTGTTCGGCTACACCGACAGCCTCAACCTGCGCGGCGGCACGGTCAACGTGCACGCGCTGATCCTGCTGCTCGCGATCCTGCTGGTCTTCGGCGCGGTCTACCTGGCCTGGCGCAAGAAGTACGTCCCGGCCGTCATCACGATCGTCATCTCGGTCCTGATGTTCGTCTGGTACGCCTCCACCAACGACGTCCCGCGGCAGCTCGTGACCGCGACCCCGTACCTCGTCACCCTGCTGGTGCTCTCGCTGTCCGCGCAGTCCCTGCGGATGCCGAAGGCGGACGGCCTGCCCTACCGCAAGGGACAGGGCAAGTGACGACCGCCGCCGGCTTCGACTGGGAGGCCCTGCGGGCCGAGGCGCGGGAGGCCATGACCCACGCCTACGCGCCGTACTCCGGCTTCCCGGTCGGGGTCGCCGCCCTGGTCGACGACGGCCGTACGGTCTCCGGCTGCAACGTGGAGAACGCGTCGTACGGCCTGGGCCTGTGCGCCGAGTGCGGACTGGTCTCCCAGCTCCAGCGCACGGGCGGCGGCCGGCTGACCCACTTCACCTGCGTGGACGGCACGGGCGGCCTGCTCGTCCCGTGCGGCCGCTGCCGCCAGCTGCTCTACGAGTTCGGCGGCCCGGACCTCCTCCTGGACACCCCGGAGGGCGTCCTGCCCCTCTCCGAGATGCTGCCCCAGGCCTTCGGCCCGGCCCATCTCACCAAGTAACTCCCGTACGGCCCCTCCTCGTCGGGAGGGGCCGTACGTTTCGCACTTCTTCGAAGGGAACGCCATGGCCACCATGGACGCCATCTCCGTCATCCGCACCAAGCGCGACCGCGGTGAGCTCAGCGACCAGCAGATCGACTGGGTCATCGACGCGTACACGCGCGGCGAGGTCGCCGACGAGCAGATGTCGTCGCTCGCGATGGCCATCCTCCTCAACGGCATGAACCGCCGCGAGATCGCCCGCTGGACGGCGGCGATGATCGCCTCCGGCGAGCGCATGGACTTCTCCTCCCTGTCCCGCCCGACCGCCGACAAGCACTCCACGGGCGGTGTCGGCGACAAGATCACTCTCCCGCTGGCCCCCCTGGTCGCGGCCTGCGGTGCGGCCGTCCCCCAGCTCTCCGGCCGGGGCCTCGGCCACACCGGCGGCACCCTGGACAAGCTGGAGTCGATCCCCGGCTGGCGCGCCCTGCTCTCCAACGAGGAGATGCTGTCGGTGCTGGACGGTACGGGCGCGGTGATCTGCGCGGCGGGCGACGGCCTGGCCCCGGCGGACAAGAAGCTGTACGCGCTGCGCGACGTGACCGGCACGGTCGAGGCGATCCCGCTGATCGCCTCCTCGATCATGTCCAAGAAGATCGCCGAGGGCACCGGCTCCCTGGTCCTGGACGTCAAGGTCGGCACCGGCGCCTTCATGAAGACCATCGAGGACGCCCGCGAGCTCGCCTCGACCATGGTGGGCCTCGGCACCGACCACGGTGTGAAGACGGTCGCGCTCCTCACGGACATGTCCACCCCGCTGGGCCTCACGGCCGGCAACGCCCTGGAGGTCCGCGAATCGGTCGAGGTCCTGGCCGGCGGCGGCCCCGCCGACGTCGTCGAGCTGACCCTCGCCCTGGCCCGCGAGATGCTCGACGCGGCCGGCCTGAAGGACGCCGACCCGGCGAAGGCGCTGGCCGACGGCTCGGCGATGGACGTCTGGCGCCGGATGATCGCGGCCCAGGGCGGCGACCCGGACGCGGAGCTGCCGGTGGCCAGGGAGCAGCACGTGATCAAGGCCCCGGCCTCCGGTGTCCTCACCCGCCTGGACGCCTACGGCATCGGCGTCGCCGCCTGGCGCCTGGGCGCGGGCCGCGCCCGCAAGGAGGACCCGGTGCAGGCGGGCGCGGGCGTCGAACTCCACGCCAAGCCCGGCGACACGGTCACCGCCGGCCAGCCCCTGCTGACCCTGCACACCGACACCCCGGAGCGCTTCGAGTACGCGCTCCAGTCGGTGGAGGGCTCCTACGACGTCGCGGCGGGGGGCACCGAGTTCACGGCGTCGCCCGTCGTGCTGGAACGCATCGCCTGACGGCCCGTCACCCCAGGAGCGCCGCCACCACGACCAGGACCGGCACCGCCAGCACCGTGGACAGCAGGATCGAGTCGCGGGCCAGTTCCTCGCCCACGCGGTAGGTGCTGGCGTAGGTGTAGAGGTTCTGGGCGGCCGGGAGGGTCGAGGTCACCGTGACGTCCAGCAGGGGGGCGCCGTGGAGGTCGAAGAGCGCTGACGCCAGGGCCCAGGCGATCAGCGGCTGGCCCACCGACTTCAGGGCCACCGAGAGGAACACCGGGTGGCGGTCGCGGCCCCGGCCGGGCGGGGTGCTGCCGTGCAGGGAGATGCCGAAGGCGAGCAGCACCGCCGGGACGGACATGTTCCCGATCAGGGTCAGGGGGTCCATCACCGGGCCGGGGAGGCGCACGCCGAGCGCCGAGACCAGGACTCCGGTGAGGGAGCCCACGGCTATCGGGTTGCGGAGCGGGGCGAGGAGCCGGCGCCACCAGGGGCCCTTCTCGCCCATGCCCGACAGGTCCAGCACGGTGAGGGCGACCGGGGTGAGGACGACCACCTGGAAGAGCAGGACCGGGGCCACCAGGGACGCGTCGCCCAGCACGTACACCGCGATCGGGATGCCGAGATTGCCGGAGTTGACGTAGCTGGAGCACAGCGCGCCGATGGTGGTGCGTCCCACGCCCCAGTGCCGTACGGCACCCACCGCTACGAACGCGCCCGCGGCCGCTGCCGTGCTCAGGGCCGTGACCAGGAGGCGGCTGGAGAAGATCACCGCCAGGTCGGCCTTCGCGAGCGTGGTGAAGAGCAGAGCGGGGGAGGCGACGTGGAAGGCCAGTTTGGTCAGGACCTCGCGGCCGTTGACCCCGAGGTGGCCGCCGCGGCCGAGGACGTATCCCACCCCGATGACGATCGCGATGACCGCGAAGCCGCTCAGCACCCCCTGCACGGGACCCCCTCGCGGCGGAGGAGACCGTCGGGTGGGGAGGGCTTCGCTGATCCGTGGGGCATGCAGCTAACCCTCGGGGCCGGTCAGGTGCAGGTCAATGTTGGCCCTTGTGATCTGCGCGACGCTCGTACGGAAGCCCGGCACCCTACCGATGAGTTGTCGGGCCGACGGCGGTCTACCGGTTCGTGGATGCCATGCTTCCTGCCGTGCTCGTGCTGCCCGGCCCCGTCGTCGAGGACGCGGTGGCCGGGCTCTGTGCCGAGGTGCGGGCGCTGCTGGCGGGCGGCGCGGCCGGGATCGTCGTCTGCGATGTCGCCGGGATCGGGCCGCCCGGACTGGCGGCCGTCGATCTGCTGGCCCGGCTGGAACTCACCGCCCGCCGGGCCGGAGGGCGGATACGGCTGCGGGACCCCGACCCCGCCCTACGCTCCCTCCTCCGCTTCGTCGGCCTCCGCCTCCAGGTGGAGGGGGAGGCCGAAGAGCGGGAACCAGCGCTTGGTGTCGAGGAAGAAGTGGAACCCGGTCAGCCGGCCGTCTGAGATCTCCAGGACCTGGATCGACCAGGGGCTCCAGCCGCCGGTGTCCGGGTCGGGCTTGTACTGGGCGAACCCGGGCAGGCCGTTGACCTGGACCGGGAACAGCCGCGAGCCCTCGCAGGCGGAGCCGATGGTGGTCATGAAGCCCGCGATGTCCTCGTGGCCGACCAGCCACAGGTCGAACGGCGGCATCGTCATGATGGCGTCCTCGTGGAGGAGCGCCGTCAGCGCCGTCATGTCGTAGCCCTCGAAGGCCGCGACATAGCGCTCCAGGAGCTTCTGCTGTTCCTCGTCGAGCGGGTCGGAGACGTCGGCGGCGGCGCCCGACTGCTGCTGCTCGGCCAGTGTGGCCCGGGCCCGCTGCAGGGCGCTGTTGACCGAGGCGACGGTGGTGCCGAGCAGTTCGGCCACCTCGTTGGCCCTCCAGGCCAGCACCTCGCGCAGGATCAGCACCGCCCGCTGCTTGGGCGGCAGCTGCTGCAGCGCGGCCATGAAGGCGAGCCGGACGGACTCCTTGGCCACGGCCGCCTCCGCCGGGTCCTCCACGGTCGGCAGCACCCGCGCGTCCGGCACCGGCTCCAGCCAGGTGTTGTCGGGCCGGGGCGACAGCGCCGCCCGGGCCAGCGGGGTCGACTCGGAGAGGTCCATCGGGCGGGCCCGCTTGTTGCCCGCGGAGAGCATGTCAAGGCAGACGTTGGTCGCGATCCGGTAGAGCCAGGAACGGAGGCTGGAGCGGCCCTCGAACTTGTCGTAGCTCCGCCAGGCCCGCACCAGGGTGTCCTGCACCGCGTCCTCGGCCTCGAACGACGAGCCGAGCATCCGGTAGCAGTACCCGGTCAGCTCGGTCCGGTGCTTCTCCAGTGCGACGTCCAGCTCCGCCGTCGCCGTGCTGTTGCTCATTTCCGTCCACCCACCCCTGTGGCCGTTCCTGTTCGCGCGCCGTTGCGCACCAGCACTCGGAAGCTACCGCAGGGGACTGACAATGGCCCCCGGAGTGCGGAAAAGCCCAGGTCCGGGCGCCTCAGTGAGCGGTGGCCACGACGTGCCGTCGGGCCGCCACCGAGCCCAGCACCGTGATCGTCACCACGCCCGCGACCGCCAGCAGGGCCACCCCCACCGTTCCCGACCAGCCGCTCGCGTGGAAGGCCAGCGCGCCCACCGTGCTGCCCGCGCTGGAGCCGATGTAGTACGCGGACTGGTAGATGGCGGAGGCCTGGGCCCGGCCGCGGGTGGCCGTCTTGCTGACCGCCGAGGAGGCCACCGCGTGACCCGCGAAGAAGCCGGCGGTGATGAGGACGAGGCCCAGCAGGACCAGCGGGAGCGAGTCGGCCAGGGAGAGGAGGAGACCGGCGGCCGTGGTGCCGCCGCCCAGGTAGAGGGCGCCCCGGCGGCCGAGGCGGCCGACCAGACGGCCCGCCGTCGACGCGGAGACCGTGCCCACCAGGTACACGAGGAAGATCGAGCCGATGATGCCCTGGGGGAGGGAGAAGGGCTCCTCGGTCAGGCGGTAGCCGATCACCGTGTAGACGCCGCCGAAGACGGTCATGAACAGCGCGCCGATCGCGTACAGGCGGCGCAGCAGCGGGTTGGCCAGATGGTCGCGGACCGTGCCGAGCAGCCGGCGCGGGTGCAGCGAGCCCGCCTTGAAGTGCCGCGGCGCGGGGAGGAGCAGCCGGAAGGCCACCGCGCAGCCGACCGCGATCACGCCGATGACGCCGACCGCGACCCGCCAGCCCCACTCCTGTGCGACCCAGCCGGTGATGACCCGGCCGCTCATCCCGCCGACACTGTTGCCCGCGACGAACAGGCCTATCGCCGTGACCAGCGCCCTGGGGCGGACCTCCTCGGCCAGGTAGGCCTGCGCCGAGGCCGGCAGCCCAGCCAGCGCCGCGCCCTGGATACCGCGCAGCACCACCAGCACGCCCAGCGACGGCGCGAACGGGACCAGCAGGCCCACGGTCACCGCCACCGCCAGCGACGCGGTCATGACCGTACGACGCCCGAAACGCTCGGACAGGGCGCTCATCGGGATGACGAACAGCGCCAGTCCGCCGGTCGCCGCCGCCACCGTCCAGCTCGCGTCGCCCGCGCTCACCCCGAAGCCGTCCGAGATCAGCGGCAGCAGCGCCTGCGTGGAGTAGAGGAGGGCGAAGGTCGCGACACCGGCGAGGAAGAGGGCGAAGCTCATCCGGCGGTAGCCGGGGCCGCCCGGGGTCATACGGGAGTCGGAGGCGGGGACGGTGGCTGCGGCGTCCATGGCGGTGGACGCCCCGGTACTGGCGGGAGACATGCCTCGAACGTACGGACCCCTTTTTGATCCGTCCAATGCATGGAATCGCCATAATCGTTCCCATGGAGCATCAACAGAGGTCAGCGAAGCGCCTGTCACCGGACAGTGACACAGAAGACATGACGATGTTGCTGGCTCCACGCCTCGCGTACTTCGCCGGTGTGGCCCGCACGGAGCATGTCACCAGGGCCGCGCAGGAGCTCGACGTCCCGCAGTCCACCCTCTCCCGCGCGCTGGCCCGCCTGGAGCAGGACCTCGGTGTCGACCTCTTCACCCGGCACGGCCGCACGGTCTCCCTCACCCCCGCCGGCCGCACCTTCCTCACCTCGGTCGAACGCGCCCTCGCCGAGGTCCAGCGCGCCGCCGACGAGGTACGCGCCGACGCCGACCCCACCACCGGCAAGGTCGCCTTCGGCTTCCTGCACACGATGGGCGCGGAGACCGTCCCCGGCCTCCTCCAGGCCTTCCGCGTCGACCACCCCCGGGTCCGCTTCAGCCTCGTCCAGAACTACGGCGAGGCGATGATCGAGAAGCTCCGGGCGGGCGAACTGGACCTGTGCCTCACCTCCCCGGTGCCGGACGCCCCCGACCTGGTCGCCCGTCGCCTGGACGAACAGAAGCTGCGCCTGGTGGTTCCCGCGGACCACCCACTGGCGGCCCGCAAGCGCATCCGCCTCGCCGAAGCGGCCGACGAGACCTTCGTGACCCTGGAACCGGGCTACGGTCTGCGCCGCATCACCGACGACCTGTGCACGGAGGCCGGCTTCCGGCCGCGGATCGCCTTCGAGGGGGAGGAGGCGGAGACCTTGAGGGGCTTGGTGGCGGCCGGGCTGGGGGTTGCGTTGCTCCCCCCACCCGCGTTTCCCCGCCCGGGAGTCGTGGAACTGACGGTCACGGCCCCGAGGGCGGCGAGGGAGATCGGCGTGGCATGGCTCCAGGGCCATCCGGACACGCCCCCGGTGACCGCGTTCAAGAAGTTTCTGCTTGCGAGGCGGGGGAGTCTTCTTCCTTAGGGTCGCGGGGAACTGCGCGGAACCCACCCACCACCCGCACCCCGAAACCAGCCGTCACCCCCGCCGAAGCGACCGCCCGAACCCCGCGGCAAGCGGCATCCGCAACCCGATCGGCGGCGGCGCGGCCAACGCGTCCTCCACCGGCCGTGACACCGCGTACCCGAACAACGCCCCCAGCACGAAGTCCGAAGCCAGCGCCAGCACTTCGTCCCGGTGCTGATGCAGCCCATGCCCGTCCGAGTGCACCTCGAACCGGCACACCTCCCGGTTCGCCTTCTTCGCCCGCGCCGCCAGCCGGAACGACTGCTCCGGATCGGTCCGTTCGTCGTTCGTGCCGTGCACGATCAGCACCCGGCGCCCCACCAGCTGCCGTACCGGTTCCTCGGGCGCCCCCTCGTCCGCCTCCGGCAGCCAGGGGGCGATCGAGACGACGGAGCTGACGGCCTCATGGCCACCCGCGCGCAGCGCGGCCCGGCCGCCCATGCCCAGACCCAGCAGGCACACCGGGACATCGCCGTACCGCCGTACCACCTCGTCGGCCGCCCAGTCGGCGTCCCCCGCGAGATGCGCCTCGTCGCCGTTCCAGCCGCGATAGCGGTAGTGGACGATGTGCGCGGCCAGCCCCTCGTCCCGGCCGTCCCGGGCCAGCCGGCGTCCGAGGGCGCGGACGAAGGGCGTCGCCCATACGAGGGACGGTTTGCGGGCGGAGACCTCCTCGCCGCCCGGGAGCAGCAGGACCGCTCCGCTCACCGTCGTCGGCTCCTGGCCGACTGCCCTGCCCAGCCTGGCCGTTCGGACCGGCGTCGATTGCTGTGCCATGACAGAACAGTGTCAGAAGAAGCGGTGTACGCGACCCGTCCGTGCGGTCACCGTTGCGTATCGACGGGAATCGGAATACGCCGAGTACCGAGCGATCTACGCGCGTAGGAGTTACAGTGCGGAAATGACGAGCCAGAGCATCGCGAACACCCCGACTCCGGAGCAGATCCGCCGGGCACCGAAGGTTCTGCTGCACGACCATCTGGACGGCGGTCTGCGCCCCGGCACCGTCGCCGACCTCGCCCGGGAGACCGGGTACGCCGGGCTTCCCGAGTCCGATCCGGGCAAGCTCGGTGTCTGGTTCCGGGAAGCCGCCGACTCCGGTTCGCTGGAGCGGTACCTGGAGACCTTCTCGCACACCGTCGGGGTCATGCAGACCCGGGACGCCCTGGTCCGGGTCGCCCGCGAGTGTGCCGAGGACCTCGCCGAGGACGGTGTCGTCTACGCCGAGGTGCGGTACGCCCCCGAGCAGCACCTGGAGCGGGGGCTGTCCCTCGAAGAGGTCGTCGAGGCCGTCAACGAGGGTTTCCGGCAGGGCGAGGCGCTCGCCCGGGAGGGCGGCCGGCGGATCCGGGTCGGCGCCCTGCTCACCGCCATGCGGCACGCGGCCCGCTCCCTGGAGATCGCCGAGCTGGCCAACCGCTACCGGGACCTGGGCGTCGTCGGCTTCGACATCGCCGGCGCCGAGGCCGGCTACCCGCCCACCCGGCACCTCGACGCCTTCGAGTACCTCAAGCGCGAGAACAACCACTTCACCATCCACGCCGGCGAGGCCTTCGGACTGCCGTCCATCTGGCAGGCCCTCCAGTGGTGCGGCGCCGACCGGCTCGGCCACGGCGTGCGGATCATCGACGACATCCAGGTGCACGAGGACGGCACGGTCAAGCTCGGCCGCCTCGCCTCCTATGTCCGCGACAAGCGGATCCCGCTGGAGCTGTGCCCCAGCTCCAACCTCCAGACCGGGGCCGCCGACTCCTATGCCGAGCACCCGATCGGGCTGCTGCGCCGGCTGCACTTCCGGGCCACGGTGAACACGGACAACCGGCTGATGTCCGGGACCAGCATGAGCCGGGAATTCGAGCACCTCGTCGAGGCGTTCGGTTACACGCTCGATGATCTGCAGTGGTTCTCCGTCAATGCGATGAAATCAGCGTTCATTCCTTTCGATGAACGACTCGCCATGATCAATGACGTCGTGAAGCCGGGTTATGCGGAGCTGAAATCCGAATGGCTGTTCCGGCAGACCGCCTCCACCAGCGGTTCTGTCGATCCGCAGGGCTGATCGGGTGACCTGACGGGGTCCGGAAATCGGACGGGAGCCCGCCGCCCGTCCGCATTTCGGTGTTTGCGGTGGGCGGTCCGGCATGTTTACGGTCATGGACCGCTCAGCGCGTTTTTAAAGATCCCCGTCACCGTATTCCAAGGACGCAATCAACGATGAAGCAGTCTGCTGCCAAGACCCTCGGTGTCGCCGCTCTCGGTGCCGCCTTCGCCGCTGTCGGCGCGGGCGCGGCCAACGCGGCCCCGGCCGTCCCGGACTCCTCGCAGGCCCTGGACACCGTCACCAAGACGCTGCCGGCCGAGAACGTCTCCAAGGCCCTGCCGGGGGCCGGTGAGGCCGTGGCGCAGGGGCAGACCGCCCTCGCCGCCGGTCTTGCCGCCGCCCAGCCGGCCGCCGAGCAGCTTCTCGCCGGTGGCCCGACCAAGCCCGTCGCCGGCCTTCTCGGTGGACTGCCGGTCCAGGGCATGCCCACCCACGGCCTGCCGGTGAACGGTATTCCGCTCGGCTGACCTCTCCCCGGCCGATCGGCAACGCCGTTGGGGCGCCCCGGAATCCTCCGGTGCGCCCCAACGGCGTTGCCATACCCGGGTGTTACCAGGCCGCGGCCTTCTCCTCCGAGGGGAGGAGGATCCACAGCGCGATGTAGAGCAGGAACTGCGGACCCGGCAGCAGGCAGGACAGCAGGAAGATCACCCGCATCGTGGTCGCGGAGGTGCCGAAGCGCCGGGCCAGCGCGGCGCACACTCCGCCGATCATGCGGCCATGGGTGGGGCGGGCGAGCCTGGACATCCGCGTCTCCTTCGTGAGTGTCCGGCGCTGTGAGCGTCCGGTTCGAGGCGGCCCGTGCGGCCCCTCATCTGCCCTCCACGGTACGGAGACGAACCAGGTCGAAGCGTCGCTCTACGGGGCGATCCCGACCCTGGGAATCGTCGGGGTACGACCCTGAGCCGCGTCCTCCTGGGGGAGGGCCGCGGGCCGCCGCCGCGCACGCCGCCTGCGGAGCCGGGCGCGGGCCGCCGGGACCACCGCCAGCTGCGCGACGATCACACCGACCGTGTTGAGGAGTATCGAGTCGACGTCCACCACCCGTCCCGGCACCCCGGTCTGCAACAGGGCTATGCCGAGCGAGATCAGGGCGCCCGCGGTGGCGGTACGGATCAGGGAGGCGAGCGGGGAGACACGGAGCCGGCCGTGCACCATCGGGAGCAGCACGCCCAGCGGGGCGAGCAGGGCGAGGCCCTCACCGATCCGGTGGGCCGCCTCGCGCGGGCCGAGCGCCAGGTCGGCGCGGATACCGGCGAACGGGTGCAGGTTGGCGGGCATCACCCACGGCACGTCCAGGGGCCGCAGCATCAGCCAGGCGACGAACGCGAGATGTGCGACAAGGAGGACACCCCCTGTCACACGGACGCGGATCGCGGCGCTGCCGCCGATGGAGCCTTGACGCTGCACGCCCCCGTAGACGCGCCCGCGCACACGAACGGTTCCGGATACGGGCGTGAGGCCTCGGACACACGGTCTTGAGGCACGCCGCGCAGGCACGCCGCGCAGGCACGCCCCGCAGGCCCGCCCCGCAGGCACGCCGCGCAGGCACGCCGCGCAGGGGCGCGGGGCTGTACCGACATGCGGTTCCGCCGCGTGGGCGTGACCAGCCCCCACCGACCCGCACCCGCCGCACAACCCTCCCCGGCACCCCATCAGGCGCCGGGACACCCCTCACCCGGAAGAAACCTCACCGGCCGGAGGCCGGTTCCCACTCGGCGAGTTCCGGACCGCGTCCGTGCACTCGTACCGCCGCAACGGCTCCCGCCCAGGCCCGCCCAGGATCACCGAACCGTCGCCCTCGGCCGCGGCCGAGTCGGAGAGCGTGCACACGATCTGGCCCAGCGCGTACGCCGTCAGCTGCGCCGGCGAGGTGCTCAGCCGCAGCGTGTCATCGGGGTCCCCGGGCCGGGGCCCGACGACCGACATCCCGCCGCGCACGTACGTCGTGTAGCCCGCCGCCTTCTCGGCGGCCGTGGGCGTCTCCGCGAGCTCGTCAAGGAGCCCCTGGGCGACGATCACCCGCCGCTGCGCGTCCGCCGTGCCCTCCGGGACCCGCACCTCCCGGTCCACGGTCACCAGCGAGGAGCCGCACAGCAGGAACACCTGCACCGGCACCCCGCGCGCGGACTGCGCCGACAGATCCGGCTGGGTCATCGAGCACGGCACCCGCGAGGGCGCCCCGCCGAAGTCGGTGGGCACCTCGGTGGACCGGATCCCGCACCCGGAGAGCGCGAGCGCCAGTCCGGCGACGGCCAGGAGTCTTCGTACGTGCATCAGGCGTCCTTCTCCCCGGCGTCCCGGCTCTCCTCGGTCAGCGTCGAGGCGTCCCGGGGCAGCCGCAGGGTGAACACCGCACCGCCCTCGGGCGAGTTGGCGGCGGTGATCGTGCCGCCGTGGATACGGGCGTTCTCCGTCGCGATGGACAGACCCAGACCGCTGCCCTCGGAGCGCGGCCGGGAGGCGCTCGCCTTGTAGAACCGGTCGAACACGTGCGGCAGGACGTCCTCGGGGATGCCCGGACCGTGGTCGCGTACGGCGATCACCAGCTCGCCGCCTTCTTCCTGGTCCATGCGCACCGACACCCGGACCGGCGAACCGCCGTGCTTGAGCGCGTTGCCGATCAGGTTGGCGAGGATGACGTCGAGGCGGCGCGGGTCGAGGCGGGCGTGGATGCCGCGCTCGGCGTCCAGCTCCACCGCGTCCAGCCAGGCCCGGGCGTCGATGCAGGCGGTGATCTGGTCGGCGATGTCGACGTCGTCGAGGACCAGCCGGGCCGTACCGGCGTCGAAGCGGGTGACCTCCATCAGGTTCTCGACGAGGTCGTTGAGGCGGCGCGTCTCGCTGACGACCAGCCGGACGGCGGGCTCGATCATCGGGTCCATCGACCCCGACTCCGCCTCCAGTTCCTCCTCCAGGATCTCGGTCACGGCGGTGATCGCGGTGAGCGGCGTCCGGAGTTCATGGCTCATGTCGGCGACGAAGCGACGCGAGGCGTCGTCCCGCGCGGCCATGTCGTCGACCCGTTTCTCCAGCGCCTCGGCAGCGTCGTTGAACGTCCGGGAGAGATCGGCGAGTTCGTCCGTCCCCGACACCCGCAGCCGGGTGTCCAGCTTGCCCTCGCCGAGCCGCCGCGCGGCGACGCCCAGCCGGTGCACGGGCTTCAGCACGGTGGTGGCGGCGGCCTGCGCGAGCAGCGCCGAGCCGATGAGCGCGAGCCCGGTGGCGATCCCCAGCGACCACGCCAGCGAGTTGAGGTCCTTCGCCTCCGGCTCCAGGGACTTCATCATGTAGCCGGACGGCCCGCCGCCGATCAGCCGCGTCCCGGCCACCAGGTACGGCGTGCCGTGGTCGACGACCCGCTGCCAGTACAGGTGGTACGCCGACTTGTTGGAGTCGGTCAGCTTCTGCTGTCTGTCGACGGCTTCGCGCAGCGACCGGGGCACGTCGTCGAGCGCGAACGCGCTCAGCCCGTCCGAACTGCCGTACACCGTCTTGCCGTCCGCGTCCTGGCCGACCAGCAACACGCTGAAGCGCTGGCTGCTGTTGGCCATCTGCCCGGCCGTGCGCTGGAGTTCGTCCTGGCTGGGATGGATGGGCAGCACGCCGGCCCGGTTCTGCATCTCCTGCTGGAAGTCGCGCAGCACCGCGTCCTGGGTACGGGTGAGCACGGCCTCGCGGTTCAGCCAGTACGCGATGCCGGACGCGGACACGGCCGCGGTCAGCGCCACGAGCCCGAAGACCACGACGAGTCGCAGCCGCAGACTGGTGAAGCGCAGCCGGGACACGGCTCCCTTGCGATCCACGGCCCAGCCGCGGAAACCCCCTTGCCGGTCCGTCACTGAGGAGCGTCCAGGCGGTAGCCGACACCACGGACGGTACGGATCAGGGTCGGGGAGGAGGGCACGTCCTCCACCTTGGCGCGCAGCCGCTGCACACACGCGTCCACGAGCCGGGAGTCACCGAGGTAGTCGTGCTCCCAGACCAGCCGCAGCAACTGCTGCCGGGACAGCGCCTGCCCGGGCCGCCGGCTCAGTTCGAGCAGCAGCCGCAGCTCGGTCGGCGTCAGCTGGAGATCCTCGCCGTTCTTCGTCACGGTCATCGCGGACCGGTCGATGACGACGTTGCCGTAGGTCGCCGAGTCGCTGGACTCCCGTTCCCCGCGCCGCAGCACGGCCCGGATCCGGGCGTCGAGCACCCGGCCCTGGACGGGTTTGACGACATAGTCGTCGGCCCCGGACTCCAGCCCGACCACCACGTCGATGTCGTCGCTGCGCGCGGTCAGCAGAATGATCGGCAACTGGTCCGTGCGCCGGATCCGCCGGCACACCTCGAACCCGTCGATGCCGGGCAGCATGACATCGAGGACGATCAGATCGGGCCGCTGCTCGCGCAACAGCTTCAGACCGTCCTCACCGGTCGCAGCGGTGGCCACCCGGTGCCCCTGGCGCGTCAGTGAGAGCTCCAGGGCCGTACGGATGGCGTCGTCGTCCTCGATCAGCAACAGGGAAGGCACGGGCTCATTCTGGCCCATGCGGGGCCTGTCGTACGACCTGTGCGACTGGTAGCCGCCCGCAATCCTCCCTAGCGCCACCATCTGTGCATCGGGTGTGGACTCTCTGTGCCGAACCCCTGTGACAGGTCTGTGACAGTCGGCGGATACGGCCGTGAAGGTGGCCCGGCAGAGTTCTCGGCACGGGCAGGGGAACCGCCTGAGCAAGCCGAACTACCGGAAGTCCACGACGGGGGGCGCGAGATGAACACGCTGATCAGCCACAGCACCAGCGCAGTGGTCACGCGTCTGCACGACGTGCACCGGGGTTCCGAGAAGTCCGGTGCCGTGAGCGGGCGGGGGTGCGCTCGCGGCACCGGGCGTCAGCACACCGGCTACATGGCGGTGGTTGACAGCTTCACGGGGGAAGCACACGGGGGACCCGCATACGGGGAGGACACGGGGGAGCGTCGCTCGCTGACCGAGGCGGAGTTCACCGCCTACGTCCAGGAGCGCCGCGCCTCCCTGTACGCGACCGCCTACCACCTGACCGGTGACCGCTTCGAGGCGGAGGACCTGCTGCAGAGCGCGCTGTTCTCGACGTACAAGGCGTGGGACCGGATCAGCGACAAGGCGGCCGTGGGCGGTTACCTGCGGCGGACGATGACCAACCTGCACATCAGCGCGTGGCGGCGCCGCAAGCTCAACGAGTACCCGACCGAGGAACTGCCGGAGACGGCCGGTGACACGGACGCGATGAGCGGCACCGAGCTGCGCGCGGTCCTGTGGCAGGCCCTGGCCCGGCTCCCCGAACTCCAGCGCACCATGCTGGTCCTGCGCTACTACGAGGGCCGCACGGACCCGGAGATCGCGGAGATCCTCGACATCAGTGTCGGCACGGTGAAGTCCAGCATCTGGCGGTCGCTCCGCCGGCTGCGCGAGGACGAGGTCCTCAGCTTCGGCCGTGACGAGGAGAACGCCTTCGGGGAGCTCGTCGCCTGAAGGTAAGGGGATCCGGGGGGATCCCGACGGGGAGGGCCCGGGGGACTCACGGGGGACGCGAGTCAGGGCCCACGGGGGGAAGCGAGTCCGGGGGGACTCGCGGGGGAAAGCACGGGGGAGCTCCGCCACGGGGGACACGGGGGTGTTCGGCGGAGCGACGGGGGAGCGGGACTGGAGGGCCGGGGGGTCCATCCAGTCCCGCGCCCTTTTGCGCCTGAACCGGCGCCGCTCTCGCGGACGTGGTCGGTCGCCGTCGTGGTTGCTCAGTTGATGGTCGCGGTGGTCTTCGCTGTGCCGTGCCGCCCGACGGCTGCCGCCGCCAGCCGGCCCAGTGCCTCGTCCCGGTCGCACGGGTGCGCGCCCAGCGACACCTGGCGGGCCACGATCGCCCGCTCCGCGCGCATCAGCCGCCAGCCGCGGCGCAGCAGGAACGGCACCGACTTGCGGCCCTCCTTGAGATCGCGCAGGAAGCGCCGCCGGAAGGTCCGCATCGGGCCCCGGTTCAGGCAGAGCGCGTCGGCCAGCAGCCCCAGCTCCCGGCAGCGCTCCACGATCTCGGCGGCGAAGATGCCCTCCGCGATGAACAGCGGGGTACGGCCGATGTGCACCGCCTCCTCGCCGGTACGGGCGCTCAGCGCGATGTCGTACACCGGCACCGGCGTCGACCCCGTGGCGCAGAGCCGGGCGATGGCCTCGACCGCGACCTCCGCGTCCCAGGACTCCGGGTGGTCCCAGTCGATGTCCGAACTCCCCGCCACCAGCGGCAGGGTCGGGTCGTCGCCCTCCTTGTAGAAGTCGTCGAGGCGCAGCACGGGCAGCCCGGAACGGGCGGCGACGAGTGACTTGCCCGAGCCGGAGGGGCCGCACAGCAGCACGACACGGGCGGGGGACGGGAGATGAAGGCTCACGGAACACCAGTTTGACGCATGGGGGGCCTCCTGCCGACCCCGCGGGTCGGCTTTGGAGCGTGAGTCACACCTCAACTACCCTGGGTGCCGACCTGATTACCCTGCGCACCCGAAGGTGGCATCAGTAATGGCCCGAATCGCGTCCTCCCCGACTCCGACCGCTCAGCGCGCCCTGGTCGCACTCGCCACGGCAGGGGTCGCGCTCGGCGCGGGCGCCGCGACGGCCGCCGCGGACACCCAGCACGTCACGGACCCCTTGGTGCGGACCCGGCCCACCTCGCTCGGTCACATCGACCCGCAGGCGGGCGTGCGGGCGCTGGGGGCCGTGCTGCCGTATGTCACGGGGTCGGTGGCGGGGCTGAAGCCCAACCCGCTGGCGGGCACGGGTGTCGACCCCCTGGACAACGCGGTGGGGACGCAGGTGGCCGACTTCCAGCCGCTGACGTCGAAGATGGTGACGGGGCCGGTGGCGCAGGCGCCGTCGGTCGGAGCGATGCCGGTGCTGGGGCAGGCGCTGGACAACGCGGGGAGTTGAGCGCCCCGTAACGGGCGGGGGGAACTGCGCGACCGGCCACGGCCGGCCCGCAGTTCCCCGCGCACGGACACGAATCAGTAGGAAGACCCCGACGCGCCGAGCGCCCCCGTCGGGTGCCAGACCGTCTTCGTCTCCAGGAACGCCGTGAGGCGCTCGGTTCCCGGGGTCTCGGCGTAATCCACAGGCTGTGGACGCACCACGCGCTTGAGGTTGTCGGCCGCCGCGATCTCCAGTTCCTTCGCCAGCGCCTCGTCGGCGCCCGCGAGGTCGATCGCGTTGACGTCCTGGTGGGCGGCGAGGGGCGCCGCGATCTCCGCCGTACGGCCGGAGAGGACGTTGACCACTCCGCCGGGGACGTCGGAGGTGGCGAGCACCTCGGCCAGGGAGAGGGCCGGGAGCGGTGACTTCTCACTGGCGACGACGACCGCCGTGTTGCCGGTCGCGATCACCGGCGCGACCACGGACACCAGGCCCAGGAACGACGACTCCTGCGGGGCCAGGACGGCCACCACGCCGGTCGGCTCGGGGGAGGAGAGGTTGAAGAACGGGCCCGCGACCGGGTTGCCGCCGCCGACCACCTGGGCGATCTTGTCGGTCCAGCCCGCGTACCAGACCCAGCGGTCGATGGTGGCGTCCACGACCGCCGCCGCCTTGGACTTGCCGAGGCCCTCGGCGTCCGCGACCTCGCGCACGAACTGGTCCCGGCGGCCCTCCAGCATCTCCGCGACGCGGTAGAGGACCTGGCCGCGGTTGTAGGCCGTGGCCCCGGACCAGCCGCCGAACGCCTTGCGCGCGGCCACGACCGCGTCCCGGGCGTCCTTGCGGGAGGACTGCGGCGCGTTGGCCAGCCACTTGCCCTTCGAGTCGGTCACCTCGTACACCCGGCCGCTCTCGCTGCGGGGGAACTTGCCCCCGACGTACAGCTTGTAGGTCTTGAAGACGCTCAGACGCTGCTGCTCGGACTTATCGACTGCGCTCATTTATCGCTCGCCCTCCTGGCTCGACGGGGCGAGGTATGCCTCCAGGCCGTGGCGGCCGCCCTCGCGGCCGAAGCCCGACTCCTTGTACCCGCCGAACGGCGAGGTGGGGTCGAACTTGTTGAACGTGTTGGACCAGATCACGCCCGCGCGCAGCTTGTTCGCGACGGCGAGGATCCGCGAGCCCTTCTCGGTCCAGATGCCGGCGGACAGGCCGTAGGGCGTGTTGTTGGCCTTCGCCACGGCCTCGTCGGGCGTGCGGAAGGTCAGGACCGACAGGACCGGGCCGAAGATCTCGTCGCGGGCGACGGTGTGCGCCTGGGTGACGTTCGTGAAGAGCGTCGGGGCGAACCAGTAGCCGGCGGACGGGATCTCGCAGGCCGGGGACCAGCGCTCGGCGCCCTCCGCCTCGCCCTGCTCGACGAGGGAGGTGATGCGCGCGAGCTGCTCCGCGGAGTTGATCGCGCCGATGTCGGTGTTCTTGTCCAGCGGGTCGCCGAGGCGAAGGGTGGACAGGCGGCGCTTCAGGGAGTCGAGCAGCTCGTCGTGGATCGACTCCTGGACCAGCAGACGGCTGCCGGCGCAGCAGACCTGGCCCTGGTTGAAGAAGATGCCGGTGACGATGCCCTCGACGGCCTGGTCGATCGGGGCGTCGTCGAAGACGATGTTCGCGCCCTTGCCGCCCAGCTCGAGGGTGAGCTTCTTGCGGCTGCCCGCGACCGTGCGCGCGATCTCCTTGCCGACGGCGGTGGAGCCGGTGAAGGCGACCTTGTTCACGTCCGGGTGGGCGACGAGCGCGGCGCCCGCGTCACCGTAGCCGGGGAGGATGTTGACGACGCCCCTGGGCAGGCCCGCCTGGCGGCAGATGTCCGCGAAGAAGAGGGCCGACAGGGGCGTGGTCTCCGCCGGCTTGAGAACGACGGTGTTGCCGGTGGCCAGCGCCGGGGCGATCTTCCACGCCAGCATCAGGAGCGGGAAGTTCCAGGGGATGACCTGGCCGGCGACGCCGAGGGGCCGCGGGTTCGCACCGAAGCCCGCGTGGCCGAGCTTGTCGGCCCAGCCCGCGTAGTAGAAGAAGTGCGCGGCGACCAGGGGGAGGTCGGCGTCGCGGGTCTCCTTGATCGGCTTGCCGTTGTCCAGCGTCTCCAGGACGGCCAGCTCACGGCTGCGCTCCTGGATGATCCGGGCGATGCGGAAGAGGTACTTGGCGCGCTCGGAGCCCGGCAGCGCGGACCACTTCCCGAAGGCCTTGCGGGCGGCCTTGACGGCCCGGTCGACGTCCTCGGTACCCGCTCGGGCGACCTCGGAGAGGACCTCCTCCGTGCTGGGGCTGACGGTCTTGAAGACCTTGCCGTCGGCCGCCTCGGTGAACTCGCCGTCGATGAAGAGGCCGTAGGAGGGCGCGATGTCGACGACGGAGCGGGACTCGGGCGCCGGTGCGTACTCGAATGCGGTGGTCATCTTTTCCTTGGCCATGGTGATCAGTCCACCGTCACGTAGTCGGGGCCGGAGTAGCGGCCGGTGGCCAGCTTCTGACGCTGCATCAGCAGGTCGTTCAGGAGCGAGGAGGCGCCGAAGCGGAACCAGTGGTTGTCCAGCCAGTCCGTGCCCGCCGTCTCGTTCACCAGGACGAGGAACTTGATCGCGTCCTTGCTGGTCCGGATGCCGCCGGCGGGCTTCACGCCGACCTGGACACCGGTCTGCGCGCGGAAGTCGCGCACGGCCTCCAGCATCAGCAGGGTGTTCGCCGGGGTCGCGTTCACCGCCACCTTGCCGGTGGAGGTCTTGATGAAGTCGGCGCCGGCGAGCATGCCCAGCCAGGAGGCCCGGCGGATGTTGTCGTACGTCGACAGCTCGCCGGTCTCGAAGATGACCTTGAGCCGGGCGGCGCCGGAGGCCTCCTTCACGGCGACGATCTCGTCGTACACCTTGCGGTAGTTCCCCGCGAGGAACGCCCCGCGGTCGATGACCATGTCGATCTCGTCGGCGCCCGCGGCCACGGCGTCCCGCACGTCGGCGAGCTTGACCGGCAGCGCCGCGCGGCCCGCCGGGAAGGCGGTGGCGACCGAGGCGACCTTGACGGACGAGCCGGCGACGGCCTCCTTCGCGGTGGCCACCATGTCGGGGTAGACGCAGACGGCGGCCGTGGCGGGGGTCGTGCGGTCCGTGGGATCCGGGTGGACCGCCTTGGCGCCGAGCGCCCGGACCTTGCCCGGGGTGTCCGCGCCTTCCAGCGTCGTCAGGTCGACCATCGAGATGGCGAGGTCGATGGCGTACGCCTTCGCGGTGGTCTTGATGGAACGGGTGCCGAGGGAGGCGGCACGCGCCTCCAGGCCGACCGCGTCGACGCCGGGCAGCCCGTGGAGGAAGCGGCGCAGCGTGCTGTCGGACGCGGTGACGTCAGCAAGTGCGTGGGGTGCGGTGGTGGGCATGGTCACCACCCGAGCATATCTACGCGCGTAGCGGCTGTACACCCCGACGGAACGGTTCTTCTCGAGGGTGGCGGGCTTCGCGCCCCGAAGGGGCGCGGGGCCGTATCGATATGCGGCTGCCGCCTGGGCGCGACCCGCCGCGGACGGCCCGCCCGCGCACCGGAGCACACCCCACGGCACCACGGCACCCACCTGAGGCACAATCGGCGGCATGACCACGCCCCTCGTCAAGGACCGCATCTACCGCTCGCCCCAGGCGCTGATCGGCGGCGTACTCCTGCTCGCCATCGTCGGCTGGCTGGGCATCGACGCGCTGCTCCGGGGCCATGGCCACACCCCCTGGCTCGCCCTGGCCGCGCTGATCCTGCTCGTCCCGCTGGTGGTGGCGTTCACCCTGCGTCCGGCGGTGTTCGCGGGCGAGGACCGGCTGCGGGTACGCAACCCGTTCCGGGTGATCACGCTGCCCTGGGGGGAGATCGCCGCCCTGCGCTCCGGCTACTCGAACGAGGTGATCGTCAAGTCGGGCGCGAAGTACCAGCTGTGGGCGATCCCCGTCTCCCTGCGGAGCCGAAAGAAGGCGGCGCGCCGGCAGACGAGGGCGGAGTCGGACGCGCGGGGCGGACGGACCGCGGCCGCCGGGCGCGTGTTCGGGGGCCTGCGGGAGCCGGACGGCGCGTCCGGGCCGTTGCGCGCGGAGAGCGACAAGATCATGGACGACCTGCGGCAGCTGCTGGAGCGGCGGGGCGAGGCCGAGTCCGCACAGGGCGGGATCACGGTCCGCTGGGCGTACGAGGTGGCGGCGCCGGCGATCGTGGGAGCGGTGCTCCTGGTGATCCTGCTGGCGATCGGCTGACCCGGCCCGGCCCCGCGCGCTCTGCCCCCGTGCCCGTGCACCCCCGGTGTGATCGTCGAACACGGCCCGACCGACGACATGTTCGGCGACCCGCAGGACCCGCGCACCACGGACTACGTGAACGGCCGCTTCGGGTAGGCCGCGGCGACTTCCGCCCGGGGGCGGATGCCTCCAATGGGGGCTGGGGGGCTGGAAGCAGGCGTCCGAGAAGCAGGCGACGGCCCAACACCCCGTGAATCACGGCGCGCTCGGCCACACCAGCAGCATGTACGCACCGCAGTACGCCGACCCGGCGACCGCGGCCGTCAGCGCCAGTACCCGCGACCGCCGTGACGCGCGGGCGAGATACCCGGCGACGGGCAGCAGCAGCGGGAAGCCGGGGAGGAGGAAGCGGGCCCGCGGGAAGTAGACGCCGCCGCTGGCCACCACGATCAGCAGCAGGACCGCGCTGAAGACGAGCAGCGGGAGCGGTTGCCGGTCCGCCACCGCGAGCCCGAGCAGCACGACGGAGGCGAGCATCGTCAGGCTCACCACCACCAGGAACAGCTCCGGCCGCGGGACCTGCCCGAACAGGTGCCGCAGCCAGCGCAGGGTCTCGACGCCGCCGTCCAGCTCGTTGTGCCACATCCGCTGGACGGCGAAGTAGCCGTCCCAGCGGCCGAGTCTGAGGCCCACCCAGCCGACGTACGCGCACCAGCCCAGCGGCGCCAGCACGGCCGCCGTCAGCGCGCGGGGCGAGAAACACGAGCGCAGGGAGAGCAGTGCGGCGACCGTCACCGCGGCGGCCACCGCGATCCCGGTCGGCCGGGTCAGCCCCGCCAGCACCGATCCCGCCGCCGCCCACAGCCAGCGCTCGCCCAGCACCGCGTACAGCGTCCACGCGGCGAACGCCGTGAACAGCGACTCGGTGTAGCCCATCCACTGCACCAGACCCACCGGGTACGCCGCCCACAACACGGTGAGCAGCACCCCGGTCCGCCGCCCGCCCAGCCGGTCGCCCACCGCGAACACGCCCCAGGCAGCGGCCAGCGACGCCAGCCAGGCGAGCCCGAGCCCGGTACTGGCCCGGGTGCCCGGGGTCAGCACGGCCACGGCCTTGACCAGCAGCGGATACAGCGGGAAGAACGCCAGGTTGTTGTGGTCGTAGGCGACGCCGAGTGTGTGCGTGTACCCGTGGTCGGCGATCCCGAGATACCACCGGGAGTCCCACTGCGTCGCCAGCATCGGCCACACCCCGTGGTGCCGTCGGTGCGCCCACACGGCGAGGAACACCAGCCCGGTGAGCCGTACGGCGAGATACGCGGCGAGGGCCGGCGCCGCCCGGCTCAGCGCGTGGCGGGGGACGGCCGCGGTCGGGAGGTGGGGTCGTCGGGAGCCCGGAACGTGTCCGCTGGGGGCGGTGTCGGGGGCGGTCGAGGACACGGCGGCGGCTCCAGACTCCGGTACGGCGGCGGTGGCGGGCGTTACCCGACCACCGTTTCCCGGCCGCCGGGGCACGGCGCGGAACCCGGGTCAACTACCGCAGGGAAATCACCCGATGGGGTGCTACGGATCCGTACATGGGCCAACGAGGAGGTCCGGTCCGCCTCACCGTGCCCGTGCGGCACGCCTGCCTCGCCGGCGGCCGACGCCGGCCGGGAGGGGCGGGGCGGGGGGCGCCCGCGGGCGCCCCCCGGTTCAGATGCCGGCTGCTGTCGACAGGTCCCGCTTGATCGCGGCCAGGGTCTCGGTCGCCTTGGCGCGGGCCGCCGGGAGGTCGGCGTGCGTGGCCACCGGGACGACGACTTCCAGGTAGCACTTCAGCTTGGGCTCGGTGCCGCTGGGACGGACCACGACCCGGGCGCCCGTGAGCGTGTAGCGCAGGCCGTCGGTGGGCGGGAGCCGGTCCGTGCCCCGGTTCAGGTCCTCCGCCCGGGTGACGGGGAGGCCGGCGAGCGCGGCCGGGGGCTGCTCGCGGAGCGTCCGCATGGCGTCCGCGATGACGGAGAGGTCCTCGACGCGGACCGAGAGCTGGTCGGTGGCGTGCAGGCCGTGCTCGACGGCGAGGTCGTCGAGGAGGTCGAGGAGGGTGCGGCCCTCCTCCTTGAGGACCGAGGCCAGCTCGGTGATCAGGAGCGCGGCGGTGATGCCGTCCTTGTCGCGGACGCCGTCGGGGTCGACGCAGTAGCCGAGGGCCTCCTCGTAGCCGTAGCGCAGGCCGTCGACGCGGGCGATCCACTTGAAGCCGGTGAGGGTCTCCTCGTAGGGCAGTCCGGCCTTCTCGGCGATCCGGCCGAGGAGGGAGGAGGAGACGATCGACTCGGCGAAGACGCCGGTCGCGCCGCGCCGGACCAGGTGGGCGGCGAGGAGGGAGCCGACCTCGTCGCCGCGGAGCATGCGCCACTCGCCGTTGTCCTTGACGGCCGCGGCGCAGCGGTCGGCGTCGGGGTCGTTGGCGATGATCAGGTCGGGGTCGGTGGCGCGGGCCCGGGCGAAGGCGAGGTCCATCGCGCCGGGCTCCTCCGGGTTGGGGAAGGCGACGGTCGGGAAGTCGGGGTCGGGGTCGGCCTGCTCGGTGACGAGGGTGGGGGCGGGGAAGCCGGCCCGGGCGAAGGCGGCGAGCAGGGTGTCCTTGCCGACGCCGTGCATGGCCGTGTAGACGGTCCGGGCGGTGCGGGGGGAGCCGTGGGCCAGGACGGCGTCCGTACGGGCCAGGTAGGCCTCCAGGACGGCGTCGTCGAGGGTTTCCCAGCCGGTGTCGGGGCGGGGGATGTCGTGGAGGCTCGCGATCGCGTGGATCTCGGCGGCGATCTCGGCGTCGGCGGGCGGGACGATCTGGGAGCCGTCGCCGAGGTAGACCTTGTAGCCGTTGTCGCGGGGCGGGTTGTGGCTGGCGGTGACCTCTACGCCGGCGACCGCGCCCAGGTGCCGTATGGCGAACGCCAGGACGGGGGTGGGGAGGGGGCGGGGAAGCACGACGGCCTGGAGGCCCGCGCCGGTCATGACCGCCGCGGTGTCGCGGGCGAAGTCGGCGGACTTGTGGCGGGCGTCGTAGCCGATGACGACGACTCCGCCGGTGTGTCCGTGCCGCTTGAGGTAGGCGGCCAGGCCGGCGGCGGCGCGGATGACGACGGTGCGGTTCATGCGCAGGGGGCCGGCGCCGAGTTCGCCGCGCAGGCCGGCGGTGCCGAACTGGAGGGTGCCGCTGAAGCGGGCCGACAGTTCGGTGATGTCACCGGCGTCGAGCAGCTTGGCCAGCTCGTCGCGGGTGTCCGGGTCCGGGTCCTCGGCGAGCCAGGTCCTGGCCCGGGCGATGAGATCGTCTTGCACGGTCGTCGTCCAACCTCTCGTGGTGTGCCTGCGGCGCCTGTGCTGCTTCGGTGGGGGTGCGCGGAGCGCCTACGGGTGGTGGTGGGCCGGGGCGGCGCACTGCGATCGTCGTGGGGTGCGGTCCGTCGTCGTGGTGGGCCGGCGGGTCGTCGTGGTGCCGGGTGCGTGTGCCCGCTCAGGGGCCCGGGGAACCGCGCGGCCGGCCACCGGCGGCCCCGCGGTCGCTGTACGACCCTTCGCGGCACCCTCTGCCCGGATTCTCAGATCCGGCCCAGTACCTGCGCGAGCAGCTCGCCCATCCGTGCCGCCGAGTCGCGGCCGGCCTGGAGGACCTCCTCGTGGTTCAGCGGTTCGCCGGTCATGCCCGCCGCCAGGTTGGTCACCAGGGAGATACCCAGGACCTCGGCGCCCGCCTCGCGTGCGGCGATCGCCTCGAGGACCGTCGACATGCCCACCAGGTCCGCGCCGATGACGCGGGCCATGCGGATCTCGGCCGGCGTCTCGTAGTGCGGGCCGGGGAACTGCGCGTAGACGCCCTCTTCGAGGCTGGCGTCGATCTCCTTGCACAGGGCGCGCAGGCGGGGGGAGTAGAGGTCGGTGAGGTCGACGAAGTTGGCGCCGATGATGGGGGAGGTCGCCGTCAGGTTGATGTGGTCGCTGATGAGGACCGGCTGGCCGGGGCGCATGCCCTCGCGCAGGCCGCCGCAGCCGTTGGTGAGGATGATCGTCTTGCAGCCGGCGGCCACGGCGGTGCGGACGCCGTGTGCGACGGCGGCGACGCCACGGCCCTCGTAGTAGTGCGTGCGGCCCAGGAAGACCAGCGCGCGCTTGTCACCGAAGGAGTACGAGCGGATCTTGCCGCCGTGCCCCTCGACGGCCGGCGGCGGGAAGCCGGGCAGCTCGGTGACCTGGAACTCGGCGTCGGGAGCGCCCAGGGCGTCGACGGCCGGAGCCCAGCCGGAGCCCATCACGAGGGCGACGTCGTGGGTCTCGGCGCCCGTGAGCTCACGCAGGCGCCCGGCGGCCGCCCCGGCAGCGGCATGGGGGTCGCCCTGGATGTCGTCCGGAAGAAGAGATGCGTTCACGCGGACGAGAGTAGCTGGTCTGGGCCTACGCGCGTAGATGACTGAGCTCACGGGATGGCGATCGTTGTCTTGTCGTTTCCAACGACCGGTGTGACGCAGGTAACTTTTGTTCTGGCTGTGGGTGGTCTGTGTGGTTTGGGGGCTCAGCAGGGGCGCTTGCGGAGTTCCATGACGTAGTCGTGCGGGGCGCCCGCCGACTCCGCCGCGTCGGCGATCTCGCCGAGGTAGCGGGCCGAGGGGAGGCCGCCCTCGTAGCCGTTGAGGACGTAGAGCCAGGCGGTCTCCTCGCCCTCCAGCGTGTGCACGCGCACCCGTGCCCGGCGGTAGATGCCCATGGCGACGCCCTCCCAGCGGTCCATGGACTCCTCGTCCATCACGGCGAGGTCGTAGAGGCCCACGAAGACCTGGGAGAGGGGGTCCTCGACGATCGTCGCCAGCGCGCCCTCCCAGCCCATCTGCTCGCCGCCGAAGGTCAGCCGCCATCCGTTCAGCCAGCCGGTGGCGCGGAGGGGGGAGTGCGGGGCGCGGCGGGACATCAGCCGTGCGTCGAGATTGCCGGCGTACGCGGCGTAGAGCGACGACATGGGGAGAGGGTACGGCAGCCGCCCCAGGTACCTCTCCAGCCCCGGGAGGCGCCGGGTGGCGCCCCCCGGGCAGTAGCACCTTGAGGGGTGCGGGACAATGGAGTACGTGACTCGGATCGTGATCATCGGTGGCGGACCCGGCGGCTATGAAGCGGCGCTGGTGGCAGCGCAGCTCGGCGCGGAGGTGACCGTCGTCGACTGCGACGGTCTGGGCGGAGCGTCGGTGCTGACCGACTGCGTGCCGTCGAAGACCCTTATCGCCACGGCCGAGGTGATGACCAACTTCGACTCCTCGTACGAGGAGCTGGGGATCATCGTCGCCGACGACACCCCGCCGCTGGAGCAGGCGGCACGGGTGGTCGGGGTCGACCTGGGCAAGGTCAACCGGCGTGTGAAGCGGCTCGCGCTCGCCCAGTCGCACGACATCACCGCCTCGGTGACGCGTGCCGGCGCCCGGGTCATGCGGGGGCGGGGGCGGCTGGAGGGCATGCAGGCCCTGGACGGGTCGCGGAAGGTCGTGGTCGCGGCCGCGGACGGGAGCGAGGAGACCCTGACCGCGGACGCGGTGCTGATCGCGACCGGTGGGCATCCCCGTGAGCTGCCCGACGCCCAGCCCGACGGTGAGCGCATCCTGAACTGGACCCAGGTCTACGACCTCCACGAGCTGCCCGAGGAGCTCATCGTGGTCGGGTCGGGTGTGACCGGTGCCGAGTTCGCCGGCGCGTACCAGGCGCTGGGGTCCAGGGTCACGCTGGTGTCGTCGCGGGACCGGGTGCTGCCGGGTGAGGATCCGGACGCGGCCGCCGTCCTGGAGGACGTCTTCCGCCGTCGTGGCATGAACGTCATGGCCCGGTCGCGGGCCGCCGCCGCCAAGCGGGTGGGGGACCGGGTCGAGGTGACGCTCGCGGACGGCCGGGTCATCAGCGGTTCGCACTGTCTGATGGCCGTCGGCGCGATTCCGAACAGCGCCGGTCTGGGGCTGGAGGGGGCGGGCGTCAAGCTGCGCGACTCCGGGCACATCTGGACCGACAAGGTGTCGCGGACGACCGCGCCCGGTGTGTACGCCGCCGGTGACGTGACCGGTGTCTTCGCTCTCGCGTCGGTGGCCGCCATGCAGGGGCGGATCGCCATGTACCACTTCCTGGGCGACGCGGTGGCTCCGCTGAACCTGAAGACCGTGTCGTCCAACGTGTTCACCGATCCGGAGATCGCGACGGTGGGGTACACCCAGGCGGACGTGGACGCGGGCAAGATCGACGCCCGGGTCGTGAAGCTGCCGCTGCTCCGCAACCCGCGCGCGAAGATGCAGGGCATCCGGGACGGCTTCGTGAAACTGTTCTGCCGGCCGGGGACGGGGATCGTGGTGGGCGGTGTGGTGGTCTCACCGCGCGCCTCGGAGCTGATCCATCCGATCTCGATCGCCGTCGACAACAATCTGACGGTCGAACAGATCGCGAACGCGTTCACCGTGTACCCCTCTCTTTCGGGGTCGATCGCGGAGGTCGCGCGGCAGCTGCACACGCGGAAGACCGGCAGCGAGCTCTGACGGCCGGAACCGACTCCCCGCTGGTCACGGGGAGTTGTCGAGCATGCGTGCGGCATAGTCGGGTGGGGTAGCTCCTATACCACTTCCGACCCTGCTGTGCGAACAACTTCTGCTATTCGGCGCAAACTGCTGAAACCAGACGGTCGTTGGGGTTACTGTCAGTTTCGTGTTCGCTGCAGAACGTCGCCAATTGATCCTCGAAATGGTGCGCGCGAACGGGGCCGTATCGCTCCGTGAGCTCGCCCGCGTCGTCCAGACCTCAGAAGTGACCGTACGGCGGGACGTGCGCGCACTGGAGGCAGAAGGACTCCTCGACCGCCGGCATGGCGGTGCGGTACTGCCGGGCGGGTTCACGCGGGAGTCCGGCTTTCCGCAGAAGTCACATCTCGCGACCGCCGAGAAGACGGCCATCGCCGATCTCGCCGCGGGTCTCGTCGAAGAGGGCGAGGCCATCGTGGTCGGGGCGGGTACCACCACCCAGGAACTCGCCCGCCGGCTGGCCCGGGTGCCCGGACTCACCGTCGTCACCAACTCGCTGCTGGTGGCGCAGGCGTTGGCCCATGCCAACCGGGTCGAGGTCGTGATGACCGGCGGCACCCTGCGCGGCTCCAACTACGCCCTGGTCGGCTCCGGTGCGGAGCAGTCCCTGCAGGGGCTGCGGGTGTCGAAGGCATTCCTGTCGGGCAGTGGCCTGACGGCCGAGCGGGGGCTGTCCACGTCCAACATGCTGTCGGCGTCCGTCGACCGGGCGCTGGTGCAGGCCGCCGCGGAGGTGGTCGTCCTCGCCGACCACACCAAGCTCGGTACGGACACGATGTTCCAGACCGTGCCGACGGACGTCATCACCCGGCTGGTCACGGACGAGCCGCCGGCTCATGACGACCGTGCCGCCACGGAGCTCCAGGCCCTCGCCGATCAGGGGGTGCAGATCGCTGTGGCCGGAGCGTCGGGAAACCCGGGGGGTGATCAGGTCCCGGCGCGGCAGCAACAGCATCAGCAGCGTCGGGACGTATCCCTTCCGGGGCCGCGGCAGAGTCAGGTGCCGAGGTCGGGCCTGCGGTCGGCTTCGATGCTGAACGGGGAGCAGCCGACGGGGGGCGAGCGGGGGCGGGTCGCTGACATGCGGAGGCGGTGAGGGCCGGGTGCCTGGGCGCCGTGGTGGTTCGGTCGTCTCGCGGGTGCGGGTCCGCCGGGGCTGGTCGCGCCCCGCGGCGGAGCCGCATATCAATACAGCCCCGCGCCCCTGGGCTTCTCTGGCTTGAGGCCCTTCAAAGTCAGGGTCAGCAAGCGGTTTGCCAGCTCAGGATCGCCCGGTGACTCCTCCACTGCCAGGCCGATGGCGTGGGTGAGTTGGAGCAGGTCGGTGATCTGTACGTCGGTCCGTACCATCCCCGCTTCCTGAGCGCGGGCCAGCAGGGCCGCGCCGGCCTCCCGCATCGGAGTGCCGCAACGGGCCAGAGCCGAGTCCGGATCGGTCGATGACGCCGACATCAGGGCCCGGGACAGACCCCGGTATGCCGCCGTGCTGGTGACCACGTCGTGGAGCCACGTCAGCAGGGCCCGGCACGGCTCGGGAGCCGTCAGCAACTCGCGGGCCCTGGCGAGGAGTTCGTTCACCGCGTCTTCGAAGACCGCGCTCATCAGGGCGTGCCGGTTCGGAAAGTGCCGGTACAGGGTGCCGATGCCCACGCCCGCCCGCCGGGCCACGTCCTCCAGCGAGGTGTCGGTGCCGTGCTCGGCGAAGACGGCGCGGGCCTCGGCGAGCAGCCGGTCGTGGTTGCGGCGGGCGTCGGCGCGCATGGGCCCGTTCCAGAAAGTCGGGCGCCCGGCGAACGGGCGGGTGCCGTTCGCCGGGCGACGCGGTTCGGGGTCTCGTCAGTCCTTGATCTCGCAGATCACGGCGCCGGAGGTGAGGGACGCGCCGACCTCGGCGGCGAGGCCCTTGATGGTGCCCGCCTTGTGGGCGTTCAGCGGCTGCTCCATCTTCATGGCCTCCAGGACGACGACCAGGTCGCCCTCCTTGACCTCCTGGCCCTCCTCGACCGCGATCTTGACGATCGTGCCCTGCATCGGCGAGGCGAGGGTGTCACCGGAGGCGACCGGGCCGGACTTCTTGGCGGCCCGGCGCTTCGGCTTGGCGCCGGCGGCGAGGCCGGTGCGGGCCAGGGTCATGCCCAGGGACGCCGGGAGGGAGACCTCCAGACGCTTGCCGCCGACCTCGACGACGACCGTCTCACGGCCGGCGTCCTCCTCCGCCTCGGCGTCGGCCGGGGCGGCGAAGGGCTTGATCTCGTTGACGAACTCGGTCTCGATCCACCGGGTGTGGACCGTGAAGGGGTCCGCGGAGCCAGTGAGCTCCGGGGCGAACGCCGGGTCACGGACGACGACGCGGTGGAACGGGATGGCCGTGGCCATGCCCTCGACCTGGAACTCGTCCAGGGCGCGGGCGGCCCGCTGAAGGGCCTCCTTGCGGGTCCGGCCGGTGACGATCAGCTTGGCCAGCAGGGAGTCCCACGCCGGGCCGATGACCGAGCCGGCCTCCACGCCCGCGTCCAGGCGGACACCGGGGCCGGAGGGCGCGTCGAAGGTGGTGACCGAGCCGGGGGCGGGCAGGAAGTTACGGCCCGGGTCCTCGCCGTTGATCCGGAACTCGAACGAATGACCGCGCAGCTCCGGGTCGTCGTAGCCGAGTTCCTCGCCGTCGGCGATCCGGAACATCTCGCGGACCAGGTCGATGCCGGCGACCTCCTCGGTCACCGGGTGCTCGACCTGGAGACGGGTGTTGACCTCCAGGAAGGAGATCGTGCCGTCCTGGCCGACCAGGAACTCGCAGGTGCCGGCGCCCTCGTAGGCGGCCTCCTTGAGGATGGCCTTGGAGGCGCGGTACAGCTCGGCGACCTGCGCGTCGGACAGGAAGGGGGCCGGGGCCTCCTCGACGAGCTTCTGGTGGCGGCGCTGGAGCGAGCAGTCACGGGTCGACACGACGACCACGTTGCCGTGCTTGTCGGCCAGGCACTGGGTCTCCACGTGCCGCGGCCGGTCCAGGTAGCGCTCCACGAAGCACTCCCCGCGCCCGAAGGCGGCCACCGCCTCACGGACGGCGGAGTCGTACAGCTCCGGGACCTCTTCGAGGGTGCGGGCGACCTTCAGGCCGCGCCCGCCACCGCCGAAGGCGGCCTTGATGGCGATCGGCAGGCCGTGTTCCTCGGCGAACGCCACGACCTCGTCGGCGCCCGAGACCGGGTCCGGGGTACCGGCGACCAGCGGGGCGCCGGCCCGCTGGGCGATGTGCCGGGCGGCGACCTTGTCTCCGAGGTCGCGGATGGCCTGCGGCGGCGGACCGATCCAGGTCAGGCCGGCGTCCAGGACGGCCTGGGCGAACTCCGCGTTCTCGGAGAGGAAGCCGTAGCCCGGATGGACGGCGTCGGCCCCCGCCTCGCGTGCCGCGTTCAGGACCTTGTCGATGTCCAGGTAACTGGTGGCCGGGGTGTCACCGCCCAGGGCGAACGCCTCATCCGCGGCGCGGACATGCAGAGCGTCCCGGTCCGGGTCCGCGTAGACGGCCACGCTCGCGATCCCTGCGTCCCGGCAGGCCCGGGCCACGCGGACAGCGATTTCGCCACGGTTGGCGATGAGCACCTTGCGCACGATTGAGGCTCCCTCCTTGAAACAAGCCGAGTTTAGGGAAGGCCGACACGGCACTTCGACCCGTCCCCAATGGTGAGCTTGCCCACACGGAGCGTGATGCGAGGCTCGCCCGACCCGCGAAAGCCCTTGTCGCACCACGGTACGCAGGACTCCTTCGGAAAACCCTAGCCCCGCGATGTGCTCAAGGTCTCTGTGAGAGCGTGCCGCGCCCCACAACGTTTCTTTGTGGAGTCCCTACGAATGGCCCAACGAATCTTTGCCGATGCCCGGCCCCTTGTCCCCCGGTTTACCCGTTAGTAGCGTTCGCGATGTCTTGAACGTACTTCAAGTAACAGCGGCTCTCGTGGGGCCGTGACCGAAAGTGGGTGGGGGCCGGTGGTGCGCAGACCGGTGGCGTGGGTCGTGGCGGTCGTACTCCTCGCGGAGGCATTCGGCGTCGCCGCGCTCAACTGGTTCATGGGAGTGGTCGTCGACCGTCAGGACATGTCCCTGGCCGGGCTCGATCCCGGCAACATGTCGATGACCGCGAAGATCGGCGCCGTGGTCTTCGGCCTCTACTTCGCCCTGTGCGCCCTGGTGGCCCTGCTGGTGGCGATACGCAACCGGGCGCCCGCCGGCCTCGGCCGCATCCTGCTGATCAGCGTCGCGGTCGTACACGGCCTGCTGGGCGCCGTGGCGTGGGGCCTGATCGGCTGGAGCGCGTTCCTGTTCATGGTGGTCGTCCTCGCCCTCGTCGTGCTGCTGTTGATGACGTACGACCGTACGGAGGGCGCCGGCGCCGGTGCGGACGCCGACGCGGACGATTCCGGTTCCGCTCCGGGGGGCGGTGACCCGGAACCGGAACCGAGGAAGGACACGCCGGCCGCCGGGCCGATCACCCCGCCGGCGCCCACAACTCCGTGATGCCGATGCCCAGCTCCGCGAGCAGCCGGCGGACCAGGGGCAGGCTGATGCCGATCACGTTGCCGTGGTCGCCGTCGATGCCGTCGATGAAGGGCGCGCTGCGGCCGTCCAGCGTGAACGCGCCCGCCACGTAGAGGGGTTCGCCGGAGGCGACGTACGCGGCGACCTCCGCGTCGCTGGGCTCGCCGAACCGGACGACGGTGGAGGCGGTCGCCGACACGTGCCGGTTGTTCGCCGTGTCCCACACGCAGTGCCCGGTCTGCAGGGTGCCGGCCCGGCCGCGCATCGACTTCCAGCGGGCGGTCGCCTCCTCGGCGTCCCCAGGCTTGCCGAGCGCCTGGCCGTCGAGGTCCAGCACCGAGTCGCAGCCGATCACGATCGCGCCGTGCACGTCGGGGCGGGCGGCGACGACGGAAGCCTTGGCCTCCGCGAGGGCGAGGGCCAGTTCGGCCGGGGTGGGGGCGGTGACGGCGTCCTCGTCGACGCCGCTGACGATCACCTCGGGGGCGAGACCCGCCTGGCGCAGGAGGTTCAGCCGGGCGGGGGACTGGGAGGCGAGGACGAGTCTGCGCATGGTGCCAGCGTATCGGTGGGCGCCGACAGGTGGCCGCTCACCTCACGCCCAGCACGATCATCAGCAGGAGCATGACCAGGGCCAGGAAGACGCCGAGCCGCCGGAGGGTGTTCTGCATGTCCTGCAGGTCCTTCGGCGGCTCGTCTTCCGGGTCCGACCACAGCATCCCACTAGCGTGCGGCTCGGCCGACCCAGGGCGCCTGAGTAGGGGTACTTAGATCGGTGCCCCGGGTTGTTGTTCCGTGCGCGGTTCCCCGCGCCCCTTGGGCGTTTTTCTCAGCTCGGCCAGTAGGTACGGGTCCATGCCGTCGGGCTCGGCTGGGGGAGCCGGTGCCGGGCGATGCGGGACGGGTCGGACCAGGCGGCCCTCGCCGTCGGGGGGCCGGACGGGGCGGCTGCCACCGCCGCCGCCCTCGCCCTGACCACCGCCAGCGCGGCGGCCAGTTCCTCCGGGGTCGGGTTGCCCCGTATGACCTTGATCGTCACAGCGGCTCCTTAGAGGGGGATGTTGCCGTGCTTCTTCGGCGGCAGGGACTCGCGCTTGGTACGGAGCTGGCGCAGGCCCCGTACGACGTGGCGCCGCGTGTCCGACGGCATGATCACGGCGTCGATGTAACCGCGTTCGGCGGCCGTGTAGGGGTTGAGGAGGTGGTCCTCGTACTCCTGGATCAGGCGGGCGCGCACGGCCTCGACGTCAGCGCCGGCGGCCTCCGCCTCGGCGATGGTGCGGCGATGCAGGATGTTGACGGCTCCCTGGGCGCCCATGACGGCGATCTGGGCGGTCGGCCAGGCGAGGTTGAGGTCGGCACCCAGGTGCTTGGAGCCCATGACGTCGTAGGCGCCGCCGAACGCCTTGCGGGTGATGACGGTGATCAGGGGGACCGTCGCCTCGGCGTAGGCGTAGATCAGCTTGGCGCCGCGGCGGATGATGCCGTCGTGCTCCTGGTCGACGCCGGGGAGGAAGCCCGGGACGTCGACGAAGGTGAGGACCGGGACGTTGAAGGCGTCGCAGGTGCGGACGAAGCGGGCCGCCTTCTCGCTCGCCTTGATGTCCAGGCAGCCGGCGAACTGCATCGGCTGGTTGGCGACGATGCCGACCGGGTGGCCCTCGACCCGGCCGAAGCCGGTGACGATGTTCGGCGCGAACAGGGCCTGCGTCTCGAAGAACTCGCCGTCGTCAAGGACGTGTTCGAGCACCGTGTGGATGTCGTACGGCTGGTTCGCGCTGTCCGGGACCAGGGTGTCCAGCTCGCGGTCCTCGTCCGTGACGGAGAGGTCCGCCTCCTCCGGGAAGACCGGGGCCTCGGAGAGGTTGTTGGACGGCAGGTACGACAGCAGCTGCTTGATGTACTCGACGGCGTCCTTCTCGTCGCCGGCCATGTGATGGGCCACGCCGGAGACCGAGTTGTGGGTGCGGGCGCCGCCCAGCTCCTCGAAGCCGACGTCCTCGCCGGTGACCGTCTTGATGACGTCCGGGCCGGTGATGAACATGTGGGACGTCTGGTCGACCATGACCGTGAAGTCGGTGATGGCCGGGGAGTACACGGCGCCGCCGGCACAGGGCCCGACGACCAGGCTGATCTGCGGGATCACGCCGCTCGCGTGCGTGTTGCGGCGGAAGATCTCGCCGTACGCGCCGAGGGAGGCGACCCCCTCCTGGATCCGCGCGCCGCCGGAGTCGTTGATGCCGATGACCGGGCAGCCGGTCTTCAGGGCGAAGTCCATCACCTTGACGATCTTCTGGCCGTAGACCTCGCCGAGGGCGCCGCCGAAGACGGTGAAGTCCTGGGAGAAGACGGCGATCGGGCGGCCGTCCACCGTGCCGTACCCGGTGACGACGCCGTCGCCGTACGGGCGGTTCTTCTCCAGGCCGAAGTCGGTGGAGCGGTGGCGGGTGAACTCGTCCAGTTCGACGAAGGAGCCCTCGTCGAGGAGCAGCTCGATCCGCTCACGGGCTGTCAGTTTGCCCTTGGCGTGCTGCTTTTCGACGGCGCGCTCCGAACCGGCGTGTGTCGCTTCGTGGACACGGCGCTGGAGATCCGCGAGCTTCCCCGCGGTCGTGTGAATGTCGATCTCTTCCGGCTCGGACATCGGGATGCGGCTCCCTGCCTGCTCAAAAGGGGGGACGGTTACTCATCCGTAGCGTAGTGGGGCACCTACCAAACGGCAGTGCGGCGTACACCACATCTAGGGTGGCTTGCATGACGCCGCGAGATGCAGCAGACGAGAACAACAATCGCTGGTCCGACCTGGACCGTCCACCGCTCGGGGCGGCGGGGCTGCGCAGGGCTCTGGTGCGGGACGGCGGCCACGGGGGCCTCTACTGCGACATCGAGGTCGTGCAGCGCACCGGCTCCACCAATTCGGACCTGGTGGCGCGGGCCCTCGCGGGGGACGCGGACGAGGGCGCCGTGCTCGTCGCCGAGGAACAGACCTCCGGGCGGGGCCGCCTGGACCGCCAGTGGATGGCGCCGGCCCGCTCCGGCCTGTTCTTCTCGGTGCTGCTGAAGCCGGCCGAGGTGCCGGTGGCCCGCTGGGGCTGGCTGCCGCTGCTGACCGGGGTGGCGGTGGCGACGGGGCTGGCGCGGGCGGCCGGTGTCGACACGGCCCTGAAGTGGCCGAACGACCTGCTGCTCACCGTCGGTGACGAGGAGCGCAAGGCCGGCGGCATTCTGGCGGAGCGGGCCGGCGAGGACGGTGTCGTGGTCGGCGTCGGCATCAATGTCACGCTCCGTGCGGAGGAGCTGCCGGTACCGCAGGCGGGGTCGCTGGCGCTGGCCGGCGCGGTGACCACGGACCGGGAGCCACTGCTGCGGGCGGTGCTGCGGTCGCTGGAGGACTGGTACGGGCGCTGGCGCGCGGCGGAGGGCGACCCGGCGCGCAGCGGGCTCCAGGAGGCGTATGCGGCGGGGTGCGCGACGTTGGGCCGCACGGTCCGGGCCGAGCTGCCGGGGGACCGGTCGCTGGTGGGGGAGGCGGTGGCCGTGGACGGGGACGGGAGACTGGTGATCGCCACGGAGGCGGGGGTGCAGGAGCCGGTGGGGGCGGGCGACATTGTGCATCTGCGACCGGCGTGAGGGCGGGGTGTCGCTTACCGGTGCTTGCAGGGTGCCTCCCCCAGAAGGGCGTACCCCCGGCGCCCAGCCGTGCCGCCTGGCGGTCCCCCGGGCCTTTCGCTGCGGCCGTGCGCCTCGATGCCGTGGTCCGCGAGCGCGTCGAGGCCGGGCTCTGGGGGAGGCATGACTGCCCGCAGCCACGACGGGCCCGTAAGGGGCGCGGGGCTGTAGTCGATGTGCGGCTACCGCCGCGTGGGCGCGATCGGCCCCCGCCGGCCGGCCGGTGGGATCCGGGCAGTTCGTCCCCTGGCGCGGGGGTCTGGGGGCGGTAGCCCCCAGGGAACGCGTGCCGGGGGTACCCCCGGCATCGGCCCACCTCACGAAGTGAGCTACCGCACAGCTGCCGTAGAGTTGAGGCCGGTCAGTATGCGACCGCGGCAGATCGGAAGGGCAGCAGGCGTGACCGTCGACGACACGGGCTCCGGCGAGGGCGCGGACGCCGCCGACTCCGGCGAGGACCCGCTCGCTCTGCGCCTCGAAGGCCTGATCCTCGGTGCCGAGCGCCGCTACACCCCGTTCCAGGCGGCCCGCAGCGCCGGCGTCTCCATGGAACTGGCGTCGAGGTTCTGGCGGGCCATGGGCTTCGCGGACATCGGGCAGGCCAAGGCGCTCACCGAGGCCGACGTGCTGGCTCTGCGCCGGCTCGCCGGTCTCGTCGAGGCGGGCCTGCTCAGCGAGGCCATGGCCGTGCAGGTGGCCCGGTCGACCGGGCAGACCACCGCCCGTCTGGCCGAGTGGCAGATGGATTCCTTCCTGGAGGGCCTGACCGAGCCTCCCGAGCCGGGCATGACCCGCACCGAGGTCACGTACCCGATCGTCGAGCTGCTCCTGCCCGAGCTGGAGGAGTTCCTGGTCTACGTCTGGCGCCGCCAGCTCGCCGCCTCGGCCGGCCGGGTCGTGCAGTCGGCCGACGACGAGGAGATGGTCGACCGGCGGCTGGCCGTCGGCTTCGCCGACCTCGTCGGGTTCACCCGGCTGACCCGCCGGATGGAGGAGGAGGAGCTCGGCGAGCTGGTCGAGGCCTTCGAGACCACCGCCGCCGACCTGGTCGCGGCTCGCGGCGGCCGTCTCATCAAGACCCTCGGCGACGAGGTCCTGTACGCCGCGGACGACGCCGGCACGGCCGCCGACATCGCCCTGCGCCTGGTCGAGACCATGGCGCACGACGAGACGATGCCGGAGCTGCGGGTCGGCATGGCCTTCGGCACGGTGACCACCCGAATGGGCGATGTCTTCGGTACGACCGTGAACCTGGCCTCCCGGCTGACCTCCATAGCCCCCCGGGACGCCGTGCTCGTCGACTCGGCGTTCGCCGAGGAACTGATCCGCTCCGGCGAGGCCCCCGCCTCGGAGGCGGAGGCCGCCGAGGCCGCGGCCACCGCCGAGAAGGAGGGCGAGGAACCCCCGACGTACCGATTCGCCCTCCAGCCGATGTGGCAGCGCCCGGTCCGTGGCCTGGGCGTGGTGGAGCCGTGGCTGCTCACGCGCCGGGAGGCTCCGCCGACCGCCCCGTGACCTCCGCGTAGCCGGGTAGGTGAGCCGCCCCCCCAGGAGGCTAGTGCTGCCACCGGAAAGGTTCACCGGCTCGCGACGCCCGGCACCGCACCTCGCCGCGTTGTCGCACCACCCGGGTACATCCCGTACGCGGGTGATGCTCCGCCTTGCGATGCACCGCACCGATGCACCGCACCGGACGCCGCGAGCTTCCCGGCAAACCTCTCCGGTCACAGCACTAGCCGGCGCGCGTCCCCGGTAGGTCGACGCACACGCCGATGACCGGGACGCAGAGACCGGGGCGGGCGGGGGTGGAGGGCTGGGGTGTGGCGGGGGGTGTGGTCCGGGGTGGTGCCGGGGTCGGCCGTGGGGTGGTCGAGGGTGCCGGTGTGTCGGGGGACTCGGGGATGGTGGTCGTACCCGGGGTGGCCCGTGCGGTGGACGGGGGCGTGGCCGGCAGGGGTACGAGGGTGGAGGCCGTCGTCGGTGTCGTGCTCACCCCGCCCATCGCCGAGGTCGACGAAGGGCTCACCCGGGGGATGGCTGTGGCGGTGGCGACCGTGGCGGCGGCGGGGGTCGACCGGTCCGTCCCGGTGCCCGGGTCAAGCCGCGGTTCGGCCTCGGCGGCGCCGGGGCCGCCGGCGCCCGGATCGACGCTCACTCGGACGAGGCTCAGGGCCCCCGCGGCCAGCGCGATACCTCCTGCGACGAGGAGGACCCCGCGGGGGCGGGAGCGGCGATGCCGGCCCCGGGGGCGGGAGGTGAAGCGGCGTGGGCCGGCCGGGGTGGCGTCCGTGGGGGGCCGCGCCGTGGGCGCCGGGCCGGTCCGCGCCGTCGGCTGCGCGGGGCGCGTGCCCGACGTCGGCTGGGTCGGCTGTGCCGGCTCCGCTGCCGTGAGGTCGGTGTCTCGCTTCGGCTGCGTCGACGTCTCGGTCATCACGATCCCTCCCCGATGCGCTCGCGCCCCCGATGCGCCGTGGCGAGCGCACGTTATGCGCTCCCCTGGGTGGTGCGGTGGGACTTGGGCGGGATGTCACTCGAACGGGTTGCCGGGCGTCGGCGTGGGAACCGGACGTCTGCCCTTTCCCGTTCACGACTCGGCTGCGATGATCGGGTCCAGGAAGTTAACCCACGTTAACCGGAGGGCGTGTCGTGAGCGAGGAGCGGTTCGGGGAGTTCGTGCTGGTACGGCGGCACGGCCAGGTCGCGGAGCTGGTACTGGACCGGCCCAAGGCCATGAACGCGGTATCGGCGGAGATGGCGCGTTCGATCGTGGCCGCGTGCGCCGCGCTGAGCGCCGACCGGGACGCCAGGGTGGTCGTGCTGACCTCCTCGCACGAACGGGCGTTCTGTGTCGGCGCCGACCTCAAGGAGCGCAACTCCATGACCGACGCGGAGCTGGTCCGGGCGCGGCCGCTGTCGCGCGGGGCGTACACCGGCGTACTGGAGCTGCCGATGCCGACGATCGCGGCCGTGCACGGCTACGCGCTCGGCGGAGGCTTCGAGCTGGCGCTGTCCTGCGATGTGATCGTGGCCGACAGCACGGCCGTGGTGGGGTTGCCGGAGGTGTCGGTGGGGGTCATCCCGGGTGGCGGCGGTACGCAGCTGCTGCCCCGCCGGGTCGGGGCGGCCCGCGCGGCCGAGCTGATCTTCACGGCGCGCCGGGTGGAGGCGGCGGAGGCGCATGAGCTGGGCCTCGTCGACCAGCTGGTGGAGGCGGGACAGGACCGGGACGCGGCGCTGGCGCTGGCGGAGCGGATGGCGGGGAACTCGCCGGTGGGGCTGCGGGCGGCGAAGCGGGCGCTGCGACTCGGGCACGGGCTGGACCTGCGGGCGGGGCTGGAGGTCGAGGACGCGGCATGGCGGACGGTGGCCTTCTCGGGGGACCGCGCGGAGGGGGTGGCGGCGTTCAACGAGAAGCGGAAGCCGGAGTGGCCGGGGGAGTGAGGTCCGGGTGGGCCGGAGGCGGGGGTTTCGCTCACCGGCGCGAGGGCGGCGCCCTGTCAGGGGCGCGGGGCTGTATGTGAGGTGCGGCTGCCGACGCGTGGGCGCGATCAGCCCCCACCGGGCCGCGGTCCGTGACGGAACAGGTCGTCGCAACACCTGTTCGCCGCACCCATGTCCCGAATCAACCAAATCCTCCCTAACCTGGAGTAATGGCTGAGGACAACCGGCTCGCCGCCGTCGTGGCGCTGGCTCAGGGCATGGCCGCGGCTCACACCCCACGCGAGTGCTGGCACGCCGCAGCGGTCGGCGCCTGCCGCGCCCTGGACGGCAGCTTCGCCGCGATCTCCGTCTGGGAGCGCGACCTCGGCCGGCTGCGGGTCCTCGTGAACGTCGGGGAGCGCGCCCCGGACGAGGAGGAGTTCCCGGAGGCCGAGGCCTACCCCGTGCACCAGTTCCCGGAGATCACCGAGTTCCTGCATGAGCGCTGGGCGGGCGGCGGCGGCCCCAACGCCTGGGTGGAGACGGCGGAGGGTCCCGCCGCCGGCCGCCCCGGCTACTCGCACCGGCGGGTCGACGCCCTGCGCCGCAGGGGCCGCGGCTGCTGCCTGGTCGCACCGATCCTGCTGCACGGCAGGGCCTGGGGCGAGCTGTACGTCGCCCGGGCCGTCCACGCCCCCGTCTTCGGCCGCGGCGACGCCGACTTCGCCACCGTCCTGGCCTCCGTCGTCGCCGCCGGGATCGCCCAGACCGAGCGGCTCGAGGAGGCCCGCCGGCTCGCGTACACCGACGCGCTCACCGGGCTCGCCAACCGCCGTGCCGTCGACGTACGCCTCGACGAGGCGATCGACCGGCACCGCGCGGACGACGCCGTGGTCAGTCTCGTCGTCTGTGACCTCAACGGGCTCAAGCGGGTCAACGACACCCAGGGGCACGCCGTCGGCGATCGTCTCCTCGAACGTTTCGGCTCGGTCCTCTCCCTGTGCGGGGCGATGCTCCCGGGCGCACTCGCGGCGCGGCTCGGCGGGGACGAGTTCTGTCTGCTCGCGGTCGGGCCGCCGGCCGACGACGTGGTCAAGGCCGCCGAGGAACTCTGCCGACGGGCCGGGGAGTTGGAGCTGGGGGAGGGGGTGGCGTGCGGGGTGGCCTCGACCGCGGACCCGATCGGGCCGGTGCGCTCGGCCCGCCGCCTGTTCCGGCTCGCCGACGCCGCGCAGTACCGTGCCAAGGCGCTGCGCGCGGATCGGCCGGTGGTGGCCGGGCGGGAGGGGCCGGACGACCCCGTCGTACGACTGGCCGACGCGCCCCCGCCGGAACGGACCGAGCGGCGCAGCTTCCGGGGCCGGCGGTCGTGACCCGTACGGCTGCGACGTACCGGTTGTGGCGTACCGGTTGTGGCGTACCGGTTGTGACGTACAAGTAAGGGGCAACTCCGTACCCCACTGGTGACAGCAGCCGCATTCACTGCGTACGCTCCTGAATATGGATATGCACACTGTGGTGGTGGGGACGTCCGGGGTCACCGCGTCCGACGTCCTCGCCGTGGCGCGCGGCGGCGCCCGCGTCGAACTGTCGGCGGAGGCGGTCGCGGCGCTCGCGGCGGCCCGGGAGATCGTGGACGCGCTGGCGGCCAAACCGGAGCCGGTCTACGGCGTCAGCACCGGCTTCGGAGCCCTCGCGACCCGGCACATCAGCCCGGAGCTGCGGGCCCAGTTGCAGCGCAACATCGTGCGCTCGCACGCGGCCGGCATGGGGCCGCGGGTGGAGCGCGAGGTCGTACGGGCCCTGATGTTCCTGCGGCTGAAGACCGTCTGCTCCGGACACACCGGTGTGCGTCCGGAGGTCGCCCAGACCATGGCCGACGTGCTGAACGCCGGGATCACCCCGGTCGTCCACGAGTACGGCTCCCTCGGCTGCTCCGGCGACCTGGCCCCGCTGTCCCACTGCGCGCTCACGCTGATGGGCGAGGGGGACGCGGAGGGCCCGGACGGCGTCGTCCGACCCGCCGGTGAGCTGCTCGCCGAGCACGGGATCGCGCCCGTCGAACTCCGCGAGAAGGAGGGGCTCGCCCTCCTCAACGGCACCGACGGCATGCTCGGCATGCTGGTCATGGCCCTCGCCGACCTGGACATGCTCTACAAGTCCGCCGATGTCACGGCCGCGTTGAGCTTGGAGGCGCTCCTCGGCACGGACAAGGTGCTCGCGCCCGAGCTGCACGCGATCCGCCCGCACCCCGGGCAGGGCGACAGCGCCGCCAACATGCTCGCCGTGCTCGAGGGCTCCCAGCTCACCGGGCACCATCAGGACGACGCGCCGCGCGTCCAGGACGCGTACTCGGTGCGGTGTGCTCCGCAGGTCGCCGGGGCCGGGCGGGACACCCTCGCGCACGCGCGTCTCGTCGCCGAGCGGGAGCTGGCCTCGGCCGTGGACAACCCCGTGGTCCTGCCTGGGGGCACCTCCCAGGCTTTTGGCTCTGGGGGAGGCCGGGTCGAGTCCAACGGCAACTTCCATGGCGCGCCGGTCGCCTACGTCCTCGACTTCCTCGCCATCGCCGTGGCCGACCTCGGGTCCATCGCCGAGCGGCGGACCGACCGGCTGCTGGACAAGAACCGCAGCCACGGGCTGCCGCCGTTCCTGGCGGACGACGCGGGCGTCGACTCGGGCCTGATGATCGCCCAGTACACGCAGGCGGCGCTGGTGAGCGAGCTGAAGCGGCTCGCCGTCCCGGCGTCGGCCGACTCCATCCCCTCCTCGGCGATGCAGGAGGACCACGTGTCCATGGGATGGTCTGCGGCGCGCAAGCTGCGGACGGCCGTGGGCAATCTGGCGCGGATCATCGCCGTCGAGCTGTATGCGGCGACCCGGGCGATCGAGCTGCGGGAGGGCTTGACGGCGGCGCCGGCCTCGCTGGCGGTGATCGAGGCGGCGCGCTCCGCGGGCGTGCAGGGGGTCGGCCCCGACCGGTACCTGGCACCCGACCTCGCGGCGGCGGAGGAGTTCGTGCGGAGCGGAGCGCTCGTGGAGGCCGTCGAGAAGGTGACCGGGGCGCTGCGGTAGGGCTCGGCCGCGTCGTCGGGTGCGGGTGTGTGGGGGCTGGTCGCGCAGTTCCCCGCGCCCCCAAGAAGCGGAGTTCCCCGCGCCCCCAAGATGGGGAGTCTCCCGTATCGCCGGGTGCGGGTGTGTGGGGGCTGGTCGCGCAGTTCCCCGCGCCCCCAAGAAGCGGAGTTCCCCGCGCCCCCAAGATGGGGAGTCTCCCGTATCGC
>NZ_JBFBBR010000003.1:0-155556 GCF_040682795.1 Streptomyces sp. NPDC051105 | reverse complement strand
GCCGGGTGCGGGTGTGTGGGGGCTGGTCGCGCAGTTCCCCGCGCCCCCAAGAAGCGGAGTTCCCCGCGCCCCCAAGATGGGGAGTCTCCCGCGTCGTCGGGTGCGGGTGTGTGGGGGCTGGTCGCGCAGTTCCCCGCGCCCCCAAAAAGCGGAGTTCCCCGCGCCGTCAAAAGTGCGCGGGGAGTTGCGCGTTACTTCAACTTCGCCGACTGGGCCTTGATCACCGGGGTCGGTACCGTGTACGTCTTTCCGGACATCATCGCGCCGATGTTCATCGTGTAGTACGTCGCGAGCGTGTTGCCGTGGCGTACCACCTCCGCGTGCAGGGGGCCCTTGTCGCCGTCCATCTCCGTGACCGCGGTGAACGCCACCGACTCGTCGCCGGTGCCCGAGGGCTTGGTCGCGGTGACCTTCGTGACCTTCTGCTCGTCGCCGGCCGCGCCGCCCGTGAAGCCGGTCGCGCAGTCCTTGACCGCCGCGGAGAGGGCCTTCAGCGCCTGCTGTGCGCCGTTCCCGTCGTACGACGACAGGTCGAGGGACGTGACGTCCAGGTTCAGCGAGTCCTTGAGCGCGTCCTCGAACTTTCCGTCGGCCAAGTCGTCGAGGGAGGTCGCGTCGTCGGTCGGGTCCTTCTTGTCCTCGCGGACCGTGCGGCCGATCTCCGTGGCCGCGTCGGCCGGTGCGAGGCCGGTGAGGACGTAGGCCAGCGGGCGGCACTTCTCGTCGCTCGCCTTGATCTTGCCGCGGGTCGGCGCGGCCGCGCCGATCGCGTTGACCTTGTAACCGTCCACCTCGCCCTGCGCGAGGATCCGCTGCTTCAACTCCGCGGTGCTCAACGCCTTGACGGCGGAGGCGGAGTCCGTGGAGGCGGAGTCCGCGGTGGCGGCCGAGTCCTTCGAACTCCCGTCGGAGCAGCCCGTGATGAGGGCGAGGGACAGTGCGCCGCCGGCGGCGAGGGTGCATATCCGCACGCCCGATGATCTCTTCATGAGAGGACTGTGAGTCCTCGGTCAAGGATCGGTCAAGCCGTTTAAAATTCCAGCCGTTCGCGGCGTACCGAATACACCACGAACCCGGCGCCGACGGCGAGGAAGAGGGTGCCGCCGATGACGTACGGCGTGGTGTCCGGGCTTCCGGTGTCGGCGAGTTGACCGGCGTCCCCGGCCGCCTCGGAGGTGGCCTCGGACAGCGCCTTGGCCTGCTGGGTGACCTGCGTCGTCGTGCTCTCCGACGTGCCGGTTCTCGCCGGGGTGTCCTGCGACGCGTTGGCGGACGGGACGAACCACAGCGCACACAGGAGCGTGCCTGCGGCGGTGGCGGTCAGCAACGGGCGGCGAACGGATGACACGGAATATCGATCCCCTTGTGACGCTGGCGAATTGGCCGTGTGGGGCGATGTTAGTGAAAATCGCGGGTCACGGGAAAGTCACGGGAGGTTTCGGTCGTACGCTCCGGGCATGAGCACTCCAGAGACATCACGTTTTGTACGGCTTCGGGTGGAGCTGGTCCTCGAAGTCGAGGACGCCGGCGAGGTCACCAAGGCCGCGCTGCGGCGGATCGCGGAGGATCCCGAGCTGCCCGGCGAGGAGCGTGTGCACGCCGAGGCCGCTGTGACGGAAGACACCGCCGAGGCCCTCGCCTACCTGGTCGACCCGTTCGACCTGGTCAGCGAGGTGCCCGGGGTCGAACTCCAGCAGGCCTCCTGGTCCAGCGAGCACGTTTCCTACGATCCGGATTCGCCGGACTGGGATCTCGACGAAGATGATGGCGAGGGCGACGAGGAAGAGGACGACATCGGCTGAACGATCCGGGGAACCAGTGACCCCGGACGGCAACCGCCGTCCGGGGTTTCGTCGTCTCGGACAGCGCACGGACCGACCCCTGCCGCACCGGCCGCCTCGGTGGACGTGGTGTGCCCCACACCTCTCTGGAATGTGGAACGGGACGCGGCGGCCGTAGCGTTGAACGTTCTTGACGGGGACTCTCGGTGTGTTCGCGGATTCGGCAACGATGGAGAAGCGTGTGATGACGGACAGTAAGCGGCGCAAGGGCCTGGTGGCCGCGTCCGCACTGCTCGGCGGTGTGCTGGTGCTCACGGCGTGTTCCGGAAGCGACGACAAGGCGTCCGGCAGCGGTGAGAGCTCGCAGGCCCAGTCGGACCAGGCGGCGGCGAAGAAGTCGTCCCAGGCCGACATCACGATCACGCCCAAGGACGGCTCCAGCAACGCCTCCATCAACAACTCCGCCGCCGTCACCGTCAGCAAGGGCACGCTCACCCGCGTGACCATGACCACCGCCGACGGCACCGCGGTCACCGGCGCCCTGTCCGCCGACAAGACGACCTGGAAGCCCTCCGCCCAGCTGGAGCGCTCCACCACCTACAAGGTCGCCGCCGAGGCCAAGGACTCCGCCGGCCTGGTCGCCCACGAGAACGCGTCCTTCACCACGGTCTCCCCGGCCAACAGCTTCATAGGTACCTTCACGCCGGAGGACGGCTCGACCGTCGGCGTCGGCATGCCCGTGTCGATCAACTTCGACAAGCAGATCACCGACAAGGCCGCCGTCCAGAAGGGCATCACGGTCACCTCCAGCAGCGGCCAGGAGGTCGCCTGCCACTGGTTCTCCACCCAGCGCATGGACTGCCGTCCCGAGGACTACTGGAAGGAGAACTCCACCGTCACGCTGAAGCTGGCACTCGACGGTGTGCAGGGCGCCTCCGGTGTCTACGGCGTCCAGCAGAAGACGGTCACCTTCCACATCGGCCGCAACCAGGTCTCCTACGTCGACGCCAAGACCAAGGAGATGAAGATCACCCAGGACGGGAAGACCGTCAAGACCATCCCGATCTCGGCTGGTTCGCCCGAGAACAAGACGTACAACGGCATCATGGTGATGTCCGAGAAGTTCAAGGAGACGCGCATGAACGGCGCGACCGTGGGCTTCACCGACAGCGACGGCAAGGGCGAGTACGACATCAAGGACGTACCGCACGCCATCCGCCTCACCAGCTCCGGCACCTTCCTGCACGGCAACTACTGGGGCGCCAAGTCCATCTTCGGTGCCGTGAACACCAGCCACGGCTGTGTCGGCCTGTCCGACACCAAGGGCGCCAACGACACCAGCACGCCCGCCTACTGGATGTACAGCCACTCCATCGTCGGTGACGTGGTGGTCATCTCCAACACCGGCGACAAGACCGTGGCCCCCGACAACGGCCTCAACGGCTGGAACCTGAACTGGGCCGACTGGAAGGCCGGTTCGGCCGTCTGACGCACAGTCGCCACACAGCTCGCCGATGCCGCCCCCCGGGGCGGCATCGGCATTTCTGGGGGCCGCCACAGCCTTCTCATGCTTCTCTTATTTCGGCCTTATCGAGCCATCACGGTGTGTCCCTACCTTGCGGTCATGTTCTTCACCTACCTGAGGCGCGAACTGCGCCGCCGCAGAAAGGCGGCTCTCGTCGTCGCCTCCGGCCTCGCGCTGGGCATCGCACTGGTCATCGTGGTCAACTCCGTGTCCAACGGCATGGGGAAGGCGCAGGACAAGGTCCTCCAGTCGCTCTACGGCCTGGGTACGGACATGACCGTCACCAAGGCCGCGTCGGCGTCCACGAGCGCCTCCCAGCGGCCCCGCTTCAACTTCGACGCGCAGAACAACGGTTCGTCGAGCACGCAGAGCAGTGACCGCGTCATGGTGCAGGGTTTCACCACCCTCGCCTCCTCCACCGTCACCAAGGTCGGCGACCAGAAGGGCGTCGCGACCGCGGTCGGCGGGCTGAACCTCAACGTGGTCAAGATCAGCGGCCAGTTCACCCGGGGTCAGTTCCAGCAGAACCAGGGCTCCGGCGGCACCGGCGGCAGCCGCGGCGGTGGTGGCACCGGCGCGCCGCAGGGTGAAGTCCAGGGCGGCGGCGCCAACTTCGACGTCAACTCGTACACCGTCTACGGCACCGACGTCACCCAGACCGGGATCGGCCCGCTGACCTCGTCGAAGATCACCAGCGGCCGTACCTTCAAGACCACCGAGACCAACGCCAAGGTGCTGGTCGCCGACTCGGCGTACGCCAAGGAGAAGAAGTACAAGGTCGGTTCGACCGTCACCATCAACAAGGTCAAGTACACGATCATCGGCATCGCGACGGCCGACAGCGGTGACGCGGCGGCCAACCTGTACATGCCGCTGAAGCAGGCGCAGACGCTGGCAGACGAGAAGAACAAGGTCACCACGATCTACGTCCAGGCGACCGACTCCAAGCAGATCTCGGCCGTCAAGTCGACCATCCAGAAGAACGTCTCGGGTACGACGGTCACCACCTCCGCCGACCTCGCGGACACCGTCTCCGGCTCCCTCTCCACGGCGTCCTCGCTCGCCACCAACGTCGGCAAGTGGCTGTCCATCGCGGTGCTCGTGGCCGCGTTCCTGGTCGCCGGACTGCTGACCTCCTCGGCGGTCTCCCGCCGGGTCCGCGAGTTCGGCACGCTGAAGGCGCTGGGCTGGAAGTCCCGCCGGGTCACCGGGCAGGTCATCGGCGAGGCCATGGTCAACGGCCTGGTCGGCGGCGCGCTCGGTATCGCGCTCGGTCTCGCGGGCGCGTACGTCGTCACCGAGATCAGCCCGACCCTGGACGCTTCCCTCGGCAGCGGTGGCGGTGGCGGCGGCAACGCCGCCGGCGGTCCCGGCGGCGGAGGCGGCTTCGGCGGCGGCGGTGGCGGTGGCTTCGGCGGCGGCCGGCAGGCCGCCAAGACGCTGGAGGTCGCCCTGACGGCACCGGTCAGCGTGACGACGATCGCGGTCGCGGTGGGGCTGGCGGTGGCCGGCGGCCTGATCGCGGGTGCGTTCGGCGGCTGGCGCGCGTCGAGGCTGCGGCCTGCGGATGCGCTGCGGCGCGTGGAGTAGCCGGCGCCGGTTGTGGCTGGGGCGGGGGGTGTCGCTTACCGGCGCCGGCAGGGTGCCGCCGCGCCCACCCTCCCCCACTCTCGGCTTCGCTCGAGCGGGGGGACCCCCATCGCCCCAGCGGCACGACTGCCCGCAGCTGGGTGAGCTGACAAGGCGCCCGCAACCGCAGCGCCCCGTAAGGGGCGCGGGGACCTGCGCGACCAGCCCCCACCCACCCGCAGCCAATGACGAAGCCGCCCCACTCCAAACCCTCCAGGAGTCACCATGTACGAACTCAGAAACGTCACCAAGCTCTACTCCCGAGGCAAGGACACCGTCCGCGCCCTCGACGGCATCGACCTCACCATCTCCGACGGCGACCGCCTGGTCATCCAGGGCCCCACCGGCGGCGGCAAGTCCACCCTCCTGCAGATGCTCGGCGGCCTGGACCGGCCGACCTCCGGCGAAATCGTCCTGGACGGCACCGACCTGGCCAAGCTCTCCGAGACCAAGCTGACCCGGGTCCGCAGCGAGAACATCGGTTTCGTCTTCCAGTCCTTCAACCTGATCCCGACGCTCACCGCCCAGGAGAACGTCGAGACCGCCCTCGTCCCGCTCGGCGTCAAGGCCAAGGACCGCCGGGAGCGTGCCGCCGAGGCACTGACCTCCGTCGGTCTCGGCGAGCGCCTCGGCCACCTCCCCGGCGAGATGTCCGGCGGCCAGCAGCAGCGCGTCGCCATCGCCCGGGCCCTCGTCAAGCAGCCCAAGGTGCTGCTCGCCGACGAGCCCACCGGCAACCTCGACGAGGGCATGCGTGACGAGATCATGGACGTACTGGAGCGCATGTGGAAGGAGCACGGGCTGACCTTCATCATGGTCACCCACGACTCCGCGATCGCGAAGAAGGCCCCGCGGCTGGCGACCATCCGCAAGGGAAAGATCACCGTCAAGGAGAACGCGGGCGCGTGAGGTGCGTCACGGGCTGACGGCACCTAGCATCGAACTCCCGCGCACAACCGCGCAGTTGGGTAACAGTGTCTGCCCCGGCGCGTAACAGTTCTCCTGTACATCTCTTACCGGTCTCTCATCTATTGAGCCCACTGATCGCCCCCCGGCATACTCCGTGTTCCGGGGGGTTGACGTATATGCGTACGGGACTGCCCCCGGCCGGGTGAATGGGGAATTCGCCCGGTACACCGTCTCCCAGGGGGAGTCTTGCGCAGACAAGTGAAAAGAGCTGCCGCGGCCACGGTGGCCACGGCAGCAGCCGTCGCCCTCGCCGCAGGCATGACCAGCCCGGCGTCGGCGAAGCCGGAGCAGCGCACCGCCGCGGCCGCCTCGTCGTTCGCCGGCAGAAACCACGTCACCCTGATCACCGGTGACCGGGTCGCACTCGACGCCAAGGGCCGGGTCGTCGGCCTGGAGCGGGCCGAGGGACGCGAGCACATACCCTTCCAGATCCGCAAGGTCGACGGGCACACCCTCGTCGTCCCCGGTGACGCCGTCCGGCTGGTCTCCTCCGGCAAGGTGGACCAACGGCTGTTCGACGTCACCGAGCTGAACAAGGCCGCGACCCGCAAGGCGCAGAAGAACGGCGTGAAGGTCATCGTCGGGTACCAGGGCGCCGCCGGCGCCGCCAAGGCGGACGTCCGCGACGCGGGCACCCTGCGGCACAGCCTCAAGACGCTCAACGCCGACGCCGTGCAGACCCCGGTCAAGGACACGCCGGAACTGTGGGACGCGGTCACCAACGGGGACAAGGCCGCCGCCGGCATCGCGCACGTCTGGCTCGACGGCGTCCGCAAGGCCAGCCTCGACAAGTCCGTGCCGCAGATCGGCGCCCCCAAGGCGTGGGCGGCCGGCTACAACGGCAAGGGCGTCAAGATCGCCGTCCTGGACACCGGTGTCGACGCGACCCACCCGGACCTCAAGGACCAGGTGATCGAGTCCAAGAACTTCACCACGGCGGCCGACGCCTCGGACCACTTCGGTCACGGCACGCACGTCGCCTCCATCGCGGCGGGCACCGGCGCCAAGTCGCACGGCAAGTACACCGGTGTCGCGCCCGGTGCGAAGATCCTCAACGGCAAGGTCCTGGACGACTCCGGCTCCGGTGACGACTCCGGCATCCTGGCCGGCATGGAGTGGGCGGCGGCCGAGGGCGCCGATGTCGTCAACCTCAGCCTGGGCGGCTACGACACCCCGGAGATCGACCCGCTCGAAGCCGAGGTGAACAAGCTCTCCAACGAGAAGGGCGTCCTGTTCGCGATCGCCGCGGGCAACGAGGGCCCCGAATCCATCGGTTCGCCGGGCAGCGCGGAGGCCGCGCTCACCGTCGGCGCCGTCGACGGCAACGACAAGCTCGCCGACTTCTCCTCCACCGGCCCCAGCGCCGAGGGCACCATCAAGCCGGACGTCACCGCGCCCGGCGTCGACATCACCGCGGCGGCGGCCAAGGGGAGTCTCATCGACCAGGAGGTCGGCGAGAACCCGCCCGGCTACCTGACCATCTCGGGTACGTCGATGGCGACCCCGCATGTCGCCGGCGCCGCCGCGATCCTGAAGCAGGAGCACCCCGACTGGGGCTACCAGCAGCTGAAGGCCGCACTGACCGGCTCCGCCAAGGGCGGCAAGTACACGCCGTTCGAGCAGGGTTCGGGCCGTATCGCGGTCGACAAGGCCATCAAGCAGACCGTGGTCGCCGAGCCGGTGTCGGTCAACTTCGGCGTGCAGCAGTGGCCGCACACCGACGACACCCCGGTCACCAAGCAGCTCACCTACCGCAACCTCGGCACCAAGGACGTCACCCTCAGCCTCGCGGCGAGCGGCACCGACCCCAAGGGCGCGGCGGCCCCGGCCGGCTTCTTCAAGCTGGGCGCGACCAAGGTGACCGTCCCGGCGGGCGGCACGGCCGCCGTCGACGTCACCGTGAACACCAAGCTGGGCGGCACCCTGGACGGCGCCTACTCGGCGTACGTCACGGCGACCGGCGACGGCCAGAGCGTCCGTACGGCGGCCGCGGTGCAGCGTGAGGTGCAGTCGTACAGCGTCACCGTCAAGCACATCGGGCGCGACGGCAATCCGACCGGTGTCCACGACACCGCCCTGGTGGGCTACTCAGGACTCGGCGACGGCCGCGCCTACGCGGTGCCGGCCGACTCCGGGACCACCACGATCCGGGTGCCGAAGGGCACGTACCTGCTCGACGCCTGGATCGCGAAGGACCTCACCACCTTCGACGGGGGTCTCGACTGGCTGGTCCAGCCCAAGCTGAGCGTCACCCATGACCTCACGGTCACCGTCGACGCCCGCACCACCAAGGCGGCCGACATCACCGTGCCGGACGCGCAGGCGAAGCCGGGCTTCGCGACGATCGACTACATGTACGACCCGGCGGGCATCGGGTTCGGGGTCGGCTTCGACACCTTCGACAAGATCCGGATGGCCCCGCTGGGCGGCGAGGTCGCGAGCGGTCTGTTCCAGACCTGGAGCGGCCAGTTCACCAAGGGCGCGGGCGAGGAGTACGACGTCGCCACCAGCGCCCAGGTCAAGAAGATCCAGGGCGGCAAGGTCCGGCACTTCAAGGCCGGCGAGTTCGCCACGGTCAAGAACAGCCTCGGCGGCTCCGCTCCCGGCAAGACCGGCTCGGTCAGCCCGTGGGGCATCGTCGGTGAGGACATGGTGATGGGCGGTGCCGTGGAGCAGAAGCTGCCCGGCACCCGCACCGTCCACGTCTCCACCGTCGACGGCGCCCTGTGGGGCTTCGACTTCACCCAGTTCAGCGGCCATGACGCCCAGGGCCTGCCGATCGCCGACGCCTTCTACACGAGCGATCCGCAGAAGTTCAAGGCGGGCAAGAGCTACCAGAACACCTTCAACAGGGCGATCTTCGGCCCGCATCTGACCAGCGATTTCGGTCTGTACCGCGACGCCAACCAGATCTCCGGCTTCGTCCCGCTGTTCTCCGACAGCGCCAAGCACGCCGGGTCCTCCGACTTCCTGTCGGTGAACACCACCCTGTACCGCAACGGCACCAAGGTGGGCTCCAACAAGGACCCGCTGTTCGGCGGCGACGCCTTCACCGTGCCGTCCGCCGACGCCGAGTACAAGCTGACCACCTCGGTCATCCGCTCGGTCAAGGTCGCCGCCGCCTCCACGCGGATCGACGCGAGCTGGACCTTCCACTCGAAGAAGCCGGCCGGCGGCGTCCCGGCCAAGCTCCCGGCCTCCACCGTCCACTTCGGTGCCAACACCGGGTCGGACAGCCGCGTCGAGGCGGGCAAGAAGGTCACCTTCCCGGTCACCGTCGAGGGCTCGGCCGCCGGCCGCAACCTGAAGTCCCTCTCGGTCTACGTGTCGTACGACTACGGCCGGACCTGGAAGAAGCTGACGGTCAGCCACGGCAAGATCACCGTCAAGAACCCGGCCAAGGGCAAGGCCATCTCGTTCCACGCCAAGATCGCCGACAAGAAGGGCAACAAGTCGACGATCTCGATCTACAACGCGTACTACGCCAAGTGAGCCGTAGCCGCTGAGTGGGTCCACAGCGAGCGGCCCGTCGGAAGCGCGGCTTCCGGCGGGCCGTTCCTCCTGCCCGGGGTCGGGTCAGGGGGCGGCGACCCGGGTCGCGTCCGTGCCCCAGCTGGCCAGCAGCCGCAGCGCCTGAGCCGACGCCGAGCCCGGCTCCGCGTGATAGGTGACCAGGCACTGGTCCGGGTCGTCCGGCATCCGGAACGACTCGTAGCTGAGGTACAGCTCGCCCACCAGAGGGTGGTGCAGTCGCTTCACCCCGTGGCTCTTCTCCTTGACGTCGTGCGTCGCCCACAGCCGGCGGAACTCCTCGCTCTTCACCGAGAGCTCGCCGACCAGCGCGGACAGCCGGGTGTCGTCGGGAAAGCAGCCCGCGTCCATCCGCAGCAGACAGACGATGTCGATCGCCTTCTGCTCCCACTCGACGAAGAGATCGCGGTACTCGGGCCGCAGGAACACCAGCCGCGCCCAGTTGCGCTCCGTGACCGGCAGCTGCGACCAGTCACCGAAGACCGCCGCCGCCATCCCGTTCCACGCCAGGATGTCCGAGCGGCGCCCCCCGACGTACGCCGGCACACCCTCCATGGCCTCCAGCAGCTGCCCCAGCGCCGGCCGCACCTGCTGCGGCCGCGCCGACGCCTTCTTCTTGTGCTGCTTGCCCTTGGCGAGGTGCATGAGATGCGCGTGCTCGGCGTCGGAGAGCCGCAGCGCGCGGGCGATCGCGTCCAGCACCTCCGCCGACACGTTCCGCCCGTTGCCCTGTTCCAGGCGCGTGTAGTACGCCACCGAGACCCCGGCCAGCTGCGCCAGCTCCTCGCGCCGCAGCCCCGGCACCCTGCGGTGCCGCCCGAAGTCCGGCAGCCCCACGTCGCCGGGACGCAGCCGGGCCCGCCGGGTGCGCAGGAACTCGCTGAGCTCGGCACGCCGGTCCAGGGGCGGCGAGGGGGAGGTCGGGGGCTGCTCTTCCATACGTCCAGTATTCACGGTCGTACGCACGCGAACCTGACCCCGCCAGTGGTAGGCACGCCAGACGTACGCAGACGCGGGGGCTGGGTGGCGGACGTAGCGTGGAGGAGCCTGGATGTGTGCCCGGGAAGAAGGCGACCGGGTACGAACACACCCCTAGGAGAACCCCCCTCATGACCACTGTTGCTGCTTACGCCGCGCCCGCCGCGAAGGCCCCGCTGGAGCGGACCACGATCGAGCGGCGCGCGGTCGGTGAATTCGACGTCCTCATCGACATCGAGTTCGCCGGTATCTGTCACTCCGACATCCACCAGGCCCGCGAGGGCTGGGGCACGGCGATCTTCCCGATGGTGCCCGGCCACGAGATCGCGGGCGTCGTCTCCGAGGTCGGCCCGGGTGTCACCCGGTACGCGGTGGGGGACCGGGTGGGCGTCGGCTGCATGGTCGACTCCTGCCGTGAGTGCGACAACTGCAAGGCCGGTCTCCAGCAGTACTGCACCGGCGGCGGTCCGACCTGGACGTACAACGCCGTCGGCAAGGACGGGCAGCCGACCTACGGCGGCTACTCGCAGAAGATCGTCGTCGACGAGAACTACGTCGTCCGCATCCCCGACGGCCTCTCCCTCGACGTCGCCGCCCCGCTGCTGTGCGCCGGCATCACCACCTACTCCCCGCTGAAGCACTGGAACGCGGGTCCCGGCAAGAAGGTCGCGGTCGTCGGCCTCGGCGGCCTGGGACACATGGGCGTCAAGATCGCCGCTGCCCTCGGCGCGGAGGTCACCGTCCTGTCCCAGTCGCTCCGCAAGAAGGACGACGGCCTGAAGCTGGGCGCCACGGACTACCGGGCGACCAGCGACCCGAAGACCTTCGAGGACCTCAAGGGCACGTTCGACATCATCCTCAACACGGTGTCGGCGCCGCTCGACTTCGACGCGTACCTGTCGCTGCTGCGCACCGACGGCGCGATGGTGAACGTCGGCATCCCGGAGGAGCCGGTGCACATCCTGCTCTCCTCCGTCTTCGGCAACCGTCGCGTCCTGAGCAGCTCCGGCATCGGCGGTATCCAGGAGACCCAGGAGATGCTGGACTTCTGCGCCGAGCACAACCTGGGCGCCGAGATCGAACTGATCGACGCGGACCAGGTCAACGAGGCCTACGAGCGGGTCGTCAACAGCGACGTCCGCTACCGCTTCGTGATCGACACGGCGACGATCTGAGTCACCGTCTCTGCTTCCGGCCGAGGAGCCAGAGCAGATAGGGACCGCCGACCAGGGAGGTGAGCGCACCCACCGGGATCTCCAGCGGAGGCACCAGGGTGCGGGCCACCAGGTCGGCGGTCACCAGCACCAGGCCGCCCGTCAACGCCGAGCAGACCAGCGGCAGCTGAGGCGTGCGGGTGAGCCGCCGGGCCAGCTGCGGCGCGGTCAGCGCGACGAACCCGATCGGCCCGGCGGCCCCGGTGGCGGTGGCGGCGAGCACCACGCCGAGAAGCGTGAGGCCGAGGCGGGCCCGGTCGACGGGGAGGCCGAGGGCGGCGGCGGTGTCGGGGTCGAGACCGAGGGGCCGCGCGGCCCGGGCCGCCCACACCAGCCCCGGCAGGGCGAGTAGCAGGACGACGGCGAGCGGGCCGGCCTGGTCCCACCCGCGGCCGTTGAGACTGCCCGTCAGCCACAGCTTGACCTGCTCGGCCGCGTCCAGCTCGCTGTCGGTGAGATACAGCTGGACGACGGCGGACAGCGCGACGCCGATACCGACGCCGGTGAGCACGAAGCGGCTGGGCTGCATGCCGTGCCGCCAGGCGAGGGCGTACACCAGAGCGGCGGCGGCCAGCCCGCCGCCGACGGCGACGAGCGGCATCGCGCCGGGCGAGGCGACGGTTCCGGTGGCCAGCGCGAGCACGGTCGCGGCGGCGGCGCCGTGCCCGACGCCGATGACGTCGGGGCTGGCGAGCGGGTTCCGGGTGACGGTCTGCACGAGCGCCCCGGCGAGGCCCAGGCAGACACCGACGAGGGCGCCGAGCACGATCCGGGGGACCCGCAGCTCGTTGACGACCAGGTCGTAGGGGGTGGGAGCGCCGCGGAGGGTGCGCCAGACGTCGGCCGGGGGGATGTAGCTGTGGCCCAGGGAGGCGGAGGAGGCCATGGCGAGGAGGAGGCCGAAGAGCAGTGCGAGGGCGACGATCATGGACCGCCTGTGGAGGAGGAGGGAGAAGCGGGGATGGGGGCGCAGCACGTATGTCCCTGCGGGCCGGTGGGGGCGCAGCTCGAACGTCCCTGCGGGCCGGTGGGGGCTGGTCGCGCCCCGCGGCGGACCCGCAGACCGGTACAGCCCCGCGCCCCTGAAGGGGCGCTGCCCAGCCGCCTCCTCTTCAGCCACCCAGCTGCGGGCAGGCATGCCGCAGGGCGATGGGGGTCCCCCCGCTCGAGCGAAGCCGAGAGTGGGGGAGGGTGGGCGCGGCGGCACCCGGCCGACGCCGGTTAGCGACACCCGCCGCCCCCCACCCCGGGTACGCCTCACGCCCCTTTCCTCCGTACCAGCCCCACCAGCACCGGCACCCCCACCAACGCCGTCATCACCCCGGCCGGCACCTCCGCAGGAGCCCGTACCACCCGGCCCAGTACATCCGCGGCGAGCAACAACCCCGCCCCCAGCAGCCCCGACAACGGCAGCACGCGCGCATAACCCCCGCCCCGCACCACCCGCCGCGCCAGATGCGGCACCACCAGCCCCACGAACGCGATCGGCCCGGCCGCCGCCACCGCGGAAGCGGTCAGCAGCGTGGCCCCCAGCGCCGCGCACCCCCGTACGACATGCACCCGATGCCCCAGCGCCCGAGCCGTCTCGTCGCCCAGCGCCAACGCGTCGAGCCCCCTGGCGCAGGCCAGCACCAGCCCCGCCCCCACCGCCAGAAACGGCAGCATCCGTACGACCGTCCCCGTGTCCCGTCCGCTGAGCGCCCCCACCTGCCAGAACCGGAACTCGTCCAGCGTGGCGGAACTGGAGGTGAGGACGACCGTCGTGGCCCCCGCGGTCATCGCGGACAGGGCCGTACCGGCCAGCGCCAGCTTCACCGGCGACGCCCCGCCCCGCCCGCGCGAGGCGATCCCGTACACCAGGCACGCGGCGAGGACGGCGCCGGTGAAGGCGTACCAGACGTACGCCCCGAAGCCGTACGCGGAGCCGCCGAAGACGATGGCGAGCACGACCCCCGCCGCCGCGCCCTGGCTCAGCCCGAGGATCCCGGGGTCGGCGAGCGGATTGCGGGTGACCGCCTGGAGCGCGGCGCCGGCCAGGCCGAGCGCGGCGCCCGCGGTGAGGCCGATCTCGGTGCGGGGCAGCCGCAGGGAGCGCACCACGAGCGCGTCGGGTGAGTTCCCGCCGTGCAGCAGGGCGTCGAACACCGTCGCCGGCGATACGGCACGGGTGCCGACGGCGAGGCTGAGTACGGCGACGACGGCCACCACGAGGGCGGCCGTCGGCCAGACGAGGGCGCGGCGCACTTACCGGAGGCGCTCGGCGAGCTGTCGTACGACCAGACGCGCGGCCGTGGGACCGGCGTTGAGGTACCAGGGGTCGTCGTCGACCTGCACGGTGTGACCGGCCTTGACCGCCTTCATGGACCTCCACAGCGGCCCGGCCAGCGTGCTGCCCGCGTCGGTCCTGGCGGCGTCGCCCTGCACGGAGTAGAAGATCCAGTCACCGTCGGCGACATCGACCTTCTCGGCGCTGATGTCCTGCGAAATGGCGTTGAACTGCTGGGACTTGGGGCGGGAGAGGCCCATGTCGACGGCTATCGAGCCGGTGAAGGAGGACACACCGAACATCCGGGTGCGGTCGGGCGTGAAGCGGACCATGGACACCGTGGTGGCGGAGTCGAGAGCGGTGCCGCTCTTCTTCGCGTTGCCGACGATGTCGTCGAGGAGTTCCCGCGCCTCCTGCCCCTTGCCGACGGCGTCCCCGACCAGCAGCAGGTCGCGCTTCCAGTTGATGCCCTGGCCGGCGGTGACCACGGTGGGCGCGATCTTCGACAGCTGGGGTAGAAGTCGCCGAGCGAGTCGTTGGCCAGGATCAGGTCGGGCCTGGCGGTGGCCAGTGACTCCAGGTTGGGCGCGTTGCGGGTGCCCGCGTCGGTCATCGCGGCGAGGTTCCGCTTGTCCTGCGGGAAGGCGTCGGCCAGGTAGTCGGGGACGAGCCCGGCGTTCTCGGCGCGGGTGCCGGCGGCCGGGACGATGCCGAGGGTGAGCAGGTCGTCGAGCTGTCCGGTGGAGAGCACGGCGATCCGCTTCGGCCGCGCCTTGATGGTGGTCCGGCCCTCGAAGTGCGTGACCGTGCGCGGGAAGAGGCCGTCGGTCGCGGTGTCCGAGCCCATGCCGTCGGCGAGGGCGCTCGGCGCGGCGGAGGGGCCTTCGGAGGCGCCGGCGACCTTGTTGACGGTCCCGTCGGCATGCGACGAGGCGGCGTCGTCGTCAGCGGCGGAGGAGCCGCAGCCGGCCAGGAGGCCGCCCACCACGGACACGGCGGATATGGCCAGGACGGCCTTCATTCTCGACGCACGCACAACCAGGTCTCCCGATCAACGGCTAAGGCAAGCCTTACCTTAACCGGTGCCGGGGGTACGTTGGACAGGAGGAGGTCCCACGATGACCGTGAACCTGAACCACACCATCGTCGCCGCACACGACAAGCACGCGTCCGCGAGGTTCCTGGCCGACATCCTCGGTCTTGAAGTCAGCCCGGAATACGGCCCGTTCGTCCCGGTCGCCCTGCCGAACGGCGTCACCCTCGACTACATGGAGAGCCCCGGGAACATCCCGCCGCAGCACTACGCGTTCCTGGTCTCCGAGGACGACTTCGACGAGATCTTCACCCGCGTCCGGGACACCGGCCTCACCTACTGGGCCGACCCGTCCCACAGCCGACCCGGCGAGATCAACACCAACGACGGCGGCCGCGGCACCTACTTCGACGACCCCAACGGCCACCGCCTGGAAATCCTCACCCGGCCCTACGGCAGCGGCGGCTGACCCGGCGCGTACCGCGCGAACTGCTCCTCGCCGTCCCCCTCGTCGACGATCAGGCACCCGATACGACGGCCGCCCGCACCCGCGGCCCGCAGCAGCGGTGCGTACACCTCGGGCGCGTCCCAGCCCCCACCGACGAGAAAGACCCCGCCGGTCAGGGCCCGGGGTTCGCCGTCACGGCGGTGCGACGCGGTCACCCGCGCAGGCCCTTGATCCCGTCCTGCGCGGCCATGACCAGCTCGAGAGCCCGGTTGTCGGTCGCCGGTTCGCGCATCTGGTTCGTCACGTAGGCGATCGTCATCCGCTCGTCCGGGTCGACCCAGACCAGTGCGCCGCCCCAGCCGCCCCAGCCCAGGGCGCTCCCGAACAGGCCGTAGCCCAGGCCGTACCGGGACGGCATGCCCAGGACGCGGTCGGCACCGTCGAACTGCACCTCCCGGGCTTGTTCGCACCCCGCCGGCGACAGCACCCGCACCCCGCCGACCGTTCCCCCGCAGGCGAGCAGGGACTGGACGAGGGCGATGGCGCGGGCGTTGCCGAAGCCGCTGGCCGCGGGGATCTGGGCGCGCCGCCAGGCCAGGCTGTTGCCGTCCCGGACGCGCAGGGTGGCGACGCCGGGGCGTTTCACGTCGCTGTCCCGTGCACCGGCCGCGTAGTCCTCGTCCCTGCCCGGCGGCGGCACGGTGAGCGCCACCCGCCGGTCGTGCTCGGCGACCAGCCCGATATGGAAGTCGGCGTCCAGCGGGCCGGCCACCTCGGCGGCGAAGAACTCGCCCAGGGTCCGCCCGGTGATCCGGCGCACCACCTCACCCACCAGGAACCCCTGGGTGAGCGAGTGATACCCGGCCGCCGTCCCCGGCTCCCACTGCGGAGCCGTCCCGGCGAGCCGGGCCGTGGCCGTCGTCCAGTCGTACAGCTCCTCTGTCGGCCCCTCCCAGTCGGGCAGCCCGGCGGTGTGCGAGAGCAGATGCCGTACGAGCACGCGCTCCTTCCCCGCCGCGGCGAACTCGGGCCAGTACCGGGCGACCGGCGCGTCGGGATCCAGCTCACCCCGGTCGATCAGGACGAGCGCGCACAACGCGGTCATCGTCTTGGTCACGGAGAACACGTTGACGATCGTGTCCCGCTCCCAGGGCACACTCCGGCCCGCGTCGGCGAACCCGCCCCACACGTCGACCACGGCCTCCCCGTCCACGAAGACGGCGACGGCACCTCCCACATCCCCCTCGTCCAGCAGTCCAAGGAGCATGGTGGGCACAGCGGCGAACAACTCGTCGTAGGAGCCATGAATGTCGGCCATACCGGCCATTCAGCCCCCCGGCACACAGCGACGCAACCCAATTCCCGGCGCGGCGGGACCACGGTCCCCGGGTCTCTCCGGTCTCTCCGGGGCTCACCGTCGGCGCGGACCCGGAAGGCGGCCCGGAACCAGACCGGCCAGAACCCGTCACGCAGAGCATCGGCGCTGTCACAAGGGGGCCTTCCAGCAGGATCGGTCCGGGGGGCGGCGTGAACGGTGCTCACTCACTGCATGACCGCGGGGACCGGGGGACGGGGGCCGCGAGGCCGGGCGGGGCGGGCGCGGAATCGCCCAGGGCCCTCGCGCGTTGTGGGGAGTGGGCGCGGGACGCCGGTGATGTGCGAGCCGAACAGCCCGAGTGACCGAGCTGACAGAAATTGGAGGGTCCGTAATGGCTGCGCAGACGCAGAGGGCCGTACTGGCGGGCGGATGCTTCTGGGGGATGCAGGACCTGATCCGCCGGCTCCCCGGCGTGACGGGGACCCGCGTCGGATACACCGGGGGTGACGTGCCGAACGCGACGTACCGCAACCACGGCACGCACGCGGAGGCCATCGAGATCCTCTTCGACCCCGAGAAGACCGATTACCGCGCGATCCTGGAGTTCTTCTTCCAGATCCACGACCCGAGCACCAAGAACCGTCAGGGCAACGACATCGGCCTCAGCTACCGCTCGGCGATCTACTACGTGGACGACGAGCAGAAGCGGATCGCCGAGGACACCATCGCGGACGTGGACGCCTCCGGACTCTGGCCGGGCAAGGTCGTCACCGAGGTGGAGCCGGTCGGACCCTTCTGGGAGGCCGAGCCCGAGCACCAGGACTACCTGGAGCGCTACCCGGACGGCTACACCTGCCACTTCCCGCGCCCGGGCTGGCGCCTCCCGGCCCGCACGGAGAGCTGACCACGAGACGGCCCGGCACGAGGGCGGAGGCCGACCGGCCGACGCCCCGCAGCCGGGCCGTCTCCGCGCTTGCGGGGCCGGGTGCGCCCGCCGCCAGCCGCAGGAACGACGGCTTGATCCACCTCAAGCCGTGTTCACGGCCCTTTCCCTCCGGCGGTGTCCAGGCTGGTCTAGGCCCGGCGTGCTGCGCGGCGTCAGCTGCGTCGCTGCCACCAGCGCCGCTCCTGCCCGGCTGCCCGCGGACCGGTTCCGGTCCCCTCAGGGGCTGGTGGGCGCGCACAGCGCAGGGCGCAGGGTGAACTCGGCCAACTCGACTCGTGCCGGCTCACTCGCGGTCACGAGGTACTGCCGGATGACCTCGCCTTCGGAGGTCGTCCCCCACGAGCTCGTTGGACCAGAAGGCCGTCGCGTGTTGATCCTCACGAGGTGGCGGGTGGGATGTTCTGGTTGGCGTGGAAGAAGTTGTCGGGGTCGTACGTGTGCTTGATCGCGGCGAGCCGGTCGTAGTGTTCACGGTACGTACCCCGGACCCGGTCGGCGCTTTCCTCCTCGCCAAGGAAGTTGATGTAGGCGCCGCCCATGGAATAGGGGTGCAGATCACTCCAGTAGTCGGTGCACCACTGGCGGACCAGGCCGGCGTTGGCGGGCTCGGGGTCGATGCCCGCGATGACGCCGGACCACGTGGCATGTCGATAGGCCCAGGCCGTGTCGTCGGCATCGACCCGGCGGGTGGCCCCGTCGATCGGGTACAGGTGCATCGTGGACAGGCCGGTTGGGAGGTTCTGGCCGTACGTCTCGTGTACGGCGATGGCGTCGTCGGGGACGGCGTCGAAGAAATCGCCGCGCCAGTACCACTGCAGCCCCTTCGGCATCAGCCCGTCAAACATGCTCTGCAGGGCGGGGTAGGGCATGGGAGTGGTGAAGTGGAACACCGGCGGCCCGGGCGCGTTCACGACGGTCAACGCCTTCTCCAGGCGATCCCCTTCCAGGTCACCTGTGTAGCACCACACCACGCCACACACCTTCCGTCCGTGGATCGGCTCGGGGAAGGGCGGCCCGGGCGGCACCGTCATGAGGGCGAAGAAGCCGCTGAGCTCCTCGGGCGCACCGGGCAGGAACTCCCGGTACCACTGGAGCACTTCACGGGTGCGGTCGACGGGCCAGACGGTCACCCCGAGGCCGACGGTGTCCACGGGGTGCAGCTGGAAGGTGAACGACGTGACCACCCCGAAGTTGCCGCCGCCGCCCCGCAGCGCCCAGAACAGGTCCGGGTGGTCGTTCTCCGATGCGGTGACGAACGTGCCGTCGGCGAGGACCACGTCGGCGGACAGCAGGTTGTCGATGGTCAGGCCGTACCTGCGGGTCAGATGCCCGTGCCCACCGCCGAGGGTGAGACCGCCGACGCCGGTGGTCGACACGATCCCGGCCGGAGTGGCCAGGCCGAACGTGTGGGTCGCGTGGTCGAGGTCGCCCCACTGGCTTCCGCCGCCCACGCGCGCGGTCCTCGTCTGCGGGTCGACGTCCACCCAGCGCATCGGCGTCAGGTCGAGCATCAGCGCGTCGTCGACCACACACAGCCCCGGACCGCTGTGTCCGCCGCCACGCACCGTCAGCTCCAGCCCGGTGTCCTGGGCGAACGAGAGCGCCGTCCGTACGTCCGCCACGTCGACGCACCCCGCGATCACTGCCGGACGCCGGTCGATCATGGCGTTGTAGATGCTGCGGGCCTCGTCATAACCCGCTTCTCCCGGAGCGAGGACGGGTCCCCGCAGTGCCTCACGCAGACTCTCAAGAGCCGGTCCGTTGATGCCGCCCATGCTCGAGCACCCTTCTGCTCACGCGCCGCGAAGCGGAGCGCTGACCGGGAGGGCTGCGAGGGGCGTACGACGCAGATCCGTGTGACCCTGCGACGAGGACCGGCAGCAGAGTTCAAGCGCCCCGCCCCACTATTGTCCGGCCGCCCGCCGCGTCCCGCACGTCGGCCGTCGGCCCGAACGACGCTCAGTCGATCCGGTAGGCCACGAAGCCGGAGATCTGGCGCATGAGCGGCACGAACCCCTCGTTCACGAGACGTGCGGCCTCGGCTGAATCGGCCACCTCTTCGTACCGCCGTACTGCCGCGTACATCGCCAAGCGATCGGTCATCCGGGGGAGTCGGCGTGAGGCTCGTCGGGCACATGGGGGACAGGCCGGAGTGGAAGGCCACCGCTGTTGACGTCGGCCGGGCGTGGGCTCCGTGTCAGAGGCGGCGGTACTTGTCGATGTCCTCCGCGAACTCCCGGATGGCCTGGGCGGTGAGGGTCGGTCGCGTGTCGGCGATGGCGGTCATGTAGTCGTCGGTCGTGGCCGGTCGGTCTTGACGATGGGTGACTTCGCGCTCGAATGCCGCCTGGGCGCCCTTGCGGGCGGCGAATTCGATGTCGGCCGGGGTGAACAGCTCGCTCGCCCGGACGAGTTGGGCGATATCCACCGACCCGGCGGAGGACCTGAGATAACGGCTCCAGATCGCCGCGCGGGCGGTCGCGTCCGGCGGGCCGATGGGGATGACGTAGTCGAACCGGCCCGGCCGCAGGAACGCCGCGTCGAGAGAGCGAACCGAGTTGGTGGCGCAGGCCAGCAGCCGCGCGTCGTGCTCGCGGAAGATGGGGATGAGCTTGAGCAGCTCGTTGGTCACGCCGTGCCCGGGATCGACCGCCTTGCCGGAGCGCGCACCGGCGATCTCCTCGACCTCGTCGATGAAGAGAAGGACCGAGTCCAGTTCCGCCAGGTCCGCGAAGACCTCCCGCAGTGCCACGGCCAGGCCCTCGCTCGTGTCGGCCGCCAGCCGTGAGGGGAAGAGCTCCACGAACGGCCAGCCGAGCCGTGAGGCGACCGCTTTGGCGAAACTTGTCTTTCCGGTACCTGGCGGGCCGAACAGGATGATCGCCTTGGGTGGGACGACGTCGTAACGGTCTGCCAGCACCGGTTCGGTCAGCGGGAGCACGACACGGCGTTCGACGACCTGCTTCTCCTGCTCCATGCCGGCCATGGCGTTCCAGAGCCCCTCGGGCAGCATGCGCCCGCCCAGCGCCGTGAGGACCTCCGCGTTGGCGGTCTCGACGGGTTCGAGTTTCTCGTAGTAGGTGAGCCCGTCGCGGAATCGGTAGCCGGAGTTCTCCAGAGCCTTTGCCCCTGCCGCGTCGGCGGGCAGCAGTGCGCTGATGTGGCGCACGCCCAGTGCCCGCAGGCGCCGCTCGAGATCGCAGAGCAGGGCGCTCCCGATCCCGCGCTCGCGCCAGCGGGAGGCGAGCGCCACCAGGAGGATCCACCCCCGCTTTCCGTACGCCTGTGCCACGGCCATGCCGACCAGTTCATCGCCGACAACTGCGACGACCGCCGGTTGTCCGGCCTTGGCCGCCGTCATGACCTCGGAAACCGCGAACACCTGGTCCTCGTCGGCCCGGCGGCTCTGATCCCAGATGTCGATGGCCTGGTCAAGATCGTCTTCGTGATATTCACGCAGGTGCCAAGCGGGCATCACCCTCACCTCACACGGCGCCGGGGGTCCCATTGTTCTCTCCGTGGCGCCGCGTGACGAACCCAGGAGGGCTCCAGGCGGACCGCGGGATCCCCGGGAGTGGCATGGGTGTGACAGAAACGAGGGCCGGGAAGAGCGCTGTCGCCTGACGCCTGACGCCTGACGCCTGACGCCTGACGCCTGACGCCTGACGCCTGACGCCTGACGCCTGACGTCGGCCGGCGATCGGCCGGGCTTCCCGACGGGCCGACCCGGTACGCGTCCCGGACACGGCATCCGGCCCAGCGGCCACGCTGGGTCCGGTGCCGTCCGGATTCCGCTTACGCCGGCGCCGCCGAGGCCGCCTCCGCCACCAGCTTCGCCGTCGTGTTCCGGACCCGGCAGTAGTACGCCGCCGGGTCGCCCCGATAGCGCCACGGCAACGCGTTCACATACCCGTCGACCAGCCTGAACTGTTCGAGCGCCGCCTCGTCCCGATCCTGGAGGTGGAGGTAGAAGGCAAGGAGATGGCGCAGCTCCGGGAGACGCGGGTGCGCCGGGTCGGCCGCCGCCGCGTCGGTGAGGCCCGCGTCCACCCTCGCCACCATCTCGGGGGTGTTGTCGGCGGCGGTGTCCTCGGACTCGTCGTGCTCGAAGTGGGCTATCAGCGGAAGGGCCGTCAGCAGGCTGCCCAGCGGCGCCCCGGCCGCCGCCCGCTCCGCGAAGTCGGCGGCCAGCCGCTGCGAACCACGCCATTTCGCGCACCAGAACTGCAGGGCCGAGAAGTGCGCCTCGAAGTGGTACGGCGCCCGCGCGGTGATCTCCGTCCACAGCCTGTCCATCTCGGAGTGCGGGTAGCCCAGGCCGAGCGCGACCCATATCTCGGCGATGTACGGCGTCGGGTCGTCGGGGTTGAGGGCAGCGGCCCGCGTGATCTCCTCACGAGCCGACCGCAGTGTGCGGTGGAACGCCGCGAACTGTTCCTCCGTGGTGTGCCGCGCCCGCTTCGCACCCCGCAGCTCCCAGGCGAGGATCACCGTGCTGCGCGCCCGCACCACCGCCGCGTCCGGGTCCTCGGGGCGCTCCTTCTCCCAGGCCAGGAGCCAGTCGTCCGCCTCGGCGGCGCGCTCGGCCAGCAGATAGGTGACGGCCGAGCGGCGCTCCCAGTCCCGGCCGATGGCCTCCAGCAGGGCGGCGCCGGGCCGCCAGTCACCACCGGGCACGGCCGTCAGCGCCGTCGCCCACTCGGCGGGCAGTGGCCCTGAGAGCTCCGTGTTCTGCCGCTCGGCGGGCAGCAGGCCGGCCTGCTCGGCGGCCTGGCCGCCCAGGACCTCCTCGCTGTCGGACCCGGTATCGGACCCGGACGGGTTCGAGGAGAAGAACTCCTTGAGGAACACCCCGGCCAGCCACAGCACGAAGAGCAGCGTCGGGACGGCGAGGATGCCGAGGATCCACAGCAGAACAGTCATCGAAGGTCGCTTTCGGGGTCAGGCCGGCTGCGGGGCCGGGGGGAGCAGTGCGCGCAGCGGGGCGGTGTCGGGGTGGTCGGCCAGCGCGGCGTCCACGGCGGCGGCCAGCGCGGCCTCCGTGCCCGCCTCCCCGTCGAGGTCGGACGCCGAACCGGGCAGCCGTACCGACGCCGGCCGCGACCAGGAGAACTCCCAGTGCAGCAGCGACCTCGCGCTGAACTCCGCCAGCACCATGCTCTGCAACGAGTCGCGCAGCACCGGCCGTACGAACTCCCGGAACGCCCGGCCCTTCGCGGCCGCCGCCTGCTCGGACAGCGGCAGCCGCTGGGCCAGCTGCCACAGCTGACCGTCGTCGATCACCGTGAGCAGCGCGGGCAGCGTCGGCCGGTCCTTGGTGTAGAAGGCGAGCGCCCGGTGCAGCGGGGTGTCGAGCGAGGCCAGCCCCACGGCCATCGAGGAGCCCAGCAGCTGTTCCCACTCCCCGGCGCGCTCGAACTGCCGTACCTCGTCGGTCAGTACCGCGTCCTCCAGCGCCGCCAGGGTCCGGGCCGGGTCGGCGAGCAGCGCGAGCGCCGGACCGTCGTCCCGGCCGCCGTGCCCGTCGGCGGGCAGCTCCTCGATCCGCAGCACCCGGTCGGCGATCGGCGGATGCGAGTCGTACGGTGACGTCGGCTCCGTCGGCAGCTTCTCCCGCAGCCTCGTCAGCTCCGCCTCGCGTGCCGTCAGCATCCGGCCGAAGCCGCCGAAGAACTGGCCGCTCGGCGGCAGTTGGCGGGCCGTGATGCCGAGCGTGGCGTACGACTCCAGATAGAAGTCGTGCGCCGTGGCCAGGACCGGGATCTCGCGCAGCGCCGAGGCGGTGGCGTCCCGGCCGGCGATCCGCGCGGCGGCCAGGTCGGCGGCGTACTCCTGCGCGCGGGCCGTCGACAGCGTGGCCCGCATGTAGAGCTTCGCGTACGCCGTGTAGATCGCCGCCATCAGCCGGTAGGTGACCCCGGCGCCGGCGGTGTCGATCTCCTTGGCCTTCTTGCCCTTCGCGGTCCGTTTGGCGGCGGCCTGCTGCTGCCGGGCGCGCTCGGCGGCCTCCTTGCCGTCGGCCTTCGCGTGGAAGTGCCCGACGGTCCGGCCGATCTGCACCCGGCCGCGTACCACGAGGGCCGACAGCCGGGTGTCGCCGCCGGTGAAGTGGCCGTACTCATGGGCGAGTACGGCCTTGAGCTGGGCCTCGGTCAGCCCGGTCAGCAGCGGTACGCCCAGGTAGAGGCTGCGCGGTCCCGGGCGCAGGCCGAGCAGCCGGGGGCGCTCGCTCACCGCCGCGTTGACGTCACCGGTGAGCACGATGGTGTCCGGCGCGCGCGTGCCCGTCGCCGTCGCGAGCTCCCTCACCAGCGCCCACAGCCGGGGCTCGGCGGCCTCCGTGACGGCGAGGCCGACCGGACCGTCCCCCTCGGGTGTGCGGAGCATGAACATGCCGCGGACGACCGGGATCGCCAGCACCACCGAGACCAGCACGATCTTTCCGGCGACGGCCCCGTGCGCCCAGGTGACCGCGGCCACGTCGAGCGCGGCCAGCGCCGTCAGCAGAACGAGTCCCAGCAGATAGAAACCGCAGAGCAGGACAAGGGCGCGCAGCGCCCGCAGAGTTGCGCCCATCGGGCAGATCCCCCCACAGGACCCCAGAAAGGGGAACCGACGACGACATGAAGAACGAACGGGATCGCACAGAAGCGGACGGAAACGGACGGAAAGGGATGGGTGCTTCGTGCGGTGGTGCAGGTGTGGGGGGATGCCGGAGTATGCCGTACCGCAGGTCAGGACGGCAATTCAGGCGCCCCGCAAGGAGTGTGGAGCCTCGTCCGGCAGCAGCAGCGGCGGCTGCCGCCGCCTGGCGCGCCCAGCCCGCCACTCGCCCGCAGCCGGCGTCCGACGTGTCTCTCGGCCGGCGCCCTCAGCTGAGCAGCGACGCCGGGCTTCCGCCGTTCGCCTCGTAGCCCGCCACCGCCAGCGCGCGGTAGAGGGCGAACTCGGCGGCCGGGTTCGCGGACAGCGTCCACGGCAGGGCCCCCACATGCCCGTCGACGCGTATCAGCTCGCCCATGGCCTCAGCCCAGCGCTCGGAACGGACCAGGAAGAAGACCAGCAGATGCCGGACGTGCGCGAGCATCGGGTCGTCCTGGCGGGCCGAGTGCACCGCGTGCAGGGCGCCGTGGACCGCCTTGGTGACGACCTCGCTCTGGTAGAAGCTCGCCACCAGATTCACCTCGGGGAGGTGCTCGAAGACCGCGAACAGCGGCATCGCGGCCAGCAGCGACCCCTGCGGGGCGCGCGCGGCGGCGGCCTCGGCGAAGGAGTACGCCAGCTCGCGCGAGCCGTGCCACTTCTCGCACCAGTAGTGCAGGGCCGCGAGATGCGCCCCCATGTGCGTGGGCGCCCGGTCCAGGATCTTCAGCCACAGCTTCTCGAACTCCGGCTGCGAGTAGTTCAGCCCGCGCGCCACCGACAGCTCGACGAGGTACGGCACCGGGTCCCCCGGGGACAGCAGCGCCGCTTGCCCGCAGGCGTCCCTGGCCTCCTCCATGATGATCCGGAAGTCGTCCGTGCCCGGCGTCGACGTCCGCCACGCCTGCTGGACCAGGAACTCCGCGTGCACGGCCGCCCCGCCCGCGTCCTTGGGCTGCTCCGCGCGCCACACCCGCAGCCACTGCCCGCCCGGCGTCTCGCTGACCCCGCCCGGCCGCTGCTGGAGCTCCAGCGCCGCCGCACCGGCGAAGGCCTGCACCCGCTGCCAGCGCAGCTCGCCCGCGATCTCCGTGCCCGCGAGCAGCTGCGAGGCCGCGCGGTAGTCCTGGGTGCGCTGCACGACGTCGAGGACGTCGAGCAGGTCCTGGTCGGGGCCGGGCATCCGGATGTCCAGGTCCTCCTCGCGCACGAAGCCGTAGTCCGCCGGGTCGGCGGCGTCCGGGTGGCCCGGGTGCACCTGCTCGATCATGCCGCGCCGCCGCCGCAGGACGGGGAGCAGCACAAAGCTCAGCAGGAGCAGCGCCATCAGGGCCCAGAGAATCGCCATGCGTCAAGCGAACCAGACAGCGCCGACAATTGGCCAACCGGTGGTCGCGACCTGTGGACAACGTGGGTCCGGGGCGCGGCCACGGGCCGCGGGGGGCTCGCCGCACGGCTCCCCCCGCTCCTTCCGGGCGCGTGAGCACTAGGCTCAGTACCCATGAGCGACAGGCACATCAGTCAGCACTTCGAGACGCTCGCCATCCACGCGGGCAACACGGCGGACCCCCTCACCGGTGCGGTCGTACCGCCGATCTACCAGGTCTCGACCTACAAGCAGGACGGCGTCGGCGGCCTGCGCGGCGGCTACGAGTACAGCCGTAGCGCCAACCCGACCAGGACCGCCCTGGAAGAGAACCTCGCAGCGCTGGAGGGCGGGCGCCGCGGGCTCGCGTTCGCGTCCGGGCTCGCGGCCGAGGACGCCCTGCTGCGCACCCTGCTCAGCCCCGGCGACCACGTGGTCATCCCGAACGACGCGTACGGTGGCACGTTCCGGCTGTTCGCGAAGGTCGTCTCCCGGTGGGGAGTGGAGTGGTCCGTAGCCGACACCAGCGACCCGTCGGCCGTGCGCGCCGCGATCACCCCGAAGACCAAGGCGGTCTGGGTGGAGACCCCGTCCAACCCGCTGCTCGGCATCACCGACATCGCGGCCGTCGCGCAGGTCGCCCACGACGCGGGCGCCCGCCTCGTCGTCGACAACACCTTCGCCACGCCATACCTCCAGCAGCCGCTCTCGCTCGGCGCGGACGTCGTCGTGCACTCGCTGACGAAGTACATGGGCGGTCACTCGGACGTGGTCGGCGGCGCGCTGATCGTGTCCGACCAGGCGCTGGGCGAGGAGCTGGCGTACCACCAGAACGCGATGGGCGCGGTCGCCGGGCCGTTCGACTCGTGGCTGGTGCTGCGCGGCACCAAGACGCTCGCGGTGCGCATGGACCGGCACAGCGAGAACGCCACCAGGGTCGCCGACATGCTGAGCCGGCACGCGCGCGTGACGCGGGTCCTCTACCCGGGCCTGCCCGAGCACCCCGGTCACGAGACCGCCGCCAAGCAGATGAAGGCCTTCGGCGGCATGGTCTCCTTCCAGGTCACCGGTGGCGAGGAGGCGGCGGTCGAGGTCTGCAACCGCGCCAAGGTGTTCACCCTCGGCGAGTCCCTGGGCGGTGTCGAGTCGCTGATCGAGCACCCGGGCCGGATGACCCACGCCTCGGCGGCCGGTTCCGCGCTGGAGGTGCCCGCCGACCTGGTGCGCCTGTCCGTGGGCATCGAGAACGTCGACGACCTGCTCGAGGACCTCAAGCAGGCGCTCGGTTAGGTCGGCTCACCAGCCGACGACGGGCGGAGTCGTCGTGGACGGCGGCTGCGCCCATGGCCGGACCAGTGCCGCCCAGACGGTGAAGGCCACCGCCGCCGCGCCCAGCAGCAGCCACAGCAGGCGGCGGGCAGCACGTCTGCGGCGCAGCAGGCGGCCGCCCCGGCGCAGCACCTCGCCGTAGAGGTCCGGCGGTACCCGTGGCGGTCTCTGTTCCATGAGCCGCCGGGCGGCGGCCTCGCCTTCGGTGCGGTTCACGACGGCGCCACCTTCGTCTCCATCACCGTGGGCCCGGCCTTCGTCGGCGGGTGCAGCAGGGCGGTGATCGCCCGGTCGCAGATGACGCGCACACGGTCCGTGGGCAGGCCGAGCAGCGCAGCCGCCTGCTCCTCGGCGACCCCCTCGTACAGCCGCAGCACCAGGACCAGGCGTTCCTGGGGCGTCAGGACCGCGAGGGCGCTGTGCGGGTGCGGGCGGGTGCGGCTCAGCGGGCCGCCGTACTGGTGCCAGGCGGAGTTCGCGAAGCGCAGGGCGAGGTGCTGGCGGGCGCGGTCGTACGGGTCCTCGCCGCGCAGCTGGTCCCAGCACGGGTACGTGTGCGCGAGCGCGAGGGTCAGCAGGCGCCGCGCGCGCGGGTTGGTGTCCGGGGACTCGGCGGTCAGCAGGGTCGCGGCATGCAGCAGCCGGCCTGCCGCGCCCGCGACGAACGCCTCGAACTCCCGGGCCCGGCGGGCGCCTTGGAACGCCTGCCGATCGCGCACCGTGCCTCCCCGTCTGCGGGGCCCCACCACGTCCGGGACCCGGACGCGGATACGACGGGGGCCCGGTCTCATATGAGGCCAGGGGTGCCCCCACGGTCAAGAGCCGGGCAGCACGCACGCGTGCCGGATGTTCCCCGGGCCGACGCGGGGCCGGGGTCCAGGGACGCCGGTGGGCGTCGGGCGGAGGTTCAGGGACGCTGGTGTGCGCCGGCCGGAGGTTCAGGGACGCCGGTGCAGGCCGGCCGGGGTCCAGGGACGCCGGTGTGCGTCGGCCGGAGGTTCAGGGACGCCGGTGCAGGCCGGCCGGGGTCCAGGGACGCCGGTGTGCGCCGGCCGGAGGTTCAGGGACGCCGGTGTGCGCTGGTCCGGGGGCCAGGGACGCCGATGGGGTCCGACCGGAGGTTCAGGGACGCCGGTGTGCGCTGGTCCGGAGGTCCAGGGACGCCGATGGGGTCCGACCGGGGGGCCAGGGACGCCGATGGGCGTCGGCCGGAGGTTCAGGACGCCGGTGCAGGCCGGCCGGGGTCAGGACGCGGACGGCGTGTCCGAGCCGGGCGGGACGGCCATCCGCGCGGACAGGGCGCTGTTGAAGCGCGTGAGCAGCGCGCAGAACGCCTCGCGCTCCTCCGGCTCCCAGTCCTGGGTCAGCTCCGCCATCAACTGCCGCCGCGACGAACGCACTTCGTCCAGCCGCGACAGCCCGCGCGGGGACAACTGGAGCACCACGGCCCGCCCGTCCTCGGGGTGCGAGGTGCGCTTCACGAGACCGGTGTCGACCAGCGGAGCCACCTGCCGAGTGACCGTGGAGGAGTCGATCCCCATGCTCGCGGCGAGCGCCTTGACCCCCATGGGGCCTTCCTTGTCGAGGCGGTTGAGCAGCAGATACGCGGCGCGGTCCATGGAGTTGCGCACCTGCCCGACGCCGCCGAGCCGGGTCTGTTCGGCACGCCGGGCGAACACCGCCACCTCGTGCTGCAGCGTGTCGAGGAGACCGGTGTCACCGAGGGTCGTCATGTCCATCGACATTTCAGGTGTTGTGGGCATGGCCGGGGGCTCACTTCATGAAGAGTGCTGGTGTGGGGGACAGAGTACGCGGACAGGGGGCGAGCCGTACCGGCGCTGCGCAAACCGGTCTCGGAGCTTGGTCACACCCGAGCCTTTGGCCTGTGAACTGCGAGACTTGGGTCATGAGCTACAGCACGGCTGACTCCTTGCGCCCTGTCACCCTCGACGACGTACGCGGCGCTCAGAAGATGCTCACGGGCGTGGCGCGGGTGACCGCGATGGAGGGCAGCAGACACCTGTCCCAGCTGGCCGGCTCGCCGGTGCACCTCAAGTGCGAGAACCTCCAGCGGACCGGTTCGTTCAAGCTGCGCGGCGCCTATGTGCGGATCGCCGGGTTGCTGCCCGAGGAGCGCGCCGCCGGAGTCGTGGCGGCCAGCGCCGGGAACCACGCCCAGGGCGTGGCCCTGGCCTCCGCGCTGCTCGGCGTGCACGCCACGGTGTTCATGCCCAAGGGCGCCCCGCTGCCCAAGATCAGCGCGACCCGCGAGTACGGCGCGGAGGTGCGGCTGCACGGCCAGGTGGTCGACGAGACGCTGGCCGCCGCCCAGGAGTACGCGGCCGAGACCGGCGCGGTGTTCATCCACCCCTTCGACCACCCCGACATCATCGCCGGTCAGGGCACGGTCGGCCTGGAGATCCTGGACCAGTGCCCGGAGGTCGGCACGATCGTCGTCGGTATCGGCGGCGGCGGGCTCGCGGCCGGGATCGCGGTCGCGGTGAAGGCGATCAGGCCGGACGTGCGGATCGTCGGCGTCCAGGCGGAGGGCGCGGCCGCGTATCCGCCCTCGCTGGCGGCCGGGCGCCCGGTCTCCGTGCGGAACCCGGTGACGATGGCCGACGGCATCAAGGTCGGACGGCCCGGCGATGTGCCGTTCGCGCTGATCGAGGAGCTGGTCGACGAGGTCCGCACGGTCGGCGAGGACCAGCTCTCCGCCGCCCTGCTGCTCTGCCTGGAGCGGGCCAAGCTGGTCGTGGAACCGGCCGGCGCCGCCCCGGTCGCCGCCCTGCTCGCCGAACCCGGCGCCTTCGCCGGGCCGGTCGTCGCCGTGCTGTCCGGCGGCAACGTCGATCCGGTGCTGATGCAGCGGGTGCTGCGGCACGGCATGTCCGCCCAGGGCCGCTACCTGGCCGTACGGCTGCGGCTGACCGACCGGCCGGGCGCCCTCGCCACGCTCCTCGGGGTGTTGTCAGTGGTCGACGCTAACGTCCTGGACGTGAGCCACGTCCGGACCGACCCTCGGCTCGGGCTCACGGAGGCGGAGGTCGAGCTGCACCTTGAAACCAAGGGACCAGCACACTGCAGCGAGGTCGGCCACGCCCTGCGCGAGGCCGGTTACACGGTCATCGACTGATCCCTGCCGACGTTCCCGGCGGGAAACGGCCAGGTCGGGATCCGTTCATTCACTCGTCCGGGAAAACCTGTCGACGGACGCGATACATCGCGTTATGATGTGTCGCGTGGCCGAGGTCGCGCCCGCCTGCCGTCGTGCCGGCGAAAACCATAGGCGGACCGAAGCGCGCATACCTAGCCTTTTTCGAAGCATCCCCGACGACGTGGAGACTCATATGCCAGGCGCCATCTATGCCGAAGGCCTGGTGAAGACCTTCGGTGACGTAAGGGCCTTGGACGGCGTCGACCTCGATGTCCCCGAAGGCACGGTCCTCGGACTGCTCGGGCCGAACGGCGCGGGCAAGACGACGACCGTCCGCTGCCTGACGACCCTGCTCCGCCCCGACAGCGGCAAGGCGGTCGTCGCGGGCTTGGACGTGGTCAGGCAACCGGACGCCGTACGCCGCTCCATCGGCCTGTCCGGACAGTTCGCGGCGGTCGACGAATACCTGACCGGCCGCGAGAACCTGCAGATGGTCGGCCGTCTCTACCAGATGCGGGCGAAGCAGGCGAAGGCCCGCGCGGTCGAGCTGCTGGAGCAGTTCCACCTCGCCGACGCCGCCGACCGGCCCACCAAGACCTACTCCGGAGGCATGCGCCGCCGCCTCGACCTCGCGGCCGCCCTGGTCGTCTCGCCGCCCGTGATGTTCATGGACGAACCGACGACCGGCCTCGACCCCCGCAACCGCCAGCAGCTGTGGGAGGTCATCAAACAGCTGGTCTCCGGCGGTACGACGCTGCTGCTCACCACCCAGTACCTGGAGGAGGCCGACCACCTCGCCCACGACATCGCCGTCGTCGACCAAGGCCGGGTCATCGCCCAGGGCACCTCCGATCAGCTCAAGGCCCGCACCGGCGGCGAGCGCGTCGAGGTCGTGGTCCACGAACGCGATCACATCCGGACCGCCGCCGAGGTGCTGCACGGCTTCGGCAAGGGTGAGACCACCGTCGAGGAGCACACCCGCAAGCTCACCGTCCCCGTCACCGGCGGCGCCAAGCTGCTCGCCGAGGTCATCCGCGAGCTGGACACCCGGGGCATCGAGATCGACGACATAGCACTGCGCCGTCCCACCCTCGACGACGTCTTCCTGTCCCTGACCGGACACACGGCCGAGGAGAAGACCGAGGACAGCGGCGAACAGGACCAGAAGGACACCGGCAAGGACAGCCGCAAGGAGACCGTGAAGTGAGTGCCGTCACCGACACCGTGCGGGTAGCCGCTCCCGGCAACGCCATCAGCCAGTCCTTCCGCGACTCGATGGTGGTCGCCAAACGCAACCTGATCCGGATGTCCCGGATCCCCGAGATGCTTATTTTCGGGCTCATCCAGCCCATCATGTTCGTGGTGCTGTTCACCTACGTGTTCGGCGGCTCGATCCAGGTCGGCTCGTCCACCTCCACCCAGGCCTACCGCGAGTTCCTGATGGCCGGCATCTTCGCGCAGACGGTGACCTTCGCCACCGCGGGTGCGGGCGCGGGCATCGCCGACGACATGCACAAGGGCCTCATCGACCGCTTCCGGTCGTTGCCCATGGCGCGCGGTGCGGTGCTGACCGGCCGGACCATCGCCGACCTGGTGCAGACCGCGCTCACCCTCGTCGTGCTGGCGGTCGTCGCCCTCATCGTCGGCTGGCGCACCCACGAGAACCTCGGCAAGGTGCTCGCCGGCTTCGGTCTGCTCCTGCTGCTCGGGTACGCGTTCTCGTGGATCGGCGCGCTGATCGGTCTGTCCGTGCGTACTCCGGAAGCGGCGACCTCGGGCGGTCTGATCTGGCTCTTCCCGCTGACGTTCATCTCCAACGCCTTCGTGGACGCGAACCACCTCCCGACGTTCCTGCGGCACATCGCGGAGTGGAACCCGTTCAGCGCCACCGTCCAGGCCAGTCGTGAGCTGTTCGGCAACCTGCCGCCGGGCTTCAACGCGTCCGGTGCCTGGCCCATGCAGCATCCGGTGTGGGCCTCGCTGATCTGGTCGGTCGTGATCATCCTGGCCTTCCGCACGCTCGCGGTCCGCAAGTACCGCTCGGCCACGGCGTGACCGGGACCATAACCACGTGACCCGGACCAGGAGCACGTGACCCGGACCAGGACCACGTGACCCGGACCAGGAGCACGTGACCCGGACCAGGACCACGTGACCCGGACCAGGACCGCGTGATGCGGACCGCGACCGCGTGATGCGGATCATGACAAAGCCCCCGGCGTCCCACGGGCGCCGGGGGCGGGTGTCTGTTCGCGTCAGCCGGAGTAGGGCTCGGCCTTGAGGATCTTCACCGAGGCCTTCTTGCCGTTCGGCAGCTCGTACTCCGCGTCCTCGCCCACCTTGTGTCCGATGACACCGGTGCCCAGCGGGGACTGCGGCGAGTAGGTCTCGACGTCGGCGCTGGCGTATTCGCGCGACGCCAGCAGGAACGTCATGGTGTCGTCCTCGTCACCGTCGAAGGCGATGGTCACCACCATGCCGGGCGCGACGGCGCCGTCCGTGGAGGCCGGAGCCTCGCCGACCTTGGCGTTCTCCAGAAGCTGGGTCAGCTGGCGCACACGGAGCTCCTGCTTGCCCTGCTCCTCCTTGGCCGCGTGGTACCCGCCGTTCTCGCGCAGGTCGCCCTCCTCGCGCGCGGCCGCGATCTTGGCGGCGATCTCCGTGCGCGCAGGACCAGACAGGTACTCCAGCTCGGCCTTGAGCTGGTTGTACGCCTCCTGGGTCAGCCAGGTGACGTTCTCGCTGGTCTGGGTCACAGGTGCTCCTCGTCGGTACTGGGAATACAAAGCATCGCCCTACCCAGAAGCATGTTCCTCCATGGAAGGGCGAAACCACGAGCCTAACAATTCAACGGCGGAAGGGGGAGGACATATGGCATCAGAATCACGTCAACGCAGGTGACGGCGGCGTATTCGTGGCTGACGTCAGTCGGCGTGGCAGCCGAGCAGCTCCGCCGTGGTGCCCCGGGCCGTCGTACGGAGCGTGACCACCCGGTCGATCTCGGTGGCCGAACCGGTGAAGCGGAAGTCCGCCCGGCCCACCTCGGAGCCGTCCGCCGCCTGGGAACGCAGGGTGCAGTAGCCGGAGGCGCCGGAGTCCTTGTGGACCTCCAGATGCACCTGGACCGCGCTGTCCGAGGCGTCGAAGGCGACGACCTGGGCGCTGATCTCGCTCTTCACGACATAGTGGTAGGCGAAATAGCCGACCAGGGCGAGCAGCAGGGCACCGAGGACGGCACCGGTGATCTTGAGCCTGCGGTCGGCGACCTCGTCCGAGGAGCGGCCGTAGCGGCCCTCGGGCAACCGCGTACTCGCGGTACTCATGATCGTCCTCCCGGCAAGAACCACTCCCGGACCCGGCCAGACCCGGACCCCGGAATTATTCGCCCCCTGATTCGGTCACTATAGAAGCGCCGATCGCACCCGAAGACACCGGGGCGCTGACTTACTGAGGATTGAGTCTTGACTGACCAGCTGCGACTGATGGCCGTCCACGCCCACCCCGACGACGAGTCGAGCAAGGGCGCGGCCACCATGGCGAAGTACGTGTCCGAGGGGGTGGACGTGCTGGTGGTGACCTGCACCGGCGGGGAGCGCGGCTCCATCCTCAACCCCAAGCTGCAGGGTGACAAGTACATCGAGGAGCACATCCACGAGGTACGCAAGAAGGAGATGGACGAGGCCCGCGAGATCCTCGGCGTCAAGCAGGAGTGGCTCGGCTTCGTCGACTCCGGCCTGCCCGAGGGGGACCCGCTGCCGCCGCTGCCCGAGGGCTGCTTCGCCCTGGAGGACGTCGACAAGGCGGCCGGCGAGCTCGTCCGCAAGATCCGCGCGTTCCGCCCGCAGGTGATCACCACCTACGACGAGAACGGCGGCTACCCGCACCCCGACCACATCATGACCCACAAGATCTCGATGGTGGCCTTCGAGGGCGCGGCCGACCCGGAGAAGTACCCGGAGGGCGAGTTCGGTCCCGTCTTCCAGGCGCAGAAGCTCTACTACAACCAGGGCTTCAACCGTCCCCGCACCGAGGCGCTGCACAAGGCGCTGCTGGAGCGCGGCATGGAGTCGCCCTACGGGGACTGGCTGAAGCGGTGGAACGAGTTCGAGCGCACCGAGCGCACCCTGACCACGCACATCCCGTGCGCGGACTTCTTCGAGATCCGCGACAAGGCGCTGATCGCCCACGCCACGCAGATCGACCCGGACGGCGGCTGGTTCAAGGTGCCGATGGACCTCCAGAAGGAGGTCTGGCCGACCGAGGAGTACGAGCTCGCGAAGTCGCTCGTCGATACCTCCCTCCCCGAGGACGACCTCTTTGCGGGCATCCGCGACAATGCCTGACATGAGCGCAAGCGCAAGTCTGGCACTGACGCATCTCGTCCCCCTCGCCAAGGAGGTCGACGAGAACAAGGTGACCCCCGGCGTCCTCGGTTTCATCGTCTTCGCGGTGATGGCCGTGGCGGTCTGGGGCCTGATGAAGTCCATGAACAAGCACATGCAGAAGGTCGACTTCAAGGAGTCCCCGACCGCCAAGGCGGACCCGGGGACTCCCGCAGCCGACTCCAAGGGCTGACCGGCGTCACGCCCCGGCCGGTACCGGCACCCCCATCACCTCACGGGCGTGCCGGCTGGGCACCATGCCCAGCCGCCAGGCCTGCCAGCCGGACTCCAGGGTCACCCCGCGGTCCAGCAGCAGGCCGTACGCCGTGAGGTACTCGGTCAGCTTCTCGTCGCGCAGCGGATGGGCCGCCCGGGAGAGCTGGGCCAGGTCCTCCTGGGCGACCGCCGTACCCACCTCGACACCGCCCGGCGCGGCGTAGGGGAGCAGGGTGCAGCGCAGGAAGCGCGCCCAGTCCTCGCCGCGGCGGTCGCCGTACGACGAGAACAGGGTGACCGCCTCGTCGCACAGGGCCAGGGCCTGCTGGGTGCGGTTGTTGCCGGCGTCCACGACGGCCAGCTCCAGACAGGTCCAGGCCTCGCCATGGACGACACCGATGCGCTGGAAGTCGGCGCGGGCGTCGACCAGGAGCTGACGGGCGAAACCCGAGTTGCGCAGCGAGCCGGTCTGGGCCGCCCGCTGGTCGCGGGTCACCCGGGCCGAGTGGTGGCGGGCACAGGCCAGGCCGTAGACGTCCCGTATCCGGGAGAACATCGTCCGCGAGCGCTCCAGCTCACGGACCGCCACGTCCAGGGTGCCGGTCTCCTCCAGGGCCTGACCCAGGTAGTAGACCGTCCAGGCCTCGCCGCGCGCGTCCTCGTTCTCCCGGTGCCGGGCGGCCGCCTGTCGCAGTGCGTCGACCGCCGGGGACGCGTCACCGTCCACCAGCCGGGCCCGTGCCAGCTGGGTCAGCGCCCAGGCCTCGCCACGGGCGTCGCGGGTACGGCCGTAACGCTCCAGCGCCGCCCCCAGCTCCCGCTCCGCACGCGGTACGTCACCCATCCGCAGCGCCAGCTGGCCGAGCTGGAAGTGCGCCCAGGCCTCGCCGTGCACCGAACCGCCCTCCCGGTGCAGCACCAGCGAGCGGGTCAGCAGGTCCATCGCCTCCGGCAGCCGGGCGCGGTCGCGCTGCACCGCCGCCAGCGCGTGCATCGTCCAGGCCCGGTCGGTCGCCAGCTGGGGGGCCGCCTGGAGATCCAGCGCCTCCTGGAGCTTGGCCGCCGCCTCGGTGAGGTTGCCCTGGTGGTGCAGGGTGATCCCGAGGGAGCACAGGGCGCGGGCCGCACCGGCGTCGTGATGCGCCTCCATGTAGAGGTCCACGACGGAGGTGAGGGTGGTGCGGGCCTTGTCCAGTTCGCCCAGCTGGCGGGCCGCGATACCGGTACGCCACTGCACCGAGCGCACCAGCAGGCCCTGGTCCACCGCCTGTGCCAACTCGCTGATCTCACCGAGCCGGTAGAGGTCGCCGCGCAGCAGGCAGTAGTCGCACAGGGCGCCCAGCAGATTCTGCACGGCCGCCTGGTCGACGCCCTCCGCATGCCGCAGCGCCGCCGTGATGAAACTCGACTCGTCGTCCAGCCAGCGCAGCGCCTCGTCCAGAGAGGTGAAACCGTGCGGGCTGAACCGGTCCGAGCGGGTCGACACGTTGCCGTCCACCAGCCGTAGCACCGAGTCGGCCAGCTCCCCGTAGTTGACGATCAGCCGCTGCTGCGCCGCCGTGCGGTCGGCCGGTTCCTCCTCGTCGGCGAGACGGGCCTGGGCGAAGGCGCGGACCAGGTCGTGCAGCCGGTAGCGGCTGCCCCGGACATGGTCGAGCAGCCCGGCCTGCGCGAGCGCGACCAGATGCCGGGTCGCCTCCGCCTCGTCCGTGGCCAGCAGGGCGGCCGCGGCCGCCGCGCCGAGCGAGGCGCGGCCCGCCAGCGCAAGCCTTCGCAACAGACGGCGCCCGGTCTCCGACTGGTCGGTGTAGCGCAGCCACAGCACCCGCTCCACCGGCTCGACCGGCCCGTACGCGCCCAGGTCCGTGGCCAGCTGGAGCGGCGAACGCGAACCCAGCGACGAGCCCGCCACCCGCAGCGCCAGTGGCAGGCCGCCGCACAACTCCCGGATCCGCTCCGCGGACTGCGCGTCGTACGGCCCCGACATGTCCTGCGCCGCCGCGTCCAGCAGCTCCTCCGCGCCCGCGGCGTCCAGCGCCGTCACCGGAAGCTGGTGCACCCAGGCCGGCAGGTCCGCGGGCAGGTTCAGCTGCTCCCGGGCGGTGACCAGGACCAGGCTGTCGGAACGCTCCGGGATCAGCGTGCGCACCTGCTCGGCATCCGAGGCGTCGTCCAGCACGATCGTCACCGGAAGACCCGTCAGGTGCTGGTGGTACAGCTCGCTGAGCCGTTTGACCTGCTGGTCCGCCGAGGCACGCTCACGGAACAGCAGCTGTTCGCGGGGCGCACCCAGCCGGTTGAGCAGATGCAGCAGCGCGTCCCGGGTGGGCAACGGCGGCTCGCCCCGGCTGTCGCCCCGCAGATCCACCACGACCGCACCCCGGAAGAGGTCCTTCAGCTCGTGGGTGGCCCGGATCGCGAGCGTCGTACGCCCGGAGCCGGGCTCCCCGTGCAGGACCACGACCGTCGGACGGGTCTCCGTGGTCGCCCGCGCCGCCTGCGCCCACTGCCGGATCCGCGCCAGTTCCTGATGACGGCCGGCGAACGGGCCGGCCGGGTCGGGCAGCTGACCGAACGACTGCTGAAGCACCGAACGCCTGCGGGCCGCCGCGCTCTTGTCCGCGCCACGCAGCCCCGGGCCCTGCTTCTTGGGTCCCGTGGAGGCGCTGAGCACCCGCTGCTGATCGAGGAACGGCCGGATGCCGCGCACCTCCAACGCGGTCAGCCACTGCAGGCGCAGCTGCTCGGGGCCGCCTGGCTGCCCGGCCGCGCCGGCCTGGTGATGAGCGGCGGGGAGATGGGTACCGGCGACCTTGACGACCGTGGCGGCCGCGCCGATCACTCCGGCGGCCACGCCCGCGCCGAGCGCCGTACCGGCACCGGTGCCCAGGGAGAGGTCGGCGACGGTGGCGGCGACCGCGGCGACGGCCGCGACCAGCAGGGGCGTTCCGGCGCCCTCTCTCGCGTACCGCTGGCCGAAGCTCTGCCGGCCGGCCTCGGACTCGTCGAGGGCGTGGGTGTAGGCGTCGTACTCCTCGGCGGCGCTCTGTGCCATCGTCTCCAGGCCGGCGCGGGCCCGGGACAGCAGCAGCTGTCCGTCGACGCGGCCGCCGGAGCGGCGCACCTCCTCCTCCACGGCCTGGACCAGCAGCCGGTCGGCTTCCGCCCGATGGGCGTCCCGCATGTCCCGTCCCCCTCCAGCGGTAACTCCTTTGTTTATGAGTGTCCTTGGGAGAGGGCGAAGTTGCGAGAGGGCCGGATCATCGAAGAACGGGGGCTAGCGCGGCACGGGCTCGCTCTGCCGTCCCTTCGACAGGGCCAGGAAGACGCACGCCGCCGCCAGCCCCGCCTCCGCCACGGCGCTGCCGAGCGCTTCCAGCAGTTCTGTGCCGACCGCCGACGTCGTTATGTCGAACCACGCGTCCAGGATCGCGACCGATGCCGTCGCCGAAGCCGTCAGGCGGGCCCGGGCGTCGCCCCGCAACCCCAGCACCGCCGTCGCCGCGCAGCCCGCCGCCATCAGGACGTCCAGCCCGATCCAGGCCAGCGACCAGTTGTGCACCTCGGTCTTGGTGGGCAGCGTCAGCGCCAGCACCACCGTCCAGGGCATGAGCAGCACGGAGGACGACCCGAGAAGGATCAGCGCCCACCGCTTCAACTGCCTCGTCCGCTTCATCCTCCGTGCCTCCTCGCCGCCAACCGCTCCAACACCTCGGCCCCCTCGCCTTGTTCCGGCTCCGCGGAACCTGTGGATCTCACGGGTACCCGCCATGCCCCCACGCTAGACCGCAGAGAAAATTCTGCAAAGAAAATTCGGCAGACATCGGGGAAGGGTCAGGGCTCTCTCAGGGTTCTCCGGGTTACGGTGATCGCATGACCGACGGCACGCCCAGGACGGCCGCGGCGCCCGACCCCGCCGCGCACGCCGAGCTGACCAGCCTCGAACGCACCGCCCTCTACAAGTCCCTGGGCAATCCCCTGCGCCGCCGGATCCTCGACTACCTCGGCCGGCACGGCGAGGCCAACTCCACCGGGCTCGCCCGCGAACTCGGCGAGAGCTCCGGCACCACCAGCTACCACCTGCGCAAACTCGCCGAGCAGAAGCTCATCGAGGAGATCCCGGAGAAGTCCGGCGGCCGGGAACGCTGGTGGCGGAGCCTGCCCTTCAGTCACACCACACCCGACCCGGCCACGATGACGCACGAGGAGTACGCGGCGGCCGAGCACCTGGCGCTCCTCAAGATCGAGGTCGACACCAGGCTGTTCCGCCGCGCTCACGAGGAGTACCGGGGCCCGCAGGGCTGGGCCCAGGTGCAGCGCGCCGGCACCTGGATGACTAAGGACGACCTGCACGCCTTCGTCCGGGCCTACCGGGAACTCCTCGACCGCTACGGCCACCCGGACGACGCGGTCCCCGAGGGGGCGCGCCGGGTCAACCTGCGCTTCTACGCCGCTCCGGACACCGTGGGAGAGTGGGAGGGTGAACCGACTGGCCCATGAGACGTCCCCGTACCTGCTCCAGCACGCCGACAACCCCGTCGACTGGTGGCCCTGGTCGGCCGAGGCCTTCGACCGGGCCCGCGAGACCGGCAGACCCGTCCTGCTGAGCGTCGGGTACAGCTCGTGCCACTGGTGCCATGTGATGGCTCACGAGTCCTTCGAGGACCGGGTCACCGCCGAGTACCTCAACGAGCACTTCGTCTCCATCAAGGTCGACCGTGAGGAGCGGCCCGACGTCGATGCCGTCTACATGGAGGCCGTGCAGGCCGCCACCGGGCAGGGCGGCTGGCCCATGACCGTGTTTCTCACGCCCGACGCCGAGCCCTTCTACTTCGGTACGTACTTCCCGCCCGCCCCGCGCCACGGCATGCCCTCCTTCCGGCAGGTGCTGGAGGGTGTCAGGGCCGCCTGGACCGACCGGCGGGACGAGGTCGCCGAGGTCGCCGGGAAGATCGTCCGTGATCTCGCCGAGCGGGAGATCAGCCACCAGGGCGCCCAGCCGCCCGGTGAGCAGGAACTCGCCCAGGCCCTGCTGGGGCTCACCCGCGAATACGACGCGCAGCGCGGCGGGTTCGGCGGTGCCCCGAAGTTCCCGCCGTCCATGGTCATCGAGTTCCTGCTGCGCCACCACGCCCGGACCGGTTCCGAGGGCGCCCTGCAGATGGCCGCCGACACCTGTGAGCGGATGGCCCGGGGCGGCCTCTACGACCAGCTCGGCGGCGGCTTCGCCCGCTACTCCGTCGACCGCGACTGGATCGTGCCGCACTTCGAGAAGATGCTGTACGACAACGCCCTGCTCTGCCGGGTGTACGCCCACCTGTGGCGGGCCACGGGGTCCGAGCTGGCCCGCCGGGTCGCTCTGGAGACCGCCGACTTCATGGTCCGCGAACTGCGCACCGACGAGGGCGGGTTCGCCTCCGCGCTCGACGCCGACAGCGACGACGGCACCGGCAAGCACGTCGAGGGCGCGTACTACGTGTGGACGCCCGCACAGCTCGGCGAAGCCCTCGGCGCGGACGCGGATCTCGCCGCCCAGTACTTCGGGGTCACCGCGGCCGGCACCTTCGAGCACGGCCAGTCCGTCCTGCAACTCCCGCAGCAGGAGGGCGTGTTCGACGCCGAGAAGGTCGAGTCCGTCAAGCGACGGCTGCTCGCGAAGCGTGCGGAACGCCCCGCGCCCGGCCGGGACGACAAGGTCGTCGCCGCCTGGAACGGGCTCGCCGTCGCCGCGCTCGCCGAGACCGGCGCCTACTTCGACCGGCCCGACCTGGTCGAGGCCGCCGTCGGCGCCGCCGATCTCCTCGTGCGGCTGCATCTCGACGACCACGCAGGCCTCGCCCGCACCAGCCGGGACGGCAGGGCCGGCGCCAACGCGGGTGTCCTGGAGGACTACGGCGACGTCGCCGAGGGCTTCCTGGCGCTCGCGTCCGTGACCGGCGAGGGCGTCTGGCTGGAGTTCGCCGGGCTGCTGCTCGACCATGTCCGGGTCCGCTTCGCCGACCCGGAGACCGGCGCCCTCTACGACACCGCCTCCGACGCGGAGCAGTTGATCCGCCGGCCGCAGGACCCGACCGACAACGCCACGCCCTCGGGCTGGACCGCGGCCGCCGGTGCCCTGCTCGGTTATGCGGCCCACACCGGGTCGGAGCCTCATCGCACCGCCGCGGAACGGGCGTTGGGCGTCGTCAGGACGCTCGGGCCGCGGGTGCCGCGCTTCATCGGGTGGGGGCTCGCCGTCGCCGAGGCGCTCCTCGACGGTCCGCGTGAGATCGCGATCGTGGGACCCGACCAGCGGGACAGCCGCACCACCGCTCTGCACCGCACCGCACTTCTGGGCGTCGCCCCCGGTGCGGTCGTGGCCGTGGGTACTCCGGAGAGTGACGAATTCCCGCTCCTCGCGGGCCGGCCGCTCGTCGGCGGCGAGGCGGCCGCGTACGTCTGCCGTAACTTCACGTGCGACGCCCCGACCACCGACCCGGAGCGGCTGAAAGCGGTGCTCAGAGGCTGAGGAACAGGGACAAGCCCACCCATCGGGTAGAACAAGTCGCCGGAATTGTGCGTCTGTTCGGGTAGATGCCGCTTACTACGGCGCCGTTCCGAAACATGCTATTTATCGGAACGGCTGCCGCCCTTCACAGATCCCCCCTAGGCTCTGCACAGAGACGCGACGGTTGTGACTCACCGTTGCGTACAGGGGGCTTTGGGATCTGGGGGGATCTTCTCTTGCTGACGTCTGTCTTCATCGCGGTCGTCTCGCTCGCCTTGTTCTGGATGGCTGCCTTCACCCTGTGGTGGCAGATGCACGCGTGGCGTACGCCCGAGGTGCTCGCGTCCACCCGGTTCGGCAGACCCGACGGGGGCGAGCACGTGTCGTTCTCGCTGCTGCTGCCGGCGCGGCACGAACAGGCCGTGCTCGACCACACCATCCAGCGGCTGCTGGAGTCCACACACACCGACTTCGAGATCATCGTGATCGTCGGACACGACGATCCGGAGACCACGGCGGTCGCCCGTGCGGCGGCCGAGAAGGACCAGCGCGTCCGGGTCGTCGTCGACACCCACGAGAGGAAGAACAAGCCGAAGGCCATGAACACGGCGCTGCCGCACTGCCGCGGCGATGTCGTCGGGGTCTTCGACGCCGAGGACCAGGTCCATCCGGAACTGCTCGCCCACGTCGACCACGCCTTCCGCACCACGGAGGCGGACGTCGTCCAGGGCGGCGTCCAGCTCATCAACTTCCACTCCAGCTGGTACAGCCTGCGCAACTGCCTGGAGTACTTCTTCTGGTTCCGGTCCCGGCTGCATCTGCACGCGCAGAAGGGGTTCATCCCGCTCGGCGGCAACACCGTCTTCGTACGGACCGCCGTGCTCCGGGAGGCCGACGGCTGGGACCCCGACTGCCTGGCCGAAGACTGCGACCTGGGCGTGCGGCTGTCGTCCGTCGGCAAGAAGGTCGTCGTCGCCTACGACTCCGACATGGTGACCCGCGAGGAGACCCCGGGCTCGCTCATGTCGCTGCTCAAGCAGCGCACCCGCTGGAACCAGGGCTTCCTGCAGGTCTACCGGAAGCAGGACTGGAAGCAACTCCCGGGCTTCGGGCAGCGGTTGCTCGCCCGCTACACCCTGATGACGCCGTTCCTGCAGGCCTTCTCCGGTGTGATCATCCCGCTGAACGCGGCGGTCGCCCTCTTCCTCGACGTCCCCGTGGGCGTCGCCTTCCTCACCTTCCTGCCGCTCGTCACCGCCGCCGTCACCTTCGTCTTCGAGGTGGTCGGGCTGCACGACTTCGGCAAGCAGTACGGGCTGCGCGTCCGCTTCATCCACTACGTGAAGCTCGTCGTCGGCGGCCCCTTCTACCAGGTCCTCCTCGCCGGAGCAGCGATCCGCGCAGTGTGGCGCGAGCAACGCGGCCGGAACGACTGGGAGCTGACCACTCACGTCGGCGCGCATCTCACCGCGGCCGAGACGATCCGAGAGGACGTTCCTGCGTGACCTCCACTCTTCCCGCGGTGACCACTCCGAAGGTCCCCGCGCAGCGCAGAGCTGTGCCGAAAACAGGTTCGACCGGTCGGACAGCGCCGCCGCTCCGGCTCCGCTCGTCCCGTCGCGACCTGCTCCTGTGTGGTGTGCTGCTGCTCGCGATCCTCGCGGTCCAGGGCTGGAACATCGCCGACTACCCGACCCTCAGCGACGACGAGGGCACCTACCTCGCCCAGGCCTGGGCCGTCCAGGAGGGCCGGGGCCTGGCCCACTACACCTACTGGTACGACCATCCGCCGCTGGGCTGGATCCAGATAGCCCTGCTCACCTGGATACCCTCCGCCATCGACCCCGGCCTGATGGCCGTCGGCTCGATGCGCGTGGCGATGCTGCTGGTCAGCGGCGCCAGCGCGGTCCTCGTCTACGTCCTCGGCCGCCGCCTCTCGCTGCCCCGCTGGGCGGCCGGCCTCGGCATGGCCCTGTTCGGGCTCTCGCCGCTCTCCGTCGTCCTCCAGCGCGAGATCTTCCTCGACAACATCGCCGTGATGTGGCTGCTGCTGGCCTTCTGCCTCGCCGCCTCGCCCAGCCGTCACCTCTGGCACCACTTCGGCGCGGGCCTCGCGGCCGCCGCGGGCGTGCTCACCAAGGAGACGATGCTCGTCGTCCTGCCCGCCCTGCTCGTCACCATGTGGCGGCACGGCCACGCCGACACCCGCAAATTCGCCCTCACCGGCGCCGTCACCGCCTGCACCCTGGCCGGACTGGCGTACCCGCTGTTCGCTCTCCTCAAGGGCGAGTTACTGCCCGGCGCCGGCCATGTCTCGCTCTGGGACGGCATCAAGTACCAGATGTCCAGGCCGGGTTCGGGCTTCATCCTGGACACCGCGTCCGGCTCCCACGGCGTGCTGCACTCCTGGCTGTACTACGACCGGGTGCTGCCCGTCGGCGGTCTCGCCGCGGCCCTGCTGCTCCTGGTCGCCCACCGCTGGTCGGTGACCGCCCGCGCGCTCGCCGGACCGGCCCTGACCGTGGTGATCCTGGCCGCCGTCGCGCTGCGCCCCAACGGCTACCTGCCCGCCATGTACATCATCGGCGCGCTCCCGTTCCTCGCCCTGGTCCTCGCCGGGGCCGCCGCCTCCGTCACCCACGCGGTGCTCCGCAGGTGGCGCACGGAGGGCGAGAGGCGGGCCGTGACCTACGGCCGGTACGGGCTGGCCGCCGTACTCGCCCTCGCCGCCGGCGCCTACGCCGTACCGAAGTGGTACGACGGCGACCGCACCGCCGTCACCGCCGACGCCAACGCCTCCTACCGGAAGGCCTCGCACTGGCTCGGCACCCAGGTCGCCGACCCCGCCCGCGCCCGCGTCCTCGTCGACGACGCGCTCTGGCTCGACCTCGTCCACCAGGGCTACCGGCCCGGCCTCGGCGCCATCTGGTTCTACAAGGCCGACCTCGACCCGGCCGTCACCAGGACCCTGCCGCACGGCTGGCAGGACCTCGACTACGTCGTCGCCTCGCCGACGGTACGGCGGGACGCCCGCGACCTGCCCAACGTCAGGGCCGCGCTCCAGCACTCCACCCCCGTCGCCACCTTCGGCACCGGCGACGACCGCATCGAGATCCGGCAGATCGCAGGGGGTACCCGTTGAGCAGCCACGAGTACACCGTCCCGGCGCCGGGACTGAAGGCCACCGAGGTTCCCGAGCCGGGCGCCGTCACCATCGTCGTACCGACCTTCAACGAGTCCGCGAACATCCGGCAGTTGCTGCGCCAGATCACCGAGTCGGTGCCCGCGCGGCTGCCCTGTGAGGTCGTCTTCGTCGACGACTCCACCGACGACACCCCCGAGGTCATCCGGCAGGCCGCGCAGGACTGCCCGTTCCCGGTGGCGGTGCTGCACCGCGAGGAACCGGTGGGCGGGCTCGGCGGGGCCGTCGTGGAGGGGCTGAAGGCGGCCACCTCCGAGTGGATCGTCGTCATGGACGGCGACTGCCAGCATCCGCCGTCCCTGGTACCGGAGCTGGTGGCCACCGGGGAGCGGAGCAACGCCGGGCTCGTCGTCGCCTCCCGGTACATCAAGGGCGGCAGCCGGGCCGGGCTCGCCGGCAGCTACCGGATCGCCGTCTCGCGCGGGGCGACCTGGCTGACCAAGTCCCTGTTCCCCCGCCGGCTGCACGGCATCAGCGACCCGATGAGCGGCTTCTTCGCGATCCGGCGGAGCGTGGTCACGGCCGATGTGCTCAAGCCCCTCGGCTACAAGATCCTCCTCGAGATGGCCGTGCGGAGCCGCCCGCGCGAGGTCGCCGAGGTCCCGTTCGTCTTCCAGGACCGGTTCGCCGGCGAGTCCAAGTCGACCGCGCAGGAGGGCCTGCGCTTCCTGCGCCACCTGGCCGGCCTGCGCACCGCCTCGCCGGTCGCCCGGATGGTCGGCTTCGGGCTGATCGGGCTGAGCGGCTTCGTGCCCAACCTCGTCGGGCTGTGGGCGCTGACCGCGCTCGGCCTGCACTACGTCCCCGCCGAGATCCTCGCCAACCAGCTCGGCGTCGGCTGGAACTTCGTCCTCATCGAACACCTGCTGTTCCGCGACCGGCGGGCCCATCGTCGCTGGTGGGACCGGGCCGGCCGGTTCGCGCTGCTCGCCAACGCCGACCTGGTGCTGCGCATCCCGCTGATCGCCCTGTTCGTCGGCCGGTTCGGGATGGGGGCGCTGCCGGCCACCGCGCTCGCCCTGGTGACGACGTTCGTCCTGCGCTTCGCCGGAACCGAGGCGCTGGTCTATCTCCCGCGCCGCACGAAAGATGCAAGGAGAGCCGCGTGACCATGAAGCACAGAAGGACGGCGCTGGTCGGGGTCGGCGCCCTGACCGCCGGACTGCTGCTCACCGCACCCCAGCCCGCCGAGGCGGCCAACCTCGTCAAGAACCCGGGCTTCGAGACCGCCGGCACCGACGGCATGCCGTACTGCTGGGAGAAGTCCGGCTGGGGGGACAACGACTTCGCCTTCGCGACGACGACGGACGCCCACTCCGGCTCCCAGGCCATGAAAGTGACACTGACCCGGCGGGTGGACGGCGACCGCAAGGCGCTGATCACCGAGTCCACCGACTGCGCCCCCGTCGTCACGGCGGGCAAGCAGTACGACCTCTCACTCTGGTACAAGTCGACCACCCCGGACACGGCGGTCACCCTGTTCCGGCACGACACCACGGCCGGCTGGCAGTACTGGACCGACCTGAAGACCCTGGACATGGCGTCCGCGTACACCCGGGCGACCGTCCGCACCCCCGAGGTCCCCGCCGGTACCGACCGCATCACCTGGGGAGTCTCGGTCTACGGCACCGGCTCGGTGACGACCGACGACTACACGATGGAGCAGGTGGCCGACGCCGTGCCGCCCGCCCAGTGCACGGGCACGAACGCCCAGTGCGCGGACGGCAGCTGGTCGGTCCTGCCGACCCGGAACCCGGTGCGCGCCATGCACTCCGTGGTCCTCAACAACGGCAAGGTGCTGCTGATCGCCGGCTCCGGAAACAGCGAGGAGAACTTCAACGCGGGGACCTTCACCAGCGCGGTGTACGACCCGGCCCACGGCACCTACAAGGTGATCCCGACACCGAAGGACATGTTCTGCTCGGGTCACGTGCAGCTGCAGGACGGCCGGGTGCTCGTGATGAGCGGCAACAAGGCCTACCCGGTCGCGGGCGGCCACGGCTACGAGGGGTACAAGGACTCGTACGTCTTCGACCCGGCCACCGAGACCTACAGCAAGACCAACGACCTCAACGACGGCCACTGGTACCCCTCGGCGACCGAGCTGGGCAACGGTGACGTCATCTCCTTCGGCGGGCTGCGGGAGGACTCGTCGGGGTCGGTGACGGCGGAGTACTGGTCGGACGCCCGGCAGAGGTGGCTGGGTCTCGGGGACGTCCACCAGACCTGGTCGTACTGGGGGCTGTACCCGTCGATGATCCTGATGCAGGACGGGCGGCTCTTCTACTCCGGCAGCCATGTCTTCGGCAACAACATCCCGGGCACCGGCTCCGCGGTCTACGACTACGCCGCCAACACCATCACCCAGATCCCGGGACTCCGGAACAAGGACGAGCGCGACCAGTCGGCGAGCGTGCTGCTGCCTCCGGCGCAGGACCAGAAGGTCCTCACACTGGGCGGCGGCAACATCGAGTCCAACCCGGACGCGAACCGGCTGACGGACCTGATCGACCTGAAGGACCCGAACCCGTCGTACGTCGCCGGGCCGCCCCTTCCGCAGGGCACGGTCGATCTCGGCAACGGGCCGATGGCCGAGACCGGCAACCAGGGCAAGATGTACGTCTCGGCCGTACTGCTGCCGGACGGCAAGGTCCTGGAGACGGGCGGCGCGCTGCACAACCGCGCCAACCCGGTGTACGAGTCGTCGATCTACGACCCGGACACCAACGCGTTCGACTCCGTGGCCGCGGATCCCGAGGCCCGGGGCTACCACTCGTCGGCGTTCCTGCTGCCCGACGGGCGGGTCATGGCCACCGGTGACAACCCGGGCAACGGCACCTGGAACCACAACGTGTCGATCTACACGCCGCCCTACCTGTACAAGGGCACCCGGCCGGCCATCACCTCGGTGATCAACCAGGAGTGGAAGTACGGCGACACGCAGCGGATCACCGTGGACCGGCCCATCGCCAAGGCGGAGCTGATCCGGCCGGCCGCGGTCACCCACTCCTCCGACCCGAACCAGCGGTTCGTGGATCTGCCGCTGTCCGTCGACGGCAACAACGTCGACCTCAACGTCACCAGCAATCCCAATCTGGCTCCGCCCGGCTGGTACATGCTGTTCGCGGTCGACGCGAACGGGGTGCCGTCGGTGGCCAAGTGGGTGCATCTGCAGGGGCCGGCCGCGCTGGGGGACGCCTCGCCGCACGTCCACGCCTTCGCCGACTCCCTGGCGGGGAAGACCTCGGGGGCGGGGAAGAAGCGGGCCTCGCAGCCGGTCAGTACGACGATCTCCGGGTGCGACCGGCACTACGGGTCGGTCAACGTGTGTGTGCCGACGGCGTTCCCGGCGGGGGTCAAGAAGACGGCGGCGGCTCGCTGCGCTTGGCTTGAGCGCAATCAGTACGGTCGGTTGAAGGTGAACGGCAAGGACGATCCGCTGGGGCTTGACCGGAATGGGGACGGGGTGGTGTGTGGGGTGGCTGATGTGCGGTAGTCGCTGCGGGTAGTGCGTGGCTGGTCGCGCAGTTCCCCGCGCCCCCAATGGGGCGCTGCAGTTGGCGGAGTTGAGAGGGCGGGGCGCGTTCCACGGAGGTCGTGGGGCGCGCCCCTTCTCGTGTGCGTGTTCGAACAGATCGCGCTTTCTGGTTGTTGCGTCGAAACATGTCATTTATCGGATGAGTTCGTGCTCTTCACATCACCCCCATAGAATCCCGGTCGTGCCGTGACGCGTGTGAGGCGCCGTCACGGCCGGGGAGGGAATGGGGAACTGGGGATCCCGCGCACTGGCCGTCCGGCGGTTCGTCGCATCTGTGGCGAGTGGTGTGTGAAGATTTTGTAAGTGAAGTTTGCATTTCGTGTGACCCCTGTTCACCCAAGAACTCCTAGCATCGCTGAAGCAGTGCCCGGTTCTGTCTCTTTTCGGACCGAGGCAGCCGTGTTATGTGGGGGGAGAACGCAACATTGTCCGAGTTCTTCGACCAGGTCTGGTCGTGGATCGTCGAGGCTGTGGGGGAAACTTCGTGGCGAGAGCTGATGCCGCTGGGGCTTGCCGGACTCTTCGTCTGGGCGCTCTGGCTGTACCGAGCGGTGCTCTCCCGGTTCGCGAGGCCAGTCGTCAACAACTTCCGCACCAGTGTCTCCGTGGTGGTCCCGGCGTACCGGGAAGACCCCGACATCCTGCTGGAATGCCTGGAGACCTGGCTCGCCCAGGATCCGGCTGAGATCATCATCGTCCCCGACGTGGAGGACCACGAGGTACTGCACCGGCTGTCGCTGGTGGAGGACCCCCGGGTGCGGGTGCTCGCGTTCGAACACAGGGGGAAACGTTCCGCCTTGGGCGTCGGCATACGCGCGGCAACCGGGGAGATCCTCGTCCTGGTGGACTCCGACACCCGCTGGGAGCCGGGGCTGCTGGACGCCGTACAGATGCCCTTCGCGGACCCCACGGTCGGCGGGGTGGGCACCCAGCAGAACGTCTACCAGCGCACCACCAGTGTCTGGCGCCGAATAGCCGACTGGCTGGTCAACCTCCGCTACTACGACTACGTCCCGGCCATGGGCCGGGCCGGTGCGGTGGCCTGTCTGTCGGGCCGTACGGCCGCCTACCGACGCGCCGCGGTCCTGCCGGTCCTGGAGAACCTGGAGAACGAGTTCTTCCTCGGCCGCCGCTGCGTGGCCGGTGACGACGGCAGGCTGACCTGGCTGGTGCTCGCCTCCGGCTACAAGACGGTGCACCAGTCCTCCGCACGGGCCATCTCCATGTTCCCGTCGTCCTTCCGGGCCTTCGTCAAGCAGCGCGTCCGGTGGAGCCGCAACTCCTACCGGTGCTACCTGACCGCGCTGTACAAGGGCTGGCTGTGGCGGGCCCCGCTGGTCACCAAGATCACCGTGCTGCAGATCCTGCTCACCCCGGTGACCATGGGCATGGCCCTCGGCTACCTGCTGCTGAGCCGGCTCGACTTCAGCGGGCGCGGCATCGTCCTCACCCTGATCTGGCTGATGCTGGGCCGTGCGGTCCGTGGCTACTCGCATCTGCGCAGGCATCCGCAGGAGATCCTGCTGCTGCCGCTGACGGCTCTCGTGGTCATCATGATCTCGCTGCCGATCAAGCTGTACGCCTTCGTCACCATGAACAAGCAGGGCTGGCTCACCCGCGGCTCCACCAGCATCGGAGGCGAGGGGCAGAGCGCGTCCACCCTCTCCGGCGGCGGTCAGAACCACTCCGCTCTCCAGCCGGAGGTGATCTGACGTCATGTCAGCGCGACTCATCACTGTCAGACCGGGCCCCGGCATCCGGCTGCGCCGGGCCGGTGCCAGAACGGCGGCGCTGCTGGGCGCCTTCGCGGTGGCGGCGACGCTGCTGCTGGGCACGTCCACCGCGGCGCACGCCGACGGGGACGGCGACAAGAGGAAACTCGCCGCCGAGGACGCGGAGACCCAGGCCGCGCTGGTCGCCGACGAGGACCACCGGCTCAACCAGGTACGGGCCTTCACCTCGGTGGCGCCCCTGCAGAGCACCAAGTGGACCGTGCCGTACCGGCTGGACACCGACAACGGATACACCCTGGTGCTCACCCAGCGCAGCAACGCCTACACCATCGCCGACCTGCTGAAACTCGCCCCGCAGACCTTTGTGCGGCGCAAGGACGGCTCGTATCTGCTGACCGAGAACATCTACCTCAACGTCGGCGCCAAGCTGAAGCTGTCCAACCCGGGCGGCCTCACCCTGCGGATGGCCAGCAACCGCACCGGCTTCGTCTCCATCGTCTCCTTCGGCGGCGAACTGGCGCTCCAGGGCACCGCCCAGGCGCCGTTGACGATCACCAGCTGGGACCCGCAGGCCAACGAGGCCGACACCGACGTCCGGGACGGCCGCGCCTATGTCCGCACCATCGGCGGCCAGTTCGAGATGACGCACACCAAACTCTCGAACCTGGGCTTCTGGAGCGGCCGTACCGGCGGGCTCAGCCTGACCGGAACCGACCGGCCGAACACCGGCTCGCTGGAGGACACCGGCCAGATCCACGGCAAGACCGCGCGCGAGCGGGCCGAGGAGCAGGGGAACGCGCAGGACGACGGGAACTCCAGCAGCGGTGATGTCACCGCCATGCCGTCCGGCGAACTGACCACTCCCGACGCCCGCTTCTCCACCGGCGGCCTCTCCTACGTCTCCGGGTCGATCACCCACTCGACCATCACCGGCAACGCCTTCGGGATCTTCATCTCCAGTGCCACGGGGATCGAGATCAGCGACACGACCGTGGAGAACAGCCTGGAGGACGGTGTGGTGCTGCACCGCTTCGTCTCCAGCTCGCTCGTGCAGCGCACGGTCGCCAAGGACAACGGCGGCGACGGCTTCATCCTCTCCCGGGCCACCCAGCAGGTGCGGATCAGCGGCTCCACCGCCCAGGGCAACGGCGGCAACGGCTACACCCTCAGCGGCAAGCCGCTCGCCGACGGCCCCTCCGCCTCCGGCCAGGCCGTCGACAGCTACGGCTCCAACTCGGTCGCCAACAGCGTGGCCAAGGACAACGGCCGCTACGGTGTCGAGGTGCTCGGCGGGTTCGACGTCGGGGTGCAGAACAACCGCATCGAGGGCGGTGACATGGGGATCGTGGCCCGCCTGGAGGCGGACAAGGTGTCCATCACCGGCAACCGCCTGACCGGCCAGAACCGGCAGGGCATCTCGGTACGGGACGGCGTCACCGACGCCACGGTCACCGGCAACATCATCGACGGCCCGGAGACCGGCGTGTACGTCCGCGACTCGGCCGCCGAGATACGCGGCAACACCGTCCAGGACGCGACCAACCACGGTGTCAGCCTGGTCGGCGGCGTGGACGGTACGACGGTCTCCTTCAACGTGATCGGCGGGGTCGGCCCCAGCGCACTGGACGCCAGCCGCTCCCACGGCGGAGCCTCCATCAAGGAGAACCAGACCTTCGCCTGGTACGACACCAGTTCCTTCTGGGTCAAGGTCAAGCACTACGCGAGCCCGATGACCCTGCTGTGGACCGGCATCCTGCTGCTGATCCTGTTCTCGGCCGTCATGGGCCGGCGTCGGCGGCGCGGGCACGGGCGGATCGCCCGGATCATCCATCCCTACTCCGACAAGGCACCGCTGCCCGCCCCGTCCCCGGACGAGATCGAGGTGGCAGGCCGCCGCAGGACGCCGGTGATGAGCGAATGAGCGACGGCACACCGGACGACACCCCGGACGGGACAGGTGCCGGCCCAGCGGGCGGCACCCCGGGCACGCGGCCCACGCCGGCGGAGTGGCTGCGCCGGACCTGGCTCTCCGGCGGCCTGCCGCTGTGGGTGGCCTCGGCCGCCCTGCTGATCTCGGTGGTGGCGCTGATCGTGGCGGCCTCCACCGGAGACGGCCCGCCCGTGGTGTACGGGGCGGGCCCCGACGCGGGTCCCACCATTGCGGTGGCCACACCCACGGACGACAACGACGCCACCGACGGCCCCGGTGCCACGGCCGCCGATCCGGAACCGAGCGGTACGGCGACCGACGGGGGGACGGCCGCGCCCACCGCGTCCGGCTCCGCCGCGGCCGCCGCGTCCGGCCCGGTGAAGTGCCCGGCCGCCACCGTCACCGTCAGCGACGCCAAGTCCCTCGACGACGCCCTGGACCAGGCCCGGCCCGGTGATGTCATCCAGATGCAGGACGGGGTGTACGACGACAAGTTCACCGCCGCCCACCCCGGCACGGCGGCCAAGCCGATCTTCCTGTGTGGCGGCCCCGGCGCGGTGATCGACGCCGGTGACGTCGACGGGGGCTACGCCTTCCACCTCGACGGCGCCAGCCACTGGCGGCTGATCGGCTTCACGGTCCGCGACGGCCAGAAGGGGGTCATGGCCGACAAGGTCCAGGGCACCGTCATCCAGGGCCTGACCGTCGAGAACATCGGCGACGAGGGCATCCATCTGCGCGACTTCAGCTCCGGCAACGTGGTCGAGGGCAACACCGTCCGCGACACCGGCAAGCGCAAGGAGCAGTTCGGGGAGGGCATCTACGTCGGCTCGGCCGAGTCCAACTGGTGCACGGTCACCGACTGCAAGCCCGACAAGAGCGACGACAACGTCATCCGCGGCAACCACGTCAGCGCCACCACCGCCGAGTCCGTCGACATCAAGGAGGGCACCACCGGCGGCTCCCTCATCGGCAACACCTTCGACGGCGCCCAGCTCACCGGGGGTCACAACGACTCCTGGGTCGACGTCAAGGGAAACGACTGGCTGATCAAGGGCAACGTCGGCCGCCACTCCCGTGAGGACGGCTTCCAGACCCACCGGATCCTCGACGGCTGGGGCACCGGAAACCTGTTCCAGGCCAACACCGCGCAAGTGGACGGCCCCGGCTACGGGTTCCATCTCGCGCCCGTCGAGAACAACAAGGTCGCCTGCGACAACAAGGTCAGCGACGCGGCGAAGGGCCTCGCCAACACCGCCTGCTCCTCCTGACGGCGAGGGGCCCGGTTCGCAGCCGGGCCCCGCACGCCGCCCCAGGTCCCTCTTCTTCACCCACGTGCGTCTTCGGCATGCGCACTTTCAGCTCGGGAACCCCTCTCGGAGGCATCATGGACACTCTTCTCGACGGCACCGACGCTCCCCGTCTCACGGTCATCGGGACCGGCTATCTGGGCGCCACGCACGCCGTGTGCATGGCGGCACTCGGCTACGAGGTGCTCGGCGTCGACGTGGACCCCGGCAAGATCGAGCTGCTGAGAGCCGGGGAGGTGCCGTTCTTCGAGCCAGGACTGCCCGAACTCCTGGTCAAGGCACAGGAATCCGGCCGGCTGCACTTCACCACCAGCCTCGCGGAGGCCGCGGAGTTCGGCGACATCCACTTCGTCTGCGTGGGCACCCCGCAGCAGCCCGGCTCCTACGCGGCGGACCTGCGCTATGTGGAGGGCGCGGTCACCGAGCTGGCCCGGCATCTGAACCGGCGGGCCCTGGTGGTCGGCAAGTCCACGGTGCCGGTGGGCACCGCGGCCCGGCTGGCGGAGCTGGTCCGCAGCACCGCGCCGGCCGGGGACGAGGTCGAACTCGCCTGGAACCCGGAGTTCCTGCGGGAGGGCTTCGCCGTGGAGGACACCCTGCACCCCGACCGGCTGGTGTTCGGCACCGAGTCCGCGTGGGCGGAGGAGCAGCTGCGCGCCGCGTTCGCCCCGGTCATCGCCCAGGGCACCCCGGTGGTGGTCGCCGACCTGCCGACCGCCGAACTGGTCAAGGTCGCCGCCAACTCCTTCCTGGCCACGAAGATCTCGTACATCAACGCCATGGCGGAGGTCTGCGAGGCCACCGGCGCCGACGTGCACCGGCTGGCGGAGGCGCTGGCCTACGACGACCGGATCGGCGGCCGGTTCCTCAAGCCGGGTCTGGGCTTCGGCGGTGGCTGCCTGCCCAAGGACATCCGGGCGTTCATCCACCGCGCCGAGGAGCTGGACGTCGCCCAGGCGGTGGCGTTCCTGCGCGAGGTGGACGGGATCAACCAGCGGCGCCGGGCCCGCACCGTGGACCTGGTCCGTGAGCTGGTCGGCGGGGAACTCGCCGGGGCGAAGGTGGTCGCGCTGGGGGCGGCCTTCAAGCCCAACTCCGACGACATCCGGGACGCCCCGGCGCTGGACGTCGCCGCCACGCTGCACCGGGCCGGTGCCCAGGTGACCGTCTACGACCCGGTGGCGATGGACAACGCCCGCCGTGTCCACCCCGAGTTGGCGTACGGCACCGATGTGCTGCAGGCCGCCGCGGACGCCGATGTGGTGGTGCTGCTGACCGAGTGGGCGCAGTTCCGGGAGATCGACCCGGAGGTCATGGGTGCCGTGGTGAAACGGCGCCGGGTCGTGGACGGCCGGCACGCCCTGGACCCCGCGCAGTGGCGGGCGGCCGGCTGGGAGTACCGGGCGCTGGGCCGCAACTGACCGTTCCTAGAGACTGAGCGGGAGTGAGTCCTGTTGCCAGGATTCATGCTCAGTCGAACGCCCCGTACGGTGTTGGGCGTTCTGGTCGACCGCGTTCGCTCCGCGTCCGGGCGGCATGGATCGTGTCCGTGGTCCGGGGGTGCGGGGGCGGTGTCCCTCACGCCCCGGGGCTACCGAACTGGCCTGGACGGTCCGATGCCCGCATCCATCGCTCTGGTGGGTGCGGGGCGGTGCCGTCCGACGCCGGATCGGGTGGCCCAGGGCGCGCCTTCCGATCGCCACGGCGGCTGCGTCGTGGCGAGTGGTCTTCCTGTTGTTGCTGGTGAGGGGTTTCTGCCAGTGCTGGGCGCCCCACCTGCTGGTGTAGGCGGGGTCGACGGCGATGACGGGGATGCCGAGTTCGGCCGCCATGGCAACGAGCCGGGCGCGCATCCGGGCCACGGGCATGCCGGAGATCAACTTGCGGAAGTGTCTACGGCCGCCGTGCTTCTCGCGGGTCTTCTCCGCGGCGAAGTCAAGGTCCTCGACCGCGATCGCGAGGCCGTGACCCCGGGCCCAGTGCAACAAACGGATCAGGGCATGCCTGACCTGCGCGTCCCGATGCGGAGCGGTGCCGGTCAGGTCGTAGCCGAACCGGAGCGGTTCGCCAACGGGGTTGCCGTGCCGGTCCAGGCGCCAAGCGGCGAGGTGGTCGGCGTTGGTGTCGACGCCGACCAGGCCGTTCGCTCGGGCCGTCTCCAGCGGCACGGTCTGGATCGGTGGGATGGTCCAGGAGGCGGTCAGGTACCAGCGGCCCCGGCCTGTGTCTTCGTGGATGCGGTAGGCGACGGCACGGTTTGCGGTGACACGGTCGGCCCACTGCTCGCCCCGGTACGCGAAGGACACCTTCGCGGCCAGAACGTACCGGCCGTGCGGCGCGTTGGCCAGGTGCGCCAACGGGGCAGGGAGTCTGAGCGAGACCTCGCCGTCGGGAGTGACGCGGATGGTCTCGTTGCCGTGACGCTTGCCGGACTCGCCGTCGGCCTGTAGGAACCTTCGTTCTGCCTGCCACCGGTGCCGCCACTGCTCCTCGCCAAGCCCGGCCGCGTCAAGGTGGTGGCGGGTGGTGAGCAGCCGCTTGCCGCCGCGCACCACGTGCACGACGCCTGCCTGCCAGTCGGCTCGCGCCGCTTGGAGCCTGTCTTCGAGGACGTGCAGACGGCGGGACTTGGCGTGCCACTCCGCGCGGGAGCGGTAGCCGCCCGGGGCATGCTTGCCGCCCTTCTCGCCCAGGGGCAGGGACAGCCGATGGGCGATCGTGCGTACCCCCGCCTGAAGGCTCTGGACGTGCGCGAGCTGACCACGCCGGGCCAGCGCCCACTGGTCGTGGGTGGCCTTCGTGACCGAACCGGCCCAGCGGGAGGACGACTCCCCGGTCAGGACACGCTTGCGCTGCGCCCACTGCCCGCTGTCGTGGTCCAGCCCGGCCGCACACCGTGCCTTCAGATCACGGGAGGCGAGCGAACCCAGATGGTCACCGACCAGGCACAGCACCTTCTCGTCCTTGTCGGCCAGACCCTTGAGGCGGGTACGGATCGCGACCCCCGCAGGGCCGGGCACCACGAACGGCGCCGCCACCTCCCGCAGTCCACCCACCGCCCGCACCCCCCGGTGCCGCCGAATTCCGTCACCCAAGCAACGACCAGCACCGACCAAGGTCACGCATTCGAGACAGGAAACTTCGTTCTCCACCCGGTGCGTGCGCCCGCCACCGCCCGAAGACTCACTCATTCGTGCCAGAACGCGCTCATCTACCGTCGATCACCACCTGTTCACAACCCCGGGACCGGGCCGCCTCAGGCGAACTCGGCGAGGGCGCGCTCCACGATGGCCTCCAGCTGCTGGTGGTGCGCGCCCTTCCAGTAGGCACGGCCGCACTCCGCGCACTGGGCGAAGACGTCGTACGACTTCTGCGTCCCGCCCTTGAGCTGGTCCGCCACCTCCTCCTTGGTCGCCTTCCTCAGCAGGCCGTTGCAGGCCGTGCAGCGGGTCCAGGGGCGCAGCTCGGGGGCGAAGCGCTCGAGGGTGTCGTGGAGTTGCTCGTCGGGGCTGGTGCTGTAGACGTAGGCGCCGGCCCACAGTTCGCGGCGGCGCAGCAGGCCCCGGTCGCGGCTGAGCAGCACGCGCTTCTCGGCCGCCGAGCGGGCGGAGAGGGCCGGGTCGCCGATGTCCGTCGACTCGTACGCGGTGTCCACGCCGAGCAGGCGCAGTCGGCGGGCGAGGGTGCCGAGGTGGACGTCGAGGAGGAAGCGGAGCGGAGCGCCCGGGACCTCCTGCGGGCGCCGGACCGCGCGCACGGCCACCGACTCGCCGGCGGCCGGGATGTGGGCGGCCGGGACCTCCCGGCCGTCCACCACCAGCGCGCCGACCTCCGTGAGCGGGACGCCCAGGGACTCGATCACATGGCCGAGCGTGGAGACCCCGTCGACGGTGAGCGGGTGTGCGCCGGTGCGGCGGGCGTGCGGGACGAACAGGGCCAGCCCGGGGGCGACTTCGACACGGATCTCGGCAGTGTTCACCTGGTCAGGATGGCACGGGAGGCGTCCGGGACCTCAGGGTTTTTCCGGCGGCAGTCCGTGTTCGATGACCTTCAGGGCGCGGTCCACGAGGGCCGTGAGGTCGGGCTCGTGGTCCTGCTCCGCCCAGTACATCGAGGTCTCCATCAGCCCGCCGACGATGGACATCGCGTAGACCCGCACCTCGAGGCTGTGCGGGTCGCGCCCGGTGCGCTCGCCGATGGCCTGGCAGAGCAGCCGGCCGGTCTCCGACATGCTCTCCATCATCCGGGAGCGCACCGCCGGCACCTCGACCATCAGGCGGGTGCGCAGCCGGGAGACCGAGTGGGGGTCTTTCACGCCCAGGGCCACCGCCCGGTGCATCACGTGGCGGAGGGACTCCGGCCACGGCTCGCCGGCGGGCCGGGCGCGGAGCTCCTCCAGGATCAGCGGGTCGTACTCGTCCGTGAGGACGATGTCCTCCTTGGTCGGGAAGTACCGGAAGACGGTGGACGGCGACACCTCGGCCCGCTCGGCGATCTGCTCGATCGTCGTGGCCTCGTACCCCTGCTCCTCGACCAGCGCGTACATCGCCTCGCGGATCGCCTCGCGGGTCTTGATCTTCTTCCGTTCACGCAGGCCGAGCCGGGGGTTGTCGGCCGGGGAGAAGGAGGTGTGCGGTGCCGTCATGCTGCTCATTGTCCGGCATCGGTGGTGGCGGGGGCCACGGCCGATGCCTCGTTCTCTTCCTCTTCGGCGGGATGGGCGGTCGGTGTGCTGGGCAGGAACGCGGCGGCCAGCAGCGCGGTGACCAACGCGGCGACACCGCAGACCAGCAGGACCAGGCCCATGCCGTGGACGTACGCGGCGTTCGCGGAGGCGGCCAGCGGCGCCGAGCCGGTCTTCTCCGCGACCAGGTGGGCGGCGACCACCGACTCGCCGGCGGTGTGGCCGAGCGGGGCGGGCAGGCCGGTCACGTCCAGGCGGTCGCGGAAGGTGCTCGCGAGCAGGCTGCCGAGCAGGGCGATACCGATGGCGCCGCCGACCTGGCGGGTGGTCATCAGCAGCCCGGAGCCGCTGCCGGCCCGGTCGGTGGGCAGGGCGGCGAGGGCGCCGTCCATGGCGGGAACCACCGAGAAGCCGAAGCCGAGGCCCGCGACGGACAGCCACAGCGCGGTGTAGCCGTAGCCGGAGTCCACGGCCGTACGGCTGCCGAGGATCGCGGCGAAGGCGAGGACGACCAGGCCGGTGGCGACCACGGCGCGTGATCCGAAGCGGGCGACCATCGCCTCGGCGCCCCGGGCGGCCACCAGCAGGCCGCCCATCATGGGCAGCAGCCTGAGACCGGTGCCGAAGGCGTCGTTGCCGAGGACCGCCTGGAGGTAGGGCGGCAGCACGAACAGCAGGCCGGACAGCACGAACATCACGAGCGTCGCGGCGAGGGTGTTGAGCAGGAAGCCGCGGTGGGCGAGGAGGCTCATGTCGAGCATGGGGCGCTCGACCCGGCGTTCGCGCAGCACCAGGCCCGTGATGAGGACGACGGAGGCCGCCAGCAGGGCCACGACCAGCGGGTCGCCCCAGCCGCGGTCGGGGGCCTCGATGATCGCGTAGATCAGGGCGCCGAGGCCGGTCACGGTGAGCGCGGTGGACAGGACGTCGACCCTGGGGGAGGCGGGGTCGCTGGTCTCGGGGAGCAGGAAGACGCAGGCGGCGATCCCGATGGCGGCCATCGGGACGTTGATCAGGAAGACCGAGCCCCACCAGAAGTGGTTGAGCAGAAAACCGCCGATGATCGGGCCCAGCGGCAGGCCGAGCGCCGAGGCGGCCGAGACGATGCCGACGGCCCGCGTGCGCTCCTTCGGCCCGAACAGCGAGGGCAGCACGGACATGGCGAGCGGCATCACCAGTGCCGCGCCGACGCCCATCACCGTGCGGGCGACGATCACCCAGTGCACGTCGTCGGCGAGGGAGCCGACCAGGGACCCGGCCAGGAAGATCACCAGGCCGGTGACGAGCATCCGGCGGCGGCCGAAGCGGTCGCCGAGGAGCCCGGCGGGGAGCATCAGCGAGGCGAAGACGACGACGTACGCGTCCGCCATCCACTGCTGCTGGCTGGTGGTGGCGCCGAGTTCCCCGGCCATGGTCGGGAGCGCCACATTGAGGATCGTCGTGTCGAAGCCGAGCACCAGCATGCTCGCGACCAGGGCGCCCAGGGCCCACCAGCGGCGGGGGTTCCGATGTGTCTCTTCCAGCGGAGTGATAGTAGGCATGAAATGAGAGTAGCTCTCAAAACCTAGTGCCTGTCAATGGGGAGCTGCTGTCAGGGCATGAGAAAAGTGGCCACGGCTCGGGAGCCGTGGCCACTCGCAGAGGGGTGGAGGGACTACGCGTGCTGGTACGCCACCAGGGAGATCCCCACGTAGTGGACGACGAACGCGGCCAGCGTCAAGGAGTGGAAGACCTCGTGGAAGCCGAAGTAGCGCGGTGACGGGTTCGGGCGCTTGATGCCGTAGATCACGCCGCCCGCGCTGTAGAGGAGGCCGCCGACGATCACCAGGACCAGTACGGCGACACCGCCGGTGCGCATGAAGTCGGGCAGGTAGAAGACCGCCGCCCAGCCCATCGCTATGTAGCAGGGCGTGTACAGCCAGCGAGGGGCGCCGACCCAGAAGACCCGGAAGGCGATGCCCGCGGCCGCCGCGGCCCAGATGCCCCACAGTAGCCACTGCCCCTTCGAGGCGGGCAGGAGCAGCAGGGTCAGCGGCGTGTAGGTGCCCGCGATGATCAGGAAGATGTTGGCGTGGTCGAGTCGGCGCAGGATGCCGTCCATGCGCGGGCTCCAGTCGCCCCGGTGGTAGAGCGCGCTCACGCCGAACAGCAGACACGCCGTCAGGGCGTAGATCCCGCAGGCGACTCGGCCGCGCGGGGAGTCGGCGAGGGCGGTGAGGACGAGGCCTGAGATGAGGGCGGCCGGAAACATGCCCAGATGCAGCCAGCCACGCAACTTGGGCTTGACCTGGTGCGACAGGGAGGAGAGCGCGCTGGAGCCGTGGCCGGCGGCCGGCGAATCCGTGGGCGCGTCGGGGACGGGCGCAGTCATGGACGGCATCGTACCTACGGAACCGTAAGTCACGGATCAGTCTCGGCCGATGGCGGGCCGGGGGTGCCCATCATCTCACGGGTCATCCGTCGGCTACCCGCCGGCTGCCCGAGCGCCTCCCGGAGGCGGGCAAAAAGACCTTGAGGCGAACTCAATGTGGACGCAAAGAAACGCAGGTGGGCACCGGGACCGTGGCCTTCCTCACGTCGCTCATCTGTGACTCCCTCTGGACAGATGGGTGATCGAGTCGGAGGATCAAATGAGTGCGGTCGGCACCGGATGAGCGCCAGACAGTCGTGCACTGTGAAGCATCCGGGTCGCAGCCCCCACGGGGCGACAAGGTCCTCAGCGGACCAACAAGATCAAAAAAATCCCTCATTTAGGAGCAATCGTGGCGCGCGACATCGCGGCTCCCCCCGTCATCCCCACCAAGCACCAGGAACTGATCTCGTGGGTCAACGAGATCGCCGAACTGACGCAGCCGGACAGCGTGGTCTGGTGTGACGGATCCGAGGCCGAGTACGAGCGACTGTGCGAAGAGCTCGTGGCGAAGGGCACCTTCAAGAAGCTCGACCCGATCAAGCGCCCCCACTCCTACTACGCGGCCTCCGACCCGACCGATGTCGCCCGGGTCGAGGACCGCACCTTCATCTGCTCCGAGCGGGAGCAGGACGCCGGTCCGACCAACCACTGGAAGGACCCCGCCGAGATGCGGGCCGTCTTCACCGGGGAGAAAAACGGTTCCGCCGGCGAACAGGGTCTCTTCCGCGGTGCGATGAAGGGCCGGACGATGTACGTCGTCCCGTTCTGCATGGGCCCCCTCGGCTCGCCGCTCTCCGCGCTCGGCGTGGAGATCACGGACTCCGCGTACGTCGCGGCCTCCATGCGCACGATGACGCGCATGGGCCAGGCCGTCCTCGACGAACTCGGTGACGACGGCTTCTTCGTGAAGGCCGTGCACACCCTCGGCGCCCCGCTGGAGCCCGGCCAGGCGGACGTCCCCTGGCCCTGCAATAAGACCAAGTACATCTCGCACTTCCCCGAGTCCCGCGAGATCTGGTCCTACGGCTCCGGCTACGGCGGCAACGCCCTGCTCGGCAAGAAGTGCTACGCCCTGCGCATCGCCTCCGTGATGGCGCGGGACGAGGGCTGGCTCGCCGAGCACATGCTGATCCTCAAGCTCACGCCTCCGCAGGGCGAGTCCAAGTACGTTGCCGCCGCCTTCCCGAGCGCCTGCGGCAAGACCAACCTCGCCATGCTGGAGCCCACCGTCTCCGGCTGGACCGTCGAGACCATCGGCGACGACATCGCCTGGATGCGGTTCGGCGAGGACGGCCGCCTCTACGCGATCAACCCCGAGGCCGGCTTCTTCGGCGTCGCGCCCGGCACCGGCGAGCACACCAACGCCAACGCGATGAAGACGCTGTGGGGCAACGCGGTCTTCACCAACGTGGCGCTCACCGACGACAACGACATCTGGTGGGAGGGCATGACGGAGGAGCTTCCGGCCCACCTGACGGACTGGAAGGGCAACGACTGGACGCCGGACTCCGAGACCCCGGCCGCCCACCCCAACGCCCGCTTCACCGTGCCCGCCGCGCAGTGCCCGATCATCGCGCCGGAGTGGGAGGACCCGAAGGGCGTGCCGATCTCGGCGATCCTCTTCGGCGGCCGCCGCGCCACCGCGGTCCCGCTGGTGACCGAGTCCTTCGACTGGAACCACGGCGTGTTCCTGGGCGCCAACGTGGCCTCCGAGAAGACCGCCGCGGCCGAGGGCAAGGTCGGCGAGCTGCGCCGCGACCCGTTCGCGATGCTGCCGTTCTGCGGCTACAACATGGGCGACTACATGGCCCACTGGATCGACGTGGCCAAGGACAAGGACCAGTCGAAGCTGCCGAAGATCTACTACGTCAACTGGTTCCGCAAGAACGACGCGGGCAAGTTCGTCTGGCCCGGCTTCGGCGAGAACTCCCGGGTCCTGAAGTGGATCGTGGAGCGGCTGGACGGCAAGGCGGCGGGCGTGGAGACGCCGATCGGTGTGCTGCCGACGCGCGAGGCCCTCGACACCAAGGGGCTCGACCTGACCGACGGCGACCTCGACTTCCTGCTGACCGTCGACAAGGAGATCTGGCGCGAGGAGGCCGCGCTGGTCCCCGACCACCTCAACACCTTCGGCGACCACACGCCGAAGGAGCTGTGGGACGAGTACCGGGCGCTGGTGCAGCGACTGGGCTGAGCCCCGAGTGAAGACTCCGCGGCCGGTACTGGGGTACCTCCCACGCCCTTGAGGCAGTGGGGGAGTGTGCCCTGACCAGCGATCGTCACGACCGGCCGCGGTGTGAACGGGCGAGGCCGCGCACAACGGAGTGCGTGGCCCTGGGCCTGCCGTCCCCGTCACTTCCCGTCCGCCCCGACGGGGGCGGGGGCGGCGGGCCTTCGCCTGTACGGGGTGCGCTGTCGGGTGCCGCGCCGTCGTGGCTGGTCGCGCCCACGCGGCGGAGCCGCATATCGATACAGCCCCGCGCCCCTTTCGAGGGCGCTTCAGTTGCCCCTCTCCTCCAAATAGCGAGTATGCGTTTCCTGGCGTCTCGCTTCCGCGTCCCTCAGCCCCGCTGCCAGGTGTTCGGCCTCCTCCTTCAACAGAGTCAGCTGCCGTTCCAGGTGCCGCTCCGGCGGCTCCTGCCCGGGCGCCAGACGCGTCCACCACCGGGTGCGGACGAAGCTGTCGACCGCCTCCGGGATGTCCTGCCGCACCGTCCGCGACAGCACATGGACGCCCTCCGGGTCCTGGGCCAGCAGCTCGGCCGCCCAGCCCGGGTCAAGCAACGCCGTCAGCAGGTCGGTCAGGTCGCCGAGCCGTGCCTGCGCCGAAGCCGGCAGGCCGACCTCCGCCAGATAGGTCTCCAGTTTCCCGAAGTCGGCCCGCACCCCCTCCAGCTGGGCCGACGGCGTCGGGAAGTCCGGCAGCGGCGGCCGCTCCGGCGGTGCGATCAGCGCGCCCGCGCCGTACAGGCCCGCCACCACCACCGGCCAGTACGGGCCCGCCACCCCGGTGAAGGTGAGGACCAGGCCGAGCAGGCCGCCCGCCGATCCGGTGAGGTTCTTGCGGGACTCCAGATAGCCGAGGAACTTACTGGTAGCCACGGATCTCCTCGAAGGCGCCGTCCAGGGAGCCCTGCTGGGCGTCGAAGAGACGGCCTCCGGACAGGGCGGCGATGTGCTGCAGTTCGGTGCGGGAGGAGTCCCCGAACAGGATCGGGAAGACGGGGATGTTCCGCTGGGCGGTGGACAGACCCCGGTAGAAGTCGTCGAACTCGCCGGCCTGGGCGCCGGTGGTGTTCTCGCCGTCCGTCATCAGCACGATCGAGGTGAACGCGTCCCGGTCGGTGCGCAGCTGGTCGTACGCCTTCTCCAGCGACGTGTAGATGGCGGTGTTGCCGTCGGCCCGCAGGGCGTCGGTGTCCTTGCGGATCGCGTTCAGGCCGGTGTCCGGGTCCCCCGGGTCGACGACGTGCGTGCTGACGTCCTTCACGTCCGAGCCGAACGGCATCAGGGTGACCTCCTCCCGGTCGCGGAAGTCGCCCGTGAGATCGGTGAGGGCCTTCTTCAGACGGGCGAGACGGTCGCCCTCCATCGAGCCCGAGGTGTCCAGGACGTAGACCGTGCGGGACGGCCGGCGCAGTTCGTTCTCGTACGCGGAGATCAGCCCGTCGGCTACCGACTTGCTGCCCGGGAAGGGGAGTTCACGGCGGCGGGAGGTGTCGAGGCCGGCGGCCGGCGGCACCGAGGCGACCACCGGGCGGCGGTGGGTGGTGTCCGTGATGAGCTTCTGCACCGCCGTCGTCCGCAGGTCCTCGGCCACCTTGCGGACGTCCTCGCGGGTGTCGGCGGAGGAGGCGGAGAGCGAGGAGAACGGGTAGTCCGCGGTGATCACGCCGTCGCTGGGGCGGATCACGGTGAGGCCCTGGACGCTCTTGAGGACCGACTCGTAGTTGAGCAGGGCGTCGACGTCGCCGCGCCGCCGGTAGGCGGAGGCCAGCCAGCCGGAGGAGCCCGAGGTCAGGGTCTGGCCCTTGAAGAACTTCTTCAGCCGCGGGGTCGCCTTGGTCACGTCGGCCTCCGTGAGCGCCGACTGGGCGCCGGAGAGCGCGGAGGCCACCGAGACCAGGGTGGAGAAACCGGAGTTGGAGCGGGCCGGGTCGGTCATGCCGTAGGTCAGCCGGCCGGCCTCCACGGCCTGCTCGACCTGCGACCAGGTGACGTCGGCCGGCTTCCAGCCAAGCGACTTGACGGTGGCCGCCTTGACGCCGATCGCGACCGGGCTGGACATGATCGAGGTCTCCGAGACCACCTTCTTCGCCGCCTCCGGGCGCAGCCGCAGGTAGTCGTCGGAGGACAGCCACAGGGCGTCGTACCTCCCGTCCGCCTTGCCCTGGGCGACCAGGTCGACGGCGTCGAGGGTGCCCATGTAGGTGGGGCGGATCGTCACGCCGGTGTCCTTGCGGACGCGGTCGAAGACGGCCGTCATGTCGCTGAGTTCGGAGGAGGCGAGGACCCGCAGGGTGCCGGGCTTCGGGGCGGTGGAGTCGTCGTCCCGGTGGCTTTCGGAGGTGCATCCGGTCAGCAGGGCGGCGGTGGCGAGCAGGGTCAGCAGCGGGCGTCTGTTCATGCCGGGCCGCCCTCCAGCGCGCCCTTGGAGCGGCTGCGCTCCAGGTAGGCACTGGCCGACTGGAGTTCGTCCGTGAGGGACTGCACGGTGTTCGCCATCACCTCGGTCGCCTGCACCTTGTAGGTGTCGATGGCGTCGAGGGTGCGGTAGATCTGCTGGAAGGCGGCGCGCAGCGTCTCGGCGCCGACGGCCGGGTCGGCGGCGATGCGCTGGATCTCCCCGCTCTGGCTCGCGAGCATCTCGGCGTTGCCCCGGATGAGGTCCTCGGTCGTCCCGCGCAACGCGTTGACCTGCTCGACGACCTTCTTCTGGTTGTCCAGCGCGGAGGCCAGCATCACCGAGATGCGCAGGGCCGACACCGTGGTGGTGGCGGCGCGTTCGACGCCCTTGATCAGCTCGTCGTTGTTGCGCCGTACGACGTCCATCGCCAGGTAGCCCTGCGCGGACACCGCGAGCTGGGTGAGCAGGTCCTGGTGCTTCTGCCGGACCGGGAAGAGCACGTCCGCGCGGAGCGCGTCGGCCTCCTGGGGGTCCGGGTGCCTGCCGATGTGCTGCTCGACGGCGGTGTCCAGGGCCTGGGTGAGGACGACGTACTCCTGGAGCTTGCCCATGGTCTCCCAGAGCCGGACCCGCTCGGTGCCCAACGCGGCGTTGTCGCGCCGCAGTTCGTCCTGGCCGCCACGCAGCGAGCCCACGATCTTGTTCAGGGTCCCCTGCGCTGAGGCGTACTTGGCGACGTGGTCGCGGAGCCTGTTGCCGCCGGGCAGCCGGGAGAGGAACTTGCGGCCCCTGCCCGCGGGCAGGTCGCGCGGGTCCAGGTCCTCGACGACCCGGCGGAGCTCGACCAGCGAGCCGGCGACCTTGCCCTGGGCGTCGCCGCCCTTGTCGGGCAGGCTGCGGACGGCACGCTCCAGCATGCGGTTGGCCTGCGAGGCGGCGCTGCGCATCTCGCCGGCGCCGAGCCCGGTGATCTCACCGACCTTGCTGGCGAACTCCGGTGACCGCGCGTCCAGGGCGGCGAGGTCCCGGACGTACACGGAGGCCTTGTACGCCATGTCGGTACGGACACTCTCGTCGACGGGCACGAGTCCGCCGGCCTTCTCCCGCGGCACCGGCGCGACCGCCTCGGGCGGGGTCAGCGTGAAGACGTCCTCACCGCTCAGCGTGGGCGGGTGCTCGACGCCGCTCGGCCTCATCTTGTCGAAGTTGCTCACAGGATCCCCCCGTCAGCCGCGCGCCCGGCGGGCCATCTCGTGCAGCACCGCGGAGGTGGGCACGGGCGCCTGCCGGACGCCGGTCAGTGTCTGGTTGAGGTACGCGGCCCGGTCGGCGGTGGCCGTGACGAACTCGGCGGAGTCGCCCTGGGGCCGGAAGCCGTGCTTCACGGCGAGCTTGCGCAGGGTCGGATCGGCGCTGAGGAGGTCGCCGAGCTCCCGGCCGGCGTCGTCCATCGGCACGATCGTGTGGTCGCTGTTGACCGTGGTGTCCGGGTAGAGGACCACCAGGTCGTCGGCGCCGTGCTGTTCGGCGAGCAGCGAGACGACCTGCGACTCGTAGAGGCACACCAGCGGGTTGCCGGCGCCGCTGATGAAGTCCCGGAAGACCGAGTCGCTGCTGGGCTGCTGGGCGCCCTGGACGCTGACCAGCTTGCGCAGCAGGGGTGCGGTCTTCGCGACGGCGGCGTCGTTCGCCACGACCTGGCCGCCGTTGGCGACGTAGGAGGCGGCGGCGAGGTAGAGGGCGCCGGAGTTGGAGGTCTCCGGGTCGGTGCTGGTGATGTACAGCGTCCCGGTCAGCTCGCCGTGCGCCTTGGCCCCCTTGAGCTGCTGCCAGGTCCGGTCGTGCCGGGCGGCGTCCAGGTAGGCGGCCATCTTCACGGTGCCCTTGCCCTTGCCGTCGAGCACGGCGAGGCCGTTCGCCGCCAGTACCTCGGCGGCGCTGCGGTGGGCCACCACCACGAGGGGCGAGTAGAAGGGCCGGGGGAGGGGCTGGCGGGCGTGGTACTTCGCGGCCAGCTGGTCGGCGGGCGCCGAGCTGGACGGGAACGCGAAGTCATAGCCCTTCAGGTCCAGGCCGTCCATGGCCCAGGACCCCGACGCCTCCGTCTTCACGGTGTAGCCCTTGGCGGCGAGGGCCTTCACCACATCGGGATCGGCGAAGAAGTCCGACTTCTCCGAACCGATCACACCACGCACGGTCTTCGTTGCCGTGCCCTTGTCATCCCCATGCCGGCCTGCGACGACGGCAGCCACCACGCCACCGATCAGCAGCACCGCCAGGATGATTCCCGCGATACGTCTCACGCCGGGGAGCGTGCTCGCGGAACCCCACGTTCCTGGGCGACCTGGGTGAACGGGGGGTGAATCGGACGTCCCGGATTACAACGGGGGGACGACAGCCGATCAGGGGTGCGGTGAGGCTGGGCGCCGCCGGGCTGTGCCGTGGTGGCTGGGCGCCGCCGGGCTGTGCCGTGGTGGCTGGTCGCCGTTGTGGCGGGAAGAGGGGGCCTGCTGGGTGGCGGGGAGCCTTGCGGAGGTGGGGGTGAGGTGGGAGTGGTGGCAACCCGGTCCGCGCGCGGTTGTAGGGGCGCGCGGACCGGGGCCGTTCGGGGGAGCGGCGGATCGGCCGGGTCAGGCTGTCGCGGTGAGTTCCGTCGCCGCCGCGTGGGCGTCCATGCGTTCCGCCGCGAGGATCGCCGCCGCGGTGTCCGCCCGGGACGCCGCGACGACCAGCGCGCGGCCGGCCAGCGCGTGGGCGCGCTCGTGCAGGGCCGCCGGCTGCCGTACCGCCGTCAGCGACGCGCGGACCGGCGTACGTCCGCCCCGCAGCCGGGTCACCTGCTCGGCCAGCCGGGTCGCGGCGGCGTCGAGGTCGGTGGACGGCGTGAGGTCGCGCAGCTCGTCGGTGACGGCGAGCAGCGCCGCGAGATGTCCCGCGAGCTGGATGTCCAGCTCCTCCTCACGCGTGTGGTGGGGGAAGTCGGACGGCGCGCCGGCCATCGTGGTGTGGACCGACTTGGTGCGGATCGGTTCGTACATGGGAGATGGCCTCCTGTGCTGTCAGGAAGCCATCCTAGCTTAGATCTCGTCTAAAGTTGACCCGGTTCACGCAGGGTGGCCCGGCCGCTACCTATGGCTGCCCGTAGCCGTCCAGGAACCGGCCGATCCGCGTGATCGCGTCCCGCAGATCACCCACCGACGGCAGGGTCACCACCCGGAAGTGATCCGGCTCCGGCCAGTTGAAGCCGGTGCCCTGGACGACCATGATCTTCTCCTGCCGCAGCAGGTCCAGGACCATCTGCCGGTCGTCCTTGATCTTGAAGACCTGGGGGTCGAGGCGCGGGAAGAGATAGAGGGCGCCCTTGGGCCGGACGCAGGTCACGCCCGGGATCTGGGTGAGCAGCTCGTACGCCGTGTCCACCTGCTCCTTGAGGCGTCCGCCCGGCAGTACCAGCTCGTTGATCGACTGGCGGCCGCTGAGCGCGGCCACGACCCCGTGCTGACCGGGCATGTTCGCGCACAACCGCATGTTCGCGAGGATCGTCAGGCCCTCGATGTAGGAGTCGGCGTGCGCGCGGGGGCCGGAGATGGCCATCCAGCCGACCCGGTAACCGGCCACCCGGTAGGCCTTCGACATGCCGTTGAAGGTGAGCGTGAGCAGGTCCGGGGCGATCGCGGCGGTCGGGGTGTGCGTGGCGTCGTCGTAGAGGATCTTGTCGTAGATCTCGTCCGAGCAGACCAGGAGGTTGTGGCGGCGGGCGATGTCGGTCAGCCCGCGCAGCATCGCCTCGTCGTACACTGCGCCCGTCGGGTTGTTCGGGTTGATGATGACGATCGCCTTGGTGCGGTCGGTGACCTTGCGCTCGACATCGGCGAGGTCGGGCATCCAGTCCGACTGCTCGTCGCAGCGGTAGTGCACCGCCGTACCGCCGGAGAGTGAGACCGCCGCGGTCCACAGCGGGTAGTCCGGCGCCGGTACGAGGACCTCGTCGCCGTCGTCCAGCAGGCCCTGCATCGCCATCACGATCAGCTCGGAGACGCCGTTGCCGATGAAGACGTGCTCGACGTCGGTCTCGATGCCGATGGTCTGGTTGTGCATGACGACCGCGCGCCGGGCGGCCAGCAGGCCCTTCGCGTCGCCGTAGCCGTGCGCCGAGGAGACGTTGCGGAGGATGTCCTCCAGGATCTCCGGCGGGCAGTCGAAGCCGAAGGCGGCCGGGTTCCCGGTGTTGAGCTTGAGGATGCGGTGTCCCGCCGCCTCTAGCCGCATCGCCTCCTCGAGAACCGGGCCCCGGATCTCGTAACAGACGTTGGCGAGCTTGGTCGACTGGATCACCTGCATGCCGGTGAGCTTACGGGGCGGTAACGCTCGTCGCGTCGTGTTTCCCACCACGTGAGACACGGAAAGCCCCGGAGATTTGGCCTGTTATCGCCGGTAGCTGTCTCACCGGCCCCTTCCCTCCTAGAATCCGCGTCCATGCCGAGACCTGCCGAGGAAGAAGACGGGCCCTCCCACGTCTACCGCCCCCAGGGCGCACCGGCCCCCGCGTACGAGGAGTTCAGGGATCCGGCGTCCGCGCACGGCTGGCTCAACGCCTACGACGAGACGCGCGAGCTGCCCCGGATCGCCCCCGTCGCCCCCGTACCACCAGGGCTGGGCCGGGCGGACCGACGGCGGGCCGCCCGCGACACGACCGGCCGGCGTTCGAAGCATGTGGCCGTCGCCGTGGGCGCGCTGGGTGCCGCGTCCGTGGCCGCGCTGATCGCCGGCTTCGCCCTCTCCCCGTCCTCCTCGTCGTCGGACGGCACGCAGGACGGCCGGAGCCGTACACAGCGCACGGCCGGCGAGGCACCGGCCGGGGAGCCGGACGAGGTGAGCCCGAGCAGCGCCTCGGCCGCGCCGGTCACGGCATCGGCCGCTCCGGTCGAGGCGACGTCGTCCACCCTGGCCGCCTCGCGTGTGGGCGACTCGCCGTCCGCCGGTGCGCCCACACCCACGAGCGCCTCGACCAGCCCTGCCGCGTCCCGCAGTGCGGACGGGACGCCCGCGGCGACCTCCACCCCCATTTCGCCGACCGGGAGCACCTCGTCCTGGCGACCGGGGCGAGGACATGGCAGAGGCGGCGGTCGGTCCCACTGAGAAGCGCGAGCGGTCCCGCCGGGGCGCCGCTTCCGCGCAGGAATCCCGGCGGAGTGGGCCGAGCGTATTCCGGCCACGTCCAGGTCGGCGCGTGATCGGCACAACCGGCCGACCAGCCGCGGCAGTTCGTCGTCATCCGGGTCGGGAAGTCCTCACAGCTCCGTCGTACGGTCCTGTTCATCGCCCCCGTGAACCCCCTCCGTGCGCGGCACCCTTCGCCGGCGCCGGATTGCGCCGTCGGGGCCGACCGGAAACTGCGTCTTGCCCTCGCACTCCGATGTGCTGAAAATGTGCATGACAAAAAGCGGGTGACCGGAAGATCTCCGGTCACCTCGTCGTATAGAGGGGACCCCCCACATGAACAAGCCTCTCGTCGCCGCGCTCGCCTCCCTGGCCATCACCGGGATGGGCGTGGTACCGGCGGTCGCCGCGCCCGCGGCCAAGGCCGACGCGCGGCCGAAGGCGGCCGCCGCGGTGACCGTCAACTTCGCCGGCACCGTCTCGCTCAGCAACTGCTCCGGCTCGGTCATCCGCTTCCCGAACTCCGCGGACACCGACCCGGCGCTGGTCCTCACCAACGGCCACTGCCTGGAGACCGGCTTCCCCGAGCCCGGCGAGGTCATCACCGGACAGTCCTCCAGCCGTACCTTCGGCCTGCTGAACTCCACCGGCACCAAGGTCGCCACGCTCCGCGCCAACCAGGTCGTCTACTCGACGATGACCGACACGGACGTCACGATCTACCGCACCACCACGACGTACGCGGCGATCAAGAGCTCCTACGGCATCAGCCCGCTCACCGTCAGCAGCACGCACCCCGTCGCCGGCACCGCCATCAAGGTCGTCTCCGGCTACTGGAAGACCATCTACAGCTGCAACATCGACGGGTTCGTGTACCGGCTGAAGGAGGGCGACTGGACCTGGAAGGACTCGGTCCGCTACACCTCCGCGTGCAACACGATCGGCGGGACCTCGGGCTCGCCGGTGATCGACACCACCACTGGGCAGGTCGTCGCCGTCAACAACACCGGCAACGAGGACGGGGAGCGGTGCACCGTCGACAACCCGTGCGAGGTGGACGCGAGCGGGAACGTCACGGTGCGGCAGGGGATCAACTACGCGGAGGAGACGTACATCATCCCGGCGTGCTTCACGACGGGGAACGTGCTGAACCTGAGCGCGAGTGGTTGCACCCTGCCCAAGCCGTAGCGCTTTGCTGGGTGGGCCGTCTTCGGGAGCGAGTGTGTGGGGGTTGGTCGCGCCCACGCGGCGGTAGCCGCAGATGGACACGGCCCCGCGCCCTAAAGACCCTGCGGTGAACGCCGGACGGCGCGTCCCGCCAGTTCGTCCGTCCTTCGGCCCTCCTCGATCACGAAGCGGCCGTTGACCAGGACGTGCGGGATGCCCGTCGGGAGCTTGCGCGGCTCGGCGAAGGTCGAGCCCGCCGCCACCGTCGCCGGGTCGAAGAGGACGACGTCGGCCCGGTAGCCCTCGCGTACGAGTCCGCGGTCCGGCAGGCGCAGTCGGGCCGCGGGGCGGGCGGTGAGGTGGGCGACGCACTCCTCCAGGGAGAGGATCCCCAACTCCCGTACGTAATGGCCGAGGTAGTGCGGGAACGTGCCGTACGCCCGGGGGTGCGGCTTCGTGCCCTGGAGGATGCCGTCCGAGCCGCCGGTGTGGACGCGGTGGCGCATGATCGTGCGGACGTTCTCCTCGTGGCCGACGTGCTGGAGGATGGAAGGGGCCAGCCGGTCCGCCAGCAGCAGATGGCGGGCCGTCGGCCACGGGGTCTCGCCGCGCAGCCGCGCCGACTCCGCCACCGTACGGCCGACGAAGTCCGCCAGCGCCGGGTCGGCCACGCCGGAGATCTCGATCGTGTCCCACTCGATGGGGACGCCGTGGCAGCCGTCGGAGCCCAGGGACTCCAGGTGGTGGCGGATGCGTTCGGACGTCTCGTCGTCCGCCAGCCGGGCCAGGACCGCGTCCGGGCCGCCCTCGTTCGCCCAGCTCGGCAGCATCGCCGCGAGGGTCGTGCTGCCGGGGGTGTAGGGGTAGGTGTCGAGCGTGATGTCGGCGCCGGCCGCGAGGGCCTTGTCCAGCAACGACAGCAGCTCGGGTGCCCGGCCCTTGTTCACGCCGAAGTTCATGGTGGCGTGGGCCAGGTGGAGGGAGCAGTCCGCCTCCCGGGACAGGGCCACCATCTCCTCGTACGCCGCCAGGGCGCCCGCCCCGTACGAGCGGTGGTGCGGGCAGTAGTAGCCGCCGTACGACGCCACCACCCGGCACAGCTCGGTCAGTTCGGCGTCCTCGGCGTACATGCCGGGGGTGTAGGTGAGGCCGGAGGACATGCCGACCGCGCCCTGTTCCATCCCCTCCGCCACCAGCCGGCGCATCCGGTCCAGCTCGGCCGGGGTGGCCTCACGGTCCTGCCAGCCGACCGCCAGCGCCCGGACCGTGCCCTGGGGGATCAGGTAGGCCGCGTTGACGGCGATGCCCCGGTCCAGGCGGTCCAGGTACTCGCCCACCGAGCGCCAGTCGAAGTCGATGTCGTCGCCGTGGCCGTTCCAGCCGGCGATGGCCCGGCGGACCTCCGCGAGGGTGCGGTCGTCGACGGGGGCGTACGACAGCCCGTCCTGGCCCAGGACTTCCAGGGTGACCCCCTGTGCGGCTTTGGCGCTGTGGTCCGGGTCGCGGAGCAGGGCCAGGTCGCTGTGGGCGTGCATGTCGATGAAGCCGGGGGAGAGGACCAGGCCCTCGGCGTCCAGCTCGCGCGCCGCGCGCGGGCGCTGGCAGCCCGCCGCCGCGGCCTCCTTGACGATGGCGGTGATCCTGCCGTCGTCGACGACCACGTCCGCGCGGTAGGAGGGCGCGCCGCTGCCGTCGACGACATCGGCGTCCCGGATGACCAGATCCTCCATGACCTCTCCTAGAAGAACGTGCGGACGTAGTCGACGACCGTGCCGTCCGCCTCGGCGACCGGGATCAGCTGCCACTTGTCGAACGAGGTGCACGGGTGGGAGAGACCCAGGCCCACCCAGTCCCCGACCCGGACGTCGGCCTCCGGGGCGGTGGCGAGCCAGGTGTGCTGGTCGGAGAGGCCCGTCACGCTGACGCCCGCCGCCGGTCGCTCGGTGCCGTCCCGGCGGATCACCTGGGCGAACGGGAGGTCCAGGTCGTAGGCCGCGTCCCGCTTGCCCGCGTTGGCGAAGGCCTGCTCGGCGGAGGGGCGGGAGACGATCTGCGCCCAGAGCCGGAAGGCCGGCTCCAGGGCGCCCTCCTCGGGCACCCGGTTGAAGGGGGTGACCTCCCGGTAGCGGCCGTCGTCGTGCGAGACGTAGGCGCCGGACCGCAGCAACTTCAGCACGGGGAGGGAGAGTCCGGGGATCCCGGCGAAGACGTCGGCGACCGCGTCGAACCACGCGCTGCCGCCCGCGCTGACGACGATCTCGTCGGTGCCGGCGAACCGTCCCGCCGTGTCGAAGTCGGCGGCGAGCGCGACCAGTCGGTGCAGATAGGCGTGCACCCGGTCGGGGTCGGCCCGCGGGACCTCGCCCTCGTACCCGGCGACCCCGACCAGGCGCAGCGTCCCCGCCGCGGCCACCGCGTCCGCGACCGCCGCGCACTCCGCCTCGGTACGGACGCCGGTACGGGCGCCCTCCCCGGCGGCCAGCTCCACGACGACGTCGACCGGACGGGAACTCCCCTTCAGCGCCGCGTCCATCAGCTCCACCCCGCGCACGGAGTCGACGTAACAGACGAAGCGGAACTCCGCGTCCCGCTCCAGCTCGGCGGCGATCCAGCGCAGCGCCGGGGCGTCCACGAGCTCGTTGGCCAGGAAGATCCGCCGGGTGCCGAAGGCCCGGGCCACCCGCACCTGGTGCGGCACGGCGAGCGTGATGCCCCACGCGCCGTGCTCGACCTGGCGCCGGAAGAGCTGCGGGGCCATGGAGGTCTTGCCGTGCGGGGCGAAGGCGAGGCCGTGCCGTTCGGTGTACGTCTCCATGAGCGCGAGATTGTGCTCCAGGCGCTCGGCGGAGAGGGCCAGTACGGGCGTGGCGAATCCGCCGGAGAAGAGGTTGCGGCGCTGGGCGGCCAGTTCGCCGACGGTGAGGCCCTCGGCGTCGGGCGGGAGGCCCTTGAAGCGGTGGTCGACGCGTTCCTCCGTGAGACGGGCGAGCGCGTCGGTGCCGGTGTCGAAGGACACGGAGCCTCCCTGATCAGGTGTGTTGCATTGTGTGCAACGTCCATTGCGTATATCGCTTACCGCTGTCTAACATCCACGCCAACGCCGGGTCAATGGAGCCCGCAGCGACTCGAGACGACGAGGAGCCACGACCATCGTGAAGGCCACGGACGCCGTTGACACCGTTGACGGCGCGGATGTCGTGGACGTCGTCGCGCTCGGCGAGTCCATGGTGACGTTCCTGCCCACGCGGCCCGGGCGCCTCGCGGACGTGCCGTCCTTCGACCGCGCGATCGGCGGCGCGGAGTCCAACCTGGCGTGTGCGCTGGCGGCGGCGGGACATTCGGTGCGGTGGGTCAGCCGGGTCGGCGCGGACGGGTTCGGCGACCATCTGGTGGAGACGGTGGCCTCGTACGGCGTCGACGTCGGACGCGTGGACCGCGACCCCGTGCGGCCGACCGGCGTGTACTTCCGTACGGCGGGGGACCGGGCGACGGACGCGCACGAGGTCGCGTACTACCGGGCGGGGTCGGCGGCGTCGGCGATGTCGGTGGCGACCGTGGACCTGGCCGCGGTGCGCGCGGCCCGGATCCTGCACCTGTCGGGCATCACGGCCGCGCTGTCGCCCGGGTGCCAGGACCTGCTGAGCGAGCTGACGGCTCCCGCCGAGGGACGGCCGGTGGTGTCCTTCGACGTCAACTACCGGCGCGGGTTGTGGGGTTCGGGTGACGGGCCTGATGTCCTGCTGGAACTGGCGCGCCGGGCCGACATCGTGTTCGTGGGGGAGGACGAGGCGGAGCAGGCGTGGGGGGTGACGGGAGGGCCGGAGGCGGTTCGTGGGCTGCTGCCGGAGCCGGGTGTGCTGGTGGTGAAGCAGGGGGGAGTGGGGGCCACGGCTTTTGTGTCGGGTGCCGGTGCCCCCACCTTCGAACCCGCCCCCGTCGTAGACGTCGTCGCCCCCGTCGGTGCCGGGGACGCCTTCGCCGCCGGGTTTCTCTCCGGGACCCTGCGGGGACTGCCCCTGCCGCGAACGCTGCGGCTCGGTCACCTCTGTGCCGCCGCCGCGCTCACCACCCCCGCCGACCTCGCCGCACCCCCCGCCCGCGACACCGCCGACCGGCTGACCGGCCTCCACGCCGCCGCGTGGGAGAGACTTCGACTCGGCCCCGGCTGGACCCAAGCCGACCCGGCCGAAGAGGAGGCACGCACCCCATGAGCCAGACCGTCGACCGAGCGCTCAGCATCCTGCCGCTGCTCGCCGAGGGCCCCGCCGACCTCGGCCAGGTCGCCGAGCGCCTCGGCGTGCACAAGTCGACCGCGCTGCGGCTGCTGCGCACCCTCCACGAACACGGGCTCGTCTACCGCCAGTCCGACCAGCGCTACCGCCTCGGCGCCCGGCTCTTCGCGCTCGCCCAGGAGGCGATGGAGAACCTCGACATCCGCGAGATCGCCCACCCCCACCTGGCCCGCCTCAACGAGGCCTGCGGGCACACCGTGCACCTCGCCGTGCTCGAGGAGGGCGAGGTCCTCTACATCGACAAGGTCGAGAGCCGCTACCCGGTGCGCATGTACTCGCGGATCGGCAAGCCGGTGGCCATCACCGTCGCCGCCGTCGCCAAGCTGCTCCTCGCCGACCTGCCCGAGCCCGAGCGGCGCGCCCTCGCCGACAGGCTCGACTACCCCATGTACACGGCCCGTTCGACACCGAACGCGGAGGCCTTCCGCAAGGAACTGGCCAAGGTGCGCGAACAGGGCTGGGCCACCGACCTCGGCGGCCACGAGGAGTCCATCAACTGCGTCGCGGCCCCCATCCGCGGCGCCGACGGCCGGGTCGTCGCCGCGATGTCGGTCTCCGCGCCCAACGTCGTCGTCACCGCCGACGAACTCCTCACCCTGCTCCCGCAGGTGCGCCGTACGGCGGACGCGATCAGCGGCGAGTACTCCGGCAGAACACCGATCAAGGAAGCCAGCAACTGATGACCGAGAAGATCGCGCTCACCCCCGCGACCCACACCACCCCGCCCGCCAAGTTCTCCCACGGTGTGCGCAAGGGCAACATCCTCCAGGTCGCCGGCCAGGTCGGGTTCCTGCCCGCAGAGGAGGGCAAGCCCCCAACGCCGGCCGGCCCCACGCTGCGCGAGCAGACCCTCCAGACGCTGGCCAACGTCAAGGCGATCCTGGAGGAGGGCGGCGCCTCCTGGGACGACGTGATGATGATCCGCGTCTATCTGACGGACGTGGACCACTTCGCGGAGATGAACGGCATCTACAACCGGTACTTCGACGAGCAGGACCTCACCGCCCCGCCCGCCGCCCGCACCACCGTCTACGTCGGTCTGCCCGCCGGCCTCCTCATCGAGATCGACGCCCTCGCCGTCCTCGGCTGACGGCCCACCAACTCCCGCACGTCCCGCACGGCACGGCACCCCACCGGGCGCCGTGCCGCGATCCCCCCTGCCCGGATGTGCCTGTCGGGGGGACACGCCCCACCCCCCCGGACGATGTTCTTACGAAGAGGACCCCCACATGTCCCTATCGCTCGCCGCAGCCGTCACCACAGCCCCAGCCACCCCACCCCACACCGGGGGGCTGCTCCTCCTCCTCGACGGCACCGCGGGACTGCTCACCGTCGCCGCCATCGGCATCGCCCTGCTTCTCTTCCTCATCATCAAGGCGCGACTCCAGCCCTTCGTCGCCCTGCTCGCCGTCTCCATAGCCGTCGGCCTGCTGGCCGGTCTCTCCGTCACCGAACTCTTCGGCACCGTCCAGCGCTCGGACGCCGTCTCCACCATTGAGTCCGGGATGGGCGGCATCCTCGGCCATGTCGCGATCATCATCGGCCTCGGCACCATGCTCGGCGCGATCCTCGAAGTCAGCGGCGGTGCGGAGGTCCTGGCGACCCGTCTCCTCAACCTCTTCGGGGAGAAGCGGGCGCCGCTCGCCATGGGTCTCACCGGCCTCATCTTCGGTATCCCGGTCTTCTTCGACGTCGGCATCTTCGTGCTGGCCCCGCTCGTCTACGCGGCCGCCAAGCGCGGCGGCAAGTCGATCCTCCTGTACTGCCTCCCGCTGCTCGCCGGCCTCTCCATGACCCACGCCTTCCTGCCGCCGCACCCCGGCCCGGTGGCCGCCGCCGCGCTGCTGCACGTCCAGCTCGGCTGGGTCATCCTGATGGGCATCGTCTGCGGCATCCCGGCCGTGCTGGCCGCGTGGGTGTACGCGGCGTGGATCGGCAAGCGGATCTTCGTCGCCGTACCGCAGGACATGGTCGAGGCGGCGGAGGAGGCCAAGCAGGCGGTCCTGGCCGAGCAGCGGGCAGCCGGAGTCGAACCGCAGGAGAAGCCGGTGCCGCTCGGCACGGTCCTGGCCATCATCGGCACCCCGCTCGTCCTCATCCTCGCCGCGACCTTCTCCTCGATCGCCCTGGACCCCTCCACCGGCCGCTCGGTGCTCGAGTTCTTCGGCACGCCGATGGTCGCCCTCACCCTCGCTCTGGTGCTCGCCTACTACCTGCTGGGCATCCGGCGCGGCTGGTCCCGCCAGTCCCTGGAGACGGTGTCGACCGCGTCGCTCAAGCCGGTCGGCAACATCCTGCTGGTGGTCGGCGCGGGCGGGATCTTCGGTGCCGTGCTGAAGGCCAGCGGGGTCGCCCAGGCCCTGTCCGACACCTTCAACGGCGTGGGCCTCCCGGTGATCGTCCTCTCCTATCTGATCTCCGTCGTCCTGCGGGTCGCCCAGGGCTCGGCGACGGTTGCGATCGTGACGACGGCCGGCATCGTCGCCCCGTTGCTGAGCGAGGGCCACTACTCCCAGGCCTTCGTCGCCCTCGTCATCATGGCCATCTCGGCGGGCTCCATCTTCGCCTCGCACGTCAACGACGGCGGCTTCTGGATGGTCGCCAAGTACTTCGGCGTCAGCGAGCGGGACACCCTGAAGACGTGGACCGTGCTGGAGACGGTGCTGTCGGTGGCCGGGTTCGCGGTGGCGGCCGTGCTCAGCGTCTTCGTGTAGGCGTCTGATAACGAAGTCGGGACTGGCTGTCTCCGGCACAGGTTCTTGGACCATACTGCCCGCTGTGGAGCAGCGCATAGGAGCCAACAGCCAGCCCCTGGAAGGCGCCGGATTCGACCCGGCCTTCATCCCCGGGCTCACCTCACCCGCGTCCGCCGAGCGGGAGGACGCGGGGCCGGAGGACACCCGGCCCGAGGAGGCCGCGGGTGTTGAGGCGGTGGTGGAACCGGTGGCCCTGACCAAGGACGCGGCCGACGCCGGCACCACGGTGGACGAGGACACCGAGGACGCCAAGGACGCCGAGGAGGCCGCTGACGGTCCCGTCTTCGAGGCCTCCGACCGGCGTGCCCGGATAGTGGCCGACCACCAGGGCGTGCGCCTCAGTCTCGACGAGGAGAAGTGCGAGTTCCGCTGGGACGAGATCGGCGCGATCGAGACCGAGGCACCGCGCTTCGGGAAGCGCTTCACGATCACCGTCCACACCCCGGACCGCCGCTGGTACCCCATCGAGATCGAGGCGACCTCCCGCTCCCGCTTCAAGGAGTGGGACGACGCCCTGGACGCGGTCCTGGACGCGTACTTCGAGGAGGGCGAGAAAGAGGAAGACGCCCTGGAGACGGACGGCAAGGCCGCTGCCGAGACCGAGACCGAGACCGAGACCGAGACCGACGCCGAGGACAAGGTCCGCGACGAGAAGTAGCCCGGCACGGGCGGGCGGCCCCGGTCCCGTGGCCGCCTAGCCGCAGTACTGCGCTTCCTTCCCGATCGACCGGTACATGCAGTCCGCGTTCTCCAGCAGCTGGAACACCGCGTCCCGGTTCCGGGAGGTCTCCCGCTCGATCACCTCGTCGGGCGGATAGAACCCGCCCCCGGAACTGGACGTCGGGTACATCTCGAATGTGTAGTCGAAGATCTTCTGCGTACCCCACAGATAGTCGTCGATCGACCCGTCCGTGATGTACAGATCACTGGACTGCTCCGGCGTGTAGCCGTTGCTGGCCGCCATCTTCTGCCCCACGGCCTTGAACGCGGCCGCGTCGTCCGCGGTCATCCCGGTGGCCGTGTCCGCCGTGGTGTACCCGAACGGCCACAGCACCAGTTCGCTGTACGTGTGGAAGTCGATCCCGGCCTTGATCTGCTGCTTCCCGCCGACGACCCGGCTGCGCACGAAGTCGGCGACGACCTTCACCTCGGGCGCCGACTCGGCGGACGCGCCCCGGTAGGTCTCCGCGGACGTGCTGCCCGAGGACCCGCCACAGCAGCCCCATCTGTAGTTCCAGTTCCGGTTCAGGTCCGTACCGACGTACGAGGAGCCGGAGTTGGGCTGCCGGTTCTTGCGCCACGACCGGTACGAGCCGGTGGCGATGTCGTACTCGCCGCCGTCGGGGTTGAGGTCGGGGACGATCCAGATCTCCCTGCTGTTGACGATGTTCGTCACCCGGGAGTCGGAGCCGTATCCCGCGCCCAGCTCCCGCAGCAGATACAGCGCCATCTCCACCGTGAGGTGCTCGCGCGCGTGCTGGTGGAAGGTGAGCAGGACCTCGGGTTCGTTCTCGTCCGTCGCGACGTTGTCGCTGACCTTGATGGCGACGATGTCCCGGCCCTGGTACGACTTGCCGATCACCTGCCTGCTCATGATGGCGGGGTAGGCGGCGAGCCGCTGGCTGATCTCGGTGTTCGCCTCGGCGTAGTTGTGGTACTTCGAGTCGGCCGTCGGGAAGTCGAACAGGCGTAGTTCGTCGGCGGCGGTGGACCGGTCGGGGGCCGCGCCGAGGGGTGTGACCTCGTAGCCGAGGCGTTTCAGCGCGGCGATCTGCGACGCCCGTCCGGAGACGACCACCGTCTCCTCGTCGACCTCGTCCACGGTGACGCCGGTCCGCTGGATGGCCGCACGGGTCACGGGGGTGGTGCTCTGGTGGATCTCGTACTGCCGGACGTCGTCGGCCGAGGGCGGCGCCGGGCGCGCGCTGTCGGCGGTCGCGTGGGTGGCCGTCGCCGACACGGGGGCCGCGAGGGCGAGGGCCAGCAGGGCGCCGAGCGCGGCGGTCCGGCCGCGGCCGAGGGCGCCGGAGCCGCGAATGCGAAGTCGCATGAAATCTCCTGGGGAGGTGGGGGTGGTTCAGTGCGACGTACCTGTGCAGTTGTTGTGCTGGGGCTGTGCGTGCCGCTCATCGTCCAAGTAATGGCATGAACAGGTCAAGACGGTAAAACCAGCCGCGCGAACCGGCCGCGCAGAGTACGCCTTTACCCGCAACCGCAGGCGGCCCCCACCGAAATACACCCGCCCGCGTGACGTCCATGTGCGCCTGCCCGGTCCGCCGGGAGACCGTGGACGGAGGGCCAGGAGAGGGGCTGGGTGATGATGAGCACCACCAGGAGCGCGCGCCCCGCCGAGGCTCAGGGCCACTTCGACCACCGGATGGCCGTGTTCGGCTCGGACGAAGGGTTCGTCGCCGCCGCCCTGCCCTTCCTCGCCGAGGGGCTCGCCGCCCCCGACGAGCCCCCGCCCGTCGCCATCGCCGCTCCCGGCCTGCTGGCCGCCCTGCGCGACGCGCTCGGCACCGACGCCAGGGACATCGGCTTCATCGACCACACCGACTGGTACACGGGCACGGCCGCCAACGCCGTGGCCCGGGGCGCCGGTTACCTCGCCGCGAACGCCGGACCCGGCGGCCGTGTCCATCTCCTCATGGAGCCCGACTGGGCGGGCCGCGCCGGGCGTTCGGCGCGGGAGAGCATCGAGTGGATCCGCTACGAGTCCCTCGCCAACCTCCTGTTCGCCCCCTTCGCCACCACGGTCCTGTGCGCGTACGACACCCGGACGGCGGGCACGGCGGTCGTCGACGCGGCCCGCCGCGCCCACCCGGGTACCGGGGTGTACGAGCAGCCGCCGGTACTGGTACGCGAACTGGACGCCGTACCGCTGCCTCCGCCGCCGCGGGCCGTCACCCGGCTGCCGGCCGCGGAGTCGGTATGCGCCTGGGCCGCCGGGCAGGGGCTGGCGAACGCGGACGCGGAACTGTTCGCACGGGCGGTCGTGGCCGCGGCCGGCGCCCATGGTCCGGTCATCGAGTTCCTCGCCTGGGGCGAGGCCCCGGCCTGCGTCTGCGAGCTGCGGCTGTGCCGGGCCGTGGGAGACCCGCTCGCCGGGTTCGTACCGCCGCCGGCCGGGGAGCCGGAAGCCGGGCAGGGGCTGTGGTTCACCCGCCAGGTGTGCGCGTACGTCGATGTGCGGGACGGGGCGCCGGGGGACCGGGCGAAGATCCGCGTCCAGTACGCGTGAACGGTGTGGTTCGCCTTCGGTACGGGGGTGCGCGTGGCTTCGCCGGGTGGGCCGCGACGGGGGTGGGCGTCGCGGCCCGTTCGCGGATGCGGGGGGCTGGTCGCCGCCCCTTGGGTGAGTTCAGCCAAGGGGCGCTCTCCCGTGATCGCTACGGCAGGCCGTGGACGTGGGCTCCCACCGAGTTGGACCACGCGTTGCCCGACGACGCGTCCCAGTTGGTCGACCAGGTCATCGCGCCGCGCAGGTCGGGATAGGCCGTCGACGGCTTGAAGGAGCCGCAGTTGGTGAGCTTGGTCAGGCAGTCCAGGGCGTTGTTGACCACCGTCGGGGAGACGTACCCGCCGCCCGCCGCGCTGGTCGACGCCGGCAGGCCGAGGCCCACCTGGGAGGGGCTGAGGCCGCCCTGGAGCTGGATGCAGGCGAGCGCGGTGAGGAAGTCCACCGAGCCCTGGCTGTACACCTTGCCGTCGCAGCCCAGCATCGAACCGCTGTTGTAGTACTGCATGTTGACGATCGTGAGGATGTCCTTGACGTTCAGGGCCGTCTGGAAGTACCCGTTCGACGTCGACTGCATGTCGATCGTCTGCGGCGCCATGGTGATGATCAGCGACGAGCCCGCCTTCGACGACAGCGAGCGCAGCGCCTGGCTCATGTAGGTGGCGTTGATGCCGTTCTCCAGGTCGATGTCGACGCCGTCGAAGCCGTACGTCTGCATCAGCGAATAGACGGAGTTGGCGAAGTTCGTCGCGGACGCCGAGTCGCTCACGGAGATCGTGCCGTTCTGGCCGCCGATCGAGATGATGACCTTCTTGCCGGCCGCCTTCTTGGCCTGGATGTCGGCCTTGAACTGGTCGACCGTGTACCCGCCGAGCCCGGCGGAGTCGAGGGTGAAGCTCACCGCGCCCGGTGTGCCGGTCGCGTCCGCGAAGGCGACGGCGATGATGTCGTAGGAGGAGGGCACGTCGGAGATCTTCTGGACGGTCGCGCCGTTGTTGAAGTTCTGCCAGTAGCCCGTCACCGCGTGCTTGGGCAGCGTGCCGCCGCCGTTGCCGCCGGACGCGGTCGTCGTCGCCGTCACCGCCGTCGACTTCGCGGACTCGCCCGCCGAGTTGGTCGCGGTGACCTGGAAGGAGTACGACGTCGAGGCGGCGAGCCCGGTGATCGTGGCCGAGGCGCCGGTGACCGCTGTGACCTTGGTGCCGTTGCGGTAGACGTTGTAGCCGGTCGCGCCCGACACCGCGCTCCAGGACAGCGACGCGGAGGACGACGTCGTACCGGAGACCGCGAGGCCGGTCGGGGTGGCGGGGACGGTCGGCGCCGGGTCGGAGCCGCCGCCGCCGTCGGGGCCGAAGACCGAGAAGTCGTCGGCGTAGTAGGCGGCCTGGCCGTACCAGCCGTGCGTCCAGACCGTGACCGAAGTGGTCGAGGCGCCGGTGGTGAAGGTCGTCGACAGCTGCGTCCAGGACGTGTTCGGGGTCCAGGTCGACACGTCCGTGGTGCCGGTGCCGGTCACACCGAGGTAGGTGTAGGAGACCTGCACCCACGCGCTCAGCGTGTAGGTGGAGTTGGCCTTCACCGCCACCGTCTGGCTGCACTGGGCGTAGTCCTGCCCGGCCGGGGTCGCCTTGAGGGCGGCGGCGCCGGAGTGGACGGGAGAGGAGACGGTCGTACCGCTGGCGGCGGAGCAGGTCCAGTTGGCGAGGGCCGACTCGAAGCCGGCGTTCTTCACGTTGTTGACGTCGGCGGCGGAGGCCGGGGAGGAGGCGAGGCCCGCCATCGCGAGTGCCGTGGCGAGCGCGGCCACGGCCGACCAGGTTCGGATACCTCGCTGCCCGGCATGCCGGGACACGAGTCGGGGGATGAGTCTGGGCATGACAATCAAGGTGGTCCAGACCAATTCACGTGTCAATAGGTCCAGACCAAATTCAAAGCCGCCGCTGGGCGGATCAGACCCCGGTCATATGCTCAACCTGTCCCGATTTGAAGCCACTTGTGTGGTCACGGATCCCAGACAGCTGGACAAACGCTGTTCTCCGGTCACAGAGGCGTGGTTACAGTGCTGAGGTAGTCACGCAATGAAGTCGTCCCGGCTCATTGGAGTAACACCGGTGGGCCGCCGGGGTGTGAAGAGCGGGGAGCTGCGCGTGCCAACTGCCATTGCCGTGACCAGCGCCGACATGGCGCTGCCGGTGCAGGACGAGCGGACCATGCCCGCGGTCGTGCTCAGGGACCTGGACCAGCGGCCCCTCGACCAGACCCTCGCCGAGTTCGTGGCGCTCATCGAGCAGCACGGACACGTGATCGTCGTCTGCTCCGCGGCCGTACCCGAAGCCGTGACCCGGCGCCTGCACACCCTGCGCTCCCTGCTGGAGAGCGACCGGATCGCCCTGTTCCGCCCCGACCTGCCGCCCCTCGGGATCGCCGTCCTGGCCCGGCAGTTGCGGCAGCTGGCCTCCTGCGACCTCAGCCCCGGCGTCCTCGCGTCGGCCGGCCGGCTGCTCACCCACTACATCCACTCCGGCGCCGTCCTCGGCTCGGTCGCCAAGCTGGACCGGGTCCCGGTCACCCTCAAGGCGCACGCCAAGTCCTGGATGCCCGGCACCCAGTTCGCGGTCGTCGCGCACCCCCAGCCGCAACTGGTCCGGGTCGGCCCGGAGGCGACCCTGACCGGACCCGAGTTCAGCACCTGGATGCTGGTCGCCAGGGGGCAGCTGCAGTCCGAGTGGATCGGCGGCCTCGCCAAGTCCTGGGGCGCGTACGGGCTGCGCGAGACCCCGCTGCCGGCCGAGTCGTCCCACTGGTGGGGGACCGGCCGGATGATCGAGTTCACCAGCTATCTCGCCGATCTGTCGGTCCTCTACCAGCTGGTCACCTCGGTCCGGCAGACCAGCTGCCACTGGTGCGGCGTCGACGTCATCGGCGACCGCTGTGTCTTCTGCTCCGCCACCCCGCCCGACTACGACCCGCCGGCGCGCCGCGCGCTGGAACAGCGGACGCCCGCCTGACCCGTACCACCCACCGCTCGGTTCCCCCACTTCCCCGCTTCCCCCGATGAGGTCGCACGGTCCATGAACTCCCGTCAGCGCCGCGGCGTGATACTCCTGATCCTGTCGGTGATCTGCGCGCTCGGCGCGTTCGCCGGCGTGCTCTCGGTCATCGACAACGCGAAGTCCGAGGTCGGCCCCAAGGTCACCGCGTACAAGGTCCGGTCGGACGTCAAGCCGTACACGACCCTGAGCGCCGGCCAGTTCCAGAAGGTCGAGATGCCCGAGCGCTGGCTGTCCGCCAACGCCGTCACCAGCCTCAGCGCGATCGAGGGAAAGATCGCGGTCACCACGCTGAAGAAGGGCTCGCTGCTCCAGACCGACATGATCGTCGACCAGCCCGCGCTGAAGGCCGGCGAGCAGGAGGTCGCGATCATGATCGACGCGGCCACCGGAGTGGCCGGCAAGATCACCCCGGGCTCGCTCGTCAACGTCTACGCCACCTTCCAGGGCAAGCAGCAGAGCGACCCCGACCAGTCGAAGATCATCGTGACCAACGCCCGGGTCCTGGACGTCGGCGCCCAGCTCAGCTACGTGGACCCGGACAACCGGAACCAGCAGCCCAGCGACGCCGTCCCCATCACCTTCGCGCTGTCCACGCTCGACGCCCAGCGCCTCACCTACGCGGAGTCCTTCGCCCAGCGGGTCCGGCTGGCCCTGGTCGCGCCCGGCACGACCACCACCGTGCCGGACAAGGACCGCACCTACGAACTCGCGACGGACAAGTGAGAGGCGCCTCGCATGCCCATCAGGATCCTCCCCGCCGTCGGTGACGCGGACGCCGTCCGCTCGCTGGTCTCCCTGCTCAGCCAGCTCCCGGACAGCGAACCGCTGCCGCCCGTCGTCGACTCCACCCAACTCGTCGACACCCTGGCCCGGTTCGCCGCCGAGTCCGTCGACGAACTCCCCGAGGTCGTCGTCGTCCACGAACGCATCGGCCCGGTCCCGGCCCTGGAGCTGATCCGCGAGGTCGCCCTGCGCTTCCCGGCGGTCGGCGTCGTCCTCGTCACCACCGACACCAGCCCCGGCCTGTTCGCCGCCGCGATGGACTCCGGCGCCCGCGGCCTGGTCGGACTCCCCATGAGCTACGAGGAGCTGGCCGGCCGCGTCCAGGCGGTCGCCCAGTGGTCCACGGGCGTACGGCGCCACCTCGGCCACGGCGCGGACGCGTTCGCCGGCGTCGGCGGGACCGTCGTCACCGTCAGCGGCGCCAAGGGCGGCACCGGTGCGACCCTGGTGGCGATCCAGATCGCCCTCGCCGCGCAGGCCTCCGGCCACTCCACCGCCCTGGTCGACCTCGACCTCCAGACCGGGGACGTCGCCTCCTACCTGGACGTCCAGTTCCGCCGCTCGGTCGCCGACCTGGCCGCGGTCAACGACATCTCCCCCCGCGTCATGGCCGAGGCCGTCTTCCGCCACGACTCCGGGCTCGCCCTGCTTCTCGCACCCGCCGAGGGCGAACGGGGCGAGGAGGTCACCGACCGGGTCGCCCGCCAGATCCTCAGCGCCCTGCGCTCCCGCTACGAGATCGTGGTCGTCGACTGCGGCGCCCAGCTCGGCGGGGCGGGCGCGGCGGCCGTGGAGACCGCCGACCTGGCCCTTCTGGTGACCACGCCCGACGTGGTCGCCGTACGCGCCGCCAAGCGCACGGTGCGGATGTGGGACCGGCTGCAGATCCGCAAGGCCGAGGAGACGACGGTGGTCGTCAACCGGCACACCAGGGCCACGGAGATCCAGCCGGCGCTGATCCAGCGGATCACCGGCACCGCACTGGCGGGGACACCGATTCCCGCCAACTTCAAGGAACTCCAGGGCGTGGTGGACGCGGGACGGATCCACGAACTGGACGCCCGCAGCACGGTGAAGCAGGCGCTGTGGGCGCTGGCCGGGGAGCTGGGACTGGTGCGGACTGCGGAGGGGACGGTGCCGCGCCGGGCGCGGGGCGCGGAGCGGCCGGCGGTGGGATTCCGGCGGCGGAGGGAGCTGCCATGAAAGGCCGTCGGCCGGGTGCGGGTGCGGGTGCGGGTGCGGGTGCGTGGAGGCTGGCCGCGCAGTTCCCCGCGCCCCTTGGGCGCGCTTCAGCGAAGCGCGTCTTTGAAGCGTCCCGCAAGGAGGCGCCCCGCAAGGAGGCGCCCCGTAGGGGCGCGGGGAACTGCGCGCTCAGCCCCCACCGGCCCGCACCCGACCGACGGCCCGCCGTGCCCGCCCCCGAGCGACGGCCCGCCGCGTTCGCGCCCGCGCCCGACCGCGGCCAAGTCACTATCGAACTCCTCGGCATGACCCCGGTCATCATCCTCACCCTCGTGCTCATGTGGCAGGCCGTCCTCGTCGGATACGCCTTCACCCTCGCCGGAAACGCCGCCGACGAGGGCGCCCGGGCGGCCACGGCCGTCCCCCCGGGGGAACGACAGGGCGCCTGCGAGCAGGCCGCGCTGGAGGACCTCTCCAGTGCCTGGCGGGAGGGCGCCACCGTGACGTGCGGCGGCACCGGCATGGTCACCGCCGACGTCTCGCTGCGCGTCCCGGTGCTCTTCCCCGGCACCATCGACTTCCCCGTCACCGTGCACGGCCACGCCGGCACGGTGGAGGAGGTGAAGCAATGACGCGTCGCACCGAGCGCGACCGCGGCCAGGTCGCCGTCGAGTACCTCGGGTTCATCCCGGTGCTGCTCATCGTCGGGCTGGCCGGCATCCAGCTCGGCGCCGTCGCCTACGCCGCCGAGCAGGCCGGGACGGCGGCCCGGGCCGGGGCCAGGGCCGCCTCGCTGAGCCAGGACGTCGGCGCGGCCTGCGCCGGCGCGGTCAGCGGCGGGATCGACGTGAGCTGCGCGTCCTCCGGCGGCGGCGACTCGGTCACCGTGACCGCCACCGTCCACATCCCGAAGATCGTCTGGGAGCTGGGCAACGCCACCAAGTCCGCCACGATGCCCGTCGACCACTGAACGAGGAGCACGGCAACCATGAGCCTGCGGGCACGTATCAACTCCCCCGAGGAGCACGGCAACCGGGGCGAGGACGGCCATCTGGTCTCCTCGTACCGGGCCAAGCTCCTGGAGGAGATCGACCTCGCGGAGATGAGCGCGCTGGCCGCCGCCGAGCGCCGGGCACGCCTGGAACGCGTCCTCGGTCACATCATCAGCCGCGAGGGCCCGGTGCTGTCGACCGTCGAACGCTCGCAGCTGATCCGCCGGGTCGTCGACGAGGCCCTCGGCCTCGGCATCCTGGAACCGCTGCTGGAAGACGTGTCGATCACGGAAATCATGGTGAACGGCCCCGACGCGATCTTCGTCGAGCGCGGCGGCCGGGTCGAGCAGCTGCCGCTGCGGTTCGCGTCCGCGGACCAGCTGATGCAGACCATCGAGCGGATCGTGTCGACGGTCAACCGCCGGGTGGACGAGTCGAATCCGATGGTCGACGCCCGGCTCCCCTCCGGCGAACGCGTCAACGTGATCATCCCGCCGCTCTCCCTGACCGGTCCCATCCTCACCATCCGCCGCTTCCCGCGCTCCTTCACCCTCCAGGAGCTGATCGGCTTCGGCTCGCTCGACGAGCCCATGGTGTTCCTGCTGGCGGGCCTGGTGCAGGCGAAGTTCAACATCATCGTCTCCGGCGCCACCGGCACCGGGAAGACGACCCTGCTGAACGCCCTGTCCGGGCTCATCCCGGCGCACGAACGCATCATCACCATCGAGGACTCCGCCGAACTCCAGCTCCAGCAGTCGCACGTGGTCCGCCTGGAGTCGCGCCCGGCGAACGTCGAGGGCAAAGGGCAGGTCTCCATCCGCGACCTGGTCCGCAACTCGCTGCGGATGCGCCCCGACCGCATCGTGGTCGGCGAGGTCCGCGGCGGGGAGTCCCTGGATATGCTCCAGGCGATGTCCACCGGCCACGACGGCTCGCTCGCGACCGTCCACGCCAACAGCGCCGAGGACGCCCTGACGCGGCTCCAGACCCTGGCCTCCATGTCGGACGTCGAAGTGCCCTTCGTCGCCCTGCACGACCAGATCAACAGCGCGGTCGAGGTCCTCGTCCAGCTGACCCGGTTCGCGGACGGCGCCCGCCGGATCACCGAGATCGCGGTGCTGGACAGCCACGGCAGCGAGCCGTACCGGCTGGCGACGGTGGCCCGCTTCAACGCCCGGCCCATGACCCACGACGGCCATGTCCACGGCGCCTTCCAGTACTTCCCGCTCCCGCGCCGCACCGCCGACCGCCTCTACATGGCGGGCCAGCCGATCCCGCAGGCCTTCGGCGTGGCCCAGCACTTCGACCAGCTCACCACCCGAGAAGCGAGGTAGGCCATGACCCTCCATGACCTCGTCACCCTCACCACCGGCGTCACCCTGCTGGCCTGCCTGCTGGCCGTGGTGGGCCTGCACACCTACGCCTCCGGCCGGGCCCAGCGCGCCGCCCTGGTGGACCGCCTCTCCTCCACCGGCCAGGCCCCGCTCAGCGGCCGCCGGCGCCGCTTCCGCAACCTGGACCGCCGCCTGCGCGGCACGGCGATCGGCCGCCGCCTCGAACTCCGCCTGGCGGCGACGGGCCTGGACGTGACGCCCGGCGAGTTCTTCGCCTACATGCTCGCCGCCGCCGTAGCCCTCTGGCTCATCGGCCAGGCCGCCCTGGCCCCCTTCTTCGGGCCGATCGCCGGCCTCCTCGGCGTCTTCGCCGCCGTGCAGTTCCTCAACTGGCAACGCCAGAAACGCATCGAGCGGTTCATCGCCCAACTCCCGGAACTCGCCCGCATCCTGGCCAACGCCACCCACGCCGGTCTCGCCCTGCGCACCGCGATCGGCATGGCGGCGGAGGAGCTGGAGGCCCCGGCCGGTGAGGAACTCGCCAAGGTGGCCGACCAGTTGGCGATCGGCCACTCCATGGACGACGCACTCGGCGAACTGGCCGACCGGCTCCCGTCCCGCGAGCTGGTCGTCCTGGTCACCACCCTGGTCCTGTCCAACAGGGCGGGCGGCCAGGTCGTCTCCGCGCTGCGCAACCTCACCGAGACCCTGGAGGAGCGCAAGGAGACCCGCCGGGAGGTCCGCACCCAGCTCTCCCAGGTGACGATGACGTCGTACGCCGTCCCGGTGCTCGGCATCGGCGCCCTGTTCCTGATGAACGGGGTCAAGGGCGACACGCTGGACCGCATGACGGGCACCACCCTCGGCCAGGCCGCGGTCCTCATCGCGTTCGGCCTCTACGTCATCGGGTTCGTCCTCATCCGCCGCCTCAGCCGCATCGACGTATAGGGGGTTGTGACCATGGCCCTGCTCCTGGCCCTCCTGGCGGCCCTCGCCGTCTACGGCGCCTTCGCGGGCGTCCGCATGTACCGCGCGGACGCGAAACTCCCCTCCGACCTGGCGATCGCCCTGGAAGTGGGCGCCACCCGCACCGGCGCCGCCAACTCCCTCATCGACCGCATGGGCATGCGCTACGCCCCCGCCGTCCTCCGCCTGATGGGCCCGCGCCAGGTGGCCCGGTACCGCCGCAAGATCGACCTGGCCGGCAACCCCGGCGGCCTGACGATCGACCGCTACGCGGCCCGCCGGGCCGTCTACGGCGTACTCGGCGGCACCGGCTTTCTGGTCTTCCTGCTCCGCGGCCAGTGGCTGATGGCCGTTCTCCTCCTCCTCTTCGGCGCGTTCTGGACGGAGGTCGGCATCTGGTCGGCGATCCGCATCCGCAAGGACGTCATCGAACGCACCCTGCCCGACTTCCTGGACGTCCTGGCGGTGGTGGTGAGCGCCGGCCTCGGCTTCCGCCAGGCCCTGGACCGGGTCGCCTCGCACTACGAGGGCCCCTGGGCGGACGAACTCCGCATCACCCTGCGCCAGCTGGACCTGGGCATGAGCCGCCGCCAGGCCTTCGCGGAACTCCGCCGCCGCAACGACTCCGAACAGGTGGCGATGTTCGTCACGGCGCTCCAGCAGGGCGAGGAACTGGGCGCGCCGATCGTCGACACCCTCGTCGCCCTGGCCAAGGACATGCGCCGTACGGACGCCCAGAACGCCCGCCGCAAGGCGGCCCGGGCGGTCCCGAGGGCCACGCTGATGATCACCACGTTCATGGTCCCGGCCACGATGCTCCTGCTGGCCGCCGGCCTGCTGCTGGGCTCCGGGGTCGACTTCGGGTCGGTCACGGGAAAGTAGCCGAGGAAGGGCGGGTGAGGGCGATGGCGTCCCGGGAGGACGACGGGAAGGTCGAGATACGGGCCCTGCAAGCGATGTGCCGCCAGGTCTTCGGCTTCCGCCTCGCGATGATCGCCGTGGCGGCCCCCGCCGCCCTCCTCAACGCCACCCCCGGCCTGGGCACCCGCCTGGTCGGCTCGGCGGTGGTCGTCACCTTCATGATCTCGTACGTCCTCTTCCGCGACTGGCAGCGCTTCGGCCCGCTCCTGCTGCGCCACCCCACCCTGCTGGCCGCCGACACCCTCTTCGGCTCCTTCCTGCTGGTCTCGGCCGGCCCCGACACGACCCTCGCGTACGTCAGCGTCTGCACTCCGCTCCTCGCCGGCCTTCTCTACAGCTGGCGCGGAGCAGCGGTCTTCGCGTCCCTCCAGTCGCTGATCCTCCTCATCGTGGAGGAGACGCTGGACCACCACACCGGTGTGGCGGACTCCCTCCTCCTGCCCGGCCTGTGCGTGATCACCGGCGCGATGGGCTCCACCCTGCGCACCCTGATGCTCCGCTTCGGCACCGCCACCGAGGCCCTGACCGAGACCCGCGCCCGCCTCGCGGCGACGGAGGCGGTGAGCGCGGAACGCGCCCGCCTGGCCCGCGAGATGCACGACTCGGTCACCAAGACGCTGTACGGCGTCGCACTGATCGCCGACGGCCTGGCGGAGTCGGCGTCCGCTTCCCCGGACCGCCTGGACCCGACGCTGATCAGACAGCAGGCGGAACTGGTGGCGAACGCGGCCCGCAGGGCGGCGGGGGAGGCCCGCGAACTCCTGACGGACCTGCGCGCCCGAACGGACGGCGAGGCCTCGGACGTACGCTTCGAACTGGAGTCGCTGACGAGTGACTTCACGGCCCGTACGGCCATGACGGCGACCTACGAAGGCCCCGCCACCCCGGTCCCGCTGCCCCACGCCACGGCTCGCCACCTGCTGGGCATCACGGCGGAGGCCCTGGAGAACGCCCACCGCCACGCACGGGCGACGCGGGTCGACGTACGGGCGGAAACGACCCCCGACCACCGTCTGATCGTCACGATCCACGACGACGGTCGCGGCCTGCCCCCGGACACCACCGTCGAAGCCCTGCGTCGCACCGGCCACTTCGGCCTGCTCGGCATGACGGAACGGGCCGCGTCGATGGGCGCGCGCCTTCGGCTGACCGCCGACAAGGGCACCGAGGTCCGAGTGGAGGTGCCACTGACATGACGGAGAGGCCGGAGAGGCTGGAGGGGCCGGAGACGCCGGAGAGGCCGGAGACGCCGGAGAGGCTGGAGAGGCTGGAGAGGCTGGAGAGGCTGGAGAGGCTGGAGAGGCTGGAGACGCCGGAGACGCCGGAGACGCCGGAGAGGCCGGAGAGGCCGGAGAGGCCGGAGAGGCTGGAGGGGCCGGAGACGACGGAGATGACGGAGACGCCGGAGACGAGAGGAGGCCCCCCGATGCCGCAGCACCCCTTCATGGAGCGCGCGGAACCTCCGCCCCCACCCCTGCGCGTCCTGGTGGCCGACGACAACCCGGTGATCCGCGCGGGCCTGACGGCGGTCCTGTCCGCGTCCGAGGACCTCACGGTCGTCGCGGAGGCCGAGGACGGCCGCGTGGCCTACGAGGCGGCGCTGCACCACCGCCCCGACGTCATCCTCCTCGACGTCCGCATGCCCGGCGTGGACGGCATGGCGGTCCTGCCCCACATGGTCCGCGTCGCCCCGGTCATGATGCTGACGTACAGCGACGAGACGGAGATCGTGCAGGAGGCCGTACGCCTGGGCGCCGGGGGCTACCTGGTGCACGGCGAGTTCACGACGGCACAGCTGACGCAGGCGGTACGGGACGTGGGCGGGGGCCGGCCGCACTTCACACCGACCGCGACGAACGCGTTGCTGGCCCATATCAGGGGGCACGCAACTGCACACGCAAAACCCGAACTACGCGCTCTCCCAACACATTTTTCGCCCAAAGGGCTTTCGCAACTGCAATCCAGTATGGGACAGTCATCGAAGTCCCGGTTTCAACTGAGCGGCAGGGAGGCGGAGATCATGGACCTCATCGCGTCCGGCATGAGCAACCAGCAGATCGCCGCCGTCTGCTTCATCAGCGAGAAGACGGTCAAGAATCACATCAACCGCATCTTCGCCAAGCTCCACACCACCACCCGCGCCCAGGCGACGGCCAAGTGGCTGGGGGTGGCGTGAGGATGAACAGGGTGAACTGGGTCCGGATTTGGGTCCTGGGACCCTCCGCGGATGGGTATGTTCCGCCCTACGGTGCAAGGATCGGAACCGAACCCGGAGGGGAGCACCATGAGCGACCGGATGCTGAGGATGCTTGTCGCGCTGCAGCGCCGCGCCGACGACCGGGGGCAGACCGCGGTCGAGTATCTGGGGATCATCGCGGTGGTGGTGGCGATCGTGCTGGCGGTTACCGGTACCAGTATCGGCAGCCACGTCCTGGAGAAGATCCTGGCGCAGATCGACAAAATCGTGTGATGCGCGTCCGCCGTTACGGCGACTCAGGGCAGGCCTTCCCCATCTACATCACGGTAGCGGGGGGCCTGCTCTTTCTCGCGTTCGCGTACCTCGCGGTCGGCCAGGCCGCGGTGAACCGGAACGGTGCCCAGACGGCCGCCGACGCGGCGGCGCTCGCCGAGGCCATGAACACGCGTAAAGAGCTTGCGGACCAGTGGGTGCAGGACGTACGCGACCCGACCAAGTGGCTGGACATCTTCGAGGGCAAGGTGAACGTCCCCGACTCGTGCTGGCGCGCCCAACAATTGGCGACCCAGAACGACGCGAAGGCGCAGTGCCTGCCCGGACCTCCGCTGAGCTTCAAGGTCGAGGCCAAGGCGAACAAGACCGTGGGCGACTCCGTCGTGCCCGGCACCGAGAGCCTGCAATCGACGGCGGACGCCACGGCCGTGATCGAGTCGCTCTGTACGTTCGCGCCTTCCGGTGACGACAGCGTCCTGCCTGACCTCACCTGCAGGGACGGCCGGACGTGGCATCTGGACCCGACCGATCCGACGGATCTGCCGGGCCCCGAAGACCTCTTCGACGTCCACCTGGCCGACTGACAAGCGAATCGACGAGTGAAGAAGGAAGCGGAGTGATGAGCATTCGGTTCACTGCGAAGGCTCGCAGGGGGACGGTCGCGCTGGCCGTCGCAGCCGGTCTGGCTCTCGGCGCGGTCGGATGCGGCAGCGGTGGCGACGACGGGGGCGACAAGAAGCCCGGCGCGTCGGCATCGGCCTCCCAGAGCGGCGGTTCCCAGCCGAGCGCGCAGGAGGGGAAGTCCGAGACGCCCCTCGCCGAACTCGCGGGCCCCTCCGGACTGGTCCTCCAAGTCACCTCCGCCGTCCGAGACTCGGGAGGCTTCCTCACCATCAATGCGAACCTGAAGAACGACGGCTCCCAGATGGTCGTGGTCCCCGTGGCACTTCGGGGCGACGAGACGGAGATCGTCCAGCACGGCACGTCGTTCGGCGGCGCCACGCTCGTGGACTCCAAGGGGAAGAAGCGGTATTACGTGCTGCGGGACACGGATGGGCGCCCGCTCACGACCACCGACCTCGCCTCGATCCAGGCCGGCCAGACCATCCCCGTCTTCATGCAGTTCCCCGCCCCACCCGCCGACACCACCGAAGTCACCCTCCAACTCCCCACCTTCGCCAGCGGCACGATCCAGATCTCCGGGTGAGGCCGACGTGACCACACCACGCCTCCCTCTGACCCTGGGCGCCGCCGCGCTCCTCCTGGTCACGAATCTCTACGGTGCGACGGCCGCCCGTGCCGACGACGGCGACCCGAGCGTCCCCCCGGGCACCGAGCCGTCTGCCACCGCGCCCGTGAAGATCGACCCGACGGACCCCGACCTCAAGCTCCCCGAGGGTGCCACCCTCGCCGATCCCAAGGTCCTGGACATCAAGTCGGTCGTGGAGGACCAGAGCGGTGACGAGCGCCGTGAGGACACCAACGCGGACGTGACGTTCGCCCTCCAGGCCGAGGTGCTGTTCAGCAAGGACAGCTCCAAGCTGAGCGCGGCTGCGAAGGCGCGGATCGATACGATCGCTGAGGAGATCAGGAAGCAGAACGCCACCCAGGTCCGTGTCTTCGGCTTCACGGACAACCTGGGCTCCTCCGCCCACGGAGACGTCCTCTCCCGCCAGCGCGCCAACGCCGTACAGGGCGTCCTCGACCAGGACCTGAACGACCCGAACATCACCTTCGACGTCCGCGGCTACGGCGAGCAGTACCCGATCGCCGACAACTCCACGGAGGAGGGCCGCAAGAAGAACCGCCGCGTGGAGGTGACGTTCCCGAGAACGGGGAGCTGAGCGACGTCGGTGCCCCTGCGGCGGGGCGCGGTCACAGTTCCTGGAGCGCGTCCAAGGAGATGTCGACGTTCATGTCGAACGGGTCAGATCGGTTCGCGCCGAGTGAGCGGCTACTCCGCCTCGACGCTCACCCGTGCCCCCACCTCCACACCCCACCCCGCCATGGCCCCGGCCTCCGCCTCCAGCACGTGCCGGGACCGCAGACGTGGCAGACCGAGGCGCCCCGGCGGCATGGTGCGTACGGCGATGACGGTCAGCCGCCGGTCCAGATACGCGACGTCGATCGACATCCGCATCCGGAACGTGTGGATGCTGCCAGCGGGGGAGAGCAGGATCGCCCCGTCGAGCGCATCGCGTCCCAACAGGCCCTTCGCGCGAGCGCGATAGGACGTGGCGATCTCCAGCGGGACGATGGCCGGTTCCTCGCTGCCATGGATGACCAACGTTCCCCGCCCGTCCCGCCAGCGCCTCATGGCCTGCCTCTCGCTCGTCCCTCAGCGGTTCCCCGAAGCGACCGTATCCGCAACACGGACGAGTGATGCTTGCGGCAGTGCTCAAGTGCGCAACATGGCCTGGAATTTCGCCTCAGAACAGGTATACCGGCTCACTCAGTCGTCCCCAGCCCGCCGGGTCCGCACCCAGCGGCGCCCACATCCCGTGGATATCGTCGTGAGGATCAAGAGACCTCTGGCCCTCTGGAGTCCGCAAGTGCGTCGCCCTGTCCGGTTCCTTCACCGTAACGAGGCATCCGCATGGCCGAGCGGCTGAAGATCGACGGTACGGAACTCAACACGTTCTTCAGGGACTTGAAGAGAGCACAGGAGTCGTTCACCGCCCTGCAGAAGGTATTGCGCACCCCGGGCGTCAACGGCCTGGGCACCGACGATCTGGACAAGGCCTGTGACCGGTTCCAGGAGGACTGGCACTACGGGGCCAAGGAGATCGCCGAGCAGATCGGGGAACTCACGGACATCACGAAGAAGGCCAAGGACGACTTTCACGAGGTGGACGTGGCCTTGGAGAAGGCGTTGGAAAAGGCGAGGCGGAAGAGCGGGAACAAGTGACGGTCACGAATCCCTACCCGCATCTCGGCTTCAACCCCGCTCCCGGCAGCACGGATCTGGTGCACGACATCCACCGCAGGCTGTCCGCCTGCGCGAAGGAGATGGAGAAGGCGCACTCCAAGGTCACCAAGCTGATGAACGGCAGCTACTGGGAGGGCGACGCGGCCGTCGCGTTCCGCGAGCAGCTGGAGGGCGGCCCGCTGCCGCTCAACCTGAAGAACGGCGCCCACTCCGTCGACAAGGCCGCGAAGCAGCTGGACCTGTGGGCCGGGGAGCTCGAGGAGTTCCAGCGGCGCGCGAAGAAACTCGACGGTGAGGCCAAGGACGCCCGCGAGGCGCTGCGGCGTGCTCAGGGGCATGCGGACGAGGCGCAGAAGACCTCGGAGACTTCGGGCACGGGCAAGGCTCAGGGGGAGGCCGGCTCGAACAGCGGGGTCACGGCGGCGCAGGACGACCTGGACGACGTACTGAAGCGGGCCCGTTCCCTCGCGGCCGAACACGAGGAGACCGCCCGCAGGAGGGCCCGGCACATCGGGGACGCCACGCACAAGCTGGCACCGCACGAGCCGAACGCCTGGGACAGGTTCACGGACTGGCTGGGCGACAACCTCCCGGACATTCTCAGCGCGTGTGCTGCTGTGCTGGGCGTGATCGCACTGCTGGGCCTCACGGCCATCGCCCCGTGGATGCTGTTCCTGGCGGCCGGACTCCTCAGCGGAATGGCCTTCAGCCTGCGCGTCAGCGACCCGGAGGTCCTGACGTCCTTGCAGGACGGCCTCACGAAGGGCGAGCTGGATATCGACTTCTGGGGCAATCTGCTGGGGGTGGCGGGCGACTTCCTGGGGATGTTGCCGGGTTTGGGGGCGGTGGCCAAGGGAGCCATGAAGGCCCCCGAGCTGTTGTCGGCGACCACTACGGCAGTCGGCGAGGCAGACGAGGTGTTGACCCTTGGACAGAAGCTCGCCAGGGCTGGTGTCAGGGTCGGCACTTCAATCAAGACGGTGGGCGTTTCGATCAAAACAGAGGCCGCTGCGGCCGAGGGCGCCGTGAACGTCCTGTCTCATCCGAGAGTGTTTGGCGGACGGCTGGCCCCGATTGTCGAGAAGATCGACAGGCCAGCGACGGTCCTGGGGGCCTGTGGCCGGCCGCTTGGCTGGGCTTGCTGGCCTGGTATGTGATCATGTCGATCACTTGGACGTTGTGGCTATTCTTCGTCCCTCTGCTCTACTCGTTCTACCGCGCATTCCTCCAACCGGCATATATCTCATGGGCTTTCCACACACGGCGGCTGCTGCGTGCCTACCCCTGGCAGGTGTTCGAGGAACCGGAGAGCGGCATCGGAAAGATTCCCGGAGCTACCGCCGGCGATGTCTGGCTGAGCTTTCCCAATCCCGACCGCCCCGGCGAAATGCTGGCGCTGATTCTGAAGGTGCACATTCGGTCCCTATGGTGGAGACGGCGTCTCGGGCGTGGCTACAACACCGAGAAGACCGCGCAGGCCAGGGAGGTGTGGTTCGCGGGTGACCCCCGTTTCGCCGCCGTCATCGCGGTTCCCGGACCCCGTCGCCTGCACGTGGTCCACCAGCGCCCGACGGACAAGCGTGGCTTCGCCGATCCCACGGGGGCCAGCCCCGCTGCCCTCGACCGCGCCCGCCGCGCCGGAGTACGTCTGCCGGACACGCAGTCGGTGACGTAGTGAGGGATGTCTTCGGTCAATGCAGTTGTGGCTACCCCGGCTCTCCGGTTAGGAAAGTCCCATGACCGCACTCGGCGCCGTATTCCGTCCCCAGTTGCCCCCTGAGCGACTCCGTGCCGTGGTTCGGCTCGCGGAGGAGGTTGGGCTGGAGGAGCTGTGGCTCTGGGAGGACTGTTTCCGGGAGGGTGGGATCTCCACCGCCGCCGCTGCTCTCGCCTGGTCGGAGCGGGTGCGGATCGGTGTCGGGTTGTTGCCCGTGCCGTTGCGGAACGTCGCCATCACCGCGATGGAGGCCGCCGCGCTGCACCGGATGTTCCCGGGGCGCGCGATCCTCGGCGTCGGCCACGGCGTGCAGGACTGGATGGGCCAGGTCGGCGCCCGCGCCGAGTCCCCGCTGACCCTGCTGCGCGAGCATCTCGGCGCCCTGCGCGCGCTGTTGCGCGGGGAGCGGCTCTCCGTCGACGGGCGGTACGTCCGGCTCGACGACGTCGCGCTCGACTGGCCACCCGCCGGGCCCGTCCAGATCCTCGCCGGAGCCGGAGGCCCCCGCACCCTCCGCCTCACCGGCGAGGCCGCCGACGGGACGATCCTCACCGCCGCCACCCCGCCCGACGGCGTCCGCCGGGCCCGGCGGCTCATCGAGGAGGGGCGGGCGGCCGCCGGGCGGGGCGCGGACGAGCCGCACCAGGTCGTCGTCTATCTCCTCACTGCCACCGGGGCCGACGCGGCCGCCCGGCTCCGGGCCGAACTCGCCGCCGAGGGCCTGGACTCGGTCCCCGAGCTAGGCGTCGCCGGAGACGCGGGCGCCGTCGCCGAAGCGGTGCGGCGGCTCACGGAGGCCGGCGCCGACACCGTCATCCTGCAGCCGACGGGGGACGAACCCGACCCCGAGGGCTTCGTACGGTTCACCGCGGAGGAGGTCCGGCCGCTCGTGCCGTGAGCGGTCGGGCGGTCCCGTTCGCCGGACCGCCGGACCGCCCGACCGCCGGACCGCCGGTCAGTCGGTATCCGGGGGCGTGGTCCGGCGGTGGTCGCCCGTCGTCCCGTCGACCAGCTCCCGCATGATGTCGATGTGCCCGGCGTGCCGGGCGGTCTCCTCGATCATGTGGACCAGCACCCAGCGCAGGGAGACCGTTTGGTCCCACCAGTCCGGCCGCCCCAGCGTGTCCAGGGGCCGTACGGTGATCATCGCGTCGGACGCGGCGCGCGCACGGCCGTAGAAGTCGATGATCTGCTGGGTCGTCTCGCCGGGGCCGACCGACAGGTCCTCGTCCGTGTACGGGTCGAACCACAGGGGCTCGATCTCACCGCCGAAGCTCGACACGAACCAGCCGTACTCCACGGACGCCAGGTGCTTCACCAGCCCGAGCAGGTTCGTCCCGGACGGGGTCATCGGGCGGCGCAGCTGTTCGTCGTCGAGGCCCTCCAGCTTCCACAGCACCGCGTCCCGGTGCCGGTTCAGGCTCGCGTGCAGGATGTCCTTCTCGGCAGCCGTGTACGTGTCATCGGTCTTCATGGTGGGCGAAATTAGCAGCGGGCACTGACATCCGTGGGGAGCGTGCGGGTCATGGCAGAGCGCACGCACCACACCTGCGAGACCGGCGAGACGTTCGAGACCTTCGAGGACCTCGTCGCAGAGGTGGCCGGCACCTCATCGACGCCCGCAAGCCGGCCCGCCCGCAAGCCGGCCCGCCCGCAAGCCGGCCCGCCCGCAAGCCGGCGCGCCGCCCGCGATCCACCGCCCTTGGAATGCCAGGTGCCGAAGAATGGCCAAGAACTGCCGTTCGGGTCCCCGGACGCGGACCAGGTCGCGGGCACACCCCGACGATCACCACGGGGCATGTCGTGACACTTCCGGCTCAATAAGGTCAAGACATTCTCTAGGTCGCGGATCTACGCATTAGTGAACATTCGGCCTCTCTGTTCATCTCTCATTTCCATAGAGTTTTCACATCGTTACCTCCAGCGCCCTGTATCCACCCGTTGGCTGACGTAAGTTCAGACCAAGGTAATTCGCGTGAGCAAAGCTGCGCGGGCGGCACCGTGCAGTGGAGGGGGCTGTGCGGTGCCGTAATGCCCCACTGGCTCCCGTCAAGCCGCCGTTCGCGGCCGGGGTAGCCCATCAGAGGGACGGGCTGAACAACCCGCCGAGGCGTCACCAAGACGGCCCAAACCCTCTTGATCTCCCCGAATGCGACCAGTTTTCCTGGGATTCCGCCGCGAATCGGCCATGTGAGGCCCTTGAATCCAGCGTTCCAAGCCCCTCGGGGCGTCGTCGGGCGACTCCGGAGAGTAGTTGTGGCACGCCGATGCACGCAGCATCACTTACAAAGGGTTATGGTGGAAACCCCCCCTCGGGCCGGTCCGTCTCCCCCCCACGGACCGGCCCGTTTTTCTGCCCACGGCCCGGCCCTTTTTCTGTCCAAGGCCCGGCCCGTTCTTCCACGCACGGCCGCCCCGTTCTTCCACGCACGGCCGCCCCGTTCGTCCACGCACGGCCGCCCCGTTTTTCACCCCCTTCCAAGCGCCCTCGGCCCTGGCGTCCCGAGGGGCGCAGGGGACCGCGCGACCAGCCCCGACGCACCCGCACGCACCGGACCGCACAGGCCCCCCACCCCCTTTGGGTGCCCTCCCCACCGCGCCCCCCTCGCCTCCCGGAGGGGTAGGCTTCGGCCCGCGGAACCCCGCAGCGAGACACGAGGGGTGGACTCAAGTGAACCTGCGCGACAAGCTGCGCGGCCTGCTCGTCAGGCTCTACGCACGCCGGGTGGAGGGTCACCTGGACCACGCTCAGGTGCCCAAGCACATCGGCGTCATCATGGACGGCAACCGCCGCTGGGCGAAGGCCGCCGGATCCAGCACCGTGCACGGCCACCGGGCCGGCGCCGAGAAGATCGAGGAGTTCCTCGGCTGGTGCTCCGAGACCGATGTCGAGGTCGTCACCCTCTGGCTGCTGTCCACGGACAACTTCGACCGCGCCAAGGAGGAGTTGGTCCCCCTTCTCGGCATCATCGAGGACGTGGTCCGCACCCTCGCCGCCGACGGCCGCTGGCGGGTCCACCACGTCGGCACCCCCGACCTCCTGCCGTCCCCGATGCAGACCGCGCTCAAGGAGGCCGAGGAGGCCACCGCGCACGTCGAGGGAATACTGGTGAACGTCGCCATCGGCTACGGCGGCCGCCAGGAGATCGCCGACGCCGTCCGCTCGATGATCCTGGACGCCAACGACAAGGGCGTCGCGATGGAGGACCTCGCCGACTCCGTCACCGTCGACATGATCGGCCGTCACCTCTATACCGGCGCCCAGCCCGACCCGGACCTGGTGATCCGCACCAGCGGGGAGCAGCGGCTGTCCGGATTCATGCTCTGGCAGACCGCGCACTCCGAGTACTACTTCTGCGAGGTCTTCTGGCCCGCGTTCCGCAAGGTCGACTTCCTGCGCGCCCTGCGTGACTACGCGGCCCGCCACCGCCGCTACGGCGGGTGACGTGATCGTGACGGTGGACGTCGACACGGCATACGGCCCCTGTCACCGTCGCCACGCTGGATAACCCCCTCGCTACGGCCGATGACCCCACCGCACCCATGAGGCGTAAATCACCCATTCCGGGGCGCCAGTAACACGGAGTTCACCTGCGCGTCGTTGCAGACCGTGGCATGGCGGCGCATGTTCGAGGGCATAAGGCAAGCAGGTCGATGCCCGAACCACGGGCATCGGATCTCAGCGGGCGACTCGGGGTCGTCCGCCCGGGAGGCCCTTTGCACCAGCCCGACCGTGCGGTCACGGCACGGAAGAAGCAGCGGGGGGCCGGTTTTCGGCCCGTGCAGGGCGGCCGTCAACCGGTCCAGCTCCTCTTCGTCGCTCCCCGACCTCATCCGAGGGGGTACGTCCTTCCGTGGTGACCAGCACAACGCGCCGCAAGTCCGACCGGCGCACCTATGTTCTCGACACCAGCGTCCTGCTGGCCGACCCGAACGCCATGGCCCGCTTCGACGAGCACGAGGTCGTGCTCCCGATCGTCGTGGTCACGGAACTGGAGGCCAAACGGCACCATCCCGAACTCGGCTACTTCGCCCGGCAGGCCCTGCGCCTGCTCGACGACTACCGGGTCCGGCACGGCCGTCTGGACGCCCCCATCCCGATCGGGGACCTCGGCGGCACGATCCGTGTCGAGCTCAATCACTCGGACCCCAGCGTCCTGCCCAGCGGCTACCGCCTGGGGGACAACGACTCCCGCATCCTCGCGGTCGCCCGCAACCTGCAGGCCGAGGGGTACGACGTCACCGTCGTCTCGAAGGACCTCCCGCTCAGGATCAAGGCGTCCTCGGTCGGCCTCCTCGCCGAGGAGTACCGCGCCGAACTCGCCATCACGGGAGCCTCCGGCTGGACCGGAATGTCGGAACTGACGCTCTCCGGCGAACAGGTGGACCTCCTCTTCGAGGAAGGGCACGTGTACGTCCCGGAGGCCTCCGACCTCCCCGTGCACACTGGCCTGACCATCCAGTCCGAGCGCGGCAAGGCACTCGGACGGGTGACGGCCGAGGGCAACGTCCGTGTGGTACGCGGCGATCGGGAGGCGTTCGGCATCAAGGGCCGCAGCGCCGAACAGCGCATCGCGCTCGATCTGCTGCTCGACCCGGACGTCGGGATCGTGTCGATGGGCGGCCGGGCCGGCACCGGCAAGTCGGCGCTGGCGCTGTGCGCGGGTCTGGAGGCGGTCCTGGAGCGCCGCCAGCACAAGAAGGTGATGGTCTTCCGTCCGCTCTACGCGGTCGGCGGGCAGGAGCTGGGCTATCTGCCCGGCTCCGAGTCGGAGAAGATGAGCCCCTGGGCGCAGGCGGTCTTCGACACCCTCTCGGCGGTCACCAGCCGCGAGGTCATCGAGGAGGTCACCGCGCGCGGGATGCTGGAGGTGCTGCCGCTCACCCACATCCGCGGCCGCTCCCTGCACGACGCGTTCGTGATCGTCGACGAGGCCCAGTCACTGGAACGGAACGTCCTGTTGACCGTTCTGTCCCGGATCGGCGCGAATTCACGGGTGGTGCTGACCCACGACGTGGCTCAGCGGGACAACCTCCGGGTCGGCCGGTACGACGGTGTGGTCGCCGTGGTGGAGAAGCTCAAGGGTCACCCGCTCTTCGCGCATGTCACCCTCAACCGGTCCGAGAGGTCCCAGATTGCCGCGCTTGTGACCGAAATGCTGGAGGACGGGCACATCTGATCCATCTGATCCCTGTGTCCAACTTGGGTTGATTACCCATCCGTTGGCGCCGTCCGGCAAAGCCGTTGAGCCTAGCCGGGCGGCGCCTTCGTGTGTGCGGCTTTCCTGAAATCCCCTGGGGGAAACGGGATGTGAGCTTTCACACGCAACTCGGAATTGCCACCCGGCGTCGGGTTACGGCAGAGTCTCACTCCTGTCAGGCCCCGCATACGACACACCTGTACCCCCAGCGGTACGGCAACACAGAAGCATCACAGCTAATTCCACAGTGACGTCGTATGCCGCCCGAGCACCACACGGCACTCCCCACCGGGGAGGCGCCCATCGGGCCCGCGCCTCCCGTGACCCCGCAGTTGGGAGGCCAGCGTCAGGGGAACGATTGCGTCCGCCAGGGTCACCGAAGCGGGCGATGCTGGAAGGAAACCGTGTGAGCCGGATTTCGGTCCGGGGATTCGCAGTGGCCTCGGCCACCGCGGTCACCGCCGTCGGAAGCGTTGTCGGTGTTGCCTCGGGCAGCGTCGCACAGCCGAACGACGCTGAGGCGACGGCAGCCGACACCACGCTGCTCGCGGACATCCCCGCGGGTCAGCAGGCGACGGTGCAGACCGCGTCCCTGACGCAGCAGGCCGACGCCGTGGCCATCCAGGCCGACGCGACCGCCAAGAAGGACGCCGAGCAGGCGGCCCGGGTGGCGGCCGCCAAGACCGCGACCGCCAAGAAGGCCGAGGCCGAACAGGCGGCGAAGGAGGCCAAGGAGCGCGCCGAGGCGAAGGAAGCGGCCAGCCGCTCCACCGCCAGCTTCCCGGTCCGGAGCTCCTACACCGTGGCGCAGATCCAGGCGATGGCGCAGCAGATGGTGGCCAGCGGCCAGTACCAGTGCTTCAGCAACATCGTGAGCCACGAGTCCGGCTGGAACTACCAGGCGGTCAACGCCTCCTCCGGTGCCTACGGTCTCTTCCAGGCCCTGCCCGGCTCCAAGATGTCCTCCGTGGGCGCCGACTGGCAGACCAACCCGGCCACCCAGATCAAGTGGGGCCTCAACTACATGAACTCCCGGTACGGCAGCCCCTGCGAGGCCTGGTCGTTCTGGCAGGCGAACAGCTGGTACTAGAGGCCGCTCGGCTTCTCTCAACCTTCGACAGCCCCTCCCCGTCCTAGGGGGAGGGGCTGTCGCCCTGTACGGTCAAACCGAACGACTCCCGGGGGGAGTGGTGAGGAGCACCCGGAGACGCGGGGGAAGAGAGCGGATCATGTCGCGAGTGCCGGAGTGGCTCGGCAGGCTCGGCGCCGGACTGAGCGAGATGAGCGAGCGGTTGGACGAGCGCCGCGCCGAGGTGGAGCGCGAGCACACCGAACCGGAGCCGCCCGCACGGCCCGCACAGGCCCCCGCTCCCGAGCCGGCGCCGGCGGCCCCCGCCGCCCCCAGGCCCGTTCGGAAGCCGGCACAGCGTCCCGACCCCGTGACGGCCATCCCCTGGGGCGTACGGGTCGCCGCCGAAGCCGGCTGGCGGCTGCTGGTGCTGGCCGGCACCGTCTGGATCCTGATGCGGGTCATCAGCGCCGTACAACTCGTGGTGTTCGCCTTCGTCATCGCGCTGCTCATCACCGCCCTTCTCCAGCCCGCGGTCGCCTGGCTGTGCCGCCGCGGCATGCCCCGCGGCCCGGCCACCGCGCTCACCGCCATCTCCGGCTTCGTGGTGATCGGCCTGATGGGCTGGTTCGTGACCTGGCAGGTCATGGAGAACATCGACACGCTCTCCGACCAGGTCCAGAACGGCATCGACGACCTGCGCAACTGGCTGCTGAAGAGCCCCTTCCACGTCACCGACAAGCAGATCAACCAGATCGCCAAGAACCTCCGCGAGGCGATCGGCGCCAACACCGACCAGATCACCTCGTTCGGGCTGGAGGGCGTCCAGGTCGTCGTGGAGGCCCTGACCGGCATCCTGCTGGTCTTCTTCTCCACGCTCTTCCTGCTCTACGACGGTGCGCGCATCTGGCAGTGGTTCCTCAAGCTGGTGCCCGGCGCGGCCCGCGAGGGCGTGGCCGGCGCCGGCCCGCGCGCCTGGCGCACGCTCACCGCCTACGTCCGCGGCACGGTTCTGGTCGCCCTCATCGACGCCATATTCATCGGCCTGGGCATCTACTTCCTGGACGTCCCCATGGCCGTCCCGCTCGCCGTCTTCATCTTCCTGTTCTCCTTCATCCCACTGGTCGGGGCGGTCGCCTCGGGTGCCCTGGCGGTGGTGGTCGCGCTCGTCACCCAGGGCGTCTTCGCCGCGGTCATGACCCTGGTCGTCGTCCTGGCCGTCCAGCAGATCGAGGGCCACATCCTGCAGCCGTTCATCCTCGGCCGCGCGGTCCGCGTCCACCCGCTCGCGGTGGTCCTCACGGTCGCGGCCGGCGGCCTGGTCGCGGGCATCGGCGGCGCGGTGGTGGCCGTACCGCTGGTGGCGGTGACGAACACGGTGGTCAGCTATCTGCACCAGTACTCGAACGAGCGGTACGAGAACCAAGAGCCGCCCGAACCGGCACCCGAGGCGATCGAGGACGAGGTCGTCCCCGCCGAAGCGGGATCCGGGAACGCGGAAGACCCCGCCCACTGAGAGGTGAGCGGGGTCCACGGGCCGACGGCGCCTACTCGAACTCGGTAAGCACGGCCTCCGCGTCCAGCGTCACGCCCACCGCCTGGACCACGGAGGCGATCTTGAACGCCTCCTGGATCACCTCACGGTCGACGCCGGCCTTGCGCAGCACCTGCTCGTGCGAGTCCAGGCACATCCCGCAGCCGTTGATCGCGGACACCGCGAACGACCACAGCTCGAAGTCGACCTTGTCGACACCGGGGTTACCGATGACGTTCATCCGCAGACCCGCGCGCAGGGTGCCGTACTCGTGGTCGGAGAGCAGGTGGCGGGTGCGGTAGAAGACGTTGTTCATCGCCATCACCGCGGCCGCGGACTTGGCGGCCCGGTACGCCTCCGGCGACAGGTTCGCCTTCGCCTCGGGCGCCAGCTCGCGCAGCACGATCGGGGAGCGGGAGGCGATGGCGGTCGCCAGGACCGTGCCCCACAGCCGCTGGGCCGGCAGCTCGGAGTTGCCGATGACCGAACCCAGGTTGAGCTTCAGGTCCTTGGCGTAGTCCGGGACCGCGGACTTGAGGGCGTCGAGCGACATCTCACTCACCGGCCAGCAGCGCGACCGGGTCCAGCGTCTCGTCGCCCTTGCTCCAGTTGCACGGGCACAGCTCGTCCGTCTGGAGCGCGTCGAGGACCCGCAGGACCTCCTTGGGGTTACGGCCCACCGAGCCCGCGGTCACCATGGAGAACTGGATCTCGTTGTTCTGGTCGACGATGAAGACCGCGCGCTTGGCGAAGCCGTCCTCGCCCTCGATGCCCAGGTCGCGCATCAGCTCGTGCTTCGAGTCGGCCATCATCGGGAACGGCAGCTCGCGCAGGTCGTCGTGGTCCTTGCGCCAGGCGTGGTGGACGAACTCGGAGTCACCGGAGAAGCCGAGGACCTGCGCGTCACGGTCGGCGAACTCCTCGTTCAGCTTGCCGAACGCGGCGATCTCGGTCGGGCACACGAAGGTGAAGTCCTTGGGCCACGCGAAGACCACCTTCCAACCCTGGTAGGTCTTGTGAGTGATCGTCTCGAACTCCTTGCCCTTCTCCAGCGAGACGCAGGCGGTCAGTTCGAACTCGGGGAACTTGTCACCGACAGTGAGCACACGCTCTCCTTGCATCGCGGAAGGACCCCGGATCGCGGGGTCGCCTCCGATGGGTTGGACGCCGCCGATCGTGGCACAAGGTGCATTGATTCCTGAAATAGCTACAATCGGGCGGGTTGATCGGAGGTGGCTATCAGTGGCTGTGGGTAACCCCATGGGGAACGGTGTCGGCGTGGGAAGCAAGCGCCGACAACCCAGCCTCGCCCAGCTGCGCGCCTTCGCCGCCGTCGCCGAGCACCTCCACTTCCGGGACGCGGCCGCCGCGATAGGCATGAGCCAGCCCGCGCTGTCCGGAGCCGTCTCGGCCCTGGAGGAGACGCTCGGCGTCACGCTCCTGGAGCGCACCACCCGCAAGGTGCTGCTCTCGCCGGCCGGCGAGCGGCTGGCGGTACGCGCCCAGGCCGTACTGGAGGAGATGCGGTCGCTGCTCGCGGAGGCCGAGGCGGTGCGGGCGCCGTTCACCGGCGCGCTGCGGCTCGGCGTCATCCCGACCGTCGCGCCGTATCTGCTGCCCACCGTGCTGCGGCTGGTCCACGACCGCTACCCGGACCTCGACCTCCAGGTCCACGAGGAGCAGACCGCCAGCCTGCTGGACGGACTGACCGCCGGCCGCCTCGACCTGCTGCTCCTCGCGGTCCCCCTGGGCATCCCCGGTGTCGTCGAACTGCCGCTGTACGACGAGGACTTCGTGCTCGTCACCCCGCTCGGCCATCCGCTGGGCGGCCGGTCCGGTATTGCGCGCGAGTCGCTCAAGGAGCTGACTCTGCTGCTCCTTGACGAGGGGCACTGTCTGCGCGACCAGGCCCTGGACATCTGCCGGGAGGCGGGCCGAGGAATCAAGGGGGCGGGGCGAAGCCCGTCGGTCGAGGGCGGTGGCGGGCGACGGTCGGGCGCGCCGGTGACCACCACGGCCGCCGGCCTGGCCACCCTCGTCCAGCTGGTGGCCGGCGGGCTCGGCTGCACCCTGCTGCCGCACACCGCCGTCAGGGTCGAGACCAGCCGCAGCGACCGGCTCCTCACCGGCTCCTTCGCCGAGCCCGCCCCGAGCCGCCGGATCGCCCTGGCGATGCGTGCCGGGGCAGCGCGCGGCGCCGAGTACCGGGAGCTGGCGGCCGCGTTGCGCGAGGCGCTGCGGCCGCTGCCCGTCCGGGTGCTCGGCGCCGACTCGTAGCCCCCTACTCCGTGCGCAGCCCGTCCGGGCGCATCAGGCGCAGCAGCGGCGGCAGGCTCAGCAGCGTCACGGTCAGCACGACGGCCGCGCCGAAGCCGGTCATCGCCAGCACGCCCGGCCAGTCGACCCGCACCGTGGAGCCGACCATCTTCAGCAGCACCGTGCCCAGCGTCAGCCCCACCACGCCGGCCAGCAGCAGGCCGAGCCCGACCGGGATCGCCGTCTGCCACAGTACCGACATGCTCAGGGTGCGCCGCCGGGTGCCGAAGGCGACCAGTGCCGACAGCAGCTTCTTGCGCTCGCGCAGCTGCTCCAGCTGGCTGACCAGCAGGCTCGCGCCGATCAGCGCCAGTACCGCGGCGGCGCCGACGAACAACCCGGTGCGGATGGAGCCGAACTGGCCGTCCCGCTCGACCGAGGTCAGCGTCTCCGCGTGCATCAGCGGGTCGATCCGGACCGCCGTGTTGACCACGTACTCGTTGGCGTCGCGCACCGCGGAGTCGACGGACAGATAGACCACGCCCTGCACCGACGTACTGGCGCCGGCCGGCAGGGCGCCCGGGGTGAGCAGGAAGCCGCCGCGCTTGTAGCCGGTGGGGTCCTCGCGGGTCGTCGCCTGCTTCAGCCCCGCCGGTACCGTCCAGCGGCTCGTGGAGCCCTGGTCGTCGCCGGTGTAGGTGGGGTTGAGGTAGAGCGTCCGGTCGTGCTTCGTCACGGTCGTCAGCAGCTTCGTGGTCTCGGAATCGCTGTCCGAGCCCTTCACCACGAAGGTGTCGCCGTCGTGGCAGGACGGCAGGGTCGCGACCTCGCGCAGCGAGGCGCAACTTCCCACGCTCACCTCGGCGGTCCGGCTCGGGTCCTTCTTGAGGTCGCCGACCTGGTCGTTGGCGATCGCGACCACCTTCAGCACACCCTTGGTGCCGGTCAGGGCCCGCTCGACCTTGGGCACCGGGACGCCGTCCGGTATCTGGACCGACATCTGCGCGCGGTTGAGGTCGTTGGTGGTCCGCTTGGTGTAGTCCGCCTGGACACCGGCGAAGACCATCTGGAGCGCGATCGCGCCGGCCACCGCCACCGCGATGCCGTTGACCATGCGGGCCGCTGAACCGCTGCTCAACTGCAGCCTTCGAACGGCCAGTTGCCAGGCCACCGCGCCCCGGCCGAGGCGGCCGACGACCGTCTCCACGACCCACGGCAGCAGCGCCGTGACGCCGACCAGCAGGAGCAGGACGCCGCCGGTGACCAGGTACTGGTTGAAGTCGCCGCCCCCGCGGCCCTGCCCGACCATCGGGTAGAGCGCCGCCAGACCGGCCACCGGGAGCAGCAGCCGCCACCACAGCCGGCGCCGCTTGGGCTTCGCCGTCCGCACGACGCCGAGCGGCTCGATGACCACCCCGCGCAGCGCGAACAGCGTCACCAGCACGGCCGCCGCCGGGACGGCGACCGCCACCAGCGCGGCCAGCGCGGGGGAGGGGTTCAGATAGCTCGGGAACACACTGATGCCGAACACCTCGGCGGTGCCCGCCAACTGGCGGCCGACCAGGAAGAAGCCGACGCCGAAGACCAGGCCGAGCAGCGCGCCCGCCATCGCCTCGCCGGCCGCGATCCGCCGTACCATCCGGCCGTCGGAGCCGACCAGCCGCAGCGCGGCCAGCCGCCGGTCGCGGCGCTCGCCGCCGAAGCGGACGGCGGCCGCGACGAACACGGCGACCGGCATCAGCAGCACCACGAACACCACGAGGACCAGCAGGGTGAGGACCGGGTCGGACTCCGCGTCCGGCGACCTGGGGGTGCCGAAGTGGTCGATCCGGGCCACGTTCGGCGGGTCGATGCGGGCCGCGAGGTCGGCGGAGCCCGCGTAGTAGGCGAGTTCCTGCGAGCCGGTCAGTCCGCTCTCCGCGATGGTGGCGGTGATCCGGTACGGCAACCGGGTGCGCAGCAGCGCTCCGTCGGGGGAGTCCAGCAGCCGCTTCAGCGCGGGCGAGACGGCCATCTCACCGGGCGCCGGGTACTTGGTGAGCCCCGGCGGCACCGGCGCCTTCGCGCCCTCCCGCTGGATCATCCGGCCGCGGATGTCGTCGCCGCGGTAGGGGGTGTCGATGTCCGCGATGACGAACGTCTTCTCGCTGGCCTTCATGGGGTGGCCGAACACGTACGTGTAGTCCGCCCGCGCCACATCGCGCTGGTGGCGTACGGCCAGCGCGTTCGGGAGAGCCGTGGTGAGCAGCAGCAGCGCCACCCCCAGGCCCACGCCGACGGCCGTCAGCGTGGCCCGGAACCAGCCCTCGCGTCCGCCCCCGAAGGCGAACCGGACCCCCATGGCCAGATCCCTGAACCACTGCCTGACGTTCATACCACCCGCTCCATGTCCCGGGACTTGCCGTCGCGTACGACGATCTCGCGGTCCGAGTAGGCGGCCACCCGGGCCTCGTGCGTGACGAGCACGACGGCCGCGTTGGTGGAGCGGGCCGCGTCCGTCAGCAGCTCCATCACACGCTCGCCGTTGAGGGAGTCCAGCGCTCCGGTCGGCTCGTCCGCGAACAGCACCCGGGGGGTGGTCACCAGCGCCCTCGCCACCGCGACCCGCTGTCCCTGGCCGCCGGAGACCTCACCGGGCCGCTTGCGGCTCAGGTCGTCGACCTCCAGCTTCTCCATCCAGCCCAGCGCGGCCTTCTCGGCCTCCTTGCGGGAGGTGCCGTTCAGCCGCAGCGGCAGCGCGACGTTCTCCACACAGGTCAGCTCCGGCACCAGCTGGCCGAACTGGAAGACGAAACCGAACTCGCTGCGGCGCAGGGCGCTGCGCTCGGTGTCGCTCATGGTGGCCATCTCGCGGTCGGCGTAGACGATCGAGCCCGAGTCGGGCGGCACGATCCCGGCGAGACAGTGCAGCAGGGTCGACTTGCCGGAACCGGACGGTCCCATCACGGCGACGACCTCGCCCGGATGTATCGAGAACCCGGCGCCGTCGAGCGCGAGCGTGGGGCCGTAGGCCTTGCGCAGCCCCTCGGCCGCGAGCAGCGAACCAGCGGGAGCGGTCACTTGGTCACCTCCGAGCGGAGCTTGTCGAGGCGGGCGGCGGTCAGTTCCAGCCACCGCAGATCCGCCTCCAGGTGGAACAGGGCGTGGTCGCAGACGAGCTGGTCCGCGAGATCGCCCTGGCGCTTGCGGTCGGTGAGGATGCGCATGGTGCGCAGATGCTCGGAGCGCTGGCTGTCGAGGACGTCGCCGGCGTCGCGGTGCGTCAGCAGGGCGAGCACGACCTTGGTGTACAGGGTCGACTGGAGGTACTCCTCCGGCTTCTCCGGAGTCGCCAGCCACTTCTCGACGTCGGTGACGCCGGCGTCGGTGATGGCGTAGCGCTTGCGCTCGGGGCCGCCGCCGGCCTCGATGCCGTCGACTTCCACGAGCCCGTTCTTCAGCAGGCGGGACATCGTCGAGTAGACCTGGCCGTAGTGCAGCGGCCGGTCGTGACCGAACTTCTCGTCGAAGGCCCGCTTCAGGTCGTAGCCGTGGCGCGGGCCGGACTCCAGGAGTCCCAGGAGGGTGTGACCGATGGACATGGCAGCACTCTACACACGGTGTATACGCCGCATGTATACGCACGGTGTGTAGATCATGGCGGGATGTGCGAACGCGCACGTGGGAGCCGTTTGTCACGGTTGTGCGACAGCGCGATGTCACAGCGCGCGGGCCTGTCTCGTCTCCGCTCCGGGAGTCTGTTCCTCGTATCAGGAAGGTGATGGCCATGCGGGTCTTCGTGGCGGGTGGCAGCGGTGTTCTGGGACGGCGGCTGGTGCCGCAACTGGTGGCGCGGGGGCATCGGGTGACGGCGACGACCACCAGCGCGGCCCGGCTGGATCTGCTGAAGCGGCTGGGGGCCGAGGGCGTGGTGATGGACGCCCTCGACGCGCTGTCGGTCGGGGCGGCGGTGGCCCAGGCCCGCCCGGAGGTGATCGTGCACCAGCTGACGGCGATCTCCCCTGCGCACGCGGGCAAGCCCGACATCAGGCATCCGGACCGCTGGTTCGCCCTCACCAACCGGCTGCGCACCGAGGGCACGGACCATCTGCTGGCCGCCGCCGAGGCGGTCGGCGTCCCCCATGTCGTCGCGCAGAGCCACGCCAGCTGGAACGGCATCCGTGAGGGCGGCTGGGTGAAGACGGAGGAGGACCCGCTGGACCTGATGGCCGGGACGCCCGCGCACCAGGGGATGCTGGCCCTGCACCACCTGGAGGAAGCGGTCCTCGACGCGGGTGGCGCGGCCCTGCGGTACGGCGCCTTCTACGGCCCCGGAGCCATCGACGACCAGGTGACCCTGGTCCGCAAGCGCCAGTACCCCCTGGTCGGCCGTGCCGAAGGGCACAGCAGCTGGATCCACCTCGACGACGCGGCGAGCGCCACCGTGCTGGCGGTCGAGCAGAAGGCGCGGGGCGTGTTCAACATCGTCGACGACGAACCGGCGCCGGCCGCCGAGTGGCTGCCTTACCTCGCCGAGTGCGCCGGGGCCAGGCGGCCGCTGCGGGTGCCGGTCTGGCTGGCTCGGCTACTGGCCGGCGAACAGGCGGTGGTGATCATGACCGAGGGCCGCGGCTTCTCCAACGCCAAGGCCAAGCGGGAGCTGGGCTGGGAACTGCGGTACCCGTCCTGGCGGCAGGGCTTCAGGGCGGCGCTGGCATGAACCCGGCCGGGGAGCCGGAGGGGCTGTTCCTTCTGCCTGCGGGGCCTGCCGGGCCTGGGCTGAGGAGCCTGAGGGGCCGTGTCTTCTGCCTGCCGGGGCCGCGGCCGGGGAGGCTGAGGGGCTGTGTCTTCTGCCTGCCGGGGCCCGGCAGGGGAGCCTGAGGGGCTGTGTCTTCTGTCTGCTGAGCCTGTGGCCGGGGAGCCCGTGAGGTTGCGCCCCCTGCCTGCCGGGCCTGTGGTCGAGGTCGGTCCGGGTGGCCCTCGTTCTTCCCGGTCTGAAGGTGCGAGTCCGTCCGTCCCTCCAACGGCCGGCCCGTCCAGCGGTCGAGGGCGAGGCCGTTCAGGTCGATGGGGGTCTGGGGGCGGGGCCCCCAGGGGGGCGGCCGCGGCGGGGGAGGGGGCCCGTCTCGCCGGGGAGCCGGCCGGCTTCCGCGAGGGCGCGCCGCAGCAGGAACTCGATCTGCGCGTTGGCCGACCGCAACTCATCCCCGGCCCAGCGCGCCAGCGCCTCGTACACGGACGGGTCCAGCCGCAGCAGCACCTGCTTGCGCTGCTGCGGCCGGCGCCGTGGCGTCTCGTCGGGCGAGTCCGTCACTGGTACAGCGTCCCGGTGTTGAGCACCGGTTGCGGCGCCCGGTCCCCGCACAGCACCACCATCAGGTTGGACACCATCGCCGCCTTGCGCTCCTCGTCCAGATCCACGATGCCCTGCTCGGCGATCCGCGCGAGCGCCGCCTCCACCATGCCCACCGCCCCGTCGACGATCTGCCGTCGCGCGGCCACCACCGCACCGGCCTGCTGCCGCTGGAGCATCGCCGAGGCGATCTCGGGAGCGTACGCGAGATGCGTGAACCGCGACTCCACGACCCGCACTCCGGCCGCCTCCACCCTGACGGACATGGGTCCCCCTTGATTGACCGACTGCGAGCTATCTTACTTCTAACTAAGTGATAACACTTTATCGCGCGGAGGCAACCCTCTGTCCTCCCCGCTCGTCGGTTCCGTTGGGCGGCGTGCTGATTGTCACGTCCGTATGGGGTGGATCGTCTGCTCTTTGTCATAGAGAGCGGTGTTAGCTTTCTGAGCTGACCTGAGCCACGTACTTGTGTGACGCCCGTACACACGTGTGACAGCCGAGACGAAGCGGAGCGGACGGACTCATGGGACGAGCGGAAGAGAGAAAAGCGCGACAGCGCGGCGGCCGCCGCGCCGCGCCCAGGCCCCGCTCGTCTCCGCAGACCGCGCACGAGACACCCGAGCCCCCGGGCGGCACCGCGACGGCGGTCCAGCCACCGCCGGCCGAGGGCGGCACCCGCGCGGAGCGCCGCAAGGCCGCCGCCGGCAAGGGGAAGCCGGCCAAGAACGGCAAGGCCGCCAAGGGCCGGATACGTAGGCTGTTCACCTGGAAGAAGATGCTCGGCGCCTTCTTCACCGTGTGTCTGCTGGGCATCGGCGCCTTCATCGCGCTGTACATGATGGTGAGCGTGCCCGAGGGCAACGCGCTCGCCCAGACGCAGAGCAACGTCTACAAGTACAGCGACGGCTCGGTCCTGGCCCGCAAGGGCACCGTCAACCGCGAGATCGTGGACCTCTCCAAGGTCCCGAAGGAGGTCCAGCACACCTTCGTCGCGGCGGAGAACAAGACCTTCTACACGGACAACGGCATCGACCTCAAGGGCATGGCCCGCGGCCTCTACAACACGGCGCGGGGCCGCGGCACCCAGGGCGGGTCGACCATCACCCAGCAGTACGTCAAGAACTACTACCTCGACCAGAACCAGACCGTCTCGCGCAAGCTGAAGGAACTGGTCATCTCGCTGAAGGTGGACCGCGAGACGTCGAAGGACGACATCCTCGCGGGCTACATCAACACCAGCTACTACGGCCGCGGCGCCTACGGCATCCAGGCCGCCGCCCAGGCCTACTACCGCGTCGACGCGGAGAAGCTCTCGGTCCAGCAGGGCGCCTATCTGGCCGCGCTGCTCCAGGCGCCCAGCCAGTACGACTGGGCGGTGGCGGGCCCCATCGGCAAGAAGCTGGTGAAGCAGCGCTGGAACTACGTCCTGGACAACATGGTCGGCCAGGGCTGGCTGGACAAGTCCAAGCGCGACACCCTGAAGTTCCCCGTCCCCAAGGCGCCGAAGGCCGCCTCCGGTCTGGAGGGCCAGAAGGGCTACCTCGTCGAACTGGCCAACACCCAGCTGGAGAACCAGCTGATGAAGACCCAGGGCCTCACACGCTCCGAGGCGGAGGCCCAGGTCGTGGACCAGGGCTGGACGATCACCCTCAACATCGACCCGAAGAAGCAGAAGAAGCTGGAGGCGGCCGTCAAGGGCCAGCTCACCAGCAAGCTCGACGGCAAGAAGCGCAAGGTCGACAAGAACGTCCAGGCCGGCGCCGTCTCCGTCGACCCCAAGACCGGCAAGATCCTCGCCCTCTACGGCGGCGTGGACTATTACAAGCACTACACCGACAACGCCACCCGCGCCGACTACCAGCCGGCGTCCACCTTCAAGCCGATCATCCTCGCCGCCGCGCTGGACCAGAACGCCAAGACGCAGGACGGCAAGGAGATCAACGCCAACACGATCTACGACGGCACCAGCGGTCGCGCGGTCAAGGGCAGCGACATCGCCTTCTCGCCGCCGAACGAGGACGACGCCGACTACGGCGACATCACCGTGCAGACGGCGATGAACAAGTCCGTCAACTCGGTGTTCGCGCAGATGGGTGTGGACGTCGGCATGAAGAACGTGATGAAGGTCGCCGACGACCTCGGCCTGGACACCACGAACCTGCCGGCGGTGCCCGCGCAGACCCTGGGCAGCATGGGCGCGAGCCCGCTGGAGATGGCCGGGGTGTACGCCACCCTCGACAACCACGGCGAGAAGGTCACCCCGAGCATCCTCGCGTCGGCGGAGAAGACCGGCCGCAAGGTCGAGCCGCCGGACCCGATCGGCGAGCAGGTGATCAGCCGCAGCGCGGCCGACCAGGTGACCTCGGTCCTGACCGGCGTGGTCGACGACGGTACGGCGAAGGTCTCCGTGGCCCAGAACCCGCTGCGCAAGGGCCAGCAGGTGGCCGGCAAGACGGGTACGTCCGACAACAACAAGTCGGCCTGGTTCACGGGCTTCACGCCTGACCTGGTGACCTCGGTCGGACTGTTCGGCGAGGATTACAAGAGCCACAACCAGGTCTCGCTGACGGGCGCCACGGGCCTCATCCCCGGCACCGGCCGCATCAACGGTGGCGGTTACCCGGCGCAGATCTGGGCGGCTTACACCTTCGGGGTCACGAAGAAGCAGAAGTTCGACCTGAACACCGACCTGGGCGCGGCCGTCCAGCCCACGGAGACCCCGACGAAGTCCGCGACGCCGTCCGAGACACCGTCCGAGACGCCGAGCGAGACCCCGACGAAGTCCGCGACGCCGTCCCAGACTCCGTCGCAGACGCCGAGCCAGACCCCGACGAAGTCCGCGACGCCGTCCCAGACCCCGTCGCAGACGCCGAGCCAGACCCCTACGGGAGGCATCACGGACGACCCGCTGGACCCGGCGGACGGCTTCCAGTAGTCATCCGGGCGCCGGGCAGGCCGTGGCCGGTCGCGCAGTTCCCCGCGCCCCTCAGGGGCGCGGGGCTGTATCTGATGTGCGGCTCTGCCGCGTGGGCGCGGCAAGCCCCCGCCGGGCACGCGGAACTCACCGGTCCCTGGCCCTACGGGCCTATCGGTTCAACTCGAACCAGACGACCTTCCCGGTGCTCAACCGGGTCGCTCCCCACCGTCTGGCCAGTCTGTTGACGAGGTACAGACCCCGGCCGCCCTCGTCCGTCGCCCGCGCCTGCCGCAGCCGCGGCAACTGGGGCACGTCGTCGCCCACTTCGCAGCGCAGCACATCGGTCCGCAGCAACCGCAACGTCACCGGCCGCGACGCGTACCGCACCGCGTTCGTCACGACCTCGCTGACCAGCAGCTCGACGGAGTCGGTCAGTTCCTCAAGGCCCCAGCGGGCCAGGGCCCTGCGCGCCAGCCGCCGGGCCCGCCCCGGCGCCGCGTCCTCCGGCTCCAGGAACCAGTACGCCACATCGCTCGGCGCGATCCCGTCGAACCGGGCCGCGAGCAGCGCGATGTCGTCGTCCCGGTCGCCCGGCCCGAGCATGTCGAGCACCTCGTCGCACAGCGCTTCGAGCGGCGGCGGATGGTCCGGCCCGGTCAGCTGAGCGGTCGCGGCGAGCTTCTCCCGCAACTGCTCTATCCCGGTCCACACGTCCCGCAGCCGGGACTCCACCAGCCCGTCGGTGTACAGGAGCAGGGTCGCCCCGGCGGGCGCGTCCAGCTCGACCGCCTCGAAGTCGACCCCGCCGACCCCGATCGGCGCCCCCGCCGGCACCCGCAGCACCTCGGCCCGCCCGCCCAGATGCAGCAGCACCGGCGGCGGATGGCCCGCGTTGGCGATGGTGATGCGGTGCGACACCGGGTCGTAGACCGCGTACAGGCAGGTCGCCATCCGGTCGGTGCCCAGCCGCTGGGCCTGCTCGTCGAGATGGTGCAGGACCTCCTGCGGCGGCAGGTCCAGCCCCGCCAGCGTCTGCGCGGTGGTCCGCAGCTGCCCCATGATGGCGGCCGAGGTCATCGAGTGCCCCATGACATCGCCCACGACCAGCGCCACCCGGCTGCCCGGCAGCGGAATCGCGTCGTACCAGTCACCGCCCACCCGCGCGGTCTCCGCGGCCGGCAGATAGCGCGAGGCCAGCCGCACACCCGTGGCGCTCGGCAGATGCTCCGGCAGCATGGTCCGCTGCAACTCGTCGGCGATGTAGGCCTCCCGGCCGTACAGCACCGCCTTGTCGATGCCGAGCGCGCTGTGCGTGGCCAGCTGGGCGGCGACCAGCAGGTCGTCCGTCTCGAAGGCGAGCCGCTCCGGGCGGCGCAGGAACAGGGCCGCACCGATCACCCGGCGCCGGCCGCGCAGCGGCGCGAGGATCGCGTGCTGTCCGCCGGGTACCAGGGACTCGGCGCCCTCGCCGAGGAGCTCGGGCAGCGCGGCGCGCGCGGCGGGGGAGCCGGCGAAAACCGGTCGTACGCCCCGCAGTACCTCGTTGAGGGCGCCGCCCGGCCGTACCTCGCACAGCTCCGCGGTGAGCGCGGCCAGGCCGATGTCGGCCGGTTCCGGCTCCGGCACGGGCAGCGGCGGAAAGCCCTCGGTGTCCCGCTCCTCCGGGATCCGGTCGGTACGGCGCAGCCGCAGCACCACCGGACCGGTGGGCCGCTCGTCTCCGACCGGCAGCGGGTCGCGCAGATAGACCAGGATCGCGTCCGAGAAGGTCGGCACGGTCGCCCGGCACAGCCCCATCACGATCTCGTCCAGGTCGATGCCCCGGGCGATCCGCCGGGTCGCGGCGCCCACGAAGCGCAGCCGGTCACCGTCCCGCCGCATCGGCATCGGCCGGCCGGGCGGCAGCCCGCGCCCGGTACGGCGGTCCTGGGCGCCCGCGCCCGCCACCCGCTCCTGCTCGGCGCCGGGCTGCGGCGGAATGCCCTCCGGGGTGGGGCGCGGCCGGTGCGGATCGGGCTCAGCGCTGGTGGGCTGGGCGTGCTCGGGGCCGTTGACGGAGTGCTCCTTGGACGTGCTGGTACCGGGGCCGGAGGGCGTCTCGCCCGCGCGGGCCTGTGCCGATAAGGCGGCGGCACCGAGCGGACGGGGCTGCACCTGCGGCTGCGGCTGCGGCTGCGGGGTACGCAGGAGCGCCCCGCGGGTCTGCGCGGGGTCGGCGCCCGGTTGTGGGCGCTCGTAGGAGGTGGGGTGCTCCGTCACGCGTGTCGAATCCGTCCGTCCGGGGCTGCGCGCCGGACGCGCAGGTGGTCCCGCCGAAACTCCGATACCCGGATTACATGTCCCAGGAACGGAATTCCGGCGTGGCTGGAGGCTGTTCCTGTGCCACCGGCGAACGATCTACGGCCCGCGCCCCGCTCGCCGGTGCTGCCCTCGTACCCCTCGCTCACGTCCTGCCGCCCCTCGGTGACGTTCGGTCAAACCCGGATCACATTCCGGGAGTTGTGCTCAACGCGCCCTTGCGGAGGACGATCCTACGGTTGTGCACCGGGGGCGCATCAAGGGTCTCATGTGGACACGTGCGCGGGCGTACGGTCCCAGTCGTCCGGCAGCGACGGTACCGCCCAGGACGGGTCCGGGCGCCAGTGCTGCCAGCCGTCCGAGAACGGCGCCTCCCAGGCCCGTACGGCGGCCGCCGCGGCCAGACCCGCCTCCCGCACCCGCTCGGCCGTCTCCGCGCCCATCAGGCCGTCCCGCTGGGCCTGGGCGAACTCGTCCTCGTCGAGCCAGCGCCAACTCCGGTCCGGGTGCACGGAGATGTCCAGGAAGTGATCCTCCGAGTCCACTCCGCCGTCCCACCGGACCAGCGGCTGCTCAAGATTGACGTACCAGTTCTTGAACTGCCAGCCCGGCTCCCAGAACAGCCACACCGACCAGGGCTGACCTGGCCGGGCCAGCTTCAGCACCCCGGTGCCGAGCCAGTGGCCGCGCCGCACGGTCCGCGGCTTGGTGTACCGGGACTCCAGCGGCTCCTCGCCGACCGACGTGCCGTCGGCGAACACGGGCCTGACGCACTCGGTGCCGGGGGCCAGCCAGACGGCGAGCAGCTCCGCGTCGTCCCGGACGACGGTGACGGGGCGCGCGATGTGGAAACCGTCCCCGGCGTTCTCCCGGTACCGCCACAGGATCTGGCTCCCCGGAGCCCAGAACCCGGCTCCATGACCGGTCGCACCGCCCGTTTCCCCGCGCATCACGCGTCTCACCGCTCCACCGTCTGCCATGCACAGATATTAGGTGCCGTAGGCATACGACGCTGCGGCCGACGTCACGGTTCTGGCCGGGCGGCGCGAAACGTTCGCACGCGGTTACGGTCGTGTCATCCGCAGGACATCCAGCGCCTCGTCCAGCTGCTCGACGGTCAGATCACCCTTCTCGACATACCCGCCCTCGATGACGACTTGGCGGATCGTCTTACGTTCCGCCAGCGCCTTCTTGGCCACCTTGGCGGCCTCCTCGTACCCGATGTACTTGTTGAGCGGCGTCACCACGGACGGCGACGACTCGGCGTACTCCCGGGCCCGCTCCCGGTTGGCGGTGATCCCGTCCACGGTCCGGTCGGCGAGCAGCCGCGAGACGTTGGCGAGCAGCCGCACGGACTCGAGCACGTTCTTGCCGATGACCGGAAGCATCACGTTCAGCTCGAAGTTCCCGGCCGCGCCGGCCACGGCGATTGTCTGGTCGTTCCCGATGACCTGCGCGGACACCATCAGCACGGCCTCCGGGACCACCGGGTTGACCTTCCCCGGCATGATCGAGGACCCCGGCTGCAGATCCGGCAGCGCGATCTCGGCGAGCCCGGTCCGCGGCCCCGAGGCCATCCACCGCAGATCGTTGGCGATCTTCGTCAGGCCGACCGCGACGGTCCGCAGCTGTCCGCTGGTCTCCACGATCCCGTCCCGCGCGCCCTGCGCCTCGAAGTGGTCGCGCGCCTCGGTGAACGGCAGCCCGGTGACCCGCGCGACCTCCTCGATCACCGCGGCCGAGAACCCGGGCGGGGTGTTGATCCCGGTGCCCACCGCCGTCCCCCCGAGCGGCAGTTCGGCCAGCCGGGGCAGCGAGGCCCGCAGCCGCTCCACGCCGTACCGCACCTGCGCCGCGTACCCGCCGAACTCCTGCCCCAGGGTCACCGGAGTGGCGTCCATCAGATGCGTCCGCCCGGACTTCACCACATCGGCGAACTCGTCGGACTTGCGCTCCAGCGACGCCGCGAGATGCTCGAGGGCCGGGATCAGGTCCCGCGTCACGGCGGCGGTGGCGGCGATGTGGATGGACGACGGAAACACGTCGTTCGACGACTGCGAGGCGTTCACGTGGTCGTTCGGATGCACCTCCCGCCCGAGCCGCTCGGTCGCCAGCGTCGCGATGACCTCGTTGGTGTTCATGTTCGACGAGGTCCCCGACCCCGTCTGGAACACGTCCACCGGGAACTGGTCGTCCCACTTCCCCTCGGCGACCTCCCCGGCCGCCTCCTGGATCGCCTGCGCCATGTCCTTGTCGACCACCCCCAGCTCGGCGTTCACCCTGGCCGCCGCGCCCTTGATCCGGGCCAGCGCCTCGATGTGCGCGCGCTCGATCCGCTGCCCCGAGACCGGGAAGTTCTCGACGGCCCGCTGCGTCTGGGCCCGCCACTTGGCGTGGACGGGGACGCGGACCTCGCCCATGGAGTCGTGTTCGATGCGGTAGTCGCTCATGCCCGTAACAGCGATCGGGGCGTCGCGGTTGTTCCGGACCGTGGGCCGCACGGGGCACGGGGAGAGCCCGGCCTGCTGCATTGGCACCACCGACGTCACCGGGTCGGGGGAACGCGTCCGCTGCCGCCAGGACGGACATCGCGGATAAATGTGACTATCTGCCCAAGGTGGCAGGCGATTCCCGCCCGCACCACGGCTGGCAGGAGGACCGATCGATGAACTTCACTCCCAAGGGTCTGCTCGGCGCCATCGCGGCGGTTTGCATAGGCGCGGCGACCCTGCTGGGCACGGGAGCCGGCACCGCGGCCGCGTCCGGCCGCTCCCACCGCGCCCACTGCGACCGCGCCGAACGGCCGGTGTGGACCGGCGATCCCAGCCGCAACGTGACCGGGCGCGGTTGCAGCGTGCCGGCCGGCGACCACCGCTGGTACCGCGTCGAGGTCGACACCCTCGTGGAGCCCCACCACGAGACGGAATACGTGAACGGACCGGTCGAGCGCACCGAGACGGAGCACGACGCGACCATCAGGTGCATGGGCTACACCAGGGACGGCGACCGGCTGAACTGGTTCGGCTGCATGCCCCACTGACCGGTCCGGCCGCGGCGCCAGGTCCTGAAGGAAGTCGTTCGACCTGTGCGCCGGGCGGTACCACTCGGCCCGCCCGGCGTCCGAGGACGAGGCCCTATGCCAGGCCGGGCCCCCGCACCGGGATCGACGTGAACGTCGGAGCCGGGGCCGGGTTTTGGAAGAAGTCGTTGCCCTTGTCGTCGACGACGATGAAGGCCGGGAAGTCCTCGACCTCGATCTTCCAGACGGCCTCCATGCCGAGCTCCTCGTACTCGACGACCTCGACCTTCTTGATGCAGTCCTGGGCGAGCCGCGCGGCCGGGCCGCCGATGGAGCCGAGGTAGAAACCGCCGTGGCTGTCGCACGCGTCGGTGACCTGCTTGCTGCGGTTGCCCTTGGCGAGCATCACCTTGGAGCCGCCGGCGGCCTGGAACTGCTCCACGTAGGAGTCCATGCGACCGGCCGTCGTAGGACCGAAGGAACCGGAGGCGTACCCCTCGGGGGTCTTGGCCGGACCGGCGTAGTACACCGGGTGGTCCTTCAGGTACTGCGGCATCTCCTCGCCCGCGTCGAGCCGCTCCTTGATCTTCGCGTGCGCGATGTCACGGGCGACGACCAGCGGGCCGGTGAGGGAGAGGCGGGTCTTGACCGGGTACTTGGTCAGCTCGGCGAGGATCGTGTCCATCGGCTGGTTCAGGTCGATCTTCACCACGTCGGAGGACTCGTCGAGGTGCTCGTCCGTCGTCTCCGGGAGGAACCGTGCCGGATCCGTCTCCAGCTGCTCCAGGAACACGCCCTCGGCGGTGATCTTCGCGACGGCCTGGCGGTCCGCGGAGCAGGAGACGGCGATGGCGACCGGGCAGGACGCACCGTGCCGGGGCAGCCGGACCACGCGCACGTCATGGCAGAAGTACTTGCCGCCGAACTGCGCGCCGATCCCGATCTTCTGCGTCAGCTCGAAGACCTTCTGCTCCAGGTCCTTGTCCCGGAAGCCGTGGCCGAGCTCCGAGCCCTCCGCCGGGATCTCGTCCAGGTAGTGCGCGGAGGCGTACTTCGCGGTCTTCAGCGCGTACTCGGCGCTCGTACCGCCGACGACGATCGCCAGGTGGTACGGCGGGCAGGCGGCCGTACCGAGCGAACGGATCTTCTCCTCCAGGAACTTCATCATGGAGGCCTCGTTGAGGACGGCCTTCGTCTCCTGGTAGAGGAACGACTTGTTGGCCGAGCCGCCGCCCTTGGCCATGAAGAGGAACTTGTAGGCGCCGCCGTCGGTCGCGTACAGCTCGATCTGGGCGGGCAGGTTCGACCCGGTGTTCTTCTCCTCCCACATGGTGAGCGGAGCCATCTGCGAGTACCGCAGGTTGAGGTTCAGATAGGCGTCGTAGATGCCGCGGCTCAGCGCCGCCTCGTCGCCGCCCTCGGTCAGCACGTTCTGCCCGCGCTTGCCCATGACGATCGCGGTGCCGGTGTCCTGGCACATGGGCAGCACGCCGGCCGCCGCGATGTTCGCGTTCTTCAGCAGGTCGAGCGCGACGAACTTGTCGTTGGCCGACGCCTCCGGGTCGTCGATGATCCGCCGGAGCTGGGCGAGGTGGGCGGGCCGCAGGTAGTGCTGGATGTCGTGGATCGCCTCTTCGGCCAGCTTGCGCAGCGCCTCCGGCTCCACCTTGAGGAACGTCCGCCCGTCCGGTCCCTCGACGGTGGACACACCCTCCGAGGTCACCAGCCGGTACGGGGTGGTGTCCTCGCCCTGGGGGAGCAGATCGGTGTACGCGAACTCAGGCATCTCAGCCCATTCCTCACTCTGGCGGACGGCCGCCCGCCGACGCCGGCGAGCGCCCTCCAGCGTAGAACCTGGCTCTGCCACGGAGCTTGTGAGGTAAGGCTCAGTTCGACACGCCCGAGGTTGTCCACACCCCTAGTCGCGATCTATCGCGTTTCGGTACTCTGCTGCCGTGGACCTTCAGAAGCAGACCCCTCAGGAGCGCGCCGGAACGCCGGTCGCCGAGCTGCGCGCCTCGGACGCCGACCGTGACCGCATCGCCGACATCCTGCGGGAGGCCCTCGCGGAGGGGCGCCTGACCGCCGACGAGCACGCCGAGCGCGTGGAAGGCGTGCTGAGCGCCAAGACGGTGGGCGAGCTGGAGGTCTTCATACGGGACCTGCCGGCGGCCCACGCCGGCCCGGCCGCGTCGGCCTACACGCCGGTCCCGCCCCGGCCGACGCCCGGCGCGATCCCCGTCGAGCCGGACAGCAACGTCGTGGCCGTCTTCAGCAGCGCCCGCCGCCGGGGCCGCTGGCGGGCGGGCCGCCGGCTGCACGCGTACGCGGTCTTCGGCTCCATCGAGCTCGACCTCACCGAGGCGATCTTCGAGTACCAGCAGGTCGTCATCAAGGCGTTCTCGATCTTCGGCGACGTCCAGATCCGCGTCCCGGAGAACGTGTCGCTGCGCGGCACCGGTGGCGGTGTGCTGGGCAACTTCGAGGCGGACACGCTGGATTCGGTCGACTCGGACGCGCCGGTCGTCTATGTCGAGGGGTGGGCCGTGCTCGGCAATGTGGAGGCGCGGCCGAAGCGCGGGAAGTTCATCGAGGACATCCTGGACCGGGTTCAGGACAAGGTCGACAGGAAGTTGCGCAAACACCTGGACCATTGACGGACGCGAATCACTCCTCGACGAGCGGCGCCCGGAGTCGTGAACTGGCCGCCACGCCACGGCTGTTGAGGACGCTGTGCATAGGCCCGCGCACAGCGGGTAGGCCTTGCTGCATCGTCTCTCGCTCGCGAAGCCGTCGTCAGGAGTAGACCCGTGCTGCAACCGCCGCATTCGTCCCTGCAGGTAGCTGCCGTTCCGGCCCAGCGGGTGCCAGTGCAGGACAGGGACCAAGACGCACCCTGGCACACCGAGGCGGTGTGCCGGCGCGACGAGGCAGGCCTGTTCTTCGCACCCTCCAAGGAGCCAACCGCCGCCCGGCTGTCCCGGGAGGAGGCGGCCAAACGGGTGTGCGCCCGCTGTCCGGTGATGGTCGAGTGCCGCGAACACGCACTGCTCCAGCCCGAGCCGTACGGCGTCTGGGGCGGCCTCACCGCAGCGGAACGCCGCGTGGTCCTGGCCAGGCGCAGGCGCCGCGACATGGAACTGAAGAAGGCGGCGAGGGCGGCAGCGGCGAACCGCATAGCGCAGGCAGGCTGACGAAAAGTCGCCCTCTCCGCACCGAGGGCGCCTTTCGCACTGCCTAGGGCGCTTTTCAGCGCTCCGTAAGGGGCGCGGGGCTGTGCCGATGCGCGGCTGTCGCCGCGTGGGCGCGGCCGGCCACGATGCACCCGCAGCCGCCAACCGCCCGCAGCCCCTGCCCCGGCCCCTGCCCCCAAGGGCGCTACTTCGCCTTGTCGAAATCGACCGAGCTGTAGGCCCGCAGTTTGCGCAGCCGGTGCTCGGAGTCGATCCGTCGCACCGTCCCCGACTTCGACCGCATCACGATGGACTCGGTCAGCGCGGTCTCCGACCGGTACCGCACGCCGCGCAGCAGCTCACCGTCGGTGATGCCGGTGGCGACGAAGAACACGTTCTCTCCGGTCACCAGATCCTCGGTCGTCAGCACCCGGTCCAGATCGTGCCCGGCGTCGATGGCCCGCTGCCGCTCCTCGTCGTCCTTGGGCCACAGCTTGCCCTGGATGGTCCCGCCCAGGCACTTCACGGCGCACGCGGAGATGATGCCCTCGGGTGTACCGCCGATGCCGAGCAGCATGTCGACGCCCGTGCCCTCGCGCAGCGCGTAGATCGAGCCGGCGACGTCACCGTCGGAGATCAGCTTGATGCGGGCGCCGGCCTCGCGGATCTCCTGGATGATCCCTTCGTGTCGCGGCCGGTCGAGGATGACGACGGTCACGTCCTCCGGCGTGGCCCGCTTCGCCTTGGCGACCCGCCGGATGTTGACGGAGACGGGCGCGTTGATGTCGACGAAGTCCGCCGCGTCCGGGCCGGTGACCAGTTTGTCCATGTAGAAGACGGCGGACGGGTCGAACATGGCACCGCGCTCGGCCGCGGCCAGCACGGCGATCGCGTTGGGCATGCCCTTCGCGGTCAGCGTGGTCCCGTCGATCGGGTCGACGGCGATGTCGACCTCGGGACCGGTCCCGTCACCGATGCGCTCCCCGTTGAAGAGCATCGGGGCCTCGTCCTTCTCGCCCTCCCCGATGACGACCACGCCGTTCATCGAGACGGTGGAGACGAGGGTGCGCATCGCGCGTACCGCGGCGCCGTCGGCGCCGTTCTTGTCGCCGCGGCCCACCCAGCGACCGGCGGCCATCGCGGCGGCTTCGGTCACCCGGACGAGTTCCAGGGCGAGGTTGCGGTCGGGGGCCTCGGAGGGGACATCGAGTTCGGACGGCAAGTGATGATGCTCGGTCATCGGAGCGCACCTTTCTGATACGACGACGGCCGGATGAGGGTTCCCGTCGACTCTATCGCCAGGCTGACAAAATGAGCAGGGGACCCCACGGATGAGCGCGGCGGGCACCTGCGACGATAGGGGACGTGGCAGGCACGAACGGCAAGCAGAAGACGGTCCGGGACATGATCCTCTCCCTGGCCCTGATCGGCCTCGCGGCGGGCTTCATCTACCTGCTCGTCCCGCACGACGATCACGCTCCCGACATCCAGCGGGTCGACTACCGGGTCGAGCTGCTGACGGCTCGGCGCGCGGCGACCTACCCGGTGGCCGCGCCGGAGGGCCTGCCCAGTGCCTGGAAGGCCACCTCGGTCCGCTTCCAGGGCGAGGCCGGCGACCGCTGGCACCTCGGCTACCAGACCCCCGACGGTCAGTACGTCCAGATCGAGCAGTCGACTCAGAAGCCCGCGGACTTCATCACCGACGCGAGCCAGGGCGCGACGGCCACGAAGACGACCGAGAAGATCGGCGACCGCACCTGGACGCACTACACCGGCGGCCGCTACGACGCGCTGGTGCTGGAGAACACCCCCGGCTCCACGACGGTGGTGGCCGGCACGGCCTCGTTCACCCAGCTGACGAAGATGGCCGCGGCACTGAAGATGTCCTGACCCGGGCGGCGTGACACACACGCGAAAAAGGCCCCCGGCGCCGTTGCCGAGTGCCTCTTTCGTGTCTGCGGGGTGGCTCAGACGGTCGTGACGACGTCGTCGTACGCCAGGCGCGGGTGGCGGGGGAACCAGGCGTCCGGGCCCGGCTTGCCGATGTTGACGACCATCACGGGGGTGTGGTCGTCGTCCAGGAACTCCTTCTGGATGCCCGCGGCGTCGTAACCGCCCATCGGGCCTGCGGCGAGGCCGGCGGCGCGGACGCCGATGATGAAGTACGCGGCCTGGAGGGCGGCGTTCAGGGCGGCGCTGCCCTCGCGCACCGCGCGGTCGCCGAAGACGGCGTCCTTGGCCTGCGGGAAGTGCGGGAAGAGGTGCGGCAGCTCCTCGTGGAACTCGTTGTCCGCGGCGAGGATCGCGACCAGCGGGGCGGCGGCGGTCTTCTTCTGGTTGCCCTCGGCCATGTGCTGCACCAGGCGCTCGCGGGCCTCGGGGGAGCGGACCAGGACCACCCGGAGGGGCGACTGGTTCATGGAGGTCGGACCGTACTTGACCAGGTCGTAGATGGCCTGGACCTGCTCGTCGGTCACCGGCTCGTCGGTGAAGGTGTTGGCGGTGCGGGCCTCGCGGAACAGCAGGTCCTGGGCGGCGGGGTCGAGAACAAGAGACATGGTTTCTAACTTCCTGGAGGTCGCAATCCGTCGAATCCGGACCGCGGTCCGGATAGGCTGACGGCATGACCATACGCCGGGAAGGTTCAACCTTCAACAAGGGCTGAGACCCGGTGATCCGCCTCACAGGCGCCGCCCGCTCACACCGCCCGCTCACACCGCCCCGCTCACTCCCCCTCCGCGTCCCCTTCCGGCCCTTCCTCGCCCTCTTCCTCCACGGCCAGCGCCGCGTCCAGCCGGGCACGCGCCCCCTCCAGCCACCGCCGGCACACCCTGGCCAGCTCCTCGCCGCGCTCCCAGAGCGCGAGGGACTCCTCAAGGCTCGTCCCGCCGGCCTCCAGCCGCCGTACGACCTCGATCAACTCGTCGCGCGCCTGCTCGTAGGAGAGCGTCTCTTCCGTCGTGCTGCTCATGCGTCCACCTTCGCCATCGACTCGTACGACCCGTGCGGCACCTCAGCCGTCCACCCGCACCGTGAACTCCCCCTCGGCGACCCGCGCCCGCAGCGCCTCGCCCGGCTCGACCTCCGCGCTGCCCCGCACCACATGGCCGTCGCCCTTCTGCAGCACGGCGTAACCGCGCTTCAGCGTGGCGGCGGGGGAGAGCGCCACCACGCGCGCGTGCGTGTGCGTCAGCTCGGAGTCGGCACGGTCGAGCAGATGCCCGAGAGTGCGCCGCGACCGGTCCACCAGCGAGGCGACATGATCGGCCCGCTCGTCGACCATCCGGTGTGGATCCTCCATGACGGGCCGCGCCAGCGCATGCGCCAGCCCCCGCTCCTCCCGCGCCACGAGCCCGTCCAGGCACCGCCGGGCCCGGTCCCGCAGCATCCGCACCCGGTCCAGTTCCTCGCCGACGTCCGGCACGACCTTCTTGGCGGCGTCGGTGGGGGTGGAGGCGCGCAGGTCGGCGACGAAGTCGAGCAGCGGGCTGTCGGGCTCGTGCCCGATCGCGGACACGACGGGCGTACGGCACTCGGCGACGGCCCGCACCAACTGCTCGTCGGAGAACGGCAGCAGATCCTCCACACTGCCACCACCGCGAGCCACGATGATCACGTCGACGTCGCGGAGCGCGTCGAGCTCCTTCACGGCCTGCACGACCTGCGGCACGGCGTGCACGCCCTGCACCGGCACGTTCCGCACCTCGAACCGCACCGCCGGCCACCGGTGCCGGGCGTTCTCCAGGACATCCCGCTCGGCGGCCGAGGCCCGCCCGCACACCAGCCCGATCAGCTGCGGCAGGAACGGCAGCGGTCTCTTCCGTTCGGCGGCGAACAGCCCCTCGGCGGCCAGCGCCTTTTTGAGCGCCTCCAGCCGCGCCAGCAGCTCCCCGACCCCGACCGGCCTTATCTCGGCCGCCCGCAACGACAGCTGCCCACGCGGCGCGTACCACTCCGGTTTCGCGTGGACGACGACCCGGGCGCCCTCACCGACGACATCGGCGACGGCGTCGAACACCTGCCGGTAGCAGGTGACGCCGATCGAGATGTCGTACGACGGATCCCGCAGCGTCAGAAACACCACACCCGCCCCTGGCCGCCGGGAGAGCTGGGTGATCTGCCCCTCGACCCACACGGCACCGAGCCGGTCGATCCACCCACCGATCAACCGGGAGACCTCGCCGACAGGCACGGGCGCCTCGACAGACGTGTTCAAAGCCATGCGCCGAGAGTAACGGCGCCCACCGACAAGCCTTCGTCGCGTGGCCCGCCACTGACGCTGCGCGGCCAGCACCACCCGAGAGAGCGCCGCAACCGGTGCCGTTCGTCCGCCTCGGGCGGGGTGCCGTCCTCGTACCGGTCTCGGACGTCAGTGCCTCCCGAGGACGTGTGGCGCACCCGGCTCCGGTTCCCGTCCGTCTCCCCGGGATCGTCACCGGGACGCGATCTCTGGGCCCCCGAACGCGGCCTTACGATGGGTGCCATGACTGCTTCGCCTGGCCGCCGTGTCCTGCTCGCCGCCCCCCGTGGCTACTGCGCGGGTGTGGACCGCGCCGTGATCGCCGTCGAGAAGGCCCTGGAACAGTACGGGGCCCCGATCTATGTCCGGCACGAGATCGTCCACAACAGGTACGTCGTGCAGACCCTGGAGAGGAAGGGCACGATCTTCGTCGAGCGGACCGAGGAGGTCCCGCCGGGGAACATCGTGATGTTCTCCGCGCACGGCGTCGCCCCCGTCGTCCACGAGGAGGCCGCACGCGGCCGCCTGGCCTCCATCGACGCGACCTGCCCGCTCGTCACCAAGGTCCACAAGGAAGCCGTCCGCTTCGCGGGCGAGGACTACGACATCCTCCTGATCGGCCACGAGGGCCACGAGGAGGTCATCGGCACCTCCGGCGAGGCCCCCGACCACATCCAGCTCGTCGACGGCCCGGCGGACGTGGCCAAGGTCGAGGTCCGCGACGAGTCCAAGGTCGTCTGGCTCTCCCAGACCACGCTCTCCGTCGACGAGACCATGGAGACGGTCGACGCGCTGAAGGAGAAGTTCCCGCAGCTGATCTCCCCGCCGAGCGACGACATCTGCTACGCCACCCAGAACCGACAGCTCGCCGTGAAGCAGATGGGCGCCGAGGCCGAACTGGTCATCGTGGTCGGCTCCCGCAACTCCTCCAACTCCAAGCGGCTCGTGGAGGTCGCCAAGCTGGCCGGCTCCCGCGCGGCCTACCTGGTCGACTTCGCCAGCGAGATCGACGAGGCCTGGCTGGACGGGGTGACCACGGTCGGCGTCACCTCCGGCGCCTCCGTCCCGGAGGTGCTGGTCGAGGAGGTCCTGGCGTGGCTCGCCGAGCGCGGCTACGGCGATGTGGAGATCGTCAAGGCGGCCGAGGAGTCCATCACCTTCTCGCTGCCCAAGGAACTCCGCCGTGACCTGCGCGAAGAGGCGGCCGCCCTGGTCGCCGAGCGCGGCGGCAGCGGCACCGGCGCCTGAACGGCGCTCGTACGACGGTGTGACCGGCGACCCCTCCGGCGTCGTGACTGTCAGTCGTACGACGTAACGTGGAGCCATGCAGATCTTCGGCGTGGACATCGGTGGTTCCGGGATCAAGGGCGCTCCTGTGGACCTGGACAAGGGCGACCTGGCCCAGGAGCGCTGCAAGGTGCTCACCCCGCATCCGGCGACGCCCGACAGCGTCGCCGACGGGGTCAAGCAGGTCATCGACCACTTCGGGTGGACCGGCCCGGTCGGGCTCACCTTCCCCGGAGTGATCAGCGACGGCACACATATCCGCACGGCGGCGAACGTCGACAAGAGCTGGATCGACACCGACGCGCGCACGCTGTTCAGTGACCGGCTCGGCGGCCTGCCGGTGACCGTGGTCAACGACGCGGACGCGGCGGGCGTGGCCGAGATGCAGTTCGGCGCCGGCCGGGACCGCAAGGGCGTGGTCATCCTGCTCACCTTCGGCACCGGCATCGGCAGTGCCCTGTTCACCGACGGCGAGCTGGTCCCCAACACCGAGCTGGGCCACCTGGAGCTGGACGGCCATGACGCCGAGAAGAAGGCCTCCAGCAAGGCCAAGGAGGACCACGACCTCAGCTGGGAGCACTGGGCGCACCGGGTCACCAAGTACCTCGCCCATGTCGAGATGCTGTTCACTCCGGAGCTGTTCATCATCGGCGGCGGGGTGAGCCGCAAGGCCGACAAGTTCCTGCCCCTCATCAAGGGCATCAAGGCCGAGATCGTGCCGGCGCAACTGCAGAACAACGCGGGGATCGTGGGCGCCGCGATGCGTGCGGCGCACCACGCCAAGTAGCCGCGGGCAGTCGGGGACGGCCGGGGGCAGCCGGAGACAGTCTCGGGCAGCCGGGGCAGCAGCCGGAGACAGTCGGGGACGGCCGGGGGTCAGCCTCCGCGCCGGCTCCGGACCAGCCGGATCCGGCGGCCGATGACGATCACCCCGGCGACCAGCGTGCCGCCGTAGAGCCAGCCGGCCTGCGTGGACAGGGCCGTCACCAGGCCCATCACACCGCCCAGGAAGCCGCCGCCGCCGTCGTCGGCGACGGTCAGCAGGCCGGCGGCGAAGGCGATCGGGACGATGACGGGGGCGGTCAGCAGATCGCTCCCGCGCACCCACAGCGCGGTCAGCGCGCACACCGGCAGGGACAGCACGCCGTACACCGTCAGGGACGACCCGAACAGCAAGGCGTCCAGGAAGCCCAGCAGGACCATCGCGGCCCCGCAGAACACGCCGCCGCCGAGTCCGGTGAGCCGTGGGCCCGGCGGTTGCCGGGGGCCGGCCGCCGCCGCACCGGGCCTCCCCGGGGCCGGTCGGCGCTCGGCCGTCGCCGGACGCCGTCCGGCCTGGGGCGGCAGGGGTGGGCGGGGGGCGCCACGGCGCTGTCCGTGCTGTCGGGGACGGGTCCTGTGATGCTCCACCGGACCAACTTAGGTCGGTTAATGTGCCAAGTCGCAGCCCAGACACGCCGAAACCAAGCCGAAGAGCGGAGCTTGTCCAGGTGTTCGACGCGGCCACCGGCCAGGGGCTCCGAACCCCGTAAACTGGTGGATCGGCCGGCCCGCCGGCACTGGCAGCCTCCGGCTCACTCACCCACTCACTACGGGAAGTCGCAACGTGTCGCTCACGATCGGAATCGTCGGCCTGCCCAATGTCGGCAAGTCGACCCTGTTCAACGCCCTGACCAAGAACGACGTGCTGGCGGCCAACTACCCGTTCGCCACGATCGAGCCCAACGTGGGTGTGGTCGGCGTCCCCGACGCCCGCCTGGCCAAGCTGTCCGAGATCTTCTCCTCGCAGCGGATCATCCCGGCCACGGTCGACTTCGTCGACATCGCGGGAATCGTGAAGGGCGCCTCCGAGGGCGAGGGCCTGGGCAACAAGTTCCTCGCGAACATCCGTGAGTCCGACGCGATCTGCCAGGTCATCCGTGCCTTCAAGGACGAGAACGTCGTCCATGTCGACGGCAAGGTCTCGCCGAAGGACGACATCGAGACGATCAACACCGAGCTGATCCTCGCCGACCTCCAGACGATCGAGAAGGTCCTGCCGCGCCTCCAGAAGGAGTCCCGGATCAAGAAGGACGTGGCGCCGAAGGTCAAGGCCGTCGAGGAGGCCAAGGAGATCCTGGAGAAGGGCGACACCCTGTTCTCCCAGGGCATCCTCCAGGGCTCGGACCGCGCCGAGCTCCTCCACGACCTGCACCTCCTCACCACCAAGCCCTTCCTCTACGTCTTCAACGTCGACGAGGACGAGCTGACCGACGACACCTTCAAGGCCGAGCAGCGCGCGCTGGTCGCCCCGGCCGAGGCGATCTTCCTCAACGCCAAGCTGGAGGCGGACCTCGCGGAGCTCGACGAGGAGGACGCCCTGGAGCTGCTGGAGTCGGTCGGCGCCGAGGAGCCCGGCCTCGCCACCCTGGCCCGGGTCGGCTTCAACACCCTCGGCCTGCAGACCTACCTCACGGCCGGCCCCAAGGAGTCCCGCGCCTGGACGATCAAGAAGGGCGCGACGGCCCCCGAGGCGGCCGGCGTGATCCACACCGACTTCCAGAAGGGCTTCATCAAGGCCGAGGTCATCTCCTTCGAGGACCTGGTCGAAACCGGCTCGGTGACCGAGGCCCGCGCGAAGGGCAAGGCCCGCATGGAGGGCAAGGACTACGTGATGCAGGACGGGGATGTGGTGGAGTTCCGGTTCAATGTGTGAGCGGATGAAATAACACCACGTTGGCGACCTGGCAAACATGCAGGTAAAACGGGGTCGACTCTTCAAGGAGTCGACCCCCTGCTGTTTCCCGTGCTGGGATGGTGCTGGGTTTCATGACGGATCGTCACTTATTGACTTCGCTTGAGGTGGCCGTGAGTGGTACGTTATTCAGTACCACTCGAGGTAGGGGGTCAGTTCATGTCGATAACTGCGAGCGAAGCCCGCAAGGCTCTCTTTCCGCTGATCAAGAAGGTCAATGACGATCACGAGGCCATCGAGATTGTCTCCAAGCACGGCAATGCTGTGCTCGTCTCGGCCGAGGATTACGCGGCACTGCGCGAGGGCTCGTACCTGCTGCGTTCCCCTGCGAACGCGCGGCGACTGCTCAAGGCGTACGAGAACGCCCTGGGCGACATCAACGTCTCGGAGCGCGAGCTGATCGATCCGGATGCTACGGATCCTGCTGAGGGTGCTGCGTGAGGCTTGTCTTCGAGGATCAGGGCTGGGAGGACTACACGTCCTGGCTCAAGAACGACCGCAAGATGCTCGTTCGGATCAACAAGCTCATCGAGGACGTCAAGCGCGATCCCTTCACGGGGATCGGCAAGCCCGAGCCACTCAAGTACCACTTGCCCGGGGCATGGTCGAGGCGGATCGACGACGAACACCGCCTCGTATACCTGGTCACGGACAAAGAGATCGTGATCCTCGCGGCGCGCTATCACTACTGACCGCGGGGCCATCCGTGCTGGGTTGCCGCTCTCGTGCCGGATTGCTGCTGGGGGCGATCGAGGGGGAGGTTTCCGGAGGGGAAGGCCGGGATCCGAGGGCAGTGCTCTGGGTTTCCTCGCCTTAAGCGCTGACCCACCGCGCCATACCTTCAAAGGCGTCGAGCGTGCGACTGTGCCCCGGACACCCTCACCCTCTGCCGTGACGTCGCATGGGAACGGGGGCACAGCACGGTGCGCGAGTCCGATGTGCTGGCTGCGACCAAGCGCTTCTCGCAGTGGAAGCTGGAGGATCTTGCCAGGGAATACAACGTCGGATTTCCGTTTCTGCGCCAAGTCTTCGCCTTGTTCGAGAACGGCGAACCTCGTGTCTCCCGGGAGGAGTTCGGCGAGCGCTTTTCGGCCATCCGCACAAACTTGCACGAGGCGCACTCCGCCTACACGGAACACCTCACCGCACAAGCCATGGTGGCGGCCCTCTTCGCCGTCGGTTTCCTCGGTGTGCGGCGGGGCGACAGCGTCGCGTATGCGGGTTCAACATCGCTGCCCGTCCAACTCTACGAGGACGATCTGTACGTCCATCCCTGTTTCCGCCAAGCACTGAACTGCAGGGAGGGCACTACGGCAAGAGCGACGGCGGCGGACCTAGCCCTGCAGACCCCGCTGCCGAGCGACACGCACACCAGCTTTCTGCGTAACATCGCCGTGACGGACGCAGGGTTCACCGTTGATCGCGATGTGCGCCTCCTTGAGGAGGTAGATCGCGTGATGCAGCGTCTACTCCGCCACCTTGGGCGATCGGGACTGCCGGTCGATGTACGCGAGGAAACGAGACTCGCTCTGTCGGCACTGCGCGGGCAGGACCATGCCCTCGCAGGGGAGGGCGCAGGTGTCGAGGCGCGGGTGCGCTCCGGCATCACTCTCCTGGAGACACTCGCCGGCCATCTCACCCACGAGGGTTATGGCAGCGAGGCTGTCACTCTGCGCTTGGCCGACGAGGCGCGCAGGCTTGAGCGGGTGCTGGGTGGGGCGGCCGGCGGTGGAGACTCTGACTCCTCTGGGTGACGCAGTACGCCGGAAAGCGGTCCGGGCGTCACGGTCCGTCTCAACGAGGCTTGGACGAGCGAAGCCGACTTGGGGTGAGGGGCCACGGCTACATAAGCCTCGTTGTGGCCCAAGGGGCGTCTGCGTCCGCTGGTGCTGGGATGGATCTCCCGTGCTGGGATTGTGCTGGGATGACCCCGTCCAAAACGGCGTTTCCGCAGGTGGGAGCTCTGCGCAAAATGTTCCGGTTCAATGTGTGACCACTCCATTGCTTAGTTTCATCGTTGAGCGCGCTGGTTTGGGGCCGAGCCTCCTTGGGGGCTCGGCCTCTTCCATGTTCTTGGGCGGGCGGGACGATTCGACCCGAGGCGCATGGCTCGGCACTGTCGAGGCAGCCCTTTCCTCTCGAATGCCGCTTCAGGCAACTTCAGCCCCGACCGCTGAAGCACACTCGGCCCGGGGGCCGGGTGGCCGACCGTCGTGGCCGGACCAGTCCGTGCCGATCCCGGCCTGCGGCCTGCTCATCGGAGGGTGGCCAGTGCGCCCTCGGCGGCTGCCAGGACCGTGCGTGTCTGGAGGGCGACCTGCCGGCGCACAGACACCCGGCGCAGTCGCAGGGCCTTCTCGAAGTCCGCGGACCAGGTGGTGAAGAGGCCCTCCAGATCGCGGTACAGCCCCGGCGCGGCGGGGTCGTCCGCCGCCTCCAGCAGTCGTAGCAGCAGGCCCGCGGCGCGCAGCGGTTGGCGGCGGGCCACGATGTCCAGGGCGCAGACCTGGGCCGTCGTCAACCCCGGTGGACCGTCGGCCGCCTGCCGGGCGAGCGGTTCCCAGGAGCCGGCGACCAGGTCGTAGAGACCGTCGGCCATCCACTCCAGGACGCGTCTGGGCGCGTTGTCCCGGGCCGGCGGCAGGAAGGGGCGGGCCTTGTCGAGGACGGCGGTCACCTGGCGTCCGCCGTCCCGTACCAGCTCGGCCAGGTCGTGCAGTACGGCACCGGCGTCCGGGCGCGGGGACAGGTCGTCGGCCAGGTCGGTCGCCCACAGGGGCACCTCGATGATCGCCGTGACCCCGCCGTACCGCGCGGGTGCGCACCAGGTGGACAACCCGATGTTCTCGGACCCGGCCGCCAGGCGGGCCGCGCTCTCCGGCGGCGGCAGGACGTAGACGCCGGGGCCGGGGTTCTCCCAGTACAGGGCGTCGAAGGTGCCGTGCTGGACCGGGACGGCCAGCTCGGCGGCGGACTTCCGGAACGGCGCGGCGAATCGGGGGAGGTCGCGGGTCAACTGGACCCAGGTGCCGCCCGCTTCGACGTTGTGCAGGGAGCACTGGAGGACCGGCCGCAGTTCGTCGATGACGTCGAACAGCGCCTGGCTCTCCGGGAGGTACCGGGATTCGATGGGCGCCCACTCCGGCTGTTCCGCCGCGACCGGGCGGTAGGCGGCACGGTAGTAGTCGGCCAGGGTGTGGTGGGACCCGGCCGTCGCCTCCTCGATGCCCTCGCTCAGCGCGGCGCCGTCCGGGTCGAGGCACAGGACGATGTCCCAGGTGACGAGGGACGGATCGGTCGCCGTGGACGGATGGGTCGCCGTGGACGGATGGGTCGCGGTGGACGGATGGGCCGCCGTGGACGGATCGGTCGCGGCAGACGGAGGGGTTGCCGTGGACGGAGGGGTCGCGGTGGACGGAGGGGTCATCGCAGACGGATGGGTCGCCGTGGACGGCCGGTGGCCGTGCGCGACCCGCTCCGCCAGGGCGCTCGCCACCCGCTCCGCCAGGGCGATCGCGGTGCTCCCGCCGACCGGCTCGTCGGGGTGTGGCCGGGCGACCACCAGGACGTGGTGCGGCCCGTGTCCCACGGACAGCATCAGGAGCGGGCGGCCGGCCCGGGACGTGCCGATCCGGCGCAGCCGGCCGGTCCCGGGGAACCGGGAGACCAACCGCCGTGCCGAGTCGGTGACTTCCCCGACCGTGAGGAAACGGTCCAGCATCGGCGCCTGGTCAGCTGCCGCCGTTGCCACCGCTGTCGCCGGTGGTCTCCTTCTTGTCCAGCGGCCGGATCTCGATCTTGTTCGGCATGCCATGTCCTCCCGGTGGTGGCTGTGGCGTGTCGTGGTTGTCGTGCTCTTGTGAGAGTTGGCCGGACCGGTGAATCTTGGCAACGTCCTTTGTCAGCTGGCAAGTTGGCGCTCACGAGATTGGCGCGAAGATGACGGTGCCCGCGATGCGGCGGCCTCGGATCAAGCCGGAACACCGGGCCTACCGGACCGTCGACGGCCATGTGCGCATCGGGAGCGGGGTGCACGGCACGCCGACCCGGGGTCGGCCACTCTGCCTGCGTGGGCGGGAGGTCGGCCACGGTGCCTGTGCGGACGCGAGGGCGGCCGCCGTGCCCGCGCGACGCGAGAGCGGCCACCGCGCCCGCACCAGCGAGCCGCCGGCTACGCCGACTCGCGCAGTCGCAGTTCCGCTCCCACCGTCAGTTCGTCGGGGCGCAGCGGGCCGGCTCCGGTCAGGAGTCTGGCCGTCTGTTCGACGGCGAGCGCGCCGAGGCGGCGGGTGTCCAGGGCCACCGTGGTCAGCGCCGGCTCGACGAGGGTGCCGAGGCCCAGGCCGTCGAAGCCCAGCACGGCGAGATCCTCGGGGACCTGGCGGCCGAGCCGGCGGGCGGCGCGCAACGCCCCGAAGGCGATGATGTCGTTGAACGTGAACACGGCGGTCAGGTGCGGGTGCCGGGCCAGGAGTTCCTGGAGCGCGCGCTCCCCGCCCTCCACACTCTGGTCGGCGCGGGCCACCGAACCGGCGTCCAGCGCGCACGCGGACATCGCCATGTCGAACCACTCGTGCCGGACGCTCGGCTCGGAGCGTTCCGCGTGGTCCAGCATGCCGATGTGCCGGTGCCCGGCCCCTATCAGGTGCCGTATCGCCGCGTGCACGCCCGCCTCGCCGTCGATCCGGATCGAACTGAACCGCTCGGTAGGGTGCTTGCGGTCGATGAGGACGACGGGCAGTCCCCGGGTGAGCCGCGCGATCTCGTCCTCGGGCAGGCTCAGATAGCCCACCACGGCGTCCACCTGCGAGGCGATCACCTCCAGGGTGCCCCGTTCCTCCTCGACACGGTCGCCGGTGTCGTACACCACGACGTGCCAGCCGCGGCCCCGGGCCGCGTCCAGCGCGGCGGCGGCGACCTCGGTGAAGAACGGGTTGAGCAGGTCGGGGATCACCAGTCCGACGCTGATCGTGTCCTGCCGCACCAGCCCCCGGGCGAACCGGCTCGGCCGGTAGCCCAGCGCGAGGGCGGCGTCCAGGACGCGCTGCTTGGTGGAGACGCCGATCTCGCCCTTGTCGTTGAGCGCGCGTGACACGGTCTGCCGGGACACTCCCGCGGCCTCGGCCACATCGTCGATCGTCACCCTGCGGGGTCCGGTCCCCGACGGCGCCATCACTCACCTCCGTGCAGTTGCCGACGCGACCGCGTCGCAGGGACACCGAGTATGCCCGGGTCCGGCGTCATGAGCCTTGACACTCCGGCGGACCGAAGCTCACACTCCCAATCAACTTCCCGTTACCGCTCCCGTGAGCGCTCACGTTACCGCTCACGGAACCTGATTCCAACCAGAAGGCATCCGCCTCCAGGTGTCAACGTCGACCCGCCTGCCGACCCTCGCCAGGCGTTCTCTGGAACGGAAGATATGAGCAGCACAGTCACACGCACCCGCCTCGCCGCCGCGGCCGCCACAGCGGGCATCGTCGTACTCGCCGGATGCTCCTCGTCCGGTTCGTCGGACAAGTCGTCCGCCGCGTCCTGCGAGCCCGCGAAGGGCAAGGTCACCCTCCAGTACTGGAACACCGTCCCGGGCATGGACAAGGTCGTCGCCCTGTGGAACAAGCAGCACCCGGACGTCCAGGTCCAGATGAAGAACATCTCCAACGACCAGTACGGCCTCATCGGCAACGCCCTCAAGGCGGGCAAGGCGCCGGACCTCGCCCAGGTCGGCTACGACGAGCTTCCGAACCTGCGCACGCAGGGCGCCTTCGTGGACGCCTCCGCCTGCAAGGCGGCCACCGCGGCCGAGTCGAAGTTCGTGCCGTGGACCTGGTCGCAGGCCAGCTTCGGCGGCACCGGTGTGTTCGCCATCCCGCAGGACACCGGCCCGATGGCCCTGTTCGTACGCACCGACCTCTTCAAGAAGTACAACGTCGCCGTCCCCACGACCTGGGACGAGTACGCGACGGCCGCCGAGAAGCTGCACAAGGCGGACCCGAACCTCGACATGACGTTCTTCGACCCGAACAACGCCGAGTGGTTCAACGGGCTCCTCTGGCAGAACGACGCCAAGATGTACGGCTACTCCGGCGGCAAGTGGCAGGTCACCGTCGAGTCGCAGCAGAGCAAGCAGGTCGCCGACTACTGGCAGAAGCTGATCTCCGAGAAGCTCGTGCGCACCGACCTCGCCAACGGGTCGACGCAGATGTACGCGGCGTACCAGAAGGACCAGATCGCCAGCTACGTCGGTGCCGCCTGGGGGTACAGCGGGTTCCGCGACAACCTGCCCAAGCAGGCCGGGAAGTGGTCGATCGTCCCGATGCCGACCTGGGGCACGAACGGCGGCTCCGGTGACTGGGGCGGTTCGACCGTCGCGTTCATGAAGGGCAGCAAGCACCTGTACGAGTCGGTCGAGTTCAACACCTGGCTGAACACCGACCCGGACGCGCTGGCGCTGGAGAACAAGCTGGGCGGCCTCTACCCGGCGGCCAACGCCGGCCTGGAGCTTCCCGCGTTGAAGCAGGGCGTGCCGTACTACAACAACGAGAAGATCTTCGACGTCTTCGCCGCCTCGTCCAAGAAGATCGACACCAGTTTCGCCTGGGGCCCCACGCAGAAGACGGTGAACCTGGCGCTCCAGGACGCGATGGCCAAGGCCGCGGCCGGGAAGGGCACGCTCACCGACGCGCTCGCGACCGCCCAGGCCGCCGCGCTGAAGTCGATGAAGGACCAGGCGATCCCGGCGACGGCGGGTAAGTGACCGCGGTATGACCGATCTTGCGAACCGCGCGTCCGGCGCGGTGACCACGCCCGGGGGCCGTCGCCGCCGCCTCAACGGCGGCGGCCCCCGGGCGGGCACCGTCGCCGCCTTCGTCACCCCGTTCTTCCTGCCGTTCCTGCTGTTCTACCTGGTGCCGGTCGGCTACGCGCTCTGGCAGAGCTTCCGCGTCGTGCGCCGCAGCGGAGGGCAGTACGGCACGTCGTACACGACCTTCGGCGGCTTCGAGCAGTACGTGAAGGTGTTCCAGAACACCGAGTTCTGGTCCAGCATCGGCCGCATCGGGCTGTTCGGCATCGTGCAGGTGCCCGTCATGCTCTTCGTCGCCCTGACCATCGCGCTGCTCCTCGACACGCCCCTGCTGAAGGCCAAGGGGTTCTTCCGCATCACCGCGTTCATGCCGTACGCGGTGCCCGGCGTCATCGCCGCGATCATGTGGTCGTACCTCTACTCGCCCCAGCTCAGCCCCGTCGTCGACGCGCTGAACGGCATCGGGCTGCACCCCGACTTCCTCGGCCCCGGTGCCGTCCTCTGGTCGACCGCGAACGTCTCCACCTGGCTGTGGACCGGCTACAACATGCTGATCATGTTCTCGGCGCTCCAGTCGATCCCGCAGGAGCTGTACGAGGCCGCGAAGATCGACGGCGCGAGCAACTGGACCATCGCCTGGCGGGTCAAGGTACCGATCATCGCCCCGTCGATCGTCCTGACCACGGTGTTCTCGATCATCGGGACCCTCCAGCTGTACGCCGAACCGGCCGTGCTGCGGCAGATCTCCTCGAACATCTCCAGCACGTTCACCCCGAACATGCTCGCCTACACGGTGGCCTCCGGGAACAACTACCAGCAGGCCGCGGCCATCTCCGTCGTCATCGCCGTCATCACCTTCGTCTTGAGCTTCGGGTTCATGCGACTGACCTCGAAGAAGGCGGGACTGTGAGCACCAGCGACAACACCTCCACGATCCGCGAGAGCCGCGTCAGCCGTACGGCCGCCATGGCCCTGATGCTGCTGCTGACCGTCTACTTCCTGCTGCCGGTCTACTTTCTGATCGTCGCGTCGACCAAGCCGCAGGGCGACCTCGCCGCCACCAACGGGCTGGCGTTCTCGCACTTCAACCTGTTCGACAACCTGCATGTCCTGTTCACCCGCAGCGACGGCATCTTCGGCCGCTGGATCCTCAACACCGTGATCTACGCGGTGCTGGGCGCGGCCGTGGGCACCCTGATCTCCGCGCTGTGCGGCTACGCCCTCGCCAAGTTCCGGTTCCGCGGCCGGGAGTTCCTGTTCTCCGTCATCCTCGGCGGCGTCCTGGTCCCCACCACCGCGCTCGCCCTGCCGCTGTTCCTGCTGTTCTCGGCGACCGGCCTGGTCAACACCTATCTCGCGGTCTTCCTGCCCAGCATCGTCAGCCCGTTCGGCGTGTATCTCGCGCGTATCTTCGCGAACGCGTCCGTGCCGCAGGAGCTGATCGAGTCGGCGCGGCTGGACGGCGCGGGCGAGTTCCGCACCTTCTTCTCGGTGGGGTTCCGGCTGATGACACCGGCCCTGGTGACCATCTTCCTGTTCCAGTTCGTGGCCATCTGGAACAACTTCTTCCTGCCGATGGTGATGCTCCAGAAGGAGTCCCTCTTCCCGATCACGCTCGGCCTGTACGAGTGGAACGGCCAGACCGCCCGGGCTCCCCTGCTGCAGCAGTCCATCATCACCGGCTCGCTGGTGTCGATCGTGCCCGTGATCGTCGTGTTCATCCTGCTCCAGCGCTTCTGGCGGACCGGCCTCGCCGCCGGCTCGCTCAAGTGACCCCCACACAGAAGGTGTTCCGCGTTATGACCGACTCGGCTGTCTTCGTGCCCCACTTCCACTGGGACCGGGAGTGGTACGAGCCGTTCCAGGTGTTCCGGCACCGCCTCGTCACCGCCCTCGACACCGTGCTGGCGACCGCAGAGGCGGACCCGGACTTCCGGTTCACCGTCGACGGGCAGATGGCCGCGGTCGAGGACTACCTGGAGATGCGCCCGGAGAACCGCGACCGGGTCGCCGCCCTGGTCCGCGAGGGCCGGCTCGCCGTCGGGCCCTGGCTGATCCTGCTCGACGAGTTCCTCTGCTCCGGCGAGACCATCGTCCGCAACCTCCAGATGGGGTGGGCGGCCGCCGAGCGGCTCGGTGGTGCGATGCCGATCGGCTACCTGCCGGACATGTTCGGCCACATCGCGCAGATGCCGCAGATCCTGGCCCGCGCCGGCCTCGAGCACGCCGCCCTGTGGCGCGGGGTGCCCGGCTCGGTCGACGGCCACGCCTTCCGCTGGCGCGCCCCCGACGGCTCCGAGGTCCGCACCGAGTTCCTCTTCGACGGGTACGACAACGGACTCGACGTCCTGCTGGTACCGGACCGGATCCGGCAGGCGCTCGCCGAGTACGCCGAGCTGACCGCCGGGCGCTGGGGCGGCGACCCGCTCCTGGCCATGGCCGGCACCGACCACAACGCGCCCGACCCGAAGCTGGGGGACTGGCTGCGGAAGGCCTCCGGCGAGGAACGGCCGATCACCGTCGCGACCCTCGACGAGTACCTCCGCAAGCAGGTACGGGACGAGGTGACCGCCGTCGTCACCGGTGAACTGCGCAGCCATGTCCGGGGCAACATCCTGCCGGGCGTGCTGTCCGTGCGGCTCGGGCTCAAGCAGCGGATGGCCCTCGCCGAGCGGACCGTCGACCACGCCGAACGCATGAACGCCCTGTGGTCGCGGCGCGACGACACGAACTTCCTCGCCCTCGCCTGGCACAAGATCATCGAGTCGACCGCCCATGACTCGGTGGTCGGCTCCGGTACCGACGAGACCTGCGACCAGGTCGCCGCCCGCCTCGCCGAGGCCGCACAGACCGCCCGGGCCGTCCGGGACGCGGCCCTCGCCGAGCCCGCCGCCCTGGTCCCGAGCGACGGCCACCTGGTCGCCAACCCGCTGCCCGCACCCCGTACCGCACTGGTCGAGGTGGACGTCGTGGCCGCACCGGAGGGGAGCGCGCTGGTCGCGACCACCGCCGACGGCTCGGCACACCCCGTCCAGCTGGTCTCCGAGGCCCCGACCGTCCTCAGTGACGAGCGGCTCGACGCCTCGCGGCTCGAACGCGTGCTGCGCCGGATCCACCGCCGCGAGCTGTTCGGCCTGCTGATCGACCGCTACGAACTCACCGCGAACTCCCTGGTCTTCCACCTCGCCGAGGCACCGGCCGGCCCCTTCGACCTGATGACGCTGCGCGGCGAGGTCGCCGCCGCCGCGGCCGCGCACCCGGGGCAGTGGCGGGTGCGGACCCTGGCACAGGCCCGGGCCACCGCGCTGGTGGCCGTACCCGTCCCCGCCTGCGGACTGGCCGCCTTCCGGGTCGAGCCGGCCGACCGGCCCGCCGCCCCGGCGCTGCGCCCGGTCACGGCGGCGTCCGACCGGCTCTCCAACGGTCTGGTCGACGTCACGGTGGCCGCCGACGGCACCCTGGAGGTGACCGGGCCCGACGGCACCGTCCTGTCCGGAGTCGGCCGCCTCGTCGACGGCGGCGACCGGGGCGACAGCTACAACTACGCCCCTCCGGCGCACGACGTCCTCGTGTCCGAGCCGGCCCGGGTCGGCGTCGAACTCCTCGACCAGGGCCCGCTGCGGGCCAGGCTGCGCGTCACCCGTGTCTACGACTGGCCGGCCGCGCTCCGCGTGGACGACCGGGACCGGCGTGACCTCCGTACCGTCCCGACCCCCGTGGACATGGTGGTGGAGGTCCGCGCGGGCGAGCCGTTCGTCCGGATCTCCACCGCGTTCCTCAACCGGTCCGCCGACCACCGGCTGCGTTTCCACGTGCCGCTGCCGGCGCCGGTCGGCGCCTCCGCGTCGGCCGGGCAGTTCGCCGTCACCGAGCGCGGGCTGACCGCCGAGGGCGGCTGGGGCGAGTACCCCCTGCCGACCTTCCCCGCGAGCTCCTTCGTGTCGGCGGGCCCGGCCACCGTCCTGCTCGACCACTCCGCCGAGTACGAACTCGTCGACGACGGCTCCGCCCTCGCCGTCACCCTGCTCCGCGCCATCGGCTCGATCAGCGTCAACCTCCACCCCCTGCGCGACGAACCCGCGGCGAGCGAGATCCCCGTCCCGGGCGCGCAGGACCTGGGCATGCGCATCGAGAACCGGTTCGCCGTGCTGCCCTGGGCGAGCGGCTGGCGGGACGCGAACGCGGTCGCGCTCACCGAGGAGTTCCGGGCCGACGTCCTGGTGGCCCGCGGGACCGCCCCCGGCGGCGGCCCGCTGCCCCCGGACGCGACCGGTGTGCAGGTCGACGGCCGGGACGTCCAGGTGTCCAGCATCCGCCGGGTCATCGACGGGCACGGGCCCGGCACCGAGGTCCGGCTGGCCGCGCTGCGGGACACCGCGTCGACCGTCCGGGTGACCGGCGCCTTCACCGAGGCCACGACCGTCGACCTGCTCGGCCGGCCGATCGCCGCGGAGCCGATGGCGGGGGACGGGCTCGCACTCGAGCTCGGCCCCTGGGAGATCCGCACCGTCGTCCTCCGTTAGTGGACAACACCCCCCGACACGCAGAAAGTTGTGAACTCTTGCCCTCCGAGCACTCCGCGTACGTATCGGACACCGCCCCGTGGCGTGGCGCCCTGCGCCCGGCCCGCTCGTGGCTGCACTCCGACGCCCCCGCCCTCTCGCTGAACGGAAACTGGCGCTTCCGGCTGTCGCCGACGGCGGCCGTGGCCGAGGAGTTCGCGGCCGAGGACTTCGACGACCACGGCTGGGACGGCATCCCGGTGCCCGCGCACTGGGTGCTGGAGGGCGACGGCGCCTACGGCCGGCCGATCTACACGAACATCCAGTTCCCGTTCCCGATCGACCCGCCGCACGTCCCCGACGAGAACCCCACCGGCGACTACCGCCGCCACTTCGGCCTCCCCGACGGCTGGTCGGACGCCGAGCGGGTGCTGCTGCGCTTCGACGGGGTGGAGTCGCTGTTCAAGGTGTGGGTCAACGGCGTCGAGATCGGCAGCGCGAGCGGCAGCCGGCTGGCCCACGAGTTCGACGTGACGTCCGCGGTCCGCCCCGGTGACAACGTCGTCGCCGTCCGGGTGCACCAGTGGTCGGCGGCCAGCTACCTGGAGGACCAGGACCAGTGGTGGCTGCCGGGCATCTTCCGGGACGTCACCCTGCTCGCCCGCCCGGCCGGCGGCGTCGAGGACGTCTGGCTGCGCACCGGCTACGACGACGGGCGCGGCCGGATCGACCCCGAGATCACCGCCGACCCGGCGGCCTTCCCGGTCACCCTGCGCATCCCGGAACTGGGCGTCGAGCGGGTCTGGGAGACGGCGGCCGACGTGGCGCCCCTCGACGTCCCGGGCGTGCGGCCGTGGTCGGCCGAGGAGCCCCGGCTGTACGACGTCACCGTGTCCTCGGCCGCCGAGACCATCGCCCTGCGGGTGGGCTTCCGCACCGTCGAGATACGCGGTGACCGCTTCCTGGTCAACGGCCGGCGGGTCGTCTTCCACGGCATGAACCGGCACGAGGCCCACCCCGAGCGCGGCCGGGTCTTCGACGAGGCGCACGCCCGCGAGGACCTGGCCCGGATGAAGCGGTTCAACGTGAACGCCATCCGCACCAGCCACTACCCGCCGCACCCCCGGCTGCTCGACCTCGCCGACGAACTCGGCTTCTGGGTGGTCCTCGAGTGCGACCTGGAGACCCACGGCTTCGACGACGTCGGCTGGACCGGCAACCCGACCGACGACCCGGCCTGGCGCGCGGCCTGCCTCGACCGCATCGAGCGCACCGTCGAACGGGACAAGAACCACCCCGGCATCGTGCTGTGGTCGCTCGGCAACGAGGCCGGGACCGGCGCCAACCTCGCCGCCATGTCGGCCTGGGTGCACGCCCGCGACCCCGAGCGTCCCGTGCACTACGAGGGCGACTACACCGGCGACTACACCGACGTCTACTCGCGCATGTACGCGACCGTGACGGAGACCGAGCAGATCGGCACGGACGGCTCCCGCGCCCCGCTGCTGGGCTGCACCCCCGCCCAGGGCGCCCGGCAGCGCACCAGGCCGTTCCTGCTGTGCGAGTACGCCCACGCGATGGGCAACGGCCCCGGCGCCCTCGACCAGTACGAGGAACTGGTCCACCGTCACCCCCGGCTGCACGGCGGCTTCGTCTGGGAGTGGCGTGACCACGGCATCCTGGCCAGGACCCCGGAGGGAACGCCGTACTACGCCTACGGCGGCGACTTCGGCGAGGTCGTGCACGACGGCAACTTCGTCATGGACGGCATGGTGCTGAGCGACGACGTGCCGACGCCCGGCCTCCACGAGTTCAAGGCGGTCGTGCAGCCGATCCGCTTCGACTTCGACGACGACCAGCTCGCGATCACCAACCTGAGGCACTCCGCCGACACTTCCGACCTGCGCTTTCGCTGGCGTGTCGAGCACGACGGCGCCCTCGTGGCGTCGGGTGACCTGAAGGTCCCGGCGGTGGCGGCGGGCGAGTCGGGGCGGGTGCCGCTGCCGGCGGTCCCGGTCGCCCAGGACGCCGAGACCTGGCTGACGGTCGAGGCGGTGCTCGCCGCGGAGACCCCCTGGGCGCCCGCGGGACACGAGGTCGCCACCGCCCAGCTGGACCGCTCGGTACGGCGGACGGTGCCCGCCGTCCGGCGCCGGACCGGCTGGCGGCCGGACGAGGGCACGCTCGCCCTCGGCATCGCCGAGTTCACCGGCGGCTCCCTCACCCGCCTCGCCGGGCGCGCCGTGACCGGTCCGCGGCTGGAGCTGTTCCGGGCGCCGACCGACAACGACGAGGGCACCTCCGACCGGCTGGAGGGCAGCGACGCCAGCCTCGCCGAGATCTCCAGCGCCGATCTGTGGCGCCGCGACGGCCTCGACCGGCTGACCACCCGGCGCATCGGCGTGGAGCGGACCGCGGACGCCCTGCGCACCGTCGACCGGGTCTCCGCCGCGCACTCCGCGCTGTCGGTGACGGTGGAGACCGTATGGTCCGTCGAGGACGGCGAGCTGGAACTGCGCGTGGAGATCGAGCCCGCGCGCGGCTGGACGACGGTCTGGCCGCGGATCGGGGTGCGCTTCGAACTGCCCGACGGGACGGCCCCCGTGGACGGCGCCGACTGGTTCGGCCTGGGTCCGCACGAGTCCTACCCGGACAGCCTCCGCGCGGCCCGCACCGGCCGCTTCTCCGCCGCGGTCGCGGACCTCGCGGCCGGCTACGCGCGCCCCCAGGAGACCGGCCACCGCTCCCGGCTCCGCCGCCTCACGCTGACCAGCGCCGACACCGAGGTGCTCCGGCTCACGGCGCTCCCCGACACCCACGGACGGCGCCCCGGCTTCACCCTGGCCCGGCACACCCCTCAGCAGCTCGCCCGGGCCGCCCACCCCTACGAACTCCCGGAGTCCACCACCAGCCACCTCATCATCGACGCGGCCCAGCACGGCCTCGGCTCCCGGGCCTGCGGACCGGACGTGTGGCCCGAGTTCGCGCTGCGCCCCGAGGCACGCACGATCAGGCTGCGGCTGACCGGGGGCCGGGTACCGCCCGCCGTCTGACGCCGTCCTGGACGGGGGCTCCGGCAGCGGTACCGGCTTCGGCTAGCCGGCGCCGCCGGCCGGCTCCGTGACCCAGCCCGCCGCCAGTACCAGACGGGTGTCGCGGTGCACCGCCAGGAAGCCGAACGGGCGGTCGAAGGTGGCCCGGACGACGGTCGACTCGTGCCGGTACTGCGGCGGGCCGCCGCCCGGTGCCGCCAGTACGGCCGTCACCGCGGCGGCCCGGAAACCCAGCGGCCCGAACTCCGCGACCGCGGACTGCCCGGCCGCCCCGATGGCCAGCGGCGCGGCGCTGATGCCGGGGAAGTGCCCCTCACGGGCGTCGGCCGCCGTGGAGAGCCCGAACAGACCGTGCAGTTGCAGCAGATCGTGGTCCGCGCGCACCTCGAAGCCGACGGTCGTCACATCGAGCCGTACGGGGTCCGGGGTGGCCGAGGGCAGCAGCTCCACGGCCACCCCCGGACCCGCCTGCCCGTAGGGGAGCTGGCCGCCGGTGGTCACCGGCAGGGCGCGCTCCAGGACGCCGATGCCGGTGTGCAGCACCTGACCGGGCGCCATCCCCTCCTCGCCGAGCAGCAGATGCACGTCGAGGGCGTTGCCGCCCAGGACCTTCAGCGTGGTGACGTACCCGTCCGGGCCCGCGGTCACCCCGATCCGGTCCGTGCGGACACTGCTGCGGTGCAGACCGGCCAGGGTACGGCCTTGCCACGGCCCGGAGCCGGGCCGCAGCACGGTCTCCCGGAACGGCTGCCGCCAGTCCGTGTGCAGGGCCAGTGCGGTCGCGAGCACCACCCGGGCGCCCTCGGTCAACTTGACCGGCATCCGCTCGACCAGCCCCTCGGTGCGCTTGGCCGCCCACGCGTCCAGCGCCTCCTGGGAGGCCGCGGGGTCGGCGCCGAGCACCCCGTGCGCGTCGGCGGGCAGCCCGGCCGCCCACTGCTCGCGCAGCTCCAGCGCACGGTCGGTCCACAGTCCCAGGGCCGCCCCGACACCGTGCATCGATGCGAGCCCGCCGAGTAACTCCCGCGCACCGGCCGCCGCTTGGTCCGCCGGCAACCCCACGGCCCGGGTCAGTTCGTCCCGGGCGGGGCCCGCGGCGCCGTCGGCGAGGAAGGCCAGCAGCGGCCAGACACCGGCGGCCGAGAAGACCGTGCCCTGTCTGGTCCGCTGCGCCCAGCGTGCGGTGAGCGCGTTGACGGCGCTGACGGTGTCGTTCATCGGTCGTCCTCCCAGGAGTACTCGGGGAAGGGCAGGGGATCCCTGACCCGACCCGGCGCGAGGGCGAGCCGGGAGCGCCGGTGCGGGGCGAGGAAGCCGAAGCGGCCGCCCAGCGGGCGGTCAGCGCGTTCACCGCGCGCGCGACCGCTCTTCCCACCCTCATTCCGCCCCCGTTCACGGCGCGCTTACGATGCGCGCAGTCGTACGTCAGTTCAGCCGTCCGTTTCACGCGGCCAGACGCCCCCTCAGGAGCACGGTACCGGTGTCCATACCTCCGCCTCCCGGCCCCCAGCAGCCACAAGGGCCGTACCAGCCGCCCCAGACGGGCCCGCCGCAGTACCCGCAGTACCCGCAGCAGTACCCCCAGCAGTACCCGCAGGGACCGTACGGACAGCAGCCGCCGTACCCCTCGCCGTACCAGCCCTGGGGCCAGGGCTACAGCCCCTACACGGTCCCGGCGCCCGTCAACGGCCTCGCCATCGCCTCCCTCGTGCTCGGCCTGCTGTGCTGTCTGCCGGGGGTGGGCCTGGTGCTGGGACTGGTCGCGCTGAGCCAGATCCGCAAGCGGGGTGAGCGCGGCACGGCGATGGCGGTCACCGGGTCGGTGCTCTCCGGGATCGGGCTGGCCCTGTGGGTGCTGCTGCTCGCCACCGGCGGCGCGGCCGGCTTCTGGGAGGGCGTCAAGGAGGGTGCGAACGACCGCTCCACCCTCTCGCTGTCCACCGGCGACTGCTTCGACACCCCGGGCCACGCGCTCGACGACGACCTGGTCACCGACGTCACGCACGTCGGCTGCGACGGTGGGCATGACGGCGAGGTCTTCGGCACCTACGACCTCAAGGGCACCGACTACCCGGGCGACGACGCGGTCGGCGACTCCGCGGACCAACGCTGCTACGTACTGGAGGAGACCTACGCCTTCGACGTCTGGGCGGTCCCCGACAACGTCGCCGTGTACTACTTCACGCCCAGCGAGGACAGTTGGGCCGCCGGGGACCGCAGTGTCGTCTGTGCCTTCGGCAGCGCCACGGAGGGTGGCAGGCTCACCAGCTCCTACCACGAGGACGCCGACTCCTACGCCCCCGAACAGGTTGCCTACCTCAAGGCCGCGCACGTCCTGAACGCCGCCCTGGACACCGCGCCGGACTCCGACTACATCGAGGACGACCTGCCCGGGAACAAGGCGTGGGCGGGCCGGGTGGCCACGGCGCTCGGCGAGCAGTCGGCGATGCTGCGCTCGTACGAGTGGACCGCGGACACGAAGCAGCCGGTCCTCGCCCTGGCCGCCGACCTCGACAAGGCGCGCGCCGAGTGGGGGAAGGCCGCGAAGGCGCCGGACGCCGATACCTTCTACGCGCATTACGACAAGGGGGGCAAGCTGATCGACCCGCACCGCACGGTGACCGTACGCAAAGCTCTGGGCCTCACCACCGTCCCGCCCGCGTACGAGGAGGGAGGCGGCGACTCGGGCAGCGGAGGAAGTGGCTCCGGTATGCAGGTGTGACCGCGGCTATAGCGGGGAGAAAGTGCCTGCGTAAAGCCTTCCCCGGCCACATGTCATCACATCGAGTGATTCTCTGGCCTTTGCTTGCATGGCACAACCCACGGTTGCCAGGCTGTTGCTGTCTGTACAACCTGATGGGAGCGGCCAGTGACTTTCGGTGAGCAGCCGGCGTATCTGCGTGTCGCGGGTGATCTCCGTAAGAAGATCGTCGACGGTTCGCTGCCCCCTCACACCCGGCTCCCCTCCCAGGCCCGCATCCGCGAGGAGTACGGCGTCTCCGACACCGTCGCCCTGGAGGCCCGCAAGGTGCTGATGGCCGAGGGGCTGGTCGAGGGCCGCTCCGGCTCCGGGACCTATGTGCGCGAGCGGCCCGTGCCCCGGCGGGTGGCCCGCTCCGGGTTCCGCCCGGTCGGCGGCGCCACCCCGTTCCGGCAGGAGCAGACCGACGCGACCGCGCGCGGTACCTGGGAGTCGCGCAGTGAGCAGGCCGAGGCCGGTGCCGTGATCGCCGACCGGCTGGGCATCCAGGTCGGCGACCGTGTGATGCGCACCCGGTACCTGTTCCGGGACGCGGGCGAGCCGATGATGCTCTCCACCTCCTGGGAGCCCCTCGCCGTCACCGGCCGCACCCCGGTGATGCTGCCCGAGGAGGGCCCCCTGGGCGGCATGGGCGTGGTCGAGCGGATGCGGGCCATCGACGTCATCGTGGACAACGTCACCGAGGAGGTCGGCGCCCGCCCCGGCCTGGCCGAGGAACTGCTCACCCTGGGTGGCGTCCCCGGTCATGTCGTCCTGGTGATCCAGCGGACGTACTTCGCCTCCGGCCGTCCGGTGGAGACCGCCGACGTCGTCATCCCGGCCGACCGGTACCGCGCCGCGTACCACCTCCCCGTGAAGTAGCGCACACCCTTGCGATAGTTGACGTCTCCACGGTCTCTGTCAGGGCCTGGACCCGGCCGCTGCGATCCGGCCGTTCCCGCAGGTGGCCCGGGCTGTCCGCGGTATGCCTCCGACTCGTGGTGCCGGATGCCCGAACGGCGCGTTCGTCATCGTGCGCCCCCACCGTTCTGGCTGGTTGCGTACCTCTTTGTGAAAAGCCGTATTCGCTGCGTAAAGGTTAGGCGTACGCTCGGGCATATGCGGAGTGCGGTTTCCTTAGCGGGGCGGGGATGGGCGGGAGCCGGGAGAAACGGAGGGGCGCGATGACGGAAGGTACGGTCTCTCTCCCCTGGCTCGTCATACGGCAGGACGACAACGGCAATCGCTACCGCGTCGGCCGGTACGCGACCCGGGCCGAGGCGCAGAAGATCGCCGACAGTCTCGACGACCGCGGACACAAGCAGCTCTACTGGGTCGAACGCATCGGCCTCGGCGGGGACGGCGCGCGCAACTGATCCCGCGCCGCCTCCCGTAGGCTCCGGGCCATGAGCGAACGGATCGTGGTGGTCGGAGCCGCCCTGCTCGACGCCGGCCGCCTGCTCGCGGCCCGCCGCAGCGCACCCCCGGAACTGGCCGGCCGCTGGGAACTGCCCGGCGGCAAGGTCGAGCCCGGCGAGACCCCCGAACAGGCCCTGGTGCGCGAACTGCGCGAGGAACTGGGCGTGGAGGCGGAGCCGATGACGCGGGTGCCGGGGGAGTGGCCGTTGCGGGAGCCGTACGTCCTTCAGGTGTGGACGGCCGCCCCGCGCCCGGGTTCCCCCGCCCCGAAGCCCCTCCAGGACCACGACGAGCTGAGGTGGCTGACCCCGGACGAACTCTGGGACGTGAACTGGCTGGACCAGGACGTGCCGGCGGTGCGTGAGGTGGCCGACCGGTTGAGTACGGGGCGAAGCCCCGACGAATAGGGGCGCTGGGGGTACCCCCGGCCGAAGGCTGGGGGAGGAACCGCGCGACAAGCCCACGCGGCACCGCACCCCCCCACAGCCGCACCCCCTACCCCCTGGGCGCTCGGCCCTCTTCCTGTGCGCCGTTCGGGCCACAGTGCGCCCTCCCGTGCGGTACTGCATCCCGGTAACCGGGTATGTGCCCATTAACCCCACGAAACCGGACATGGGTGGGCTCGCGGCCAGCGATGCGACTGGGAAGTGATCGGTGTGATCGACACCGAAGGTGACACCGCCGAGTGGACCTTTCCCGCGGAACCGGGTGCCGTGCGCACCGCCCGGACCGCGGTCCGTGACCAACTGACCGGCTGGGGTCTCGACGGCCTCGCCGACATCGCCGCCCTGCTGGTCAGCGAGCTGGTCACCAACTCGCTCCGGCACGCCACCGGCCCCATCGGCGTCCGCCTGGTCCGCCCCGTCGGCCTCGGCGACACCCTCCGGGTAGAGGTCTCCGACCCGCTCCCGGACCCGCCGCTCGAGCGCCCCGCCGGCCTCGACGACGAGAGCGGCCGCGGTCTCCAGCTGGTCGCCGGCTCCTCGCGCAGTTGGGGTACCCGGCCCGGCGACACCGGGAAGACGGTCTGGTTCGAGCTGGCGGTACCCGGCCGGGCGGGGTGAACGGGGTGTACACGCAGCGCTACGACGTCCACTCGTGGGAGCGGCCGGGGAACGGGTGCCGGAGTGCGTGATTCGATGGCGTGTTCCCTGGTTAGAAGACTGGAAGTGTTGTCACGGTCCGGTCCGGAAATCGTCGGGACCGTGCTGTGATCGTGAACACCGTGTCAGGCGGCGCCGTAGTGCTGGATACTGCGGGCAGCCGCCCCCGGTGACCGGTGCCGGGTGCGGTGAGCTGGAGGGGACGGTTCGCGTGAGCGAGATACCAGCTAAGGCCACGGAGTCCGAGGACCCGTCGGACGGTGCGAGGGCGGGGACCGCGGAGACAGCCGCGGCCCCCGGCGACGCCATGTGGCAGAGCAGCCCACCCGGCTCGATCTACGACTACATCAAGGTCGCCTCGTTCTCCATCGGCGCCGGCGGCCTGGTCGACCAGTGGAGCCTGCGCGCCGAGCAGATCTTCGGCATCCCCGCGGAACGCGCCGTCGGCATGGATCCGATCGAGGCGTTCATAGACCCGGACCTGCGCGAGCGCGGCCAGCGGAAGATGGCCGAGATCCTGGACGGGCGGGAGTGGACCGGTGTGGTCCCGTTCCGGATGCCCGACACGGTGGACGGCGAGCGCGGTGAGGAGGGCCTCGCCGAGGTCTACGTCATGCCCACCCGCACCGCCGAGGGCGAGAACGCGGCCGTGTGCATAGTGGTCGACGTCCGCACCCTACGCAGCATCGAGACCGACCTCGCCGCCTCGCAGTCGATATTCGGTCAATCTCCGTTCGGCTTCCTGCTGATCGACCCCGACCTGCGGATCCGCCGCGCCAACGTGCGGTTCTCCTCCATCTTCGGCGGCAGCCCCGACGACCACCGCGGCAAGGGCGTCCACGACTATCTGCCGCGCTCCGAGGCCGAGCGGGTCGCGGCCACCCTGCGCCGGGTCCTGGAGACCGGCAACTCCATCACGGACATGCACGTCACGGGGTTCGTGCCGGGCTCCGAGGAGCGCCGGCACTGGTCCATCAACCTCTACCGGGTGCACAGCGGCACCGGCCGACCCATCGGCATCGCCTGGCTCGGCCTGGACATCACCGCCCGCCGCGCCGCCGCCCGCGAGGCCGCCGCGGCCCGGCGGAATCTCGCCCTCCTCAACGAGGCGGGCGCCCGGATCGGCAACTCCCTCGACCTGGAGACCACCGCCCGCGAACTCCTCGACGTGGTCGTGCCCGGCTTCTGCGACCTCGCCACCGTCGACCTCTACCAGGGCCTGCTGGCGGGCGACGAGCGGCCGCCCGGACTCTCCGACGGCAGCGCGGAGCTGCGCCGGGTCGCCTTCGCCAGCGCGGTCTCCGACGCGCCCTTCGTGGGCGGCGGCGCCCCGGTCGCCGTCGGCGCGGTCCACCACTACCCCTTCAACTCGCCCTGCGCGGACGCCCTGCGCACCGCCCGCCCGCAGCACGTGCCGGCCGAGGACGGCGGCCTCGTGCAGTCCACCCTCGCCGTCCCGATGGTCGCCCACGACACGGTCGTCGGCCTCGCCCAGTTCGCCCGCACCAAGGGCAGCGAGCCGTTCGGCGACCGCGACCGGGACCTCGCCGTAGAGCTGGCGGCCCGCGCGGCCGTCTGCATCGACAACGCGCGCCTGTACCGGCGCGAGCACGAACGCGCGCTGATACTGCAACGGTCCCTGCTCCCGCCCGGCGACCCGGAGGCCTCGGGGCTGGACATCGCCTGCCGCTACCTGCCCGGCAACGCGGCGACCGAGGTCGGCGGCGACTGGTTCGACGTCATCGAACTCCCCGGCCACCGCACGGCGCTGGTGGTCGGCGACGTGATGGGCCGGGGGCTGCGCGCGGCGGTCGCGATGGGTGAACTCCGCACGGCGGTCCGTACCCTGGCCCTTCTCGATCTCGAACCCGCCGAGGTCCTCTCGGCCCTGGACGAGATCGCGCGCGGCCTCGGCACCCCCGGCGGAGTCCAGCAGGCCACCCGCACGGGCCGCCAGCCCCGCGACGCCGACCTCTCCGAGGTCTACCTCGCGACCTGCGTGTACGCCGTCTACGACTCGGTCACCAGGCGCTGTACGTTCGCCAACGCCGGCCATCTGCCGCCGGTGCTCGTCGAGCCCGGGGAGGACGCGCTGATGCTCGACGTGCCCCCCGGCATGCCGCTCGGCGTCGGCGGCGAGCCCTTCGAGGAGGTCGAGGTCGAACTCCCCGAGGGCGCGCTGCTCGCCCTCTACACGGACGGCCTGGTCGAATCCCGCGACCATCCCCTCGACGAGGGGCTCCAGGCCTTCGTAGGGGCGCTCACGGATCCCTCCCAGCCCCTCGAGGACGTCTGCGACCACGTCCTGAGCACCCTCGACACGCACCACGGCGAGGACGACATCGCGTTGCTGATGGCACGTGTACAGGGGCTGCCGGCCGGGTCGGTAGGCGACTGGACGCTGCCGCGCGAGCCGCGCAGTGTGGGCCGCGCCCGTGAGTACGCGCGCGGTCAGCTGCTCAGCTGGGACCTGGAGCCGCTGGTCGACACGACGGAGCTGCTGGTCAGCGAGCTGGTCACCAACGCGCTGCGGTACGGCGAGGGCGAGATAAGGCTCCGCCTCCTCCTCGACCGCACCCTGGTGTGCGAGGTGTGGGACTCCGGCCTGGTCCAGCCGAGGCGCCGGCGCGCCCGTGACACCGACGAGGGCGGGCGGGGGCTCCAACTGGTCGGGCTGCTGAGCGCGGCGTGGGGCTCACGCCGGACGCCACGCGGGAAGACCGTGTGGTTCGAACTCCCCCTGCCGGACGGCGAGACCGGCCTGACGGACCCGGCGGAGGCGTTGCTCAGCCTGTTCTGAGAGCGGCCGTGCCGGCCGCTTCACGGGTGCGGCGCCTTCGCGGTAGCCCGCGCCCCTTGCGGGGGCGGCGGTTGCGCCCGTGCGGCGCCGTCGTGGTTGTTCGCGCAGTTCCCCGCGCCCCTTGAGGGGGTTGCGGCGGGTTCGCCCTGTGCGGCGCCGCGGGGGCTGGTCGCGCAGTTCCCCGCGCCCCTTGAGGGGGTTGCGGGGGGTTCGCCCTGTGTGGCGCCGTCGTGGTTGTTCGCGCAGTTCCCCGCGCCCCTTGAGGGGGTTGCGGGGGGTTCGCCCTGTGCGGCGCCATCGTGGTTGTTCGCGCAGTTCCCCGCGCCCCTTGAGGGGCGCGGGGACTGACGCCCCTGAAAGGGGCGCGGGCTCATCTGCCTCTCCTCGCCGGCCTCGAACTGCCCGGCGTACGGTTGCTCGTCACCGATGATCCGGCGTACCGCGCGCTGCTCGTGCC